>JAFQCM010000097.1 GCA_017399445.1 Lachnospiraceae bacterium | reverse complement strand
ATTTTTTTGAAAATTGAAACTATTTTCCTTTTATGCTATGATATAAAGGATGCACTTTTTTACATCATTTGACTACTAAACATTTGAAAGGATATACATATGTGGATTGCAGATCATTGGAAAGATTATCAGGTATTAGATACCTCCCGTGGTGAAAAATTAGAACGATGGGGAGATTATATTTTGGTTCGTCCAGACCCTCAGGTTATTTGGGATACTCCAAGAACTAATAAGGGATGGAAAAAGAAAAACGGTCATTATCATAGAAGCTCTAAAGGAGGCGGTGAATGGGAATTTTTTGATTTACCGGAACAGTGGAGTATTCATTATAATAATCTTACCTTCCAGTTAAAACCATTTAGTTTCAAACATACAGGCCTATTTCCGGAACAGGCAGTGAACTGGGACTGGTTTGGAAATAAAATCAAACAAGCCAACCGTCCGGTAAAAGTATTGAATCTTTTCGCTTATACAGGGGGAGCTACTTTAGCTGCTGCTGCTGCCGGTGCACAGGTCACTCATGTAGATGCTTCTAAGGGTATGGTAGCCTGGGCAAAAGAAAATGCCAAGTCTTCCGGACTTTCCGAAGCACCAATTCGCTGGCTGGTAGACGACTGTGTAAAATTTGTAGAACGGGAAATCCGTCGCGGAAATAAATATGATGCTATTATTATGGATCCACCTTCCTATGGCAGAGGTCCAAAGGGTGAAATTTGGAAAATCGAAGAATCTTTATATCCATTTGTAAAACTTTGTACCCAGATTCTAGTGGATAAACCTTTATTCTTTTTGATTAATTCCTATACCACTGGCCTGGCACCTGCAGTACTTACTTATATTTTATCAACAGAATTGAAATCTTTTGGCGGACACGTCAGCGCAGATGAAATCGGTCTTCCAGTAAAAGATACCGGTCTTGTACTGCCTTGCGGTGCTTCCGGACGCTGGGAAAGCTAAAAAATATTTTAAAACAAATTCTAAACCAAAGACAGAATAGGCTAATTTTAAAATATCTTTAAACATGACGAAGGAGTAGGTTCAACAAATCCTACTCCTTCAAATAAAATAGAAAATATAAATTATTCTTAAATAAAATTATTCTATAATCTTAACAGAATTAATCACTGGCTGGTTTTCTGCTGCAACCGTACCATTATCATCTTCTACCTGTACTGCTTCACAAATAGCATCTACTACTTCCATTCCTTCTGTTACAGTACCAAAGCCGGCATAATCACCATCTAAGAAAGTAGAATCTTCATGGACAATAAAGAACTGTGAACTGGCACTGTCATATTCCATAGAACGTGCCATAGAAATAGTTCCTCTTACATGGGAAATTGGATTATCCACGCCATTATTGCTAAATTCACCTTTAATTGTAGTATCAGAACCACCTGTTCCATTTCCTTCCGGATCTCCACCTTGAATCATAAAACCGGAAATGATTCTGTGGAATGTCAGTCCATCATAAAATCCTTCTTTAGCAAGCTTTACAAAGTTATCTACCGTTTCTGGTGCTGCTTCTGAATCCAGTTCTACTTTAATTACACCATAATCCTGTACATCAATTTCTGCTGTAATTTTTCCGGTTGCTGTTTCTGTACTTTCCGCTGCTTCACCTGTTTCTGTTGTGCTTCCCTGGCTGTTTCCACATCCTGCTAACATTCCAACCATCATTGCTCCACAAATAAGAACACTTAAAATTTTCTTTTTCATCTTTTCCTCCATATTTTGCATATTGTTTATATTTTTTCTATATTTTATAAAATTGCATAAATTACTGCAATTGATAACACAATCTGAATAATTGCAAATCGAAATACTGTATGAGTATTGGACCAGTTCCATATTTTTCGTACATGGTCATGTAATGGGGTTCTTACATTTGTAAGAATTTTTATCTTTAAAAATCTCAGTAAAGAAACCTTAATCAAACCTAAACCACCATCCAAAATCAGCACAAGTGCCACTGGAATATAAAGAAATGGGCGTTCTGTTTTTAAAATTGCAATACTAATAAATAAGCCCATGGCTCTAGATCCTGCATCGCCCATCATCAGCATACTAGGTGTGGCATTGTACCATAAATATCCCAGTATACAAATACAAAACAGTAAAATAAGATATGTATGGGACTCATCCACCCCAACAATATTTCCAATAATGAAAATTGTCATTAATGTAATAATAGACAAGGTTCCGGAAAGTCCGTCTACACCATCAGAACAGTTGGTAACATTAATGGAAGTCCATACAAGTATTACTGTGAGAATCCCAAAAACTATCGGTGGTATGGTAAAACTCTGACTCAAAATTTCACAGTATATTTCATTGGTATTAAATCTTAAAAAGGTAATTGCAACCATAACAGCAATAATTAAATCCAGAAGACCTTTTTTGTATTCCCCCCAAGGTGCCTTTGCACAATCATCCAAAAATCCTGTCACCATTGCCGCCGCCACGAGAATTAAGTATACAACCATTTCTGTGCTGAGCCTGCAAAACAGAACTGCTGTAATCAAAAATACAATAATAAACAGAAAACCTGCACCTCTTGGTTTTCCAGCAGATAGCTTTCCATCATGGGCAAAATCCCTGCCCATATCCCTTGGAAGCACTCCTGAAAACTTATGCATGGAAAAGCAGGTTCCTATAAAAGCTGCCATTAATCCTAAAAATGCTATCAGTTTCATATCCGGGTTTTGAAAAATTAAGTTAATCATTTGCGTAAATCCTTTCAGTTATTCTAATGGGTCTGCATCTTAAGCCAAATAATTTTTCAGTGTTCTATAATCTCACTGATTTTATCTTACTATATGAACTATAAATTTTATTTCCTCCTACCGTTTTATAGGTACGAATTTTAAAATAATAAGTTTTTCCTGAAACAAGTTTCTTTTTTTTATACTTAATAGTTGATGCCTTCTTTAAGGATGCCACCCTTTTGTATGTGCCACTTTTTTTTGTTGACATATAGATTTCATATCCTGTTGCTCCTGTTACTTTTTTCCAGGAAATTACAGCAGTCTTTTCTCCTGTTTTTATAGATTTTATTACAGGTACTTTCGTAGCAGTAGCCACTTTCAATGTTTTCGAATAGGTTCCATAGGAAGCTTCCTTTCCTTTTTCTCCATATCCACATACTTTTACCTTATACACAGTTGCTGGTTCCAGCTTTTTGAAAGTAAATGTATTTCCTGTAGTTTCCACACTTTTTACCACTTTACTTCCCTTGTACAGTACCAAGCGATATCCTGTTGCATTATTCTGCTTTCCATAAGTAATTTTTATAGAAGATGCATTGGAAGATTTCAACTTTAAGCCCGTTACCTTTCCCGGCTTTTCAGGTGTTTTCGTTACTATCGGCGTCACACTACTTTTCGGAGCATCTGTTGCCACCAACATTGTGGTAATTGTTGGAGCCGTAGTATAAGCTGGGGTTGGGGTCACTGTTACCGTTGGTATAAAGGTTGGGGTCACTGTCACCATTGGTATAAAGGTTGGGGTTGGAGTCACTGTCACTATTGGTACAAAGGTTGGAGTTGGGGTCACTGTCACTATTGGTACAAAAGTTGGGGTTGGGGTCACTGTCACTATTGGTACAAAAGTTGGGGTCGGTGTGGCTGTTATCATTGGCGTAACCGTCATAGTAGGTGTTATAGTTTCTGTTGGCATTTTCGTTGGAGTTAATGTAACTGTAGGTATTTCAACATTATCCGGATTATATTCATACCATTCATCTGAATACCACCACTCCCCAGAGACAATAAATAATGTCTTTGTCTGTTGGCCCTGTGTATCAAAAATAAGTTTTGCATTAGCTTTATTTTTTAAGATATATGTATACCATCCGTTTCCTTCAGATTCCATACTTACCCTAATCCATTCCTCCGTTTCACTATTACTTCCTTCCCGATACCAAAGCTCAGCTTTTCCTTCTATACTCTTATAATGAAGTATAATCGTATTTTCTATTGGCACCGGTGTTGTGGTTGGTTCCGGTGTTAACGTTGGCACCGGTGTTGCCGTTGGTTCCGGTGTAGGAGTAATTTCTTCTCCTGAAATTACAAATTCGAATTCATTGGTACCCAGGTACTCATAATTCCCTATTCCAGTAACTGCTGCTTTTGCTGTTCCCACTTTTGTATTATCTGTATAAGTGACTGTATAATTATTTTCTTTAAAAACTTCCTTCCTTCCATCCACTACATGAAACTCAAGTTCTGCTCCCTGTTCATCATAGTCTGCCTGATATGTATCTGCATAGATTCTTACCATCGGATAGTACACACTATACCACTGATTTGTGGCAGCAGAAATAGTTCCTTTAGATATAAATACACTTTCATGGTCTCTGCAATTTTCTTCAATGTTGCTTTTGCCATTTCGCAAATACTCTCGAAAAGTAGACTGGGTTGCTGCGGAATCAAATCCAAACTGTAGCAAATAATCCTTCCTGCCGGAACTTTCTTTCGTCACTTGCTTCATAAATTCCAAAAAACTATCTTCATCCTGTACTATTTCTGATGTTACATAAAGTCCATAATACTTATAATAATTGTACTTATCTGCTGTAGTATCCGGAACTTCATACATTCCCGGGAAAACAGAAGATACATAAACATGATTGCCAAAACTTGCGGTATTACAGTTATAAAAATTGTACTGAACTCCATCATACTTTTCTTTTGTAACATCATCCCAAGTAAGATCAATATTATACCATTCACCCTCTAAACAAACCAGATTCCATGCATGACCTCCACCGTTTCCATAGCCTATGGCATAGATACTCTCTATTCCTGCATAACTTAACAACATTTGAAATGCTTTGGAATATCCCTCACATACCACTCCCATCTTATCAAAAACCCCTACGATACTGTGAGCATATGCGGCATCTGATGGGGTAGCTGTTCCTTCCACATATGCATATTCAACAGCTTCTATAATCATATCATGAAGAAGCAATTCTATAGTCATATCATTTGCTCCTGATGCTTTGGCTTTATCAATAACCTCCAGATATGGTTTTATTCCTTCTTCAATGGTTTGCTGGGTACTTTTTCGTTCTTCTACTCCGGCATATTCTGCTTCCACTCTTAAATATGCCTTTTTCACTACTTCTGCTCCATTTACTGTGGTAGTATTATAACTAAAATCTCCATTAAACCAAAAAAATTCCGGATAATCTGCCTCAATGGCGAACAAGACTTTTCGAAATTCATCTCTTTCTAGTTCATACTCTGATATATCTACTGTATTCCATATATAATTTACTCCGCCACTTTGAGAGGTTCTTTGGGTGGTTTCCCCGAAGTTTTCATGAAAAATACAAGCAGCATTTCTTATGAAATTATAGCAGTCTCTTGCCCCTGCAGTCTGTAAGGATAAATATCCATAATCATTTGTATATTCTCCATTTACCTCCGGTTCTGTACACTCATATTCTATCTGTTGTTGCTGAAAAAACTCTGCAATTTCTTCTGTTTCTTCTGTAACAGTTTCTTCCTCTGCAATTGGTATTTCAACACCACCGGTTGGCAGTTTTAGACTTTCTTCCATTATTTCTGTCATTTGTATTTCCGCGGCTTCCGATATCGTCCCGGATACTTGTTCTGCCAGTATAGTCATATGCCCACTTCCACCTACCATTACAGCACATAACATCACCGCCAAGATCTTTTGTATCCTTTTTTTCTTCATAGACTTACCTCCAATTCATCTACTTTTCACCATCTTAAAAAAATGAATCATAAACGGTATACAACACACAGCTGTAACTATATCAGCTAAAGGTTGTGCCACCTCTACCCCTGTTATTCCAAACATATAGGGCAACATATAAATTGCAGGTATAAAAAAGATACCCTGACGACAAGATGCTAAAAACACCGCACTAAAAGGTTTCCCCATAGCCTGATATGTCATATTACATAATACTGTAATAGAAATCAGAGGCAGTGCAAAACACTGATACTGCAATGCCTTGGTTCCAATTTCTACAGCCTGTAAATCCTGTCCGATAAACCAGTTTAAAATATCACCTGCATAAATATAAACTGCTACCCCCAAAATAGTCATTAAAACAGTTCCCGTGGTCAAAGTAAAAACAAAAGCTTTTCTCACTCTTCGCATATTATCTGCTCCATAGTTATAACCCGCCACAGGATTGTATCCCTGTACAAATCCAATGATAATTGAAAAAATAAACATAAACACTCTGCCTACAATCGACATTCCTGCCACAGCCGAATCACCATATCTTGCCGCTGCTACATTTAACAACACAGTTGCCGCACTTGCCAATCCTTGTCTTGCAAAGGAAGAAAGCCCATTTTTCAAAGTTTTTAAATATGTCCCTGGTCTTTTCGCAATTTTAGTTATAAGCAAATTTAATGTAGTTTTTCTAGCTAGAAACCAGTACATCAGAACCCCGAAGCTGATTACCTGACTAATGGCTGTAGAAATTCCTGCTCCTTTCATTCCCATCCTCATTCCAAAAATAAGAACAGGATCTAAAATCACATTTGTTATTCCTCCAATGGCAATTCCAATCATTGCTAATTTAGATTTTCCCTCTGCACGTAAAAGATTGTCCAAAACAAATGTCACACACATAAAAGGGGCAGTAGCCAAAATATATCTTCCATATTCTATCGCATATGGAAGAATCGTATCCGTTGCTCCAAGAAACTTCATCAAACTCTCATCATAGCAAAAACATATTCCAGCAAGAATACTTCCTAACAAAAATGACATGATTACAGCACTGCTTGCAAATTCATCAGCCTTCTCATTCTCTTCCTCACCTAAGAATATAGATATGTGACTGGAACTCCCCATACCAATCATAAACCCAATTGCCTGAATAATTGCCATCAAAGAAAGTACAATACCAATGGCACCAGCGGCACTAGTTCCAAGTTTTGATACAAAATATGTATCGGCCATATTGTAAATAGATGTTATCAGCATGCTTATAATTGTAGGTACTGCCAACGTTAAAATCAACCTCTGGACCGGTGTCTGTGTCATTTTGATATATTGTTCATCATGCTCACCCATTGTTTTTCCTCCTATAGCATAACTTACAATATATCTTTTGCATTTTTTTTTAAATTACACTGGAATTAAATAGAATAATGATCTGACATATCATTTCCCCATTGAATCAGGTCTTCCAAAGTAATGTTATCTACCACATCTTTTACAGCATCATTAATTTTTTCCCAAACTTTAAGTGTTACACATTCCTCACGTCTTGGACATGTATTTTCCTCAAATTCCAAACATTCTACAGGTGCAAGATTTCCTTCTATTAATCTTAAAATCATTCCTACTGTATAATCTTCCGGATTTTTCAAAAGCATATATCCACCTTGTGGTCCACGTACACTTTTTACATAACCTGCCTTATTTAAAACTGAAATAATTTGTTCTAAATATTTATCAGATATATGCTGTCTCTCTGCTATTTCTTTAATTGATATCGGTTTTTCCCCTTTACTTTTTGCTAAATCTAACATCATTCTAAGCGCATATCTTCCTTTTGTGGAAATTTTCATATAACCCTACCAATCCCTTCCCTTATTTTTTACTACCGTTTTTTCAATTTTCATTCTTTCCAATATAAACTTTTTATTACACATATTAATAAGTTACTACTTTTAAATCAATTTGACAAGCATTTCCGACAGAAAAAAGCACCTGTTTTACTGACTTTCCTTAATATTTCAGTAAAACAAATGCTTTTTCTATAGATTACAAGTTATTTCTTTCTAATTTGCTCTTATATTCATTTAAAGTTTTTCTTAATTCCTCTTCACTGCTAATATCTTCATTCCCTGTGAATAACTGATAGTGTTCCTTATAAACTTCCATAGTATCTAAAGTACTATAACACAACTCACCATCTATGGTACTGAGCAAAATATATGCTTTATCCATATATTCATTAATTTCTTCGGCAAAATCAACCATCTCATCCACTGGGAATTTCATATTCTCTTTCCATGCTGTATCAAAACTTATACTATTTTCTGCTATGGTTATTTCACTACCATCCTGGCCAAGATAAAATACTTTGTATGAGTACTCTGCTTTATCTTCCTTTATATATGGATTATAGTATATCAGACAACTATGTCCATCTACATTGCCTAAAAAGTAAGAAGCATTCCCTTGGTTTTCACCTAAATTATAGGCAAAAATTTCTTTTTTCCATACAATTTCACTTCCGTGACTTTCTACTGCTATAATGCCAGACTTTTGGGAATCTTTTAATTCTTCATACACACTTGTAATAATTGTTTCCGGAGTCCCATTCTGAGTTAGATCCGCCTGTATTCTATAATTGTCTTCGCTTAAATGGTTTAATTTTTCTTCTCGTACCTCATTCTGATTTGTTACCTTTCCACACGCAGAATAAGAAAGTACTGCCAGAAATAAAAGTAGTATTATCTTTTTTTTTGTTTGTGATTTCATATCTTCTCCATATTTTTATATTATGCTAGTTGTAATGCTTTCTATTCTAATTTTGAATAGAAAGCATTAATTAATGAACTTTTGCAATAGGTGGTTCCTAATTATTATCTTACATTTATTTGATGTAGTCAATAGCATATTTTAATTCTAGGTAGAATTTTTTCATTTTTTACAATTTCTTGTTGTATTCTTTTCCCAAACGTAGTATCCTAGGAGTTGGAGTGACAATATGGATAAAAAAAAATCAGTATTATTATCAAATTACAAAAAAGCAACCGTCGAAATGCTTTTACTGAAAATGCTCAGTGAAGCCGACATGTATGGTTACCAGCTTGCCCAGGAATTAAAGAAAAGAAGTAATGGAGAATACACACTGCAGGAAGGTTCTATGTATCCAATCCTATACAGACTCTCAGATCAGAATCGTATTACTTCTTATGAAAAGAGAGTAGGAACACGGCTAACACGTATATATTATCATTTAGAGCCAGCCGGTCTTGATTATTATTACGAATTATTAGACGATTATAATTCCTACACAAATCTAATTCAATCTTTATTATCCTCCAACGCTGGCGAATCATTAAAAGAGGACTGACATTTGTCAGTCTTTTTTATTTGCTTTATACCATATTTTCTTTAAAAATACTATTTGTTTTTGTTAGTTATTTTTTTACATTTTTGTTGGTTTTTGTTTGTTCTAATGGACCTCTACATCCTTTCAAAAAAGCTGCTATACTTCGCTTATTCGGAAGTATAGCAGCCTGTTTACATACTTTTCGATATTTTATTCTATAGAATCTGTTCTCTCTAAAAATCTAATCACATCCAGCAAAGAATTACAGATTATACAACATTTTTCTTTTGTTTCCTCTGTAGGTGGAAGTAGATCCGGAACCATAATTACCTGCATCCCTGCTCTATATGCAGAACGAATTCCATTATACGAGTCTTCAATAGCATAACATCTGGTCGGATCCACTCTAATTTTTTCTGCAGCAGTAAGATAAATATCCGGTTCCGGTTTACTTTTTTTCACCATATCACCACATATAATTTCATCAAAGAATTTCAAAACGCCGGCATTTTTTAATTGAGACTCTACTACTGCTTTCCTTGTGGAGGAAGCTACTGCCAGACCATACTTATGCTCCTTTAAGAAAGTAAGCAACTCTACTATACCTGGTTTTAAATCAAGTCCTCCATTCAGCACAGTTTCGTGGTATAGAGCTGACATTTCACTTTTATATTCATCATATGGAAATTCTTCCCCATATTTTTTTAAAAAGCGTTCTTTTGTTTCCACACTATTGACCCCAAGGCATTCCCTACATGCTGCTTCCACATCTTTTATTCCATACTTTTCTGCAACAACTTTCCAACATTTTATTACAAGATTTTCTGAATCAAAAATAACTCCATCCATATCAAAGATAACTGCCTGCATTTTATTCCTTTTCATCCTTTCCAAATCATTTTTCATTACATCTGCTTTCTGACAATACTGTATTCATCGCCATTTCTATAGTATGCACACTGATTTGTATTTCCCTGCAAAAATTTTACCATATCATCTTCATCTAAATTTACTTCACACACATAGCACTCATATTCTTCATCATAACAATAATTTCCACAGGTTTCACATATATTCATATCCTGGCTCCTTTATCGATTCTTTGGTGGAGTAACATCCTCAATTACATCCCATGCCATTCCGTTTGCCCATGGACTTCCTACATCACATCTTCCATGGTGGTATTTCTTTTCTACTTTTTCAGATGCTGCTCCCTCTGTAACCTTTAATTTCATTCTTCCCTCTCCGGAAGCTGCAAACTGATCTAGTAATTCTACAATATTATCAATATCTACATTATTTACATTTTCTTCCACTTCATTTCCAAACTGACTCATATACTCACCTTTCTTATCTGCGTCTCCTATGATTACTATGGTTTTAATCCAAATTTTTTATCCATATATTATTTGATACATCCATATTTTACGCTTTTCTGTTCTCTCTTTCAAGAACTTTACAATGACTTTCTTTATTCTTTTACAATATATGGCACTAATTAAAATTCCAAATAAAATTATCCTTTGCTCATATACAGGCGTTCTGCTCATAGTACATGTAACAAGTACATTTTTTGCGAGCATAATGTGCTTGTTGCATATTCTATGGCTGAACTGTTACTAGTGAAATTGAAAATTCTATAGGAGTTCTTTTCATATTTCCCGTTCTGTGATAGAATAAAAATAATAAAGTTTTGAAGGGGTGAAGAAGATGACTTATAGTAATGAAGAAGAACTTTTTAAAGCAACCATGATTGAAGTGGAAGATCGCATCCGTATCCGCAGAGGCGATGGGCTTATTGTTGAAGAAACTACAGGAGCGGAGAATCTTAGCAATAACCAAGTCCGTTCGGAGCTAAAGTTAGATTCTTCTCTTACTGGCAGACACACAGACAGAGATACTTTAAACTGTACTATTGATATTACAGAAGATGCCATGACAGCTTATCTAATGCTTTATGGAAAAGCAGAAGGCGCTTATACTTACGAGGAAATCCTGGAATTTCTCCACAATCATCATATTGTATCAGGCATCCGTGAAAATGTGATACAGAAAATGATTTCGGAAAAACAATATTATGAAGAAATCATGATTGCCAGAGGAACTACTTCTGCCAAAGGAAAAGATGGATATTTTGAATTTCATTTTAACACCACTCCGGAAACAAAACCAATTATCCTTCCAGATGGTTCTGTAGATTATAATAAATTAGGAAAAATTGAACTAGCCGAAACAGGTCAGCTTCTTGCCACTTATCATAGTGCCATTCCTGCTACTAATGGTACTGATATTTTCGGTAATATGACTCCAATTGAAGAAGCAAAAGATTTGTCTCCTTTAAAAGGAAAAGGATTTGTGGTTACCCAAGATGGCAGAGAATATTATGCTTCCACAGAAGGGAAAATTTCTTATACAGAATCTGAACACCAGCTTTCTGTTACTCCTATCTACATTATTGAGGAAAACGTAGATGCTGCTACTGGAGATATTAATTTTAATGGAGATGTACTGGTGAAAGGAAATGTGTTTGCCAATACTACAATTCGCACCACTGGAACTATTACCGTAAATGGTCATGTGGAAATTGCAAATTTATATGCAGGTAAAAATGTTATCTTAAAAAATGGAATGCAAGGTTCCGGCATTGGAACTATTAAAGCCAAAGGACAAGTTATGGCGAAATTTTTGGAACAGACCAATGTAACTGCAGGAGGAAATATTACTGCAAACGCTTTATTGAATTGTAATGTAGATTCTGGGGCTGAAATTATCATTTCAGGAAACCGTGGAAACATTATTGGCGGTACTACCAAAGCTGTGGAAAAGATTACTGCTTATTCTCTTGGCAACCGTGTTGGTGTGAAAACCAAATTAATCGTTGGGTTTGAAAAAGAATTTAAAGAAATTGTTGCTCTTTTAGATGAAGATTTAGCTTCTGCAAAAGACAGTTTATTGGAAGCAGAACGAAGTATTGCACGCCTGACTGCCCAATTAAAGAACCGACCTGACCCAGTACTTGCTGAACAAAAAGCAGCCTGTTTCCGGGATAAAATTACATATCAAGCAAAAGTGAAGGAACTGACTACACAAAAGGAAGAATTAATTGATATTCGAGAACGCTCCATTGATGGAACTGTTATTGTAACCGGACCTGTAAATGTAGGAACTACGGTGATCATTAATGGGATTAAGGAAAAGCTTGTTTCGGAACGTAAAAATGTAAACTTTACCGCAAAAGGACGGGAAATGCGGGTGTATTCTAATAATATGTAAAAAGCGAAACAATTATCAACATTATTATCAAAAAACAAACTATATATGATTATAACAAATAAAAATCTCTGCACAGGCAAGTTTCTACCCATAGCAGAGATTTTCAATTTCTTGACAGGTATTGAAAATGATATACTTGGTATGTAACCATTTGTCAAGGTGACATTCTTATAATTCTTCCAACAACTGAAAATTCTGTTGTATTATGGTGTACTCTTCACAATCCCATACTCACCACTTAGTTCATAATGCAATATAGCAAATTATCCAATGAATACTCCTCCTGGTACCCAATCATCACTTCCATTTCATCCAGATTTGGATCTGAATGCTCTAGTTCTCTTGCAAACCGGTGGACAATATCTACTTGTCCACAAAAGTCCAATTGTTTCTTATTCTTTATCCACATGGCAATGTCGATTTCCCCAAGTAAAAGTGTATTTACCACTGCAAATCTTACCTTATCATATGCATTTTCATCATAAACAGCCCCGGATAAATATCCAAACAGAAAGTATATCATAATCTGTTCGTATTCATATTCTTTTTCTTTATAATACTTTTTAAATTCCTGTTTTTGGGCGTTATAGTATTCTTCCCCCTTGCTATAAAGTATCTCTTCACACTCTTTCAAAAAATTCGGCCAGTTCTCATTTAACACTTCTAACTCATGAAGATTTCCCATAATCCTTTTTATCGTTTTAAAATTTTCCATAGGACAACCTTCATATTCTTCAAACTTTCTTTTCGCCTTTATCTGAAAAGATTTTTTCCGAAACCTTTCAAGTAAATCGTCTATTTCAAACAATTTCCCTCTGGAAATTCTTCCCTGAATATCGTGAGCAGCCGCTGTAATTAATGCCATACGATATTCCAGAGACATTTCCCTATTTTGTATCACTTCTAAAAAAAACTCCCTAATTTCCTGCAGTTTGGTAAATAGAAAGAAGTCAAACTCCTCATATTCTTCTTCCTTTTTCTCAAGATAAGAACTTTGAAAAGTAACCTTATCCTTATTACCAAGAACCATTCTTGCCACTTCAGGACAGGACAGAGAAAGAGAAACTTCTCTTAAATTCTCAAATTCCTCATAATGTCTTGGATATCGTCTACAAGTCATACAAAGCATATCCGCTCCTGCTTCACTATATATATCACATAAATTACTTTCGTTTAAAAAAGCACATCTTTTTTCTGTTTGTTCAAAGGATTTTTCTTTCCAGTCAATGGAATTACGTAAACGGTTTCCAAATCCGCCTTTATAATTTTTATACTTTTTCAAAGATTTGTCATCAATTACAATTCCCCAGCCTGCACAGCAGGTATCTTCACACTTTTCAGCAATGCACTGAAATTTTTTATAATAATCAGGATAAATATATTCCATCATGTTCTCCTTATCCTATATGTCAAATCGTCATTTAATCGTTCATTTTCTGGTCAACACCAAGTTCTGATATTCCTTCCAACATTTCATTTTACTTTAACTAACTAATATCTTCGATGCTTTTATAATTCTAACACTCTTCTTAGCATTTCGTCCGAAAATCTGTGATTTGCCAGTTTTACGATGCTTTCCTTTTCAGGAAGTACCAAACTTTCCGGGCAAAAACCATAATCTGCTGCTAACAGCATTGGCACATCAAAATCACTGTCTCCAGCCGCCACAAAAGAAGTATTCTCTCCTACATAATTACGAAAACGTTTCAGAGAAGAACCTTTATCTAATTTTTCTGGGAAAATATAAACCTTAGCACCATTATAATCCACATACACAATATCTGGATTTAACGTATCTTTTAGCCGCTTTATAGTTTCTCCTACATTGTTGCTTTTGGTAAATACAGACAATCCATCCACTTTTCTTATTTCAAAGCAAATATTCTCATCTTTCTTTAGTATTTCAATTCCTTTTTCCAGTTCTTCCTCTGCATAGCTCACAATTTTATTAGTTTCCTTAAACCAATCTTCATTTATTTTATTATTCTCTAATAAAATACCACCATTGGCTACCAACGCATATTTAATTTTCACCTGATTTCCAAAATCAATTCTGGAATATTGCTCCAGAGAACGAGTAGTTAAAGGAATTAATTCTTTTTTCTGAGATACCTGCTTAAGCAACTCATAAGAAACTTTCGTCATATAAGAAAGTTCTTTTCCTTCCTTGGTTTCTACTAATACTTTTTCATTTCCAATATCATGCCGATAAGAATAAATCAACGTATTATCAAGATCTGAACAAAAATAAGTCATCCTTTTCTCCTTTATCTATTTCTTTGGTTTATTACTCATTAAAATACGGCACATACCACATACCGGGTACATGCCGTACAACTTCAAACTCTTATTTTTTTGCTGTTACTTTTACAATCAGTTTTCGTATCACATCAATTGGATACATGGTAAGTGCCATCAAAATAACAACTCCCCATCCTGTTAATCCAAATCTTTCACAGCTGAAGATATCTCCGATAATTCCACCGATAGATACCAATACAATCTGTACTGCCATAATTAAAAACCACATCTTTATGAATGTAGAGTTTTCTTTGATGTGTTCAAATACATTCAAACTGTCACTTCTTACATTAAATGCATTTACCATAAACGCAAATACGAACATACAGAAATAGCCTGTATAGAACTGGGCCTCTGTATTGAAGAAGGATGCAAAGAAGGAATTTGGTGCAAACTCTGCCGGAGTAAGTGAACCCATAATTGGCAATTTAAACCATAAAATACTCATAAGGGTTAACCATCCACCCATAACTCCAATCTGCATGGCCATTGGCTTGCTGATAATACTTTCATCACGTCTTCTTGGTTTCTGGCGCATATATTTTTCCAGTGCCGGTTCCCCTGCAAACATAATGGATGCAAGACTGTCCATACAAAGGTTAATCCATAACAGATGAGTTACCTTCAATGGTGATTCAACACCAATAAACGGACAAATTGCAGATACTAATACTGCTGCAACATTGATTACCAACTGCATCTTACAGAATTTCAAAATATTAATGTATAGCGTTCTACCATACCAGATAGCATTTTTAATGGAATTAAAGTTGTCATCCAAAATAACTAGCTTACCAGCTTCTTTTGCCACGTCAGTACCACTACCCATCGCGAAACCTACGTCTGCTCTCTTTAAGGCCGGGCTGTCGTTTACACCGTCACCAGTCATACCTACTACTAAGTTAAGTTCCTGACAGATTTTTACCATACGGCTCTTATCTGTTGGAAGCGCTCTGGAGATAACACGGATGTTCTTAATAATCTTCTTCACTTCGTCATCACTCATGGCATTTAATTCT
>JAFQCM010000096.1 GCA_017399445.1 Lachnospiraceae bacterium | reverse complement strand
GCAAAAAGACTTCTTAAATCTCCAAGCCATCGGGTAATCTGAGGATTAGACATACCATTTCCGGCACCGCTTCCTCCCCTGCCTTCTTCTATTCCATCATTTCCATAAATTGCTGCCAAGGCAGAGTCCATTAACAGTTCCTCTTCCGAAAGCTGAAATCCTTCTCCACCCATATCCTCCATTTTTTTCGCAGCATCTTCTCCTAAAATCAAACGCCATCGTTTTAAATTTTTTAATGTTTTTTCTTCCATATTCTTTCACCAAATCCTCTAGTATAACACTTCGTCTTCGTGAATGTTATACTAGTACAATGTTCCAAAAACAATTCCAGTAAATTTTTTGAGAACGCTGTACTAAATATCACCAAAATCAAAATCGTCCAAATCTTCTATTGCCTGCTGTTCCACTGCGCTAATTGGAGTAGCAATAAATTCCGCAGCACTTTCCTTTGAAATTCCTAAGATTTCTCCAATATTTTCTGCAATATCTGTTTTTTCAGAAGGAGTAAATACCCCAAAGGTTCTTCGCAGACAAACCAGTGCAGCCTTAAATTCTTCTTCATCCAGTTCTGAAACATACTCAAACAGTTTTTCCCACAAGCTAAAGCGGCTAATAAGAGAACGTCTGTTTTTCATGGCAAGCCCTTCAAACCATCCGGCACCTTCTGCAGCCGGTGTTCCCTTAGAAAGTCGTCTGCTAATTAATTCTGCCAGTGTTTCATTACTCATTTTTCCACGCTCTACTAAAATTGCTGTGGCAAAGCCAGAAATTCTCATATTAATAAAATCTCTGTCTGCCAAATCTAAAAGCAGCTGAATCCAGTTTTCTTCCTTTAAAAATTCATGGGAAAGACAAGCAGAATTTACCAGTTCCATTCCATGAGTAATTTCATCGGAAGCACTTTTATCACATACCACTTCATTTCCGATCTCCAGACAGAAACGCAGAAACAATGTTTCCATTAAAGGAATCAAGGCATCCGTTTCTAATCCTCTTATATTTCCAAATCGTATAATATCAGAAAGAGTTCCAATGGTAACTCCGATCTCTCTTACTCCGGTACAGTTTGTCGCCATATTTTGTACAGCATAAACTGCAGTATGCACTACATTTGGAATACCACATAAAAATGCCTCAGATAATATTTTTGCAGTTTTTGGCAGATTATCCGATTCTGCTAGTTGTTTTCTTAATTCAAATTCTGCCGCCTGTAATATGGTATCTCCTTTTAAAGAGGCTTCTACAATTTCTATTTCCACTTCCGGATTCCATTGTAATGCCCATAATTCTGCCCAGGTAGCATTATCTTGTTTTCGTTCCAGTTGCTTACAAAAATGAATTCCTAATACTTTCATTCGCTGTAAAAAGAAGGAACGGTTCAAATCTAAAAACGCAGATTTTTCCGATTTTACTCTTAAATTCTCTCTTAAATCCAGTTCTAATTCTTCCAAAACCGCGGAAAAATATTTTTCCATTTTCAATCCTTTTAACTGTCGTTTAAAATCCTCCTGTAAAGAAGTACATACGGTTCCTTCCGGTAGTTTTCCAATTTTAGTACCGATTTCTGTATCTGCACATGCCATAGAAATTTCTCCGAAGCTTCCGTGCCCCATACAGGTAATGGCTGCATCCCGCAAATCTTCCAAAGAGGCACCTTTTCCATTTCGTAAACCTGCCAAAACCTTTGTAAGTCTCAAAGCTTCTATTACTTCTGCTGAAG
>JAFQCM010000095.1 GCA_017399445.1 Lachnospiraceae bacterium | reverse complement strand
ATGAATTGGCTTTACTTGCTCCATGGAGTGAAGAAGCTAGCAAAGCTTGTAAATAAAATAGAGTGAAACGCTCGCTTATCTGGCATCCTAACGGGATGCCGGTTTTAGTTTATAGGAACACCCTAAAATTAGGCGCTTACGGTAAATCTTATAGGTTACTGTTCCATCTTCATTTAAGGTAAGGGTTTCTATATACACTTCTTCCTCGTCTTTCGCCATACTGCCCATTGGAAACATTTCACCTACAGAATAATCCTGTAAAAAACTATCTAGCTGAATTTTTCCTTCTCCAACTTCCATACCTTCATTTTCAAGTTTGAATTCTGAAATTATAATTCTTCCTTCTGTATTCGGCGTCAATGTCTGTGTGAAGTCTTCCAGTAATTTTGCATTTTTTTTCAATTTCCACACTGGTCCACTGAATTACTCACTCTGTCAAGGTACTTGCATCTATAGCTTCTTTTATTGTGGTATCTTTAACTACATTTTCTGTCTCATCCTCTGATGAGTTCTCTTCCTCCATTTCTTTCAAATATTTCTCAGCAGCTTCTCTATCTGCCTTACCTTCATCAATTGGCAAATCAAATAATACATTTACTCCTTGATAAGACTCCCTTTTCGTAATTTCCCCCCGTAATTTCATCATATGCATATGCCTTTGCAGAAAGAACCCCCTCTGTAACAGCAAGATACAGTCCTCTGTCTGCAAAACTTTCTATATTATCACTTTCTGTAATACGGTATTCTATTCCATTCTCTGAGATTGCCATACATCCCCCATCCATGGTATAAATATTAAACTGCCATGGTTTTAAACCTTTTACTAATGGCGATACTATTAAATTCATACTGAAATCCTAATTCCCACGCCAAAACATTGCCTTCCGGAGAACTTGCTCTGTCCTCCCCTATCAGTACATCTCCACTGACAGCTTCTTCCACTAACTGGCTATCCCCTGCCATTCTTCTTCTCCATGCAAATTTTCGCTTTTTATTTTTCCATATTCTCAATGCTATGGATATCAAATAACTTTTGGGATTTTGTGTCTCATCTATTTTTCTCCCAGTTCCACTGCTTTTAGAAAGGTATCCTAATACAAATCCTCTGGTTCCTGTTTGTTGCAAGTAATTCGGCTGCAAAATGCATAAATTACTGTTCCATAAGTATTTATGCACTGTTCCAGCTGCTGTCTGTTCATTTTTCTTCTCACCACCATATTTAAGACGTCTTTCACAGGCTTTTCTTTGCCCTTCACTTATACATTGTAATAACTTATCTTTTGGTTCACAAAAAAGGACAAAAGTGTACTTCACACACTCTCGCGTTTCAATTTATTATCCAGCACAACTTTTGTGCCGCGCGCGTAGCTATTATGATATAGGGAATTTCAGAGAAATTTCCTATATCATAAAAAATCCCCTTTCATTAGAATTTCATCTAATAAAAGGGGGGAGCACAATGCCACAGCTTTCTTCTATTACCCTGTCATCTTTCGTTTGTCATTCTTAATTTAAATTTTCAATCTGCCAGTCAATAGGCTCAATCCCATTTGCCTTCAAAAATTCATTTGCCTGACTAAAATGTTTACATCCAAAAAATCCACGATATGCAGACAATGGACTTGGATGAGGTGCTTTTAATACTAAATGCTTCGAATTGGTTAACATTTTTTCTTTCATCTGTGCTGGTCTGCCCCAAAGGAAATACACAATTGGTCTGTCCTGGGCATTTACTGCCTGAATCACTGCATCGGTAAAAGTTTCCCAGCCCTTACCTTGATGAGAATTTGCCTGATGGGCTCTCACTGTAAGTACTGTATTTAAAAGAAGTACTCCCTGGTCTGCCCATTTTTTCAAATACCCATTATTTGGAATGTAGCATCCACAATCATCCTGCAGTTCTTTATAAATGTTTTGTAATGATGGCGGAATATCCTTTTGTTCTGGCAAAACAGAAAAGCTAAGTCCATGAGCCTGATGTTCATTATGATATGGATCCTGTCCTAAGAGTAGCACCTTCACTTCACTTAATGGAGTAAAATGAAATGCATTGAAAATATCCTCTGCTGGCGGATATATCACTGTTCTACTATATTCATCTTTTACAAATTGATAAAGTTCCTTATAATATGGCTTTTTAAATTCTCCCTGAATGGAATCCAGCCAGTCATTACTAATCATTGTCATGATATTTCCTCCGCAAAAGTAATTTCTGATTACTATTCACAAAAACTGTAAATAGTATCATTTCCTAAACCTTTTTCTCTTTAAATTCGCACAGAGACTTGACGTTCTTTCAAATAATTCTTCAAATCATTGATTTCTAATTCTTTATAATGGAACAAAGAGGCTGCCAAAGCCGCATCTGCCTTTCCTTCTGTCAAGGCATCATAAAAATGTTCTTTGGTTCCTGCTCCACCAGAAGCAATTACTGGAATGGAAACATTTTCTGCAATGGTTCTGGTAAGTTCAATATCATATCCAGCTTTTGTTCCATCACAATCCATACTGGTTAAAAGAATCTCTCCAGCACCAAGTTTGTCCGCCTGCATTGCCCATTCTACTGCATCAATTCCCACATCAATTCTTCCGCCATTCTTATAAATGTTCCATCCACTACCGTCAGCTCTTTTCTTGGCATCAATTGCCACTACTACACACTGGCACCCAAACTTATCTGCTGCATCACTAATCAGTCTTGGATTATTAATGGCAGAAGAATTAATGGAAATTTTATCTGCTCCTTCTCTTAACAGTTCCTTAAAATCATCTACGGTACGAATTCCACCACCTACTGTAAATGGAATGAATACTTTTTCCGCTACACGTCTTACCATATCTACTACTGTTTTCCTTGCATCTGAGGAAGCAGTAATATCAAGAAAAACTACCTCATCAGCTCCCGCTTTATCGTACGCTGCTGCAATTTCTACCGGGTCCCCTGCATCTTTTAAATTCACAAAATTAATTCCTTTTACCACACGTCCATTATGTACATCCAGACATGGAATAATTCTCTTTGTTAACATCTGTTCCTTCCTCCTTGCATGCCTCTTAAAGTTCAATAAAATTTTTCAATATTTTAAGTCCAATTTCACCGCTCTTTTCAGGATGAAACTGACATGCAAACACGTTGTCTTTCTGTACTGCAGCATGAATTAAAGTTCCATACTCTGCGGTAGCTTTCACAATTGACTCATCTCTTGCCTTTAAGTAATAGGAATGAACAAAATACACAAATGGGTTTTCTGGTAAATCCTTAAAGATTTGACAGGAGTTATCAATCATAATATCATTCCAGCCTATTTGAGGAATTTTGAGTCCTTCTTTATCTGGTATTCTTAAAATTTCTCCTTCTAATATTCCAAGTCCCGGTACTCCATCTGATTCATCGCTTCGTTCAAACAATAGCTGTAGTCCCACACAAATACCAAGAAATGGTGTTCTTCTATGGATTACTTCTTTAATCACAGGTGCAAGCTCATACTTATGTATATTTGCCATTGCATCTCCAAAATTTCCTACCCCCGGCAAAATAACCTTGTCTGCATTTAAAATCTTCTGTTTATCCCTTGTAATTTCTGCCTTCTCACCCAAATACAAAAGTGCCTTCTCCACACTTTTAATATTTCCTGCGTCATAGTCAATAATGGCTATCATTTTGTATGTCACACCTTTCTTAATTTATTCCACTGCCTGGATACCATATTCTGAATAATCTTCATTTTCTGTTTCTTCCTCTATTACATCAGATTCCTCCACAGTATATCCTGCAGCTTTTACCACATCTCGTACCATATTAGTATAATCTAATGCACTTAATGTATAGTACCAATCTCTTACCTGTTCCACATCTACTCCAAAGACCAGATTCAATTGTTCTTCAATTAATGTAAATTCATCATCATAAGCCTTTTTAATGCCAAGTTCTTCTGCATCCTTTGCATATTTGTCATATTTCACAACGCCCATAATTAAATCATTTAAAGCTTCATCATACTGTTCATTTTCAATATGTGCCAGATACATCTTATACTTAGATTCCAATTTTGTCATAATGCGGATTCTATCATATAACTGCTCGTCTTCCTCTTTAACTTTTACACCAAGAATATTCTGATAAGCTTCTTCATAATTTCCATTAATAAATAAATTATCTGCTTTACTAACACTTATCTGATAGTTAATCACATTATTACTTAGCAGCACTAATGCTAATATAGAAGCTGCCATCAATAAAATCAGAATTACTGGTTTCTTTGGAAGTGGTGGTTCCTTTGGCGTAATTTCTTTTTCTTTTGGTTCTTTAGGTTTCTTTTCTTTTTT
>JAFQCM010000094.1 GCA_017399445.1 Lachnospiraceae bacterium | reverse complement strand
GAGGAAAAACAAAGCACAGAAGAAAATACCAGAAAAATGCATATTCCTTATAAGGATACTAATATGAATATGATGCTAATTCCTTGGATTGTATTTTGGGTAGCCGCTGCCATTGATAATTATGCCGGCAGTTTGATGAGTATTGGAATTTGTGTATTGCTTCCACTAATTTTTTACTCTCATAAGAAAACTATGTATGATGTAATAACGGGTGTTTTGGTAACAGGATTTTCCATAGTAACCCTTGTAGGAGTCAATGAAAGGATAACATTGTCACTTTCTTATTTGGCATTCGGAATTATGTGGGTAGTAAGCTGTTTTGGAAGTATACCATTAACAGCACATTACTCCATGAACCAGTATAAGGGCGAAATTGCCTTAAAAAATCCATTATTTTTGAAAACGAATAAGATTTTAACATTACTATGGGGAATTTTATATATGCTTACACCAATTTGGACTTATGCTATTATGGGAACCAAGGCATCTTCGTATATTGGTGCCATCAACTCTATATTGCCAATTTTTATGGGAGCTTTTACCATATGGTTTCAGAAATGGTATCCGGCAAAAGTAGCAAGAGGAGATTAATTAAAAAAATTCAATGAAGTACCTATATGGAAAAATATTTTCAATAGTTCATATAGAAAAGCAATTTAATAAAATTGATGGTGCAGTGTGTAAGGTAAACATAAAAAAGTAAACACCAAAATTTTCTTATAGTAAAGAGATTTCAGATGAAATATTAAAGCAGACAATTGAAAATACTGGATTTGAAGTGAAAGTATAGTGTAGTATGTTGTAAAAGGTGTAGAGATTTAGAATATTATTCCCTATAATGAGTAGATAGGGATAAATATACTAAATCCCACACCTTTTTTTACATCATTTCATGAAGATATTAGGATATTTTTTGCAGCTTCTCACTATGTTCTGCAACTACTTTTTTTAGTAGATCAATGTCTTGCTTCATTACTTCGTAGTCATCCACACTATTTTTATATCTGTCATATGTAGAAATATAACAGGATTCAATATTTTGTAATCTAGGAAGAACATCATTTTCCAAGACTAATCCCATTTGTTGTTGTTTGTCCTTAATTTCGTATATGTCATGCTGCATAGTTGTAATACTATTCTTTAAAGGTTCTAGTTTCTGGTCAAGCTTTTCATCTAGTTTTTGATCAAGCTTTTCGTCTAGTTTTTGTTCAAGCTTTTCATCTAGTTTCTGGTCAAGTTTTTCATCTAACATGTCTGAAATTGCCGATAATAATTCCTCGTTTGTCATGATATCACCCCTCCCTTTGTAATTCATGGTAATGTAATCAAGATATCTTGTAAGTTATATTGTACGTAGTAGTTCACAAAAAAGCAATAGAATCTAATGTAGAAATTCAAAAAAAATGGTTTGTAAGTTTTGCACAAAAATAGTACTTGAAATATACCCCTGTAGGGTATAAAATATAGTAGAAATGTGAGGTGAAGACCATGGAAGAAGAAAAAGAATCTTGTTGTCATAAAACAAAGGAGCGTTCCGAAAAGGAATATAAAGATTTATTAAACCGTCTAAACCGTATTGAAGGACAGGTACGGGGAATCAAAGGGATGGTAGAAAAAGATGCCTATTGTACAGATATTTTAATTCAGGTGGCTGCAGTGAACGCAGCATTGAATAGTTTCAACAAAGTATTGCTGGCAAATCATATGAAAACTTGTATCACGCAAGACATTCGAAATGGAAAAGAAGAATCTATGGAAGAATTGCTTGCGATTTTACCCAAATTAATGAAGTAAAATCAGCAAGACAGGAAATAGTAAGATTAAGAAAAGGAAACTTTTAGACAAAACAAAAAGGAGGTAACGGCAAGAATGAAACAATATACAGTAACAGGAATGAGTTGCGCCGCCTGTAGCAGTCGGGTAGAAAAGGCAGTGACACAGGTGCCAGGAGTTACTTCCTGCTCTGTCAGTTTGTTAACAAATTCCATGGGAGTGGAAGGCAATGCATCAGATGCAGAAATTATTCAGGCAGTAGAAAAAGCAGGATATGGTGCAGCAGTAAAAAGCACTAATTCACAAAATAAAAGTACAGCGGGAAACCCAGAAGAAGAATTATTAAAAGATAGAGAAACACCCATATTAAAGCGAAGATTAATTACTTCTTTAGTTTTTTTAGTGGTGTTAATGTATTTTTCCATGGGACATATGATGTGGAACTGGCCTCTACCCAAAATAGTAGAAGAAAATCATGTGGCAATGGGTTTGATACAGTTACTTTTAACCATAGCAATTATGGTAATTAATCAAAAGTTTTTCATTAGTGGATTAAAAGGATTGTTCCATAAAGCTCCTAATATGGATACTTTGGTAGCCCTTGGTTCTAGTGCAGCTTTTGTATACAGCACCTATGCATTATTTGCCATGACAGACGCTCAGGTAAAAGGAGATATGTCAGGAGTTATGTCTTATATGCATGAATTCTATTTTGAATCTGCGGCTATGATTTTAACATTAATTACCTTAGGAAAAATGTTAGAAGCCAGATCTAAGGGAAAAACCACCGATGCATTAAAAAGTTTAATGAAGCTGGCACCCAAAACAGCAAGGATTTTAAAAGACGGAACAGAAATGGAAGTAGCCATTGAACAGGTGCAAAAAGGTGATGTTTTTGTAGTACGCCCTGGAGAAAATATTCCTGTAGACGGAGTGATTTTAGAAGGAATCAGTGCTATAAATGAAGCAGCACTGACCGGAGAAAGTATTCCGGTAGACAAAGAACCGGGAGACAGAGTATCAGCGGCAACTATAAATCAGTCAGGATTTATCCGTTGTGAAGCTACCAGAGTAGGAGAAGATACTACATTGTCTCAGATTATAAAAATGGTAAGTGATGCAGCGGCAACCAAAGCGCCGATTGCCAAAGTAGCAGATAAAGTGTCGGGAGTATTTGTTCCAGCAGTCATGGGAATTGCCATTATAACTACATTCGTATGGCTTTTCATAGGGGAAAGCATTGGTTTTGCACTGGCAAGAGGAATTTCAGTATTGGTAATCAGTTGTCCATGTGCATTAGGGCTGGCAACCCCAGTGGCAATTATGGTGGGTAACGGAATGGGTGCAAAGCACGGAATTATGTTTAAGACAGCCGTAGCTCTAGAAGAAGCTGGAAAAGTGCAGATTGTAGCATTGGATAAAACTGGAACTATTACAGAAGGAAGACCAAAAGTAACTGATATAATACCAGCCGAGGGTATTTTAGAAAAAGAATTGCTTATCAATGCCTATGCATTGGAGCGAAAAAGTGAACATCCTTTGGCAAAAGCAATTTTAGAGTATGCTCAGGAACAACAGGTAGAAGCAAAAGAAGTAACAGAGTTTCAAGCAGTACCGGGGAACGGTTTGTCTGCTATGTTGCAGGGAGAAAGTCTGGCGGGAGGAAACTACAAGTTTATAGAAAATCAGACAGAAGTTTCCAATGAAATCAAAGAAAAATCAGAACAGTTGGCATCAGAAGGAAAGACTCCTTTGTTTTTTTCAAAGAATAAAAAACTAATGGGTATGATAGCAGTAGCCGATACTATGAAAGAAGACAGTCCGGAAGCAGTGAAGCAGTTGCAGAATATGGGCATTCATGTGGTAATGCTTACTGGAGACAATGAGCGTACTGCCAATGCAATTGGAAAGCAGGCGGGCGTGGATGAAGTTATTGCAGGAGTGCTGCCGGAAGGAAAAGAAAGTGTTATCCGTTCTTTGAAAGAAAAAGGCAAAGTTGTCATGGTAGGGGATGGAATTAATGATGCTCCTGCTTTGACCAGAGCAGATATAGGGATTGCCATTGGGGCAGGTACTGATATTGCCATTGATGCGGCAGATGTAGTTTTGATGAAAAGCAGGCTAAGTGATGTGCCGGCAGCTATTCGGTTAAGTCGTGCAACTTTAAATAATATTTATGAAAACTTGTTTTGGGCATTTATTTATAATATAATAGGAATCCCATTAGCAGCAGGGGTCTTTATCCCTTTGTTAGGCTGGCAGTTAAATCCTATGTTTGGGGCAGCAGCAATGAGTTTGTCCAGTTTTTGTGTAGTAACCAATGCGTTACGATTAAACTTGTGTCAAATGTATAATCCAAAGAAAGATAAAAAAATAATCAGAAAAAACAAAATGGACGAAAAGAAAATGGAGGAAAAAGAAATGGAAAAGACAATGAAAATTGAAGGAATGATGTGTGGACATTGTGAGGCAGCGGTAAAGAAATGTTTAGAGGAACTTCCACAGGTAACAGAAGCAATAGTAAGCCATGAAAATGGAACGGCTATTGTGAAATTGAATGGAGAAATTTCTAATGAAGTCTTAAAGAAAACGGTAGAAGATAAGGATTATAAGGTAATTTCAATTCAATAATGATAGGAGAAACTATGTTAGAAGAATTTTCAAGAACAGAATTACTCCTTGGAAGCGATGCTTTAGAAAAACTGTCACAATCCAGAGTGGCAGTTTTTGGTATCGGAGGAGTAGGCGGTTATGTGGTAGAAGCGTTGGTAAGAAGTGGAGTAGGAGCTGTGGATTTGATTGATAATGATACCGTCAGCCGAAGTAATTTAAATAGACAGATAATTGCCACAAGAAAAACTGTAGGGCAATATAAAACAGATGTAATGAAAGAAAGAATTTTAGAAATTAATCCAGAATGTAGGGTAGAAGTTCACAGATGCTTCTATTTGCCTGAGAATAAGGATGAATTTGATTTTTCGCAATATTCCTATGTGGTGGATGCAGTAGATACAGTAACTGCCAAGATACAGCTTGTAATGCAGGCAGAAGAAGCCGGTGTGCCAATTATCAGCAGTATGGGAGCAGGGAATAAACTGAATCCGGCGGAGTTTGAAATAACAGATATATATAAGACCTCCGTCTGTCCACTGGCAAAAGTTATGAGAAGAGAACTGAAGAAAAGAAATATTAAGCATTTGAAAGTAGTGTATTCTAAGGAAGAACCGCTGACTCCAATAGGAAGTGCAGAAGAAGATGCTAAGGAAGAAGTGACAGGAACCAGACAGAAGACAACTCCAGGGTCGGTAGCATTTGTTCCTTCTGTAGTGGGACTAATGATTGCTTCAGAAGTGGTGAAGGATCTGGTAAAAGTTTAGGAGTTACGAAAAGGAGAGAAATTTTAATGGAATTATTAGATTTGTTATTAAACAGAAGAAGTGTAAGACAGTATACAGGAGAGCATGTTCCAAAGGAAAAAATGGAAAAGATTTTGCAGGCAGGTCTATTAGCAGCCTCGGGCAGAAGCAGGCAGCCATGGGAATTTGTAGTAGTACAGGAAAAAGAAAAATTGCAGAAATTATCTGAATGCAGAATAGGTGCAGCAAAGATGCTGGAAAATGCAGGCTGTGCCATTGTAGTATTCGCAGATCCGGAAAAAACCGATGTCTGGACAGAAGATTGCTCCATTGCCATGAGCAATATGCACTTAATGGCAGATAGTTTAGGTCTGGGAAGCTGCTGGATTCAAGGGAGATTACGGGAAACAGAAAGTGGAATTTCCACAGAACAGTATTGCCGTGAATTGTTGGGAGTTCCGGAAAAATATGTATTAGAAGCAATACTTTCTGTAGGTATCCTAAAGGAGGAACATCCAAAGGCACATACCTTAGAAGAATTAAAAATGGATAAAGTACATTGGGAAAAATATTAGGGAGTGAAAAATGAAAAGAACTTGTAAGATGAGTTTGTGGTAGTATCTACAGATGGATATATTAGAACAGATTTCTTTCCAGATGATGGAATAGAATATTATAATCGACAATAGAATAATAAAACGGCTAGAGTAAGAACTCTGAATTCGCTCATTAGTGAGCGTTTTCAGAGTTTTTCTTATATCAAAATTGATTCAAATTATCTGAATTTTTACAAAATTACCAAATATTTGAAAAAAGTTGTTGGCAAAATTAATTTTAGATAGTACTATCATATTAAACCTAGCGGATTAGTAGGAAAAAGGAGAGGATACTATGAAAAAGAAAATTGTAAATTTATTTGTAGCAGGCATTAGAAGTAGCAAACGGTCTGGAAGCAGATGTAGTTACCCTTGCGCTAGAATATGATGTAAATGCCATACAGGAGGCAGGGCTGATCGAATCAGGTTGGGTAGATGAATTTGAATAGGATAGTGCACCATACACATCCACCATTGTTTTCCTGGTTCGAAAAGGAAATCCAAAGAATATTCAGGATTGGAATGATTTGGTAAAAGAAGGAGTAGGTGTGATTACTCCAAATCCAAAGACTTCCGGTGGAGCAAGATGGAATTATTTAGCAGCCTGGGCTTATGCAGATAAATTATATAACGGAGACGAAACACAAGTGAAAGATTTTATCAAGAAATTGTATGAAAATGTGTTAGTGTTAGATTCCGGTGCAAGAGGTGCCACTACTTCATTTGTAGAAAATGGTCAGGGAGATGTATTAATTGCCTGGGAAAATGAGGCATACCTTTCTCAAAAAGATTATCCGGATGATTATGAAATTATAACTCCAAGCATTAGTATTCTGGCACAGCCATCAGTTGCAGTAGTAGATTCTGTAGTAGATTCTAAGGGAACCAGAGAAGTAGCAACAGAATATTTAAGTTTCTTATATTCTGATGAGGCACAGAGAATTGCAGGAGATAATTACTATCGTCCTTCTAATGAAGAAATTTTGATAGATTACTCCCTTTTATTAGACGGATTAATGGCAGAAAGAGAGCAGGGAATTACCATTGATGTGGCTTATCGTTATTTTACTACAGATAATAGAAGTTTCATCGTGGCAGATACTCCGGGACACGAAGAATATACCAGAAACATGGCTGTAGGGGCTTCTTTTGCAGATTTGGCAATCATCTTAATTGATGCAAAGCAGGGAGTATTAATCCAGACTAAGCGTCATGCCAGAATTTGTGCTTTAATGGGAATTCAGAACTTTGTTTTTGCTGTAAACAAAATGGATTTGGTGGGATACAGTGAAGAAGTATTCCGTAAGATTGAAGCACAGATCAAAGAATTAACAGAAGAACTTTCTCTTGCAAAAGTAATTTCAATTCCCCTTTCAGCAACAGAAGGTGACAATGTAACAAAAAAATCAGAGAACATTCCTTGGTACACAGGAGAAGCATTACTTACTTATTTAGAACAGGTAGATGTGACAGAAACCCAGGAAGAAAAAGGATTTTATCTCCCAATACAGAGAGTTTGCCGTCCAAATCATGAATTTAGAGGATTTCAGGGACAAATTGAGGCAGGAAGTATTTCGGTAGGGGATGAAATTACTACATTACCAAATAATGAAAAAGCACATGTAAAGAGTATTCACGTTGGGGATAAGAGCACAGAGACAGCATTCAAAGGTCAGCCGGTTACTATCCAGTTAGACAGAGAAGTGGATGTATCCAGAGGTTGTGTATTAACAGCCAATTCGGATGTGAAAATTGCATCTTCCATTACCACTACCATACTTTGGATGGATGATGATAAATTAGAAAATGGAAAGAACTACTTTGTAAAATTGGGAACAAAATTAATTCCGGGTGTAGTAACAGAAATTCTTCATACCATTGATGTAAATACAGGAGAAGAAAAGAAAGCAGACAGTATTAGTAAGAATGAAATTGCGGTATGTAAAGTATCCTTTGGAGACAGTATCGTAGTAGATGAATTTAAAAATCATAAAACATTGGGAGAACTGATTTTAATAGACCGTGTTACTAATATGACATCTGCATGTGGTGTTGTGGCAGAAGTGCATACAGATGAGAGTAATTTGTCAGACCATAAAGTAAATAAACAGACTCGTTCTGCTTTAAAAGGTCAGGTACCTGTAACAGTTGAATTTTCAATAGATGAAGATGGAATTACTTTGGAACTGGCAGAAAATGTAGAAAAGCTTTTAAGTAGCTTGGGCAGACATACTTATTTGTACGAACCTGAGCAGGGCGAGGCAATTGAGGAAGTAGTCACTCATTTGAATAATGCTGGAATTGTTGTATTGCTGGTAGTAGAAAAGAAAGAAGTAGTACCAGAAACCTTGAGAGGAAAAGAAGGGTACTATAGTAGTTGGAGGGAAAAAGTTGGAGTCCAGGCTGAGAATATTGCAGAGTTTGTTAGAAAGAAATCTGCGTATTCCGGGCAGGCAGCAAAAGAATAAAGAATTTACAAATTTAACGATGTTTTGTCAGGTTACTGGCAATTGACAGTTTGAAAGGCTTGGTTTAAAAGAATCAGGCCTTTGTTGTTGAAATTCTATTTTAGTTCTAATAATTTTTATGGTAAAATATAGAACATAAAAAGAATAATTTAGAGGAGACAGCAAAAAATGTATTTGCGTATAACAAAAGATTATGTTAGAGAGCACAACTTTGTGGAAATGCCAGATGTTGCAAAAGAAGGAGTGAAATGATGTTTAGAAATATATTAATTACTGATACGGAAAATCACACAAAAACATATAATTCCTATTGACATAATATGAATTAAGGAATATAATAAACACAACAATTATAAAACGGAGGAGATAGAATCATGTCAAACATTTATAAAGGAACCACAGCATTAATAGGAAATACCCCATTAGTAGAATTAGAAAATATTGAAAAAGAGGAAGGTTTAGAAGCTACCATCCTGGCAAAGTTAGAATACTTTAATCCAGCTGGCAGCGTAAAAGACAGAATTGCCAAAGCAATGATAGATGATGCGGAAGCCAAAGGTTTATTAAAGGAAGGTTCTGTAATCATTGAGCCAACTTCTGGTAACACAGGAATCGGACTTGCGGCAGTGGCAGCGGCAAAAGGATATCGAGTTATCTTAACCATGCCAGAAACCATGAGTGTAGAACGCAGAAACATTTTAAAAGCATATGGGGCAGAAGTAGTATTAACTGAAGGGGAAAAAGGAATGAAGGGTGCCATTGCAAAGGCAGAGGAATTAGCTCAGGAATTAGAAAACAGTTATATTCCTGGACAGTTTGAAAACCCTGCGAACCCAGAAATTCATAAAAAAACTACCGGACCGGAAATCTGGAACGATACCGATGGAAAAGTAGACTTCTTTATTGCAGGTGTAGGAACCGGCGGAACCATTACAGGAACTGGAGAGTATTTAAAATCCCAGAATCCAGATGTAAAAATAATTGCAGTAGAACCAGCCAGTTCTCCTGTATTGTCAGAAGGAACAGCAGGACCACATAAAATCCAGGGAATTGGAGCTGGATTTGTACCAAAAACTTTGAATACAGATGTGTATGATGAGATAATCAAAGTAGAAAACGAGGATGCCTTTACTACCGGAAAATTAATTGCAAAGAAAGAAGGAATCTTAGTAGGAATTTCTTCTGGAGCTGCGTTATATGCTGCATTACAAGTTGCAAAAAGACCGGAAAACAAAGGAAAAAGTATTGTTGTATTATTACCGGATAATGGCGACAGATATTATTCTACACCTCTTTTTATGGAGTAAAATAAAAGAGCAAGGATAAAAACAAAGGAGAAGCATATGACACTATTACAATTAAAGTACGCAATTACTGTATCAGATACTCAATCCATGAATGAAGCGGCAAAAGAGCTTTTTATTACCCAACCCAGTCTGTCTGCTTCCATTAAGGAACTAGAAAAAGAAATAGGTTTAGAATTATTTCGCAGAACCAATAAAGGAGTAACTTTAACAGTAGAGGGGAAAGAGTTTTTGGGATATGCCAGACAGGTGGTAGAGCAGTATCAGCTGTTAGAAGACCGCTATGTAAATAAGAAAGAAACAAAGAAAAAATTCAGCGTGTCCATGCAGCATTATAGCTTTGCAGTAAAAGCCTTTGTAGAAATGGTAAAACAGTTTGGCATGGATGAATATGAATTTGCAATCAATGAAACCAAAACTTACGATGTAATAGAAGATGTGAAAAGCTTTAAAAGTGAACTGGGAATATTGTATCTAAATGACTTTAATAGCGGGGTAATTACGAAATTATTAAAAGAAAATGGCTTGGAATTCGTGGAACTGTTCCCTTGTAAAACATATGCATATATGTGGAAAGGGAACCCCCTGGCCAAAGAAAAGACAGTTAGCATGGAGCAGTTAAAAGACTATCCATGCCTTTCTTTTGATCAGGGAAACAATAACTCTTTCTATTTTGCAGAAGAGGTATTAAGTACATACGAATATAAAAGAATCATCAAAGCCAATGACAGAGCCACATTATTGAATTTAATGGTAGGATTGAATGGATATACTCTTTGCTCTGGTATTATTTGCGAAGAATTAAATGGAGGAGAATATTGTGCAGTACCATTGGATTTAGACGAAGTGATGCGAATTGGCTATATTGTCCGAAAAGGAATGACCCTTAGCCCATTAGCTGTGAAGTATTTAGAAGAGATTCAAAAATATAGGAGGTTAGAAAATGAGAATTTCGACTAAGGGGAGATATGCACTGAGATTAATGATTGATTTGGCAATCAATCATAATGGTGAAATGGTGAGAATTAAAGATATTGCAGAACGGCAGCATATTTCAGAAAAGTATTTAGAACAGATTATTTCTGTATTAAAAAAGGCAGGCTATGTGAAAAGCTTTCGGGGAGCACAAGGAGGCTACCAGCTTGCCAGAGAGCCAAAAGAATATACTGTAGGAATGATTTTCAGGCTTACGGAAGGTAATATGGCTCCAGTTGCCTGCTTAGAAGATGAAAATAATCAGTGCGAAAAGGCAAATCAGTGCGTCAGCCTGAGATTGTGGAGTATGATGAATGAGGCAATTAATAATGTAATTGATCATGTAACACTTCAAGATATGATGGAATGGGAATTAGAAAATGTAAATAACTATGTCATATAAACAAAGATTTTGTTATAGCTAAAACCTATAACAAATCCATAGTTTTATTTATTGGACAGGAAATTTTTTTTATGCTATTATTTCCTTGTAAACAGATAGGAATACTATTGAAACAAAAATGAAGAAAGATAGAATAGGAGAAATAAATTATGAGTAAGAAAACAAGAGCAGAAAGAAATTTAAAATTTGAGACATTACAGTTACACGTTGGACAGGAAAATCCAGATCCAGTTACCGATGCAAGAGCAGTGCCAATCTATCAGACATCTTCTTATGTATTTAAGAACAGTGACCACGCGGCAGCACGTTTTGGTTTGGCAGATGCAGGAAATATTTACGGAAGACTTACCAATCCTACTGAAGATGTATTTGAAAAAAGAATTGCAGCCTTAGAAGGCGGTGTAGCAGCTTTAGCAGTAGCTTCTGGAGCAGCCGCTATTTCATACACTATTCAAAACTTAGCACAGCAGGGAGACCATATTGTAGCAGCAAAAAATATCTATGGTGGAACTTTTAACTTATTATTACATACTTTACCACAGTATGGAATTACTACAACTTTTGTAGATATTTTTAATGAAGAAGAAGTAAGGGCAGCCATCAAAGAAAATACAAAAGCAATTTTCATTGAAACCTTAGGAAATCCAAACTCAGATGTGGTAGATATTGAAGCAATTGCAAACATTGCTCATGAAAACAAAATTCCATTAGTAGTAGATTCCACCTTTGCTACACCTTACTTAGTAAGACCAATTGAATATGGTGCTGACATTCTAGTTCATTCTGCAACCAAATTTATCGGTGGACATGGAACAACCATTGGTGGAGTGATTGTAGACAGCGGCAAGTTCGATTGGGAAGCATCAGGAAAATTCCCATCCTTAACAGAACCGAACCCAAGCTACCACGGAATCAGCTTTACAAAAGCAGTAGGAGCAGCCGCATTTGTAACAAAAATTCGTGCTATCCTGCTTCGTGATACAGGAGCTACCCTTTCCCCATTCCATGCATTCTTCTTCTTGCAGGGCTTAGAAACATTATCCCTTCGTGTAGAACGCCATGTAGAAAATGCATTAAAGGTAGTAGAATACTTAAACAACCATCCACAGGTAGAAAAAGTAAATCACCCATCGGTAACTACCGACGAAAAACAAAAAGCATTGTACAAAAAATATTTCCCGAATGGTGGTGGTTCTATCTTTACCTTTGAAATCAAGGGAGATGCGCAGAAAGCAAAAGATTTTATTGACAACTTAGAATTATTCTCATTGTTAGCCAATGTTGCTGATGTAAAATCCTTAGTAATACACCCTGCAACTACTACTCACAGCCAAAGTACAGAAGAAGAACTGGCAGAACAGGGAATTAAGCCAAATACCATTCGGTTGTCTATT
>JAFQCM010000093.1 GCA_017399445.1 Lachnospiraceae bacterium | reverse complement strand
TCTTTTTTGTTTAGTGATATTTTTTTGTGGTGATTAAATTTTACATCAAAAAGGAACAGGATTCCTTATTTTTTTGAAATTTTTTCATAATTAGCGAAGCTAATTATGGGGATGTGGATAAAAGTACGGAAACTCAAGTAAAAAAAATCCTTGACATAATCAAATGGGTGTGATATCCTATAGAAGTTATGAAAGCAAATAAAACAAAGAAGAGTATCCACTCTCACCTTAGCGTAATTAGGCGACTAAGTGTTCATATTGATTGTAAGTCATTGATCATAATCGATAAGTGGATAGTCTGTCTATCTACTTATTTTTTTGCTCATGAATAAAAACATTTTTCAAGATTATGATGGAGGTGCTCAGTTATTAGCGATTTAATGATTAACGAACAAATTAGAGACAAGGAAGTACGTGTGATTGGTGAGGATGGAGAGCAGTTAGGAATTATGTCTGCCAAGGAAGCTTATGCATTGGCAAAAGAAGCAGAACTGGATTTAGTAAAAATTGCTCCAACAGCAAAACCACCAGTATGTAAAATTATTGATTACGGAAAGTACAGATATGAATTGGCAAGAAAAGAAAAAGAAGCCAAGAAAAAACAAAAGGTAATCGATGTAAAGGAAGTTCGTTTATCTCCAAACATTGAGGAAAATGATTTACGAACAAAAGTGAATGCAGCAAGAAAGTTTATTGCAAAAGGTGATAAAGTTAAGGTTACTTTACGTTTCCGAGGAAGAGAAATGGCACATATGCAGCAGAGCAAACATATTTTAGATGATTTTGCTGAACAGCTTGCAGACGTTGCCATTGTGGAAAAACCTGCTAAATTAGAGGGCAGAAGCATTATGATGTTTTTAACTGAAAAACGTTAAAATAGAAAGACAGTATAGGAGGAAAATAAAATGCCAAAAATGAAAACAAAAAGAGCCGCTGCAAAGCGTTTCAAAGCAACAGGTACAGGTAAATTAAAGAGAAATAAAGCTTATAAGAGTCATATCTTAACAAAGAAAACAACTAAGAGAAAGAGAAATCTTAGAAAACCAGCTATGACAGATGCAACAAACGTAAAGACAATGAAGAAGATTTTACCTTACATCTAATTATATAAGGAGGAAATAGAGAAATGGCAAGAATTAAAGGCGGCATGAATGCCAAGAAAAAACATAAAAAAGTATTAAAACTGGCTAAAGGTTACAGAGGAGCCCGTTCTAAACAGTATAGAGTTGCAAAACAGTCTGTTATGAGAGCTTTAACAAGTTCTTATGCAGGTAGAAAAGAAAGAAAACGTCAGTTCAGACAGTTATGGATTGCAAGAATCAATGCTGCTGCAAGAATCAATGGATTATCTTACAGCAAATTTATGTACGGATTAAAGCTTGCAGGTGTTGAAGTAAACAGAAAAATGCTTGCAGAAATGGCAGTAAATGATGCAGAAGGATTTGCAACATTAGCAGAAGTAGCAAAGTCTAAACTTGCTTAATATAAATATTAATCCCCTGAAAACGTTGAGTTTTCGGGGGTTTCTTTATAATATCATTTATTTAAACTTTGAAATTAAATAACTTAGTGATAGGTGAAAATATATTAACAAGGAATCAGAATGTATTCCAACCACTGGTATTTAAAAGATGAATTAGAACCTTTAAAGACATGTTTGAGAAAATGTATAAAAAAATTGGAAATATAATTGTTTTTAATAAAGAATCCCTTGAAATTTAATGTTTTCAGGGGATTCTTTATGACAAATGTTATTACAAAGAGCGAAATTTAGTTGTCACGTTCTGAAACAAACTGCTCCACAAGATGCTGTACATCATCCAGGCATACACCGCAGGCAGTTCCGGCACCTGTGGCATCCTGAACTTCTTCCAAGGTACTTGCCCCTGCGTCAACAGCCTCCTTAATCATCCCATTAGTGACAGACATACAATTACAAACAATTTTATCAAGATTCATATAAGCAAAACCATCCTTTCGGAGATAGAGTTTGCAGAAAAAGAGGAATTTATGCAAAAATAGTTGATGACAAAATTTTTTGAAGGAAATTGCAGGTAGACTTTTTTTAGAAAGTGGGTTATGCTAGTTTTGTATTTAAAGAAAAATTTTTATACAAAATAAGATAATGAATGAATTGATTTGGAAAAATAAATAGTTGGGTAAGGAGAAAAAGTATGGAAACATGGTTTTATGAAGTGGTTAATATTGAGGGAGATTACGCAAACTTAAAAAGGATGGATATAGAAAGTGATGATTTGAAACTGGTGGCAAGAGCTTTATTGCCAGCAGAAATTATGGAGGGAAGTAAACTAAAATATGAAATGATGCAATATGAAATTGTGGAATAAGAAAGGGACGATATGGAAGTTATAGAAGAAGTAAAAGAGTATGTGATACTTATTGGTGTTAACATAGATAATGAAAAGAAAACAGAAGAAAGCATTAATGAATTAGAAGAATTGGCAGCCACAGCAGGTGCCATTACCGTAGGAAAAGTAATACAGAACAGAGAAGCAATTCACCAAAAGACCTATATTGGAAAGGGTAAAATAGAAGAAGTAGCAGAACTTATCAGAGAAAACAACGCTACAGGAGTGATTTGTGATGATGAGTTGTCTCCAGCCCAGTTAAATAATCTGGAAATGGAATTAAATATTAAAGTAATGGACAGAACTTTGATTATATTGGATATTTTTGCCAATAGAGCCACTACATCCGAAGGAAAGATACAGGTAGAACTGGCACAGTTAAAATATCGTTTGGCACGTCTGGTAGGTCTTAGAAGTTCATTGTCTCGTCTTGGTGGTGGAATTGGAACCAGGGGACCGGGAGAAAAGAAACTGGAAATGGACAGACGTCTGGTAAAAGAACGAATTGCCCAGTTAAATAGAGAATTAAAAGAAGTAAAACGCCACAGAGAAGTGATGCGAAAACAGCGTATGGGCAGCACTCAGCCGGTAATTGCCATTGTAGGATATACCAATGCTGGGAAATCAACATTATTAAATGCCTTAACAGGAGCAGATGTTTTGGAAGAAGATAAGTTGTTTGCTACCCTGGATCCCACCACCAGGAAACTGACGCTGGGAAATGGTCAGGAAATCCTGCTGACAGATACGGTAGGATTTATTCAGAAACTGCCTCATCATTTGATTGAGGCATTTAAGAGTACGCT
>JAFQCM010000092.1 GCA_017399445.1 Lachnospiraceae bacterium | reverse complement strand
TCTTTTTTGTTTAGTGATATTTTTTTGTGGTGATTAAATTTTACATCAAAAAGGAACAGGATTCCTTATTTTTTTGAAATTTTTTCATAATTAGCGAAGCTAATTATGGGGATGTGGATAAAAGTACGGAAACTCAAGTAAGTCAGGTATTGACTTTGAGATAAATTAGTGATAATCTATAAAAGAACTTAAGAGCAAAAAGCTAAGAAAAGGAATAGTAAACTATGTTTTGATTTCAGAAAGCTGTTGGTTGATGTGAAACAGTAGAGAAATATGGTTGAACTCGCCTTGGAGCCGCTGCCTGAATTGTAGTAAAGTAGGAGCAGACGGAAGCCCACCGTTACAGGGGAAAGATATAAAGAATATAGTTTTTGTATCTAGTGAGAGTGTGATTTTATCACAAATTGAAGTGGTACCGCGTAGGAATTTTACCTTCGTCTTCGAGTTATTTGGAGACGAAGGTTTTTTTGTGGACAAAACAAGGAGGAAAAGATATGAAAAATTTTGAAAAGTATACCAGAGGGTATTTTTTACCACCAGAACCATGTTTTGAGTGGACAAAAAAAGACTATATTGAAAAAGCACCTATCTGGTGTAGTGTGGACCTGAGAGATGGAAACCAGGCTTTAATTGTACCAATGAGTTTGGAAGAAAAGATTGAATTTTTTAAATTATTAGTTGAAATCGGATTTAAGGAAATTGAAATCGGATTTCCAGCAGCTTCTGAAACAGAATATGAATTTGCAAGAGCCTTAATTGAACAGAATTTAATTCCAGATGATGTAACTATCCAAGTATTAACTCAGGCAAGAGAGCACATTATTAAGAAAACTTTTGAAGCTTTAAAGGGATGTAAAAAGGCAGTAGTACATTTATATAACTCTACTTCCGTAGCTCAGAGAGAACAGGTATTTAAGAAATCCAAAGAAGAAATTTTAAAGATTGCTGTAGATGGTGCTAAGATGTTAAAAGAATTAGCAGAAGAAACAGATGGCAACTTCTTATTTGAATACAGTCCGGAAAGTTTCCATGGAACCGAAGTAGAATATGCATTAGAAGTATGTAATGCAGTATTAGATGTATGGCAGCCAACACCGGACAAAAAGGTAATCATTAACTTACCAGCTACCGTAGAAACTGCAATGCCTCATATTTATGCAAGTCAGATTGAGTATATGTCAAAATACATGAAGTATAGAGAAAATGTAATTATCTCCTTACATCCACACAATGACAGAGCTTGTGGCGTAGCAGATGCAGAATTAGGTGTATTAGCAGGAGCAGATAGAATTGAAGGTACTTTATTCGGAAATGGTGAACGTACTGGTAATGTGGATATAATTGCATTAGCAATGAACATGTATTCCTATGGCGTAGATCCGGAATTAGATTTCTCTGATATGCCTAAGATTTGTGAATTATATGAAAGAGTAACCCAAATGCCGGTAAATCCTCGTAATCCATACAGTGGCTCGTTGGTATTCGCTGCATTCTCCGGTTCTCATCAGGATGCTATTGCAAAAGGAATGCAGTGGAAAAATGACTTTGATCCGGAGCACTGGACTGTACCATATTTACCAATCGATCCTCAGGATGTAGGTAGAAGCTATGATGCAGATGTCATCCGTATTAACAGTCAGTCAGGTAAGGGTGGTGTAGGTTATATCTTAGAGCAGAAATATGGTTTACATTTACCTGCCAAATTAAGAGAAGCTATGGGATATGCGGCAAAAGACGTTTCAGACCACAGTCATAAGGAATTATCAGCAGAGGAGATTTACGATATTTTCTTAAAAACTTTCGTAGATGTAAAGGTTCCTATGGATATTACAGAATGCCACTTTAAGCAGGAAAATGGTATTACTGCTACAGTTTCTAGTATTAAAAATGGAGAAAAAACAGAAACAGAAGCCATTGGAAATGGACGTTTAGATGCAGTAAGCAATGCTTTAAAACAGCGATATGGATACAAATACAAGATTGCAACTTATCAGGAACATGCTTTAGAGCAGGGATCTGATTCCAAAGCAATTGCTTATGTAGGAATTACATATGATGAGAATAAAACAGCATGGGGAAGCAGTATTGATGCAGATATTATCCGGGCTTCCATTGATGCACTGATTTCTGCAATTAATAATGCATTCCACTAAAATGCATTAGAATAATAGTGTTTCGTATATTTACACAAAGAAAATTAGGGAAATCAAGATATTTTAGAAAAAATTTATAAAAATAAAAAAAGTATAAAGGCCTCCTTGAAAAATGTCAAAATTTGTACTATGATAAAAAATTGTCAGGCAATTTAATTCATAGACTAGAAAAGTTTAGCTGACAGATTTCAGGAGGTCTTATTTAAAATGGAAAAATTAAAGCCGAAGTTGTTTTCTGTTATGAAAACATACTCAAAAGAGCAGTTTGTTAAGGACGTAATAGCGGGAATTATTGTAGCTATTATTGCCCTTCCATTGTCCATTGCCCTTGCTCTTGCATCAGGTGTAAACCCGGAAAGAGGTATTTATACTGCAATCATTGCAGGATTTGTGATTTCTTTCTTAGGTGGAAGCCGTGTGCAGATTTCAGGGCCAACTGCTGCCTTTGCATCAATTGTAGCAGGCATTGTGGCAAAAAATGGAATGGATGGATTGATTGTAGCTACCATTCTTGCAGGTATTATGTTGATTATTATGGGTATCTGCCGCTTTGGAAGTCTAATTAAGTACATACCTTATACCATTACCACCGGATTTACTTCCGGAATTGCAATTACCATTGCTATTGGTCAGGTAAAGGACTTTTTAGGTCTTACCATAGAAGGTTCACCAATTGAAACTTTAGAAAAAGCGAAAGTAGCCATTGAAGCTATTGGAACTATTAATTGGTATGCATTGCTGGTTGGAGCAGTTTCCCTTGCAATTTTAATTTTTTGGCCAATCCTGGCTAAGAAAGTTCCAGCTGTTAAGGTAAGCAAGATTTTAGAAACAATTCCCCCATCTTTAATTGTAGTTATTGTATCCGTAATTATGGTGAAGGTAGGAGAACTTCCAGTAAATACTATAGGAAGTCTTTATGAAATTTCCAACAAGCTTCCTACTCCTCAGATACCGGAAACTAATTTTGCAATGGTGAAAAATGTAATGTCAGATGCTTTTACTATTGCTATTTTAGCGGGAATTGAATCTTTATTATCTTGTGTGGTATCTGATGGTATGATTGGTTCCAGACACCGTTCTAATATGGAATTAGTAGCACAGGGGGCTGGAAACATTGCTTCTGCTTTATTTGGTGGTATTCCTGCTACAGGAGCCATTGCCAGAACAGCAGCCAATGTTAAAAACGGAG
>JAFQCM010000091.1 GCA_017399445.1 Lachnospiraceae bacterium | reverse complement strand
CAATATTCTGATTACTTCCTCTTTTGTAGGCACCGATATTAATCAAATCTTCCGATTCCGCATAAGTGGCCAATACATTTTTCAATTTGCCTGCCGCCACTTTATGCTCTTTATCCGTAATCTGACTCATACATCGGGAAATACTTTGCAGTACGTCAATTGCCGGATAATGATTTTTGTGTGCCAGCTTCCTGCTAAGCATAATATGTCCGTCCAGAATACTTCTTGCAGTATCCGTAATCGGTTCATTAAAATCATCTCCGTCTACCAGAACCGTATAAAGTCCGGTAATAGAACCTTTCTCCGCTGTACCAGCTCGTTCTAAGAGCTTTGGCATTTCTGAATACACGCTAGGCGGATATCCCCTGGTAACAGGCGGTTCCCCTGAAGCGAGTCCAATTTCTCTCTGGGCCATGGAAAATCTTGTAAGAGAATCCATCATCAATAATACATCTTTTCCTCGACTTCTAAAATACTCAGCAATCGCTGTGGCTGTTTTTGCAGCTTTATTTCTAATCAACGCCGGTTTGTCTGAAGTAGCCACTACTACGACAGAACGTTTCATTCCTTCTTCGCCTAAGTCTCTCTCAATAAACTCTCTTACTTCTCTTCCTCGTTCACCAATCAGCGCAATTACATTAATATCTGCTTTTGTATTTCTAGCAAACATTCCAAGCAGTGTACTCTTTCCAACACCACTACCTGCAAAAATCCCAATTCTCTGACCTTTCCCTACCGTTATTAGTCCATCTACTGCTTTTACTCCCAATGGCAGAACATCTCTAATAATTTCCCTTTGCATAGGGTCTGGCGGCATCGCTTCCACCGGATAGTGAAGATTTGCAAATACTTCTTCCCCGTCCAACGTCCTGCCAAGACCGTCCAAAGTCTTACCTAATAACTCGTCACCAACAGGAACTTCCAAGGGATGTCCAAGGTTTTCAATCACACACCCGATACCAACACCTTCTACATTATCGAAAGGCATTAGTAATACTCTATTATCGCGAAAACCCACAACTTCCGCCATAATAGTGTGTTCTTCACTGTCACCGGATATAATCATGCATAAATCATTTAACTTTGCATCCGGTCCAACAGATTCAATTGTTAATCCTACAATTTTCACTACTTTTCCCAGCTTTTTAAAATATGTTTGTTCTTTTAAGCTGTCGTATTTTTTTAAATTGAACATAACAACTGTTATCTCTCTTTCCCCAAATTACGGAGTATAAGATAAAGTTTTAATAGACTTTATCAATTTCTCCATTTGTACATCTAAACTACAGTCATAAACCCCACCATCAGTTTCTATCATACACTGATTTTTCACTAGTGCCGGGTCTTCTGCCACCTCAACAGAGACAGCATTAGGCACCATAGCAAGAAGTTTGTCATGGTTTGCTTTTACCACAGCTACATCTTCATGAGATACATGAACAATAAATTCCTTGCTGTTATTTATTTTCCCAAGTGCTCCTGACAAAATATGCATAATCATTGCTCTTGAAGTAGAAAATTGTACTCTAAATACATATTCCATCAAATCAGCTACTTTTTCCACTATTAACGGTTCTAGTTCTTCCACTTTTGCATTGTAATCTGCCACCAAAAGAGCTTCTTTTTCTTCTAGCTCTTCCTTCATTTTTTCTATTTCTTTCAACCCATCATTATGTCCGGCTTCATATCCTTTTTTTCTAGCCATTTCATAAGCTTCATTTCGTATCATTTCAGCTTCCGTCTCGGCGTCCTGAAGCATTTTTTCCACTTCTCTTTTTGCTGCTTCATAAAGTTCTTCGGAAGTCGGTTCCGCTTTTTCCTGCTCCACCTCTTCTTCCAAAATCACTTCCAGTTCATCTACATTCAAACCCTCTACAAAACCTTGAGGTTCTTCCTGTTCTGGCTGTTGAAATTCTTTCACTGGAACAAATTCTGTATTCCCCGAAAGTTGTTCTAATTTTGATGCGACCAAATCATTATAATCTATCACTCTTGAGTTTTCCTTGCGAACAATATATCCACCTTTAAACAAATTAGACAATGATTTCGTCACCTCCACCTCTAGAAATTACAATTTCTGCGGAATCTTCCAGTTTTCTGATAATATTAACAATCTTCTGCTGTGCTTCTTCCACATCTTTCAAACGTACAGGTCCCATAAATTCCATGTCTTCCTGTATCATTGCAGCAAGACGTTTTGACATATTCCTAAAGATAACACCCTGAACTTCTTCATTAGCTCCCTTAAGAGCAGTAGCCAGGTCGTTATTATCCACATCTCTAAGAACTCGCTGAATAGCTCTGTCATCCAATGACATAATATCTTCGAATACGAACATCTTACGTCTGATTTCATCTGCCAATTCTGGTTCGTCAATTTCAAGAGTTTCCATAATATGTTTTTCAGTTCCTCTATCAACTGTATTTAAGATTTCTACGATAGCATCCACGCCACCAATAATAGTGTAATCTTGATTTACCAGTGAAGACAACTTTCTTTCCAATACTCTTTCCACTTCCTTAATAACATCTGGTGATGTTCTATCCATAACCGCAATACGTTTCGCAACATCTGCCTGCTTTTCCGGCGGCAGGGATGCCACAATACTTGCCGCCTGGCCCGATGGAAGATATGCCAAAATAAGTGCAATTGTCTGAGGATGCTCATCTTGAATAAAGTTCAACAACTGACTTGCATCTGTCTTTCTGACAAATTCAAAAGGACGCACCTGTAAGGATGCAGTAAGTTTATTAATAACATCCACTGCTTTTTCAACACCCAGAGCTTTTTCCAATAAGTCTTTTGCATAGGAAATACCACCTTCTGCAATATACTGTTGTGCAAGACATACTTCATAAAACTCATTTAATACATCTTCCTTTACTTGAGGCGAAATACTTCTAGTATTGGCAATTTCCAATGTCAACTGTTCTATTTCATCTTCTTTTAAGTGCTTAAAGATAGATGCTGATTTTTCAGGTCCAAGAGCAATCAAAAGTATTGCCGCTTTTTGAAGACCATTAATTCCCATATCCTTTGACATACTTTATCACTCCCATTCTTCGTTTAGCCAGTTTCTCAATAATTGGGCAACTGCATCCGGCTTTTCATCCACAAACTTCTCTATCATCTTTCTTGATTCCGACCTATCATCGAAGTCAATTTCTTCTAGATTTTCTCTAGTATCCTGCAATAACTGATCCACCGATAACTCTGGTTCCATTTCTGTAATTTCTACAGGTCTTGTACTTCTATACACAACAAATCCTAACAATCCTAAAATCAGCACAATAAGTATGATATTCATATAATCCATCACACTCTTAGCACTGGTATCTTTTTCTACAAACATTGGCACATCATATGCCACAATAGTAATGTTACCTTCAGATATCCCTGTAGCCGAAGCGACTATTGAATAAAAACTATCATCCACTTCTGTTACGGTTGGCTGACTATTATCCTGCTGATATTTTTCAAATGTCGTTCCATCTAATAGACCCTGTTCTTCCAAATCTTCTTCACGATAGATCACGTGTTTTGTAAGTACCACAGACACTGAAGATTCATCATACTGGATTGCTCCTGGTGTCTGTACTGTGTTAGTAATCTTTTCATTTGGAGAATAATCTGTAGAATTATCCGTAATAGTTGATGTATTCCCCTCTCCATCCTGAATCACATATGTTGTATCATCATTAGAGTCTGTTCCTGGAATTCCAGCTGTACCATTGGTAGTTTCTGACTCATAGTTATCTTGATGAGTAATCATACCTTCCGTTCTTCCATCCGGTGCATAATACTCATGCTGAGTTTCATTAGACTCATTAAAATCCAAAATAAGATTTGGAGACACCTGCACATTATCATACATATTAGTGCTAAGAATTGCTTGCTGTACTTCTGATTTCACAAGATTTTCCGCTTGTGCCTTTACAGACAACTGTGTACTTGCATTTCCAGTTACTGTAGTAGCATCAGCTCCAGAATAAATCATTTTACCATTAGTATCCATAATAGTAATTTTTTCTGTAGAACCGTTTCCTACTGCTGTTTGTAAAAAGCGTGCCATCATTCCTGCTGTTTCCGAATCCACTTCTCCGTTTGTTTCCAACATAACACTTACAGATGTGTCTTGTTTTTTTGAAATGATAGTTCCATCATCTTCTGGAATATACATTTTTACACTGGCACTTTTTACCACTTCCATGCCTTCTAGCACTTTAGCAATATCTTCTTCTGTATAAAGTTTGTACTTTTTTTGTTTGTCACTTTCTGTTGTACTAAATCCACCGTTCAGGGCATCATCAATTCCATACCCTTCTGTAGGAATATTATTAGAACCCAATACCAAAGCTGCATCTGTAGCTTTACTTTTTTCCACTTGTACCGTCAGATTATCCGACTTTATTTGGTATTCAATCCCTTCCGCTTCTAATAACTCTTTTACCTCTGCCGTTTCGCTGACCGTTTCACAAGTTCTCAAATCCACATACACCGGTTTCGAAACCACAGCTGTCAAAATTACAAGCGCAATTACCGCCGCCGCAACAACGCTAATTATTATTGTTTTTTGTTTTGTATCATATTTATTCCAAAAGTCCATTACACGTTTCTGGACTTCTCTCACTTTCTCGCCCATTGGTTGTCTCCTAGTCTACAATTACTATACCTTTTTTCTTTCATTACATTTGCATATTCATAATCTCTTTATATGCTTCCAACACCTTATCTCTTACTGCAATTGTGTATGTCAATGCTGCACTGGCTTTACTCTGTGCAATTGTAAGGTCATGAGCATTTTCCGTAAGACCCATTGCCCATTTCATTTCTTCTTCCTGGGCGCTATTTTCTAACGCACTTGTCTCATTTAACGCTTTAAGTGCAGACTGGTATATTTTCGAAAAACTACTTTCCCCGTCTGTTTCTACTGTATTTCCTGTTCCCGTAGCTTCTTGTAAATAAGAAGTTCCTATACTATATAGCGATGATATATCCACGCTTTTTTACCTCCTAATTATTATTTGCCAAGACTAAGACCTTTGGTAACAATTGACTTGCTTGCTTCAAAAGCTGTTGCATTAGCTTCATAAGCTCTACTTGCATCAATCATATTTGTCATCTCTGTTATAATATTAACATTCGGATATGTAACATACCCATCTTCATCAGCATCCGGATGAGACGGATCATACGACTTCACCATTTCTGTTTCATAATCTTCCGAAACTCTGGTTACTTTCACGCCATTCCCCACTACATCCGCACTGGTTCTGGCTAAAACATTACTAAAAGGCGTATTTTCTTTCTCTTCAAAAGTTACAATACGTCTTCGATATGGTGTTCCATCTTCAGTTCGCGTTGTTGTGGCATTTGCAATATTTTGCATGATAATATCAGTTCTGAACCTCTGCGCAGTCATGCCCGAAGCACTGATATCAAAAGAATTAAAAATAGACATATTCACTTTCCTCCCCTAATTATTTCATAACTAATTTCAATCTTTCAAATTCCGATGTCATACTGTCAATCAAACCATTGTACTTTTCTGTATTTGCTGCCAGTTCTACGTTTTCCGTATCAACATCCACATTATTCCCATCAATTCGGTAAGAATATCCCACAGCATCTGTATAGCTCCCCACGTTCAAAGTTTCAAGATTCCCATTGAGTCTCTTTACTTTCGAAGAAGTTGTTTTGTATTTTGCCTGATAAGCACCCATTTCCCTTACCAAAACACTTTCAAAATCAACATCCTGTCTTTTATAACCTGGCGTATCCACATTAGCAAGATTGTTAGTAATCGCCTGATTTCTAAGAGCACTTGCATCTGCTGCTTTATCCAGTATATTAATATAATTAAATGCATTTGAACTAATCATTGTGCTGTTTCCTTCCTCATCATCGTACTACTCCACTTAATTAATAACCATTATAGCGAATTTTCGCAAATGACACAAGACATTTTTTTACATTTTTCCGGTATTTTTGCGTTTTTTTTATCCAATCCTCACGTTCCCCTCTTTTTCTAGTACTTTCTTCCTACTTCTCTTTTCAATCTTTGTATATTTTCTGTGTTTTTCGTAATATTTTCATAATATTTTTATAATATTTACGAAAAATAAAAATAGAAAGGATTGGCACTACTTCACCAATCCTTTCTATTTCATTTTTTCTCTCTTTTTATCCTTGCTACTTCATCAAACACCACATCATTTAACACTTTGATATAAGTTCCTTTCATCCCCGAAGACCTAGACTCAATTACGCCAGCACTTTCAAACTTACGCAAAGCATTCACAATAACAGAACGTGTAATTCCCACTCTGTCAGCAATTTTACTCGCCACAAGAATTCCTTCAACTCCATCCAGTTCTTCAAAAATATACATGATAGCTTCTCGTTCTGACCAAGACAAAGTATCAAGAGCCGACCTTACATTTTGTATCTTCCTAGTTTCTTCTGCATTTTCTTCATTTACAGAACGCATCATTTCCAATCCTACTACTGTGGTTGCATATTCACTCAAAATAATATCATCAATTCCATATTGTTCATCACACTTATATATAAACAAAGTTCCAAGTCTTTCCCCTGCAATATCTATAGGTGTGATAATTGCCTGATATTTTCTTACATCTTCCGCCTCAAATCCTAAAGTTTGCAAGTTAACATTTTCTTTTGTAGAAAGCACCCCTAATAACCTTTCATTCAACATAGAATCAACAAAACCACCAACTTCATCTTTAATCAGTTCTTCAATTTCTTCTACGCCTTCACATTCTCCCACACCCAATACTTTTCCTTTTCTGCTAATCACTAAAATATTAGAATTCAAAATACTGGTTAGTATATTACAGATATCATTAAATACTACTTTGTGAGAATTATTATTGTGTAGTAATTTATTAATTTTTCGAGTTTTATCTAATAATTGTACACTCATGCTCCTACGCCTCCTGACTTTATCTGCAAAACTTTTTCACGTTCCAATACACCTGTTAAAACTGTCACATTTCATCATATAATCTGATTTTAACACGCTTTCTCAATAAAATCAATCAATTTGGGCATTAATTCAAATATTTTTTATTAATTTTCAGACTTTTCTATGTCTTGTTTCAAAATGACAAATCCACACTGTTCATCAGAACACACAATTCTATTTCCTTTTTCCAACATATACTTGCCACATTTGTCACACTTATGGGTAGATGGTTTCTGCCATGACATAAATTCACAATTCGGATTATCCTCACACCCGTAATACTTTCTACCTTTTTTCGTTTTTCGAATTACTACTTCTTTTCCACACAACGGGCAGTCTACCCCTATCTTTTCTAGGTAAGGTTTGGTATTATGACACTCCGGAAATCCCGGACAGGCCAAAAACTTTCCATAAGGTCCATACTTCACAACCATATTCTTCCCACACTCTTCACAAACCACATCTGTTACTTCATCAGCAATCTGTACTTTTTCCAATTCTCTTTCTGCTGTCTGGACCGCCTCTTCTAAATCCGGATAGAAGTTTCTTAAAATCGTTTTATACTTTACACTTCCTTCTTCCACTTTATCCAAAAGCATCTCAACATTAGCAGTAAAACTTACATCTACAATGCTTGGAAAAGCTTCCTTCATCATATCATTGACTACCTCGCCAATTTCCGTAACATATAAGTTTTTATTTTCCTTTGCCACATATCTTCTGGATATAATAGTTGTAATGGTAGGTGCATAGGTGCTAGGACGTCCTATTCCTAATTCTTCTAAGGTTTTCACTAACGCCGCTTCTGTATAATGAGCCGGCGGCTGAGTAAAATGTTGTTTTTCCTCTCGTTCTTCAAACTCCAGCACTTTTCCTTTTTCCAACAAGTCTACTGGAATGCTGTTGCCATCTTTTTCCTGTTCATCACTTACATAAACAGACATAAATCCGTCAAAAGAAAGTTTTGAACCTGAAGCAGTAAATCTGTAATCATTAGCTTCTATTTTAACATTTACCGTATCATACACCGCTTCCGACATTTGGCTTGCCACAAAACGTTTCCATATTAATTGATATAATCTAAATTGATCTCTAGATAAGGATTCTTTTATCATTACAGGAGTTCTTGTAATATCTGTAGGTCTGATAGCTTCATGAGCATCTTGTATTTTTTTATTGCTTTTCAAAGCTTTAATTGTTTCTGAAATATATTCTTTCCCATATTGACTTCCGATATATTCTCTTGCAGCTTCTTCTGCTTCCTCTGAAATTCTGGTAGAATCAGTACGTAAGTACGTAATAATACCAACTGTACCTGCACCAGCAATTTCTATCCCTTCATACAATTGCTGTGCCAGGCGCATGGTCTTCTGCGTGGAAAAATTCAAGACCTTCGCTGCTTCCTGTTGTAGTGTACTGGTAGTAAATGGTCTTGGAGAATTTTTGATCCTCTGTCCCTTCTTTACTTCCTCTACTTTATACTCTGCATTTTCTATTTCTTTTAAAATACCATCCATCTGTTCTTTTGAGGAAATATTAATTTTCTTATCTTTTCCATAGAATTTTGCATTCAAAGTTTTTTTGCTTCCCGGAATTTTAAACTTAGTATCTAGTGTCCAATATTCATCTGGTATAAACGCATTAATTTCTTCTTCTCTGTCACATATAATTCTAAGAGCTACAGACTGTACTCTTCCTGCACTAAGTCCTCTTTTCACTTTCGCCCAAAGCACCGGGCTGATTCGATACCCTACCATTCGATCCAGCATTCTTCTTGCCTGCTGTGCATCCACCAACCCCATATCAATTTCTCTGGCATTTTTAATTGATTCCTTCACGGCATTTTTGGTAATCTCATTAAAACTGATCCGATATAACTTACTTTCTTCTACCTTCAATGACTGTGCCAAATGCCATGAAATCGCCTCACCTTCTCGGTCAGGGTCAGTTGCTAGATAAACTTTATCTGCTTTTTTTGCTTTTTTTCTAAGATTGGCAAGAATATCGCCTTTTCCTCTTATTGTAATATACTTAGGCTCAAAATCATTTTCCACATCTACTCCCAACGTACTTTTTGGAAGATCCCTTACGTGTCCATTCGATGCTGCCACTTCATAATTACTTCCTAAAAACTTTTTAATTGTTTTCACTTTGGCTGGTGATTCCACAATTACCAAATACTTTGCCATATGCTCCTCCTCTGCAGATATTACTTTTTGCGTACATAATAACCTGTTGTTACCTGCTCAATTCTGTCCTCTATTTCCAAATCGAATAATAATTCATCTAATTTTTCTAAATTATATCCACCTAATTCTCTGGCAACTTGCGTTACACTCTTAGGTACAAAATCTAGACAAGCATACACCAATTTCAATTCACTTGCAAGAGTATAAT
>JAFQCM010000090.1 GCA_017399445.1 Lachnospiraceae bacterium | reverse complement strand
TTAAGTGATCCACTTACACTTTGCTATTTTGATACAAACGAAAACTGTGCAGCAATTCTTGGTATGAGATATTTTGGTGAACACAAAAAGGGTACTCTTACAATGGCTTGGGCTCTTGCTAACAGAAATGGTTATGCATCATGTCATGGTGGACAGAAAGAATATATCTTAGATGATGGTTCTACATTCGTAGCATCTGTATATGGTTTATCAGGATCTGGTAAATCTACACTTACACATGCAAAACATGATGGAAAATATGAAATTAAGGTTCTTCATGATGATGCATTCATCATTAACACAGATACTTGTGCATCTGTAGCATTAGAACCAACATACTTTGATAAAACAGCAGATTATCCTACAGGATGTCCGGATAATGAATACTTATTATCAGCTCAGAACTGTTCTTGTACTCTAGACAGTGAAGGAAAGATTCAGTTAGTAACAGAAGATATTAGAAATGGTAATGGACGTGCTATTAAATCTAAATTATGGTCACCAAACCGTGTAGATAAGATTGATGCACCTGTAAATGCAATCTTCTGGATTATGAAAGACCCAACAATTCCACCAGTAGTTAAGTTGAAAGGTTCTGCGTTAGCATCAGTTATGGGTGCTACACTTGCAACTAAAACTTCTACTGCAGAACGTGTTGCAGCAGGAACAGACTTAAATGCAATCCGTATTGTACCATATGCTAACCCATTCAGAACTTATCCATTAGTAAATGATTATGAAAAGTTCAAAAAGTTAGTAGAAGAAAAGAACGTAGACTGCTACATCATCAACACAGGTGATTTCATGGGCAAGAAGGTTCAGCCAAAAGATACATTAGGTATCTTAGAAACTATCGTAGAAGGAAAAGCTGAATTTAAGAAATGGGGTAACTTCTCAGATATCGAAATTATGGATTGGGCTGACTTCAACGTAGACTTAAGCGATGCAAATTATGTTGCTGAATTAAAGAGTGCAATGGAAACTCGTGTAAAAGCAGTAGAAGGTTTTGCAACAAACAAAGAAGGATATGACAAACTTCCAGATGAAGCTTTAGAAGCACTTAAGAAAGTTGTTAGCGAAATCTAAGAATAAAAATGTAATAGCTTATTAAGCAAAAAGGGAAACCGCCATATTTCTTTTGAAATATGGCGGTTTCTGTTTGGTAGTTGGGATATTATTATATTTTTTACAAAATTTTAACCTAGTATGAATTAATACTTGAAATATAGCATATACTAAGGTATAATCAGAGTATGAATAAAGTTCCTGGGATGTTCGATACTCCTGCTATTTTGAACCTACATTTACGTTTATGGGATTCCTATATTGCAGATTGGAAGTCAGGCCGTCATTGCGCAGCGGAAGACAGAAGATGTGTTGCGGTTACCCACCTAGCTCTGCTAGGCGTCAAAGTGCAGGAACCGGCATTTTGGGTTTTTAAAATGGGAAGCAATATATTGCTTCCCATCTTTTCATATATGGAAAAAGTTATTTTTCTTAATATATGGTATGAAACAAAGGATAAGGTGCATATATTGATATCATCGTGGACAAACAGGCAGGAGTTCATGAAACATATGACCAAAAACAAGGAGGCATATAAAGTGAAGGTGAGAAATGTGCGGGATGAACGAATTCGTAAGAAATGTATTGCTATAGTTTTATGTATGATGTTATTGGCAGTTATGCTGATTGTTGCGGTGAATAGCAATAATAACAATGAGAATGATGGAGAATATGTTGCAGTAGAAGATGCAATAAGATTACTGGATTATATTACGGAAGAAAACTATACTCAAGATTTTTTTGAAAACGAAAAGTATGTTACAGTCAGTCAGGGACGTGAAATTTATGCAGATTTTTGTGGGACTACTGCAATATATCCGGTAAAGGGAAAAGGGGATAAGAAAAAGCTCACAGAAGAAGAATGGCTGGAAATCTATAGAGCTTGTGTAGAAAAGGCAGGTTTCTCAGACAGAATATATGAGGCAGATTATACTATCATTTCTGATTTAACAGAAGAGGATAAAGGAAATGTTGTATATACAGATAAGGGAATGGTGGAGTACGAGGGAATTGATGTTTCGAAAGAAAAGTACAGAAATAATGCCTATTTAGTGTATGATAAGGTGATTATTTACAAGATTGGGGAAATGAACCAAGAAACAGTGCTGAAAAATGTATGGTTAGATGAATACAAAGATAATACTCTTAAAATATATACTATGGATGGATATATTACTATTTCTGATGTGAAAATAGAAGAAGAAATGTCAGAGACCATTGGAGATATTTCTTTTGGGCAGGGAAAAGTACAAAATATCGCTTTGAAAAGAGATTTGATTCATGGAAAGATTTTATCTATTACAGAAGAAGGAATAGAAATTGATGGTTATGGAACACTAAAGTTTGATGAAGGATTTTCTATTTATAGAACTTATGCAGAGCTCTCTGTTGGTGGAAAGCGGGATTTGGTAGTAGGTTATGATTTGGCAGAATTTGTAGTAGGTGATGGAAAAATATGCTCTGCTTTGGTGCGAAAAACTCCAGATATGCAGAATATCAGAGTGTTAATTAAAAGTACTGGATATTCGGACATTTTTCATGGTGGTGTTATCATGGAAGTAACAGAAGACGCTATTGTAAAACATGGTGAAACAGAAGAAATCATAGCTGCAGGAACAATCCTTGACCTGACTCCAGGACATGAATGGTTTAAAGAAGGAAGAATTTATATAGCACCGGTAAACAGTACTGGAAGAGTAAAATTAAATTCTGTGGAACGTGCCTGCGGAACCCCTGCTTATCCAGGGATTTTTGAATTAACCAATGTAGGTGGAAAAATTACTATTGTAAATGAATTGCTGTTAGAAGAGTACTTATATCATGTAGTGCCTAGTGAAATGCCACAAAATTATGGAATTGAAGCACTGAAAGCACAGGCAGTTTGTGCTAGAAGCTATGCTTATAATCAGATATTGTACAATGGATATGCCCAATACGGTGCTCATGTAGATGATAGTGTAAGTTATCAGGTTTATTATAATATTGAACAAAATGAAGAAGCTACCAGAGCAGTAAAGGAAACCTGTGGAGAAGTGGCAATGTACCAGAATAACGTAATTGATGCGTACTATTATTCCACTTCCTGTGGAGTTACTACAGATGCGGGGATTTGGGAGTCTGCTGAGGAAAAGCCATATATTACAAGCCATACAGTTAATGAAGACAATGTATATTTGGATCTTACATCAGAGGAAGCTTTTAGCTCATTTATAAAAAATAAATCTTATCCGGCCTATGACAGTGATGTGCAATGGTACCGATGGGTCACTAGAGTAAGTCTAGAGCAGATTAAGAGAAATATCGATAACAATATGATGAACCGTTACAATGCCAATCCAAAAACAATTCTTACCAAGAATGAAGAAGGAAAATATGAAAGTATACCAATTGACACCGTAGGTAAAGTAAAATCCATAAATATTACCAAACGTGGCAAAGGTGGTGTGGCAACGGAAATGGTAATTAAGGGAAGTAAAAATACGGTAAAAGTTTTGACAGAATATAATATTAGAATGTTCCTTGCACCAGTAAATACCAAATTACAAAGAAATGATGGAACTTATGTAGAGAGTTTATCTTTGCTTCCGAGTGCATATACAACAGCGCTTCCGGTAGTAGATGAAGAAGATAAGGAAATTGTTGTAGCTTATGAAATGTTTGGTGGTGGATACGGACATGGAGCAGGTATGAGTCAGAATGGTGCAAAGGGAATGGCATCAAAAGGTAAGACTTATGAGGAAATATTGAAATTTTTCTATGAAGGCATTGATTTGAAAACATTATATTAGACTGGAGCGATAAAATATGTTGGGAAAAATTTTGAAGTTGTATGGCTGGATACGAAAATTTATGAATGAATTAAGTGAAAGTCACGCAAGTGCCTATGCAGCTAAAACAGCATATTTTATCATGCTTTCTTTTATTCCATTTTTGATGCTTTTATTTACGCTGATACAGTTTACAGCATTACAAAAATCTGATGTGTTATCCTTTTTTGTAGGTGCCTTTCCAAGTTCTATTGACCCGTTGTTGATTTCATTAATTGATGAAATTTATGGAAAGTCCAGTGCAATCATTTCTGTTTCCGCAGTAGTGGCACTTTGGACGGCTGGAAAAGGGATTACAGCAATTATTCAAGGGTTGAATTCCGTATTCAATGTAAAAGAAACCAGAAATTATATTATGTTAAGAATACAGGGTGCCTTTTATATAGTGCTGCTGATTGTGGCAATAGTTGTAATACTGGTATTGATTGTTTTTGGAAATAAAATACAATTTTATCTAATGCAGGCGGTTCCTCTGATAGGAAATATTACTAGTGCAATATTGAGAATGAGATATGTGATTTCTATGATATTTCTAATGTTTGTGTTTGCAGTGATTTATCAATTTATGCCTAATAAGAAAATGAGATTTAAATCCCAGATACCAGGGGCGGTGTTTTCTGCAATAAGCTGGTCATTATTTTCTTTTGGATTTTCGGTGTATATTGATTATTTTGGAAATCTGACGAATATGTATGGAAGTCTGACAACATTGATTATTGTTATGTTGTGGCTTTATATGTGCATGTATATTATGTTGATAGGGGCAGAAATTAATTCTATGCTTGCAGAAACAAATATGTTTTATGAAATTTTCAAAGAAAGAAAAGAGGAGTAAGGATGGAGAAAAGAATTTTAGGGTACGTAAGATATATAGACTCAATTCTTGCAGAAAGTAGTATACAAGATGTGGAAAGTCTGAAAAAAGAGCATTTAGTACAACTGTCCTTTTTTCAGCATGAAAGACTGATCCATTTAATTGTTACAATTACTTTTGCTATTTTAGAAATGTTTGCCATGATGATGTGTGTCCTTTCTTTTAGCCTGGGTGTTATGGCACTTGCTATTGCAATTCTTATTTTATTGCTACCTTATATAAGACACTATTATATATTAGAAAATCAAGTACAAAAGATGTATGTTCAGTATGACAAAATATTAGAAAAAATGGAAGGAAGAAACACCTTGCAACACCATTGATTTTATATTATTATGATGAAGTAAATTACAATTAAAGGAGAAACAAAGTGAGTAAAATAGTAATTGTAACAGACAGTAACAGTGGCATTACACAAGGGGATGCAAAGGAACTTGGAATAGAAGTGATTCCAATGCCTTTTACTATTAATGATGATACATTCTTAGAAGATATAAATTTAACGCAAGAACAATTTTATGAGAAATTGACAGAGGGAGCTGAGATTTACACTTCACAGCCGTCTTTGGAAAGTGTAACAAAGCTTTGGGACAAGTTGTTGGAAGAATATGATGAAATTGTTCATATTCCAATGTCAAGTGGGTTAAGTGGTTCTTGCCAGACTGCTATGATGTTGGCACAAGATTATGAAGGAAAAGTGTTTGTTGTAGATAATCAAAGAATTTCCGTGACCCAGCGACAGTCAGTGTTGGATGGAAAAATGCTTGCAGAAAATGGAAAAACCGGGACTGAAATAAAGAAAATATTGGAAGATACAAAATATGATTCTAGTATTTATATTACCTTGGATACGTTGAAATATCTGAAGAAGGGTGGGCGTATTACACCGGCAGCCGCAGCTTTGGGAACTCTTTTGAAGTTGAAACCAGTGTTGCAGATTCAGGGAGAAAAGTTAGATGCCTTTTCAAAAGCCCGCACCACGAAACAGGCAAAGACAACTATGATAAATGCTATAAAAAATGATATTGCTACAAGATTTAATCCGGAAGGCAAAGAAGATGTGATGAAACTTCAGATTGCTTATACTTACGATAAAGGAGCGGCTTTGGAATTTAAGGCAGAAGTAGAAAAAGAATTTCCGGGAATGCCTATTCAGATGGATCCACTTTCGCTTAGTGTATCCTGTCATATTGGGCCAGGAGCTATAGCAATAGCTTGTACAAAAAAAATAGAATTATAATACTGAGAGTCTATAGTGTAATGCTATAGGCTTTTTTGGTGGTAAGGGAATAAAGATGAAGGTATAAGAAAGTCTGAAAACGATAAAACCTGTGAAATTGAGAATTAATATCAATTTTGAGGAAAAATCAGTTGACAAAGAAACTTTTTTGTATTAAACTTTAAGAGTAAGTTAGAAAAATCTAACTTAACATGAAATAATTGGTGTTTTTGGTAATTTTTTGAAAGGTTTGGATGAATATATGAATTTAATTGATGCTAACGTTGGAGAAGAGTATATTATTAAAGACATTATAACAGATGATGAAGAATTAAATTCATTTCTTTTTTCATTGGGCTGTTATAGCGGAGAACCAATTACAGTAGTTTCACGTAAGAAGGATAGTTGTGTTATCTCAGTGAAAGATGCCAGATATAATATTGATAATGATTTAGCGGAAGCTATTTCAATATAATAAAAAGTAGTGATTTTAAATCACTATTTTTTATAACATATAGTTAGCTGATACTAACAAAAGTTAAGTCTGTAAAATGGCAGAAAAAGAAGGAGGATGCATTATGCGAATTGCGTTGACGGGAAATCCGAACAGCGGAAAGACTACCATGTACAATGCCTTAACGGGAAGAAATGAACGTGTTGGTAACTGGGCAGGTGTTACGGTAGAGAAGAAGGAAAGTCTAATTAAGAAAGGTATTTATGAAGGAGCAGAAGAACTGGTAGCGGTGGATTTACCAGGAGCTTACTCAATGTCACCTTTTACATCAGAAGAAAGTATCACAAGTGGTTATGTGAGAAATGAAAATCCAGATGTAATTATTAATATTGTGGATGCTACAAATCTTAGCCGTAGTTTGTTCTTTACTACACAGTTATTGGAATTAGGAATTCCGGTAGTAGTAGCTTTGAACAAAAGTGATATTAATGAAAAGAAAGAAACAAAAATTAATGCAGAACTTTTAGCAGAAAAATTAGGATGTCCAGTAGTGAAGACAGTTTCGACTTCCACTGCAAGTAATGGTTTAAAAGAAGTAGTAGAAAAAGCTGCATCATTAAAAGGAACAAAACAGAAGGCTCCATATGTACAGGGCGATATTAATCTTCAGGATAAAGCCGAAGTAGAAGCGGCAGATAGAAAACGTTTTGAATTTGTTAATAAGATTGTAAAAGATGTAGAAAAACGAAAAGTTCTTACAAAGGATAAGAATGTACAGGATAAGATTGATGCTATTCTTACTCATAAAATTGTAGGTATTCCAATTTTTGCAGCAGTTATGTTCTTAGTATTTTACATATCACAGTCAACTTTGGGAACATGGATTGCAGACTGGTTCGTAGGATGGATTGAAACATTCCAGGAATGGGTTGCAGGTCAGGTAGAAAATGCCAATCCATTTTTACAATCATTGTTAGTGGATGGTATCATTGGTGGTGTAGGTGCCGTTGTAGGTTTTCTACCATTGGTAATGGTAATGTATTTCTTAATTGCATTATTAGAAGATTGCGGTTACATGGCACGTGCAACAGTTGTATTAGACCCTATTTTCAAGAGAGTTGGTCTTTCAGGAAAATCTGTTATTCCAATGGTAATTGGTACTGGTTGTGCAATTCCTGGAATTATGGCATGTCGTACTATCCGTAATGAAAGAGAACGTAGAGCAACAGCAATGTTAACACCATTTATGCCTTGTGGAGCAAAGCTTCCAGTTATTGCGTTGTTTGCAGGTGCATTCTTTGCCGATGCTTCATGGGTAGGTCCTATGATGTACTTTGTAGGTATTGTGTTAATTTTACTTGGTGCGTTACTTGTTAAGAAAATTACAGGACATAAATATAGAAAGTCCTTCTTCATTATTGAACTTCCAGAATATAAGATTCCAAGTTTGAAGAGAGCTACTCTTTCCATGTTATCCCGTGGTAAAGCGTACATCGTAAAAGCTGGTACCATTATTTTGGTTTGTAACGCAGTTGTTCAGATTATGCAGACATTTAACTGGCAGTTACAGGTGGTAGAAGAAGGTATGGAAAGTACTTCTATTCTTGCTAGCATTGCTTCTCCATTTGCAGTTCTTTTAATTCCAGTAGGATTTGGAGCATGGCAGTTAGCTGCGGCAGCGATCACAGGTTTTATTGCAAAAGAAAACGTTGTAGGTACATTAGCAGTAGTTTATGGTCTTACAAACTTTATCGACACAGAAGAATTAGCATTAACAGGTGGAAGTAATGAAGTTGCATTAGCTATGGGATTGACAAAAGTTGCAGCTTTAGCATACTTGATGTTTAACCTGTATACACCTCCTTGTTTTGCAGCTATGGGTGCTATGAACTCTGAAATGCAGGATAAGAAATGGCTGTGGGGTGGTATTGGATTACAGTTAGGAACAGGTTATGTGGTAGCGTTCCTTGTATACCAGATTGGTACATTGGTTACAGCAGGAACTCTTGGAGCTGGATTTGTACCAGGACTTATTGCAGTAGTTGCTATTGTTGCTATTGTAGTTGCAATAATCAACAGAACAAACAAGAAGTTTAGTACTGAATATAAGTTAAATGCAAATTAAGAAGATTTTTCGATAGGAAAGGAGTATTGGAATGGCTATTGATATGGCAAATGTGATAGTTGTAGGAGTATTGCTAATCATCATTGGAGCAGCGGTATGTTACATAGTGAAGGCAAAAAAAAGCGGTGTAAAGTGTATTGGCTGTCCAGCAGGAGGAAGTTGCTCTGGTAATTGTGGAGGAGATTCTGACTGTAGTTGCGGATGTCATTCGGATACGGAATAGGAAAATTGAAATAATTTTTAACTTAATAGGCAGGTAAAAGAAACAGGAGCTTGTGCTTAATTGGAGGCGGGGGCTTCTGTTTTTTATATATCTTTAGCGTGTTAATTGAAGAAGGATTTAAATTGCAAAAAGAATGGGACCAGGTTCTTTAGGAGGATGGAATGGCTCTATGGAATGATTTCATTGATTGGACTTATGTATAGAAGTCTTAGGGAACATAGAGCAGATTGTTTATGGGCATTGGAACAGTCTGAAAAAGAAATTATTGAGTGGATAAAAGGATGCAATTGAATATGGAAGGAAGAAAACATGTAACCGCTTGTTTCACAATAAGAAACAAGCGGTTATTTTAAGCTGCTTGATTTGGTATTACTTGCCAGGTATCTCTGGAAAAATTTCCAAGTCCTTTCTTTTGGAAAGATATGCAAGCTCCTCCAGTGAGCGTTTAGAATAAAGGTGATATCTGGATTTTCCATCAAAAATCACAATTACTTTTTTTGTATAGAAACCTTTGGCAGAAAAGGTTTCGTCTATCAAAAAGCTTCCATGATATTTTTGTAACATTTCATAAGTAACCATCATTCCAATACCACTGCCGCCATCCTGTTTATGTGTTGTATATTTTTTGCGTCCCAAATGATACAAAACTTCTTTTGGGAACAGTTTTCCGTTGTCCCATACTTCTAAAAAGAAACAGTCACTCAAAATTCCCATATGCAAAAGAATGTTTGTTCCTTCATTGTGTTTTGTGGCGATTAAAGCATTTTCCAGTAAGTCAGCAAGAAGAGTAGAAAGTTCCTTTTCTGAAACAGTTTTCTCTAATATGGAGGAAATATTTCCAGAGAAAGAACAGTCAAATGTAATTCCTTGGTTGCTACAGCGTTGCAGGAAATACGCAAGTAGCTGGTCAATAGAAAAAATATCAGTAGTAGTTAACTGCTTTTGGGCTTTGGAAAGAGTGTTAACATAATTGCTTCGTTCTATCATTTCGGCTTCTAATTGTAATATTAAAGTCTTTCCTTCCTCTGGCAAATCAGTGGCTGTACTATCTGCTACCTGATTAAGAAAACTATGCACTGCCAGTTGCATGGAAGGTATTAATTTATTATCTCTATGGATGAGCTTTGAAAGCTCAATATTATCTTTCTCTAAAACATTAATTTTCTCCTGACAGTATGATAATTGTTCTTCTAAACGACGGCATTCTTGTTCTGTTGCCTGGAGTAGGTAAGAGTGATGAATTTCATTCTGCCACCAGATGAAGAATAGAATAATAAGGATACATAGAAATGAAATAAGTATTATGATTGAAAAACCATGTGTATATTCGGTTTTGGAATCAATGGTCGAAAAAATCATGTTATAAAATAAAATTAATTCTCCAAGAAATACCCCTATTTTAGAAGCAAAGGAATTATGTAAAAAAGGTATTCCATTTCGAAAGCGTTTTAAGTGAAAAATGAGATAGCAAAATAAGCATTGCAAGCAAACTACAAAACATTGTAAAAATATTGTTGACAAGGAGTTAATATTAATCAAATAAGTACCAATAGGAGTTAATGGTATAACAACAAGAATTGCTGCAATAAAATAGCATATATGGCAAATACAATACGAAAGAATTAATGTTGTAAATATTTTTTTTGGAGTTCCAAAGTCAGCTACAAAATAGTAAATAAAAAGCAGTAGGATTTGTAGTGGAGGAAGTAAAAAACCATATTGGGATGGAAGTATCAAAAAGACAGTGGTGCTGAATAATACAATAATCATAAGAAAAATATATGAGATAAAATCGGATCTTTTTTGATTTAACAACTTATGATAAATATAATTACAACAATAAATAATAGCCGTATATCGAGCAAAAAATAGAAACATTAAAATCCACCTCACAAAAAGTAATAAAAGGTAATAAAAAAACAAATCCATGTAATAATATAAAAAATACATACAATTTTATATCCTTTTGCTATTAAGAGCAAAGGAGGAATAGTATGTTAGATACATTATGGAAATTACTTGGAATTCTTTATGGAAGATAGTAAATAATATTTTATCCCCCATATAAAATGATGTGAAGAATATTGATAACTCAGTATTCTTTATTTTCCACCTTATTAGCAAAATAGTAAATAAATTCCATCAAAGTCGGGATTCCTCTGTCGGGATCAATTTTGGCTGTATAATGAAACATTAATTCATTAATGTCTGTTGTATGCCAGGCACGTGAAATTGCATTTTGCATTCCTCTCTCAACACTTGCAGCAGTTTTACCAAATCTGTTTGCAACGAGGGCAGGGATATTAGTTTGCATATCAGTTATGGCTATAAAAATAGCCTCAATAAGATATTTGTATCCAACAGATTTTGGATTAATACCAACAGAGTCCAACTCAATGCTAATAAGTCTTCTTAAACGCTGGTTCTTTTGAACCGGTGTTTCTGCAGAAGGGGCTGACAAATTATTTTGATGTCGATTGCTGAAAATAAGAGGACGTATCATTTTTAAAAAGTCAATTGCCTTTTTCTCACTATATTCTGTTTGATGTTTATAAAAAATAAAATCAGCACCTAGATCTTTAGCAAAGTTTTGTGTTGTTGAACTTGAAATATTCGTGGTAACTAAAACATAAGGATTCACAGGAAGGGTAAGTTCTTTTAAGTCCTTAAGAAATTCAAATCCATTTCCCCGACCATTGCTTAAATCTAAATCTAAAATTATTGCATCAGGTATATATTCTTCTACAAGTTCAAGTGCATGGAGAGAATCATTTGTAGTGTTTACTAAAGATATTTCTTCAGTGTCATCTATTTCAGCGGAAAATCTTTGGCAAATATCCTTATCATCTTCAACTAATAATACAGTAAGTTGGCGAGACATAAAAACATCCTTTCTAAGTAAAGTATATATGTTAACTATTATATCACAATTTTTTCCAAAACCAACCAAAACTAACAAAAAATAACAAAATATTCCGATTTTAATATAAAATTTTGGAAAATGATAAATTAGATTTTTTTTAATGAAATGATTGGAATTGTCAAAATCAATTATTGGGCAGTAAATGGGTGTACAACATTGAAAGTAATATCAAACGCAATGATAGTGAAATTGCAGTACGCATGATGGATAATCATATAGAATATTTCAGAAAACAGAATGATATATGGAAAAATAAGCGTGAACAGGATGAAAATTATATTCTTGAAGAGTCAGATGTAGGATATGTATTAAAAAGTCTGGTAGAAAAGAAACTTTATATCTATGATGCTATGGGAAAATTATGTACCATCTCAGACAGAAATAATAATTGCATATGTTTTTATTATAACAATGGTGTTTTGGAAAAATGGAGCTTGCTTCTGGTCAGGTACTTACGTTTTTTTTATGAAGAAAATAAACTGAAAAGTATCAGAGATAATATTAATAGGGAAATCAGTTACTGTTATAAAGGGGAATATTTAACTAGTGTATGTTATCCTAATGGTGCAGAGGTAAAATATCAATATGATACTCACGGAAATATTACAAAAATATGGGATGAATATGGAACCCATTATATTACGAACCAGTATGATAAACAAAACCGGGTAGTAAAGCAGCAAACTGCAGATGGGGAAGAATACATTTATATGTATGATGATGTTAATCAGGTGAATACTATAGTAACAGTTTCGTTAAATCGTACGGTACAATATGCCTATAACAAGCAAAGAATGGTAACTAAAATTATGTATCAGGATAAGACTTATGTAGAACAGAAGTATGATAATAGCGATAACCTGATCTGGTATCAGGACAGAATGGGAAATGTTACAAAGTATATTTATGACACAAAAGGAAACCTGCTACAGCAAACAGAAGCAGATGGTTATATCCAATACAAGGAATATGATAAAGAGAACAATCTGATAAAGGTATGGGATAATGCATTTATGAAAGAAGGGAGATTAATAAACACTATACTATTAAGAAAAGTTATCTATATGATAAACGTGGGAAGATGATACAGGAACTGGAAAAAGTTTATAAAAAAGGAATTAAAAAGAGAATCAAACGAACCCAATATGTGTTTGATGAAGATAGTAATCTTACAAGAAAAGTTCTTCCAAATGGAGATGAAATTCGTTATAGTTACGATAAGGCGAGACGAGTGGTAAAAGAAGAACTCTTGAAATAGGGCTACCGCAATCCCGCTGGCCTTAGACAATGGGTAGTTCACAAAGTAATTACCATATATTACAGGTATCTTTTTTGAGGCTTTTGTGATACCATGCATTTTGTAACAAAAATGCAATGAATTTGAAATTATTTTCAAGAAATTTAAGGCATATGGTTTGCTTTGAGAAATAATTTCAACAGCAAGGAGGAAAAATGAGAAAACTATCAATATTTGCATTGACCGCCGCAACTGTTATCGCTGCATCAGGCTCCACACTTTCCCTTCAGGCAAGTGCAGGAAATTCTGTATGTGAAAAGTTACAAAAAGATAATTGTGTTGTGATGGGAGGAACCATTAACAACAAAAATGATTTGGAGGACATTCTATCTCAAATAGAGAAAGAGTTTGGAAATTGTAAGTGGAATTACTGCGTTCCAAATATTATTGTTTCATGTCCGGGATTTCCGGGAACCAACCAACCGGAAATAGAAAAACCGGAAGATAATAAACCGGAAACAGAATTACCGGACATAGAAGACTCAAAACCGGAAGTAACTGTAACACCAACACCAATGCCAGAGGACACACTGGAAACCACTTTTGCAGAACAGGTGGTAAAATTGGTAAATCAGGAAAGAATAAAAGCAGGACTTAATGAAGTAACATTGGATAAAACAATTGAAAACGCAGCGCTTATCCGTGCAAAAGAAATTACCCAGTCATTTTCACATACAAGACCAAATGGAAGTAATTTCAGTACTGTTTTAAAAGAACAGGGAATTACTTATAAAGGCGCTGGAGAAAATATCGCATGGGGACAGAATTCACCGGAAGAAGTGATGAAAGCATGGATGAACAGCCAAGGTCACAGAGCCAATATTTTAAATCCTAACTTTACAAAAATTGGCGTAGGTCATTACCAGAATGCAAAAGGTACCAATTACTGGGCACAGTTGTTTACTTATTAAATAGCATTAAAGCTTTGCTGAATATAGCTCCGCGAATGTTGGATTTTTCACATTTGCGGAGTTTATTTTTGCGCAAAATAAAAATAGTTTCAAATCATAGCGGGAGTTTACATTCTAAAAATAATGATTGAAAAGTCCCTTCATTTGTTATATTATATTAAGTATGGCTGAAACTGTAGAATTTTATATGTCGTTTTATGCAAAAAACTGCATATTTATGAAGAAACAGTGAAACTGCAACTGAAAGGATGGATAAGATGAATTACAAGGTTGGCGTTATTTCTGGTGACGGTATTGGACCAGAAATCGTAAATGAAGCAAAAAAAGTATTGGATAGTGTAGGAGCAAAATTTGGACACAAATTTGAGTATACAGAAATACTTATGGGTGGTGCTTCCATTGATGTACACGGAGTACCATTAACAGACGAAGCAATTGCAGCTGCAAAAGCTTCCGATGCAGTACTTATGGGATCCATTGGAGGAGATACAACAACATCCCCATGGTATCAGCTTCCACCAAATTTAAGACCGGAAGCAGGTCTTTTAAGTATTCGAAAAGCATTAAATCTGTTTGCGAATGTAAGACCAGCCGTTTTATATAAGGAATTAAAAGATGCATGTCCATTAAAAGATGAAGTAATTGGTGATGGATTTGATATGGTAATTATGCGTGAACTTACTGGTGGTCTTTATTTTGGAGAACGTAAAACCATAGAAGAAAACGGAGTAATGAAAGCATATGATTCTCTGGCTTATGATGAAAACGAAATCAGAAGAATTGCAATCCGCGGATTTGATATTGCTATGAAACGTAACAAAAAAGTTACCAGCGTAGATAAAGCAAACGTATTAGATTCTTCCAGATTATGGAGAAAAGTAGTAGAAGAAGTGGCAAAAGATTATCCGGAAGTTACATATGAACATATGTTAGTAGATAATTGTGCTATGCAGTTAGTGAAGAACCCGAGACAGTTTGATGTTATTTTGACAGAAAACATGTTTGGTGATATCTTATCAGATGAAGCAAGTATGGTAACTGGTTCTATCGGAATGTTAAGTTCTGCAAGTTTGAATGAAACTAAGTTTGGTTTATATGAACCAAGCCATGGTTCTGCACCAGATATTGCAGGAAAGAATATTGCAAATCCAATTGCAACTGTACTTTCCGCAGCTATGATGCTTCGTTACTCTTTTGATTTGTCAAAAGAAGCAGATGCTATTGAAAATGCGGTGAAGAAAGTGTTGGCAGATGGATACAGAACAATAGATATTATGTCAGAAGGCTGTACACAGGTTGGCTGTGACAAAATGGGTGACTTGCTCTGCGAACGTATTTAATATAATCTGGATCAGCCAATATATAAAGAGGAATGAGAATATGACCAATATTGTTGAGATAGTTTGTTTATTTATAATATGGGCAATTCTTGAATATGTAGTAGTACAGTTGTATTTAAATCATAAAAGGAAATACGAAGAAAATACTCCTATAAGTATTGTAAAGGCGAGGCTGGTAGTAAAGAAAAGAGATGAGTATTTTACAAGGCAAGGTATCAGTCATCAGGCAATCGTAAGATATCGTCTTGGATTGGATAAGACTTCTGATATTTTGGCTGAACCGGACAAACTTCTTAAAAACGCAAGATATTATGCATCATTTTACACTGAGGAAGGCGAAATGATGAAATTTCGTGTTAATATGTTAGAATATGAAAAGTTAATAGAAGGCGAAAAGGGAAATTTAGTTTATCAGGGAAAAAACTATGTAACATTTGACACAGATTAAACATAGAAAGGATGAATATAATGAAAAGCGATGCAGTAACAAAAGGGATGCAGCAGGCTCCACACAGATCATTATTTAATGCTCTTGGAATGACAAAAGAAGAAATGAATAGACCATTAGTTGGTATCGTAAGTTCTTATAATGAAATTGTTCCAGGACATATGAACTTAGATAAAATCGTAAACGCAGTAAAGATGGGAGTTACCATGGCAGGTGGTACTCCAATTATGTTCCCAGCAATTGCAGTGTGCGATGGTATTGCAATGGGACACACAGGAATGAAATATTCTTTAGTAACCAGAGATTTGATTTGTGATTCTACCGAATGTATGGCAATGGCTCATCAGTTTGATGCTCTTGTTATGGTTCCAAACTGTGATAAAAACGTACCAGGACTTTTAATGGCAGCAGCCAGATTAAATGTTCCTACTGTATTTGTCAGCGGTGGTCCAATGCTTGCTGGTAAAGTAAAGGGATGTAAAACAAGTCTTTCCAGTATGTTTGAAGCAGTAGGTTCTTACGCAGCGGGTACTATGACAGAAGAAGATGTATTAGAATTTGAAGAAAATGCTTGTCCTACTTGCGGTTCCTGTTCTGGTATGTATACTGCTAACAGTATGAACTGTTTAACAGAAGTACTTGGTATGGGGTTAAAAGGAAATGGTACCATCCCAGCAGTATATTCCCAACGTATCCGTCTTGCAAAACAGGCTGGTATGAAAGTTATGGAAATGTTAGAAAAGAATATTCGTCCTCGTGATATTATGACAGAAGATGCCTTTATGAATGCATTAACTGTAGATATGGCATTAGGATGTTCTACCAACAGTATGCTTCATTTACCAGCAATTGCTCATGAAGCAGGAATTGAATTGAATTTAGATATTGCAAACGAAATTTCCGCAAAAACACCAAACCTTTGTCATTTGGCACCGGCAGGACATACATATATGGAAGAATTAAATGAAGCTGGCGGTGTTTATGCAGTTATGAACGAATTAAACAAAAAAGGTTTATTACATACGGACTGTATGACAGTCACCGGAAAAACAGTAGGAGAAAACATTAAAGGCTGTGTAAATAAGAATCCGGAAGTTATCAGACCAATTGAAAATCCATACAGTGAAACAGGCGGTATTGCAGTATTAAAAGGGAACTTAGCACCAGATTCCGGTGTAGTAAAACGTTCTGCAGTAGCTCCTGAAATGATGGTACATGAAGGTCCAGCAAGAGTATTTGACTGTGAAGAAGATGCCATTGCAGCAATCAAAGGTGGTAAAATCGTAGCAGGTGACGTTGTGGTAATTCGTTATGAAGGACCAAAAGGCGGACCTGGTATGAGAGAAATGTTAAATCCAACTTCTGCCATTGCAGGTATGGGACTTGGTTCTTCTGTAGCATTAATTACAGACGGACGTTTTTCGGGAGCTTCTAGAGGCGCTTCCATTGGACATGTTTCACCAGAAGCAGCAGTAGGTGGTAATATCGCTCTTGTAGAAGAAGGAGATATTATTAAGATTGATATTCCAAACAATACTCTTGATTTTGTAATTTCAGAGGAAGAGTTGGAAGAAAGAAGAGCAAAATGGCAGCCAAGAGAGCCAAAAGTTACTACAGGTTACTTAAAGCGTTATGCGGAATTAGTTACTTCAGGTAACAGAGGTGCAGTATTAGAGTTGCCTAAAAAATAAAGTGAGGGATGAAAATGCAGTTAACAGGTTCAGAAATTGTAATAGAATGTTTAAAAGAGCAGGGTGTGGATACTGTTTTCGGGTATCCGGGCGGAGCCATTCTTAATATTTATGATGCCTTATATAAGCATACA
>JAFQCM010000089.1 GCA_017399445.1 Lachnospiraceae bacterium | reverse complement strand
TTATTTTTTTCATTTTTTTCTTTCGAAATCCCCATATCAAAAAGCATTTCTTCTATATTATATATAGGATACGCTCCCTGAGAAATCAAATAATTACAACCTTCACTTAAGACATCACAAATTCTTCCCGGAACTGCCATTACCTCTTTCCCTTGTTCTAAAGCCTGTGCTACTGTAATCGATGTACCACTTCTCTTTTTCGCTTCAACTACTATAATTATATCAGAAAGACCACTGATTATTCTGTTTCTCATAGGGAAATTCCTAGCTCTGGCAGGAACTCCAGGTTTATATTCGGATATTACACCTCCTGTTTCTATTAGTTTCTGATATAAATAATAATTTTCTTTCGGATAACAAATGTCTACTCCACAGCCAAAAACCCCATAACTTTTTCCTCCTGCATTTGCTGCTCCATTCTGAGCATATCCATCAATTCCTCTCGCCATTCCGCTAATTACATTCGCTCCATGCTCCGCCAAAGCTTTTCCTATTTCCAAAGCAATATTTTTTCCATAATTAGTGCAATCCCTCGCTCCAATTACCGCCACCGATTTTTCTTCTTCTTTTGGAAGCTCGCCCCGTACAAAAAGTGTCCTTGGCATATCTTTTATCTCTTTCAGCCTTTTAGGATATTCTCCATCTTCCAAACAAAAGAAACGAATCTGTTTTTTCTCCATATCTTCGTATTCCTTTTGGATTTTGTAGGAGTTTCTACTATTATATATGCTTTTTAATGCTTTTGATGAAATTCCTTGGATCCCACTTAGCCTTTCCATAGGCATCTCAAAAATTGCTTTTGTAGTATGAAATTTTTCTATTAGTTTTTTGCTTATTTCAACTCCCAGGTAGTCTATGGTATAAAACCAATACTTATATACTCTTTCCTCCATATTCCCTTACTCCATTCTGTCATTTCTCCGATATATTGCCGCTTCCTTCAAATGATGCCTTCCAATTTTTTCTTCTCCCTCCAAATCCGCAATTGTTCTTGCCACCTTTAATATTCTGTGATATCCTCTCGCAGATAAATTCATTTTATAAAAGATCTGTTCCATAAGTTCCTTTTCCTTCTTTCCAAGTGTGCAAAACTCATATACTCCCTGTTCATCTAATTCCGAATTGAAACTATATTTTCTTCCAGCATATCTTTCCTTTTGTATTTTATTTGCTTGTATAATTCTTTCTCTGATATCCTCACTTTCATCTTCCTTTCCAAGCTCTCTTTCACTAATTTCTTCATACGAAATTTCCTCTACTTCAACATACAAATCAATTCTATCCAACAATGGTTTTGAAATTTTCCCTTGGTATCTGTCTACTTCTATCTGACTACATCTGCATCGTTTTCTATCGGGATAATATCCACATTTACAGGGATTCATAGCAGCTACCAACATAACTTCTGCCGGAAATACATAGTTTCCACTTAATCTTGATATATGAATTTCTTTTTCTTCCAATGGCTGACGCAAAATCTCCAAAGCTTCTCTCTTAAATTCTGGTAATTCATCTAGAAACAACACACCCCTGTGTGCCAGACTGATAATCCCAGGTTTCGGATTTTTCCCACCACCTGCAAGAGCATAAGGAGAAATGGTATGATGAGGCTGCAAAAATGGTCTGGTTACCAATAATGGAGTTTCCTTAGGCAGAACTCCAGCAATACTATGTATTTTCGTAATTGCAAGGCTTTCTTCTAAGGTTAGTGGCGTTAAAATATCCGGCAGTCGTCTAGCCAACATTGATTTTCCTGTACCTGGTGGACCAATCAGTAAAATATTATGTCTTCCCGCCGCTGCAATCTCTATGGCACGTTTTGCCCGTTTTTGCCCTCTCACATCTGCATAGTTTCCTTTTCCAACTCTCATTTCTTCAAACACTGCATTTATATCAATTTTCTCCGGTTTCCCTTGTGCCTTATTTTTCATAAATCCGATCATTTCCTGAATGCTTTTTACTCCGATTACTTTAATTCCCGATATCACCGCTCCTTCTTTTGCATTTTCTTTTGGTACCACACAATATTCCATACCAATCTCTTTTGCATGGGCCGCCATAGACAATACTCCACAAATTCCATTTACTTCACCATTAAGGCTAAGTTCTCCTGCCATAAACACTCCCAATAGGTTCTCTACTGGAATTTGTCCCAAAGAAGCTAACACTGCTGCTGCAATAGGTAAATCAAATGCCGTTCCCGATTTTCTCATATCTGCCGGTGAAAGATTAATGGTTATCCTCTTCGCCGGAATCTGTACCCCTGCATTTCTAATTGCATTTCGAACCCTTTCTGAAGCTTCTTTTACCTCATTTCCAAGAAACCCTACCATAGAAAAAGAAGGAAGTCCTTTACTAACATCTACTTCTACCTTTACACTTTTACACTCAATGCCATTAATTGCACCTGACATAATTGCACTAAACAATACACCCTCCTTACCTCAAAATATTTCAAACTCTCTCAATGGATTTTCCAGCGAATCACTGGTTTGAATTTAGAATAAAAAAAACATATCGGTACTTCTTCCGATATGTTTATTATATACTACTCTTTTCCAAAAAGCAATCTAAAATTCCAAAATATGATTTCCAATACAATATGATTTACTAAACACAAAAGTCCGCTTACTTTCTTCAAAATAGATAGTCAGTTTATCACCATCGCACTTTTTAATAACTCCCTTTTTGTACTTATTGTGATAAACCACTGCATTTTCTTTTAATTTCTCCACATCATATAACATTTCATTGACAAACCTAGACACACTCAGTTCCTTATGATATCTTTCTGCGCTGGAATATACGGTAAGTTTTTTCTTCGCCCTTGTTATTGCCACATAAAACATTCTTCGTTCTTCTTCAATGTCAGCATCTGTAACAGATTTTTTATGAGGTACAATAGTTTCGTTTGCGTCAATAATGTAAACACTTTCGTATTCTAATCCTTTGGAACTGTGCATAGTAGTAAATGTTACTGCATTTGTAATATTCTTGGCTTTCGCTGCCTGTTTCTTCATTTCTTCCGTATAATTTTTAATATGCTCAAACCACTCATTATAATCCTTAAAATCTTTTGCGCCTTCTGCAATTTCATCTATTATATCAGTTAATTCTGTCACATTCATTTTTCGATATTCCGCATATTCTTTTAGATATTCTTCATATCCAACTGCATTTTGTAAATAACGAACTGCCCCATAGGGCGCCATATTTTTCAACATTGCAAGATCATATTGCAATTTTTCAATTCGTTCTACCATCCAATCTTTATCACTGTAATACATTTTGATTTTTTCAAAATCTACCACTTCACTTTCCAGTGCATCCCGACTAATATAACGTTTTGGTCGATTCATAACCTGCAAAAAATCACTTCGCAGAACCTGCTCCTCTCTTGCCATTTTTATATAAGTAAAAAGATTTTTCGAAATCCAGTGATGATAAAGATTAGGAATTTCATCTCTCATTTTAAAAGGAATATTATATTCTACCATTTTCGCTGCCAACAATCTTGGCTGGGTATTGGTACGAAACAAAACAGCAATTTCTTCCAAAGGTCTTCCTTCCTGCTTTTCTTTCAAAATATCCTGAATTACTGCTTCTACTTCCTCTTTTTGATTTTTAAAATGTTTTACCTTTATTTTTTCTCCTGATTCATGAATTGTTTTAATATCTTTTTCAAAACGCTTTGTATTATTTTTTATCACCAGGCCTGCAGCATCTACAATATTTTGGGTAGAACGATAATTATAATCCAGTACCACTCTTTGTGCATCTTTATAATCCTCTTGAAAACCTAGCATAATTTCAGGCTTTGCACCGCGAAAACGGTAAATACTCTGATCGTCATCTCCTACAATAAACAGATTATTTTCCGGTTCTGCCAGAATTTTGATATTATCATACTGCACCTTATTAATATCCTGGAATTCATCAATTAAAATATAGGTATATCTGCTTTGCCAGAACTTTCGCACACTTTCATTTTGTACCAATAACTCATTACAAAGAATCAGCATATCATCGAAATCAATCAATCTTGCCTGCTTTAACTTTTCTCCATATGCTGTATACAAATTCCGAAATACATCAGAAGCACAGTTTGCCGAATAGTAATTGGCCAAATCTATTTTTTCACTTTTTACTTTACTAATTTCCGAAGTTAAATCTGCAATATACTCATTCTCATCTTCTACTTCTATCTGATACTTTTGAATCAGTTCTCTGAGATAGGTAATCCTTTGGTCATCCCGCAAAATATTATCCGCTTTCAGTCCATAAGCATACTTTAAGATAGTAAAATATACTGCATGAAAAGTTCCAAAAGTTACGTTCGGCCTTGCTCCATCCATCATACGAAAGAAACGTTCTTTCATTTCTGTTGCTGCGGCCTTGGTAAAAGTAATTACAAGGATACGTTCCGGCTGTACGCCACATTCTTCAATTAAATATTTGGTTCTGGAGGTAATAGTAAGAGTTTTCCCAGAGCCGGGGCCTGCTAAGACAAGCATAGGCCCCTCTTTGTGGGTAATGGCTCTGTATTGAGATTTATTTACATTCATAATTATCCTTCTAATTTTGCAATGGCTGTTTTCATTCTTGCAACAGACTCATCTTTTCCAAGAATTTCCATCAATTCAGTTGCACCACCTGGTGTCATCTGTTTTCCAGAAACTGCCGTACGAACCGGCCACATCACATAACCATTTTTATATTCATGTTCTGCCGCAAAATCTACCAACATCTGATATAAAGCATCATTACTGTAATCTTCTTGTTTTTCTAATATCGGAAGAATTTCTTTTAATACTTGCAAAGAAGATTCTTCATTAGTTTTCATTTTCTTATGGCAATACATAGTCACATCATATTCTGGTACCTCTTCAAAGAAATCAATGTGTTCTTTAATATCAGGGAATACTTCAATTCTTGTTTTTACCATAGCAGCAATTTTCTTAAAATCTAAGTCTTTTGTAATTACCTCTTTAATGTACGGAAGCGCCATATCATAGAATTTATCAAAATCCATGGCTTTCATGTATTCTCCATTCATCCATTTTAATTTCACCATATCAAATACAGCTGGTGACTTACTCATATGTTTGTAATCAAAAGCCTTTACCAATTCTTCTAGGCTGAAAATTTCCTGGTTATCTTCCGGACACCACCCTAATAAAGCCACATAGTTTACAACTGCTTCTGTTAAAAATCCCTGGTCAATTAAATCTTCATAAGAAGAATGTCCACTTCTTTTACTTAATTTTTTGTGTTCTTCATTGGTAATCAACGGACAATGTACATATACAGGTACTTCCCAACCAAAAGCCTCATATAAACGATTGTATTTTGGTGAAGAAGATAAATATTCATTTCCTCTTACCACATGAGTAATTCCCATTAAATGGTCATCTACTACATTTGCAAAATTATAAGTAGGATATCCATCAGACTTAATCAATACCATATCATCAAGTTCTGCATTATCTACTGTAATATCTCCATAGATTTCATCATGGAAAGTAGTGTTTCCTTCGGTAGGATTGTTCTGGCGAATTACATATGGAATTCCCTGTTTTAATTTTTCTTCCACTTCTTCTTTTGAAAGACCTAAACAGTGTTTGTCATATACAGTAATTTCTTTTCCTGCCACTTCACTTTTCAGGCTTTCTAATCTTTCTTTATCACAGAAACAATAATATGCTTCTCCTTTTTCCACCAATTCTTTGGCGTATTTCAAGTACAATCCCGCTTCCTGTCTCTGGCTTTGTACATAAGGTCCCACCGCACCTTCTTTATCTGGTCCTTCATCATGAACTAAACCTGTTTTTTCTAATGTTCTATAAATAATTTCAAGGGCACCTTCTACAAAACGTTCCTGATCAGTATCTTCAATACGAAGCAGGAAATCTCCTCCTTCATGTTTTGCAATTAAATACGCATATAATGCAGTTCTTAAATTTCCTACATGCATACGTCCTGTTGGACTTGGTGCAAATCTTGTTCTAACTTTGCTCATGTTTTGTTCCTCTTTTCTTTACTATCCTTTTCTTATATTACTGGGCCAATTTCATCAATTCATCTGTCAATTCTTTTAACAATTCTTCTGAATTTTCCAGACTATTCCCTTTTACACCCATGTAAAATTTAATTTTAGGTTCTGTTCCTGATGGTCTTGCACAACACCATGCGTTCTGGTCTAATTCATAATACATTACATTAGAAGATGGCAGGTTGGTTTTTGTCTTTTCTCCTGTTGCCATATCAATTCTTTCATCTTTTGCATAATCTCTTACTGCCTGTACTTGAAAACGTCCAAAATTCTTTGGCGGATTTTCTCTTAACTGATTCATAATTCCTTGAATTTGTGCTGCTCCATCAATGCCTTTTAAGGTAATGGTAGAAAGTCCTTCTTTATAGTAGCCATATTTTTCATACATAGCAACCATTTCATCCCACAAGGTTTTTCCTTGTTTTTTACAATAAGCTGCTACTTCACAAAGCATCATAACTGCCACACAGGCGTCTTTATCTCTTGCGTAAGTTCCTGCCAGACATCCATAACTTTCTTCCAAACCAAAAACATATTCATAAGAATGATTTTCTTCAAATAAACGAATTTGTTCTCCAATAAATTTGAATCCTGTTAGCACTTCAATTAATTTTACATTATATTCTCTTGCAATTGTTTCTGCCATATTAGTAGTTACAATAGTTTTTACTAGTGCTCCATTTTCCGGCAGCAGTCCCTTTGCTTTCTTTTCTCTTAAAATATATTCTGCAATCAGCATTCCGGACATATTTCCGGTAAAGCTTACATATTCTCCTGTTTTTTCGTCCTTGCAGTATACCCCAAGTCTGTCTGCATCAGGGTCTGTTGCAAGTACAATATCTGCGTCTTTTTCCTTTGCAAGTTTTAATGCAAGTTCAAAAGCCTTTGGATCTTCTGGATTCGGATAAGCAACCGTTGGGAAATTGCCATCTGGTAATTCCTGTTCTTTTACCACATATACATTTTCAAACCCAAGATTTTCAAGAACTTTCCTTACTGGAAGATTTCCTGTTCCATGCAAAGGAGTATATACAATTTTAATATCTTTTGACATTTCTCGAATCATTTCCGGATGAATACTCTGCTTTTTCATTTCTTCCATATATTTTTCGTCAATTTCTTCAGAAATCACCTGGTACATTCCCTTAGCAACCGCTTCTTCTTTTGCCATAGTATATACTTCTTCATATCCTTTTACTTTCGCCACTTCAGCTAGAATATTTTTGTCATGAGGTGGCGTAATCTGGGCACCATCTTCCCAATATACTTTATATCCATTATATTCTCTTGGATTATGGCTTGCTGTAATTACAATTCCTGCAATACACTTTAACTCTCTTACTGCAAAAGAAAGTTCTGGTGTAGGACGCAAGGACGGAAATACATAAGCCTTAATTCCATTCGCATTTAAACACAAAGCTGCTTCCTCTGCAAATTCCGGTGACATTCTTCTGGAATCATAAGCGATGGCAACACCTTTTTCCTGACCATTACAGGAGATAATATAATTTGCCAGTCCCTGAGTAGCTTTTCTTACCGTATATATATTCATACGATTGGTTCCAGCTCCAATAACGCCTCTAAGACCGCCAGTACCAAATTCTAATTCTCTATAAAATCTATCTTCAATTTCTTTTTCATCTTCTGCTATTTCTCTAAGTTCCTTCTTGGTTTCTTCATCAAAGTAATTATCTTTTAACCAATTTTCATATATTTCCCGGTAACTCATTTTACTCCTCCTTTGAGTTTTCAATATATCTTACTTTCATTTACACAATACTTTTATTTTCCCACAATTCTCACATATTTGCAACACTTCTTTTTATACTACGTCAAAAAAGGACGACCTCCGCCGTCCTTTTCCTCATATCTTAATTTCCTAATAAACTTACCACACAAACTGGTGTACGATAATATGCATTAGAAATTTTAATTCCTGTTCTTTCTGTACTAGCATGGATAACCTGTCCACCACCAATGTACATTGCAACATGGTTAATTCCTGAACCATTACCATAGAAGAATAAATCTCCCGGTCTTGCATCACCCGAATTAATTCTTGTACCACAGTTAGCCTGAGCTCTTGAAGAATGTGGTAATGAAACACCATATTTTGCATAAATACTCATAGTGAATCCAGAACAGTCTGTACCATTTGTAAGACTGGAACCGCCCCACACATAAGGGTTTCCTAAGAATTGTTTTGCATACTGCACAATAGAAACTCTAGCATCTGATACCCCTTCACCATACTGAAGTTCTGTAATAGTCACTGCTGTTTCTAGTTCTTCTGACATTTCTACAAATTCAGAGGAAATATATCCTTCATCTGAGTCAAATGTAACCTTAACCCAATCCCCTAAGTCTTCTAATACTTCTAACTTTTCTCCTAATGGAATTAAATCCACAGTAGAAGCATCCATACTTGGGCCTGTTCTAACTCTTAAACTCTGTGTATTTGTTACTGTTGCCATCATGGTGATTGCTTCTGCGGCCACCTGTTTTGCTTCTTCACCAGTATAGAGATATTCTGATTTAACATATCCTTCTACTTTACCGGACTTAATTTTTGTCCAGTCACCTTCTACTCCAAGGATTTCACATCCTGCATTTTTTGACATTTTACCAACAAGCTTTCCGTCTTCGCCTGCTGTTTCACGCACATTTAAATAATTATCTACATGTGCAATTCCTAAGTTTGTATAACCAGCAATTGTTGTATCAACTGCTTCTGCTGTTGTTACACTTTCTGCTTCTGTTTTGCTCGCTTCTGCATCTCTGTCACTACCTAAAACTGTTGCACTTCCAACGCTTAAAGCAATTTCTGCCTGTGCTGCTTTCACTGTTAAAACGTTTGGTGCAAGCAATGCCTGATTAATTAATACCGCTGTACCAAGCACACAAATCCCAGTTGTAACCTTCTTCATTGTATTCTTCATCAGAACCTCCTGAATATGTTCTCACTTGTCTATTACTTACTACTTGTTACGGAATTGTTAACTTCTCATTAACACTCGTACATTGTATCAGCTTGCAAACCATTTGTCAAGACAGGTTTGTTCACCTTCCCATTTTTCACTGTGAATTTTTACTTTTTATTTCGTAACTTTTCTACAATTTACTTTCTCATTTCTGTTAAATTTTAGTATTTTTTTCTAATACTCTTTTAACTTTTAGTACTATAGTCCCATATATCCACACATAATTTTCGTCACAAAGCACAATTTCCTAACATTCTTAAAATCACCTTATTTTTTTGTTCCATTGTCCATAGTTAATTCTAAATATTTCACCATTTTTTCTTGTCCTAAAATCACATCATATATCCCCATATAAATTTCTATCATTTCTTTTACAGAAGGAAACTCTTCATTTCCGGAAAAAAACATTATCTGGTAATCTGCATCATATATTTTCGCGTATAATGGGTAAAGCTTTAATCCTGCTTTTTCATAAAATTGAATTCGTTTTGTTCTAATTTTCATATCTTCTAGATTTTCTGCTTTTTTTACATCTTCTACTTCAAAAACAATTCCTGCGATTCCCGGATATTTTTCCTTGATATGTGTCAAAAAATATTGTCCATATCCCCTTCCACGCAATGTTTCATTTACCGCAAAATAATCCATTAACAAATAATTATCATTCCTCATTTTGCTAAGAAATCCATATGCAAGCAATGTTTTTCCTTCCCACATACCATATATTTCATAAAGTCCTTCTCTTACCAGCTTCTCTATTTTTTTCCAGGGTTTTACTTCACAGGGAGCAAAATCATTTATCAGCATTTGGTAATAAACTTCTTTCCCCTCTTTCAAGTCTAATTTTCGAATTATTCGTTCTAAACTCATTCTTCTCTTTCCCCTTAAATTCTGCCTGCTTCTTTATCTTTCTTAAGCATTTGACGGATTCCATCTTCCCTGCTATAACTTGGTTTCCATCCCAGTTTCTGCAGGCCTTTGATATCTGCCACAGAGCATTCTGGTTCATTATCATTTCTTGGTCTCTTGCCAAATTCCAGACAAGTATTGCTTTTTGAAATATCTCTTATCATAGTTACAAATTCTTTTAGCAACACTGGTTCTCCCATACCCACTTCAAATTCCACATAACCAGATAACTTTTCCAAGTGTTCTAGTACACAAATATAAGCATCTACTACATTTTCTGTGTAAATGTAATCTCTAAGCTGCATTCCATCAGATAGTTCAATTGTCTCCACATTTGCTGCACAATTTCTCTCCACATAAAGAATAAATTTGCCTTCGTCATCATCTTCTCCAAATATATGTTCCAGATTCATTGTAATAAAATGAATTCTGTTATGAGTAGCAAAAGCTTCTCCCCATCTTATAAACTGATGCTTGGATAGAGTATAATCTGCCATATAAATGGGATGATCAATTCTACTCTCCCTAGCAATCTGTTTAAATGCAAAGGTACCTGTGTTAATAAAATATTTACATCCACACTCTTCTGCCGCTGTTAACATTTTGATGCCAAACATCAAATTTGCTTCCACAACTACAGAAGTTTCTTTGTCACTTCTTCCATAAGCGGCTGCACAATGAATCACTACTTCTGGTTTTTCCTTTTGAAAAATATCTTCTATTGCAATTTCATCGATATTATATGTTGTGCATTTTTCTATTTCCATTCCAATCCGTCTGATATTAGAGGTGGTTCTTTTAACTAAAATTACTTCTTCTCCTCTTTGAATCAACCTTCTTAAAATTTTACTTCCCAAAAAACCGGTAGCTCCTGTAAGTAATATTTTCATTTTTTTACCTCATCTATTTTCTATCATTTTAGGTTACTTTCATTTTTCCTTATTCTGTCTTGCAGACATCCCTTAGAATAACAGAATTCAACAAAAAAAACAACTTTACATTTTACCCTTTTTATGATATCCTAGAAAAGGATTGTGACTATACAATCTTCATTAATTTTTTGGAGGTATCATCATGAACAAGGGTACAGTTAAGTGGTTCAATAATCAGAAAGGATACGGATTTATTTCTGATGAAGCTGGAAATGATGTATTCGTACATTATTCAGGATTAAACATGGAAGGCTTCAAATCTTTAGAAGAAGGTCAGGCAGTAGAATTCGATATCGTTGAAGGTGCTAAAGGACCACAGGCTACTAACGTAATTAAGCTTTAATCATTATTTATCAATGTACCTTTTTCTATAATATAAATTATCAAAGTTGACTAAATTTTTATTAGGAATAAAGAAATACATTTATAAACAACGGGTTAAGAAAAAGTGCGGGATTCCCGCACTTTTTTCTTTTTACCTTATTTCATCTGTTTTAGCACTTCTAACAGGTATTCCCATACTCTCTGAGAAGAAGAAATGCTTAATCGTTCTTTTGGGGTATGAATATCAAAAATATCCGGTCCAATAGAAATACATTCCAGTCCTGGAATCTTTGCTGATAAAATACCACATTCCAAACCGGCATGAATTGCTTCTACTTCTGGTTTTCTTTCATACATTTTTTCAAATACTTCTATCATGATTTTCTGTAGTTTAGAATTCGGATTATATTCCCATCCTGCATAATCTCCTTTTTCTTCATAATCACACCCAAGAAATTCTGTGAGATATCGAATTCTGTCACTTAATTCCCTTTTTTCACTTTCTACGGAACTTCGAATTGATACTTCCATCTGAATACTTTCTTCACAAGTTTTTAAAATTCCCAGATTACAGGAAGTTTCTACTAGCCCTGCAATTTCCATACTCATTTTCTGCACACCATTTGGTATGTTTCGCAAAATATACAAAAGAAACTCTTTTTCTCTTGGATGAATCATTCGTCCCTGGTTTTCTTCTCGTTTTGCTACTTTTACTACCACTTCTGGATCACTGGCTCTGTATTCATTTTTTATAGTCTTTCTAAAATTATCTACAGTACTTTTTAGCATCTCTTCATTTTCTTCATCCAACCATATAACTGCTCTTGATGCCCTTGGAATGGCATTATCTTTTAAACCACCACTGATTACTTCTATTCCATATCCAACTTCTTTGGAAATTTCATAAAGCACTCTTCCTAAAACAATATTAGAATTTGCTCTTTCTTTTTGTATTTCTACACCAGAATGTCCACCCTGCAGACCCTCTACAATCAATTCATAAGAGATACCTTCCACTGGCTGCCATGAAAAAGGCAAAGTAATTTCGCCAATGACACCTCCTGCACAACTTGTAGTCAAAATCCCTTCTTCTTCCGAATCTATATTTATCAGCATTTTTCCTTTTAACACAGAGGCATCTAATGCATTAGCCCCTAGCATACCAATTTCTTCATCTACAGTAAACACAACTTCTAAAGCCGGATGGGGGATTTCATTAGATGCTAATATAGCTAAAGCATAAGCAATTGCAATTCCATCATCTCCACCTAACGTAGTACCTTGTGCAAACACAAAATCTCCTTCTGTTTCCAATATTAGACCCTCTTTCAAAAAGTCTATGGAAACTCCGGCTTCTTTTTCACAAACCATATCCATATGTCCCTGTAAAATTACAGTAGGACTATTTTCATAACCTGATGTAGCTTCTTTCCAAATAATTACATTTCCACATTCTTCCTGTACATAAGTTAAATTAAACTTTTCTGCAAAAGAAACCAAATAATCACTTATCTGCTTTGTATGAGAAGATCCATGAGGAATAGAACAAATTTCTTCAAAATAAGAAAATACTTCTTTGGGTTCAAAATTTAATACAGACATATTACCTCCTAATCCATATATGACAGTACCTTTTCAAACTCTAAAGGTCCGCCAAACAAGTCAAGTGCACTTCCAATGGTTACATCCAGTTTATTATTTCCGATTTCTTTGATGGCTTTAATATCATCATAACTGCCAACACCACCTGCATAAGTAACTGGAATTTTTCCATATGAACCTAATAGTTTTACTAAATCTTTCTCAATTCCGGAAGCTTTTCCTTCCACATCTACTGCATGAATCAGAAATTCATCACAGTACTCCTGAAAACGTTCTAAAGTATGTTCGTTTAATATCTCTTGTGTAAATTTCTGCCACCGGTCTGTTACCACATAATAATTGCCATCTTTCTTCCGGCAGCTTAAATCTAATACCACTTTTTCCTTTCCTACTGCTTTTACCAGACTTTCTAAATTCTCCCAATTTATCTTTCCATCTTTAAAAACAAAGGAGGTAACAATTATGTGACTGGCTCCACTTTCTATGTACTCTCTTGCGTTTTCATTATGAATACCGCCACCAATCTGCATACCTCCCGGATAAGCTCTTAAGGCTTTTAAAGCCTGTTCTTTGGTATCCTTGTAATACTCTGATGTAGGAGGGTTTAATAAAATAATATGTCCTCCCTTAATTCCATTTTTCTTATAGTATTCTGCATAAAATGAAGCATCCTGTTCCGATACAAAATTTTCTTTTGCCTGGTTCCCCTGGTCTAACAGACTGCCTCCTACAATTTGTTTTACTTTTCCATTATGAATATCAATACATGGTCTGAATTTCATGTCGGCCTCCTATGTATAGCAAATCGACTGGTCGATTTGCCTTTGTCACTATCTTGCTGTTTTTGTTGCACCATTGGTAATAGTAGGATTTACAGTTGTTTCTGCAGCTGTGTTATTGTTATCAGTTGCATCATTATTGTTATTATTATCTGTAGTACCATCTATCAAGTCATCTGCTGCGTTTTCTACACCATCAATAACATCTTTTCCTGCTTCGCCTACATCTTCAATAATGTTATCACCATTGGCATTATCATTCTCCATATTGTCTACATTAGCTCCATTATTTTCTCCAGCAGCTGTGCCATTTCCACCTACATTATCTGTGGTATTATTCTCTACCGCTGCTGTAGGTGTATTTGTTACATCATTTTTTGTGTTTTTGTTATCATTATTTCCACAGGCAGTCATGGTGCAGATAGCAAGTGTAAGTAATGTTCCAGCACATAATTTCTTCAACTTCATCATAATATAAAACACTCCTTCTACTAAATCTATTAAGAGCATTGCTCTTTGTCTTAATATTTCCGCAAAAAGAGTGTTTTATACCTATGAAACTAATTTTTATATTTTAATTTTGTGCATCAATAACATCTGCCATATCGTACATTCCAGCCGGCTTTCCGCTTAAAAATTTTGCTGCCTGAACTGCACCTTTTGCAAATACTGCTTTGGAATATGCTGTATGCTTAAATTCAATCACTTCATCAATTCCCACAAAAATCACTTCGTGTTCACCAACTATAGTGCCACCTCTTACTGCACTTAAGCCAATTTCTTTTTTTTCTCTTTTTTTGCGTACCTGACTTCTGTCATAATTATAAGCATATTCGTTATTTAAGGTTTCATTAATAGAATCTGCTAATGCAAGTGCTGTTCCGCTTGGAGCATCCACTTTCTGGTTATGATGCTTTTCTACAATTTCAATGTCATATCCTGCTGGAGCCAGGATTCCGGTTACTTCTTTTAACAATTTTAAAAGCATATTAATTCCCAAAGACATGTTGGCAGACTTTAATACTGCTGTTTTCTTTGCTGCTTCCGGAATGCGATTTAACTGTTCTTCGGAAAGTCCTGTGGTACATAATACAACAGGAAGTTTCTTTTCTTCACAGTAATCTAACAAAGCATCTACCGCTGGTGCTGATGCAAAATCAATTACCACATCTGCTTCCACATTACATTCCTGTATGCTTTTAAATACCGGATAATCATTTTTAATATGATCTGAAACATCAATTCCTGCTACAATTTCAGCATTTTCATCTTCTTTTACAATTCCGCTGATTACCTGCCCCATTTTACCGTTGCAGCCATGCATAATTATTTTAACCATTTTATCCTCCATCACACAATATCACACAAAAAGTATCTTATTTTACTTTAATTCCAAAATCTGTCATTGCTTTCTTTAAATTTTCTTTGTGAGCATCTTCCATTTCTGTTAATGGCATACGAAGTGGGCCTGCTCCCATTCCCATCATGTTCACTGCTGCTTTTGCAGGAATTGGGTTTACTTCGCAGAACAACTGATCTATTAATGGAATAGCCTTTAACTGTAATTCTCTGCTTCCTTTTACATCTCCATTCATGAATTTTTCCACAATATCATGAGTTTCCTTTGGTGCCACATTGGATAATACAGAAATTACTCCAAGTCCGCCTAAAGAAAGTAAAGGAACAATCTGGTCGTCATTTCCAGAATATAAATCAATACAGCCATCTGCTAACTGCATTAATTTTGCCACCTGGGAAATATTTCCAGTAGCTTCTTTAATTGCCACAATGTTTTCTACGTTTTTCGCAAGAGCTACTGCTGTTTCCGGTAAAATATTACATCCTGTTCTGGATGGTACATTATACATAATAATTGGAATTTTTACAGAGTTTGCTACTGCTGTATAATGTGCAATCAAACCTTTTTGGGTTGCTTTGTTATAATACGGTGTTACTACTAATAATCCATCTGCACCATATTTTTCTGCTTCCTGTGATAAATAAATTGCTGTTTCTGTGCAGTTAGATCCAGTTCCTGCTACTACTGGGATTCTTCCTGCTACCTTATCAATAGTATATTTGATACATTCCAAATGTTCTTCATGGGATAAAGTAGAAGCTTCTCCTGTAGTACCGCAAATAATAATTGCATCTGTTCCGTTTGCAATCTGGAATTCAATCAGTTCTCCTAATTTTTCAAAATTTACAGAACCATCTTCATGAAATGGTGTAATAATTGCTACACCTGCACCTTTAAAAATTGCCATTTTCTTTCCTCCTTAAACATTAAAAATAGGAACCGACAGTTCGCCGATTCCTATAGAATTTACATATTATTCTTCTATTCCTCGATAGCGCACCATCTAGTAAGATGACAGTCATACAGTTCTTCACTGTATGCCCAAGATAAGCCTTGCAGAAGACTCATCTTTCGGCGCGGTTCCCTTTCTTCTGCCTTCTACTGTTCCTGCAACATCTGGCAACTTACTCTTAAACAGCGCAACCTCTATCCATTCATTTTTTAATTATTCAGGCCGAAACCCTACTAAAAATATAACACCAATATCTGGCCTTGTCAACGATTCTTTTACTTCAATGTTTCCACTTTAGAAACACTGTCAGCAATCTTCATAAGTTCTTCATTTATGAATCGTCCTGTGAAAATAAGTTCCATTTCTTCCCCCTTATTTTCCGTAATTTTCTCAATATCTTCAATAGTAATAATTTTGTTATCCAAAAGTCCCAAAATTTCATCCAGAATCAGCACATCACATTCACCGGTCTGAACTACTTTTCTGGCAAAATTAATTCCATTTTTTATATTTATTACTTCTTCTGATTGCTGTGCCTGTGTCAGCTGGTCATAAAAATCTTCTGATTTTTCAAAACGAAACAATTTAATTTCCGGTTCCAGTCTTTTAATAAAACTTAGTTCCTCTTCATTTCGTCCTTTCAGAAATTGAATGATAATCACCGTTTTTCCCTGGCTGGCAGCACATATGGCCCGACCAATGGCTGCGGTTGTCTTTCCACGACCATCTCCACAATAAACCTTTACAAGTCCCGTTTCCATAACACACCTCTTTAAGTATTGCTTTTTTTGTGAAAATTAATTCATATCTTATAAATATTACCATAATCGAGGTTGTTAATCAATCCTTTATTCCAGATATTCTAATTTACTTACTGATACTTCATAAGCTACTCTTTTCTCCATTTCTTCTTCGCTAAGCTTTTTCACATATTCCCTGCTTTGGATTCTTCCCCAAATCTGAATATGACCTCCCACAGTAAAATCTGCTGCAAAACGTGCATTTCTTCCCCAGCAGATACATGGAATGTAATCTGATTTTCCATATGGACGGTTTACTGCTACTAATAAATCTGCAATTTCCCTTCCTAAAGGTGTTTTTCTGTAAACCGGTGCTTTACATATGTAACCATCCAGGAATATCTGGTTTGTTTTTGTTCCTTCTCCTGCTTCATCAATAAATTCGATTTCCCTTACAAACACTGATAATACAAGACGATTTTTCTTCTCCTCGTGTCTGTTATAGGATCGGAACTGTCCAATGACACAAACATTAGCTCCCTCCATACTCTCTTTCACATTAACCAATCGGTCGGAAATCATAAGTGGTATGATATCCGAAGAATCACTAAGACGTTTTACTTTCAAATCTACCATATAAAATCCTTCACCAAAAATTTCATGGCTGAATGTAAAACCGCTAGCGATTTCACCCATCATAGTTACCTGGTTGTTTTCAATTACCTTATCTGTCATAAATTGTTTCTCCCTTCTTCTCGCAGTAATCCTTGCATAATATATATATTTCATTATTTACCATTTTAGACTAAATTTCAAAAAGAACCGTCCGACTTTTCTCGACATTTGGGGGATTTTCTCCCTTGCTCTTTCAGAATTTATGTGGTATCATATCATACATTTTTGAAATCTTTTGATTAAAATTCCTAAAATATTCTTAATTTATAGGTAGTTTTCAAGTAAAATGGCGAATTTACAGAAAGGAACTTGTTTTCTTAAAAAATTATGGTAAACTGAATAAAGTGTGTTATTTTGTAGAATGATATATTGCAATTGAAGAAAGAAGGACTTAAGCTTATGAAAATGAAACGTGAAGATGTTCGTAATATTGCCATTATTGCCCATGTAGACCATGGTAAAACTACTTTAGTAGATCAACTTTTAAAGCAAAGTGGTGTATTCCGTTCTAATCAGGAAGTAGCTGAACGTGTCATGGACTCCAATGATATTGAACGTGAACGAGGAATTACTATCCTTTCTAAAAATACAGCAGTATTTTATAAAGATACCAAAATTAATATTATTGATACTCCTGGACATGCAGACTTTGGTGGTGAAGTAGAACGTGTACTGAAAATGGTAAATGGTGTGGTATTGGTAGTAGATGCATTTGAAGGTGCCATGCCCCAGACAAAGTTTGTGTTGAAAAAAGCTTTGGAACTAGACTTACATGTTATTGTATGTATCAATAAAATTGATCGTCCGGAAGCTCGTCCTGACGAAGTAATTGATGAAGTATTAGAATTGTTTATGGATTTAGATGCTTCTGATGAACAGTTAGACTGCCCATTTATTTATGCATCTGCAAAAAATGGTTTTGCTATGAAGAATTTAGATGATGAACAAAAGGATCTGGAACCTTTATTTGAAACTATTATCAATTACATTCCTGCACCAGAAGGCGATCCAGATGCAAATACTCAGGTATTAATTAGTACTATTGATTACAATGAATATGTAGGACGCATTGGTGTTGGTAAAGTAGATAATGGTTCTTTAAAAGTAAATCAGGATGCAGTTTTAGTAAATGCTCATGATGAAAGCATGTGCAAAAAAGTAAAGATCAGTAAATTATATGAATTTGACGGTTTGAAAAAAGTAGAAGTAAATGAAGCAGGAATTGGTGCTATTGTTGCAATTTCCGGTATTGCAGATATTCATATTGGAGATACCATCTGCTCTCCTGAAGCTCCCGTTGCTATTCCTTTCCAGAAAATTTCTGAGCCTACTATTGCTATGACTTTCGTAGTAAATGATAGTCCTTTAGCCGGAAAAGAAGGGAAATTCGTAACTTCCAGACATTTACGTGACCGTTTATTTAGAGAATTAAATACAGATGTCAGTCTAAGAGTAGAAGAAACTGACTCTGCAGAAAGCTTTAAAGTATCCGGTCGTGGAGAACTTCACTTATCTGTATTAATTGAAAATATGCGTCGTGAAGGTTTTGAATTTGCAGTAAGTAAAGCAGAAGTTCTTTACAAAAATGATGAAAACGGTAAATTATTAGAGCCAATGGAATTAGCTTATATTGATGTTCCAGATGAATTCTCTGGGGCTGTTATTGAAAAATTAAGCCAGCGTAAAGGAGAACTCCGTAACATGGGTGCTTCCAATGGTGGTTATACAAGATTAGAGTTCTCCATTCCTTCCAGAGGATTAATTGGTTATCGTGGAGAATTTATGACAGATACTAAGGGAAATGGTATCTTAAATACTATCTTTGATGGATATGGTCCATATAAGGGTGATATTCAATATAGAAAACAGGGTTCATTAATCGCTTTCGAAGCTGGAGAAGCTATTACTTATGGTTTATACAATGCTCAGGAACGTGGAACTTTATTTATCGGACCTGGTGAAAAGGTATATGCCGGTATGGTAATTGGTCAGAACGGAAAAGCAGAAGATATTGAATTAAATGTATGTAAGAAAAAGCAGCTTACTAACACTCGTTCTTCCAGTGCAGATGAAGCATTACGCCTGACTCCTCCTCGTATTTTAAGTCTGGAACAGGCACTTGACTTTATTGATACTGACGAACTTTTGGAGGTAACACCAGAAAATCTTCGTATTCGTAAAAAAATTCTGGATCCTACTATGAGAAAACGTGCGTCTAGAAACTAATTAATATATTAGGAACTTAATAAAAGGGCAAAGTTGATTATTATATGTCAACTTTGCCCTTTTTGATTTGTAATAGAAAGTTTCTAATTTTAATACTTCTATTTCCTAAGTACTGCCTGCAATTCCCGGCTAACACCTGTAATCGGTGTTTCCATTCCAAAGAAATGATATGGTGCTGTATATCCATATATTTCAGAAGAATTCTTCACTTCCGGAAGCATTGCTTCTGGGATGTGAAACAGTTTTAATAGTTCTTTATCCCACTTTAACTCGTGTACGTTATAAATAAGTGTTCGGGAAGCATTACACTCATTCATAATATGAGTGTATTCCTCTGTCATTCGATATACTAGCCAGGAATCTAGTGTACCAAATATAAGTTCCCCTGCTTCTGCTTTTTCTCTTGTACCCGCTACATTATCTAAAATCCACTTTATTTTCGTTGCAGAATAGTTAGCTTCCAAAGGCAAACCTGTTTTTTCTTTTATTAACTGCTCATATTTTGCAGCCTTCATTGCTTCACAAATAGCCTTACTTTGTTTAGATTGTTCCGAAATCGCATAATATATAGGGACACCTGTATTTTTGTTCCATACAACTGTGGTTTGGTTTTGGCTAATGATTCCAATTTCTTTGATGCTTTCCGGCTCAATCTGATTTTTTTTCATTAATTCCATTACAACATACATCACACTAATCCAGATTTCATTGGCATCCAATTCCACAAATCCAGGTTGAGGAAAATATTGTGGAATTTCTTTTTGGAACACTGCTTTTCTATTTCCCAACTTATCAACTAAAACCGCTTGGGTGCTTACAGTGTCCTGGTCTATGATAAGTATATATTCTTCCACATTTTCACTCCTTTCCTCACTTTTATTGACTCTATTTTTATTTACATTCTTTGATTACTTCCATAAACTCATCTAGCAGCTCTTCAAATACCTTCAATGCATCTTCTACCGGTTTTGTAGTAGTCATATCTACCTTACATAACTTAAGTAAATCAATAGGATACATAGAACTTCCACTCTTTAAGAATTTAAAATATCCTTCTTTTACTTCTTCATCTCCTGCTAGAATTGCTTTACTAATTGCTATGGCAGCAGAAAATCCTGTTGCATACTGATATACATAGAATGCTGTATAGAAATGAGGAATTCTTGCCCACTCCATTGCAATTTCTTCATCAATATGGATATTTTCACCAAAATACTGTTTATTCAAATCATAATATATTTCGCATAACTTTTCTGCTGTTAATGCTTCTGAATTTTCGACCATTTCATGAGTTCTCTTTTCAAATTCCGCAAACATAGTCTGGCGGTATAGGGTTCCACGGAACTGTTCTAAAAAATGATTGAGCAAATATGCTTTTTCCTTTGCATCTTTCGCCTGACTAATCAGGTATTGTATCAGTAAAGATTCATTCACGGTAGAGGCTACTTCAGCAACAAAAATTTTATATCCTGCATAAAGATAATCCTGATTAGCATCGGAATAAAAGGAATGGAGGGCATGGCCCATTTCATGTGCCAGTGTAAATACATGATTTAATGTTCCATTATAGTTTAACAGCACATATGGATGTGTGCCATAAGCTCCCCAGGAATAAGCACCACTTCTTTTTCCTTCATTTTCATAAATATCAATCCAGTGGTTTTCAAATCCTTCTTTTAAAATTGTAAGGTATTCTCCTCCTAATGGTTCCAAGCCTTTACTTACGATTTTTTTTGCTTCTTCAAAATCTTTTTTCATATCTATTTCATCTATGATTGGAACGTATAAATCATACATATGAAGTTTCTCAACTCCCAATGCTTCTTGTCTAATATCAATGTATTTATGCATTGCCGACAAATGTTTATGAACGCTTTCCATCAGATTATCATACACAGATAATGGAATATTGCTGCCATCTAATTCCATTTCTCTTGCAGAAGCATATTTTCTTGCTTTTGCATAAAAAACATCTTTTTTCACACTTGCCTGATATACTGCTGCAAGAGTATTTCTATACTTTTCATAAACGCCATATAAATTTTTAAATGCCTGCTCTCTTATACTTCTGTCACTGTTTTCCAAAAGCGCAATGTAGGTACCATGAGTAAGAGGCAACAATTCTCCATTTTTATCTTTTACTTCAGGAAAACGGACATCTGCATTATTAAACATAGAAAAAATATCCTTTGGTCCTTCTGCCATTTCTCCAGATAAAGCCAACATTTCTTCCATTTCCTTTGTTAATATATGTGCTCTTTCTCTGCGCATTTCTTCAAAGTAATGTTGATAAGGCTTTAATTTTTCATTTGCCACTATTTCTTCATATTCTTCTTCGGACATTGCTAAAAATTCCGGTTCAAAAAAGGAAGTGGCTTCTCCTGTTGCTACAAGCATTCCCTGAGTTTTTGCTGCCAATCCCTGATAAAAAGAATTTCCTGTATCTTCATGAAGTCGCTGGTTAGCATACACATATACTTTTTCTGCCAGTTGTTCCATTTCTTCATATTTTTGCATAAATTCATACAATACTTCCGGGCTTTCGGAAAGCCTGCCCTGATAAGATTTGATAGTTTCAGCAAAGGTTATTACTTTTTCATAATCCTTAGACCACAAATTATCATCCACATATAAATCTTCTATTGCCCATTTATAGTCATTATTAATGTCTTCCCTTTTTTTTACACTTTTTTCTGCCATAATTTCTCCTCTTTTCTGTGATTTTTAGCTATAATTATTTAAAATATTTATGACTATCTGCAAAGTTATATTCCTTTTCCAATTTTTCCTCTATTTGTAAATAATAATAAATATTTTAAAATTCATGCCTGCCAAAGACAGGCATGAATTTTATTTTTATAGGTTATATTTTCTATCTCTTTTTACTTTTTCTAACCACAATTACTGCCACTACTCCTACTACCACTACTGCTGCAAAACCAATTACAAGAAATGTAGTTGTATTCATTCCTGTGCCATTTCCAGCTTCTTTCATTAATACCACTGCTGAAATCGGACTTACTGTAATAGTTTCAGATACAGTATCAATAATTTCTGTTCCAGATTTTTCGCCATTTACATATACATTCCATTTCCCCTCTGGAAGTTCTAATACCACTTCTTCAGTATTGGCATTATATGCTACAAATATACTTTCTGCATTTTCTCCATTTGGACTATTATTAATGGTATATGCTACTGTTTTTTCATCTTTTGTTTCTAAGAAAGTCAGGTTATCCTGCACCTCTTGTGTAGTTGTCATACGAAATGCCGGATGAGCCTTTCTTAAAGCTATTAACCCTTTATAATAGTTATAAACATCTATGGTATTTCCTTTGTTTTCCCACTTTATGGAGTTTACACTGTCTGGAAGGTTATAACTGTTTTCTGAGAAAGTTCCATCTTCCATTTCCTTACTTCGCAGCATTTCTTCTCCTGCCTGAATAAAAGGAATTCCCTGTGAAGTAAATACAATGGCAGATGCTAATTTATTCATTTTTATTCTGTCTTCTTCACTGTCATTTTCATTAGAAATTGCAAGCTTATCCCAAAGAGTTAAATTATCATGACAGGAAACATAGTTTATGGTCTGTTCTGGGGAACCTGCCCACCAGCCATTAGTTTTCTCATAAGCTTCATAATCTACCTGAGCATTTTCTGTAGCACCTACTACACTATATTTGATTGCTTCTGCTAAATTTTCTGCTCCACTTACAAATCCTTTGTCTAAAGAATCAAAAACATTTCCTTTGATTCCATCTCGAATATCATCACTAAATGCAGCAATTCCCTCCATTTTATAAGTACTTTTCTTTAAAGCACGTTCTGATTCCGGAAGAGTAGAATCACCACTAGTCCAGCCTTCTCCATATATTATAATAGAAGGATCTACTTCATCCAAAGCAGTTCTCACTGCATTCATGGTTTCTATGTCATGAATTCCCATTAAGTCAAAGCGGAAACCATCCACATGATATTCTTCTGCCCAATACACTACAGAATCTACAATAAATTTGCGCATCATAGAACGTTCTGATGCTGTTTCATTTCCACATCCAGAAGCATTAGAATACAATTCTCCATCCATTCGATAGTAGTAATCTGGTACAATTTTTTGGAAATTGGATTCTTCTGTGTTAAAAGTATGATTGTATACCACATCCATTACCACACGAATACCATTTTCATGAAGAGTCTGCACCATTTCTTTATATTCTTTCACCCGGATATCTCCATTATAAGGATCTGTTGCATAAGACCCTTCCGGTACGTTGTAATTCTTAGGATCATATCCCCAATTAAATTGTTCTGTTTCTAATTTTGTTTCGTCTACTGTGGCATAATCAAAAGAAGGTAAAATATGTACATGAGTAATTCCTAAATCCTTCATATGGTCTAAACCGGTAGTCAAACCTTCACTATTCACTGTTCCTGTTTCTGTCAGACCTAAAAACTTTCCTTTTTGTTCAATTCCAGCGGATTCATCCGAAGATAAATCTCTTATATGAAGTTCGTAAATTACTGCATCTGTGTTATTTACAAATTCTGGTCTGGTATCCTTATCAAATCCTTCCGGGTCGGTAGAGTCTAAATCAATTACCATTCCTCTGTTTCCATTTACTCCTACTGCTTTAGCATAAGGATCTACTGCTTCCTTAGTTTTGCCATTTACTGTTACACTGTACGTATAATAAATTCCGGCAGCATCTCCTTCTTTTTCATAGGTCCAGGTTCCTTTTTCTGCTGCTGTCATTTCTACCGTTTCTGTCAAGTCATCTCCATCACCTGACTGATAAAAATTAACACTTACTTTTTCTGCAGTTGGTGCCCATACCCTAAAATTTGTCTTTTCTTTACTATATACAGCCCCTAAGTCGTCTCCTTCATAGGTATACTGTTCTTCAAATGCTTCTGAAGAAAATGCTTTTCTAACTTCCACTATCTGAGAAATATATCCTTCACATTCTACTGTATAAGTATGTTCCATGGAAAGTTCTTCCTCTAATACAATTTTTGTTTCTTTTACGACTCCTGGTGTTTCATTCCACAACTTCATAATGGAATATTCTGTGCCATTTTCATCTTTCACTTTGAATTTTTTCACAGTATCCTCTGCTTTGGTATCAATGGCCTGAGACAAAGTCACATCTACCTGCTTTGTAGTGCCTTCTCCAAAATCAGCTGTTAAAATGGCTGGAGAAAAGTTTACTTCTTCTTTTGTATACCATACCTCACTTTTTCCAGCTACCGTGTATACATCTAATACATTGTTTTCGACTTTAGAAAGGTCGATGGTTCTCGGGGTTTTAGAATCTGGATTTCCACCATTGTAAATGTTAAATCCATACTCTCCTGTTTTTTCTTCACCTTCTAAACCAATATGAAATACTGCTCCAAAATCATCTGTTTCACTTAATGGATAGCTTCCTGGAGAATTTTCATTTTTCCATCCTAATGCCTCACTGGCTTCATAATTTCCATCTGCACTATAATAATGAACATTCAGCTTCAAGGCATCTTCTTTTTCATATATAGATAATCTTTCCTTTTCCAGGCCTTCAAAATCATAAGATGTATATCCTTCTGGAGCTTCATATACAAATTCTTCTGTTTCACTAGTTACCCAGATTTCTGTGGTTCCACCATTCATTTCTGCGTAACGATCGGCTTCAACATCTTTTGCTTCCCACTCATTTAATTTTACAATAAACCCAATCTTTTCCGGTGTTCCCGTAGACTGATAAACTGCAATTTTACCAAATTCGTCTTCTGCACTGAAGGATACTGTCTGACCATCAGCTCCCTCTTCCCAAATCCATAAGTTCCAGCCATCATAATTGTTGTCCGTTCTTCCTCCATAATGGACAATTAATGTGGTGCCCGCTGCTTTTACCTGTATGGCATCTGCAAAAAATGTGAGACCATTGCAGGCAAACATGACTGCCATTAAAATTATGGCAATTCCTTTTTTCATGTAATGATGCTTTCTTCCCTCTCTCATAAAATTCCTCTCTTTCTATTATTTGATATAAATACTTCTCCATTTTACCAAATGAACTAAAATTTGTGAAGAACTTTCGAGATTTTGTGCATTATGCACACAAAAAAAGAACCTCGTATCTGTAATATTTTGGTTCTTTTTCCAGATTCAAAAGCTTTGCACTTTCCTCCATATTCCTTTTGTTTCATTTTCTTGTTTGAAATGTGTTGTACTAGTAGTATACCATATTTTTCCTATATTTCAAGTAGGGCTATTCCGAAAAAGTTACACCGTCAGCTTGGAATATACATTTTCCTTACTGACGGTGTTTCTCTTATCTTACTATTTTTTATTATTTCGCAAGCATCATCATAATCTTATTACTTCTTGCAATAAATTCTGTCATTTTTTCTGGTGCTAATGGCTTGTTTGCAATCACTGCTAAGTCGTAAAGCTGTTCACACATCATTGGAACATTTTCAGAATCTTTATTGTTTACAATGTATTTTACTAATTCATTGTTGGCATTTAATACAAGAGTTTCCCCTGCACCACCAAACATAGACATATCCATACCTTGCATGCTGTACATTTTCATCATATCCTGCATACGTCTGCTTTCTTCAGATAGTGTCAGCACAGAAGAAATAGATTCATTTTTCAGTTTTTCTACTTTAACCTCTAATTTGTCATTGGATAATGCTGTTTTAAACACTTCTGTTAAAGTATCGGTAAGTTCTTTTAATTCTTCTTCGTTTCCTTCTTCTTTTACAGTATCTGTTAATTCTGCATCAATTCTGACAAAACGAACATTTTCATTCTTTGCTTCTAATTGCTGTACAAATGGCTGGTCAATATTATGCTGTAAGATAACTGCATCCATACCAGCTTCTTTAAACATATTAATGTACTGGCTCTGCTGCTGCATATCGGTTACATAGTAGATAGTCTGTTTCTCTGCTTCTTTCTTTTCTTCTACATTTTCTTCTACTACTTCCTGATCTGCTTTTTCTTCTGCAGGCTTGATTAATTCACCCATAGTCAGATATTTATCATCCAAGTTCTTGAATAAAATATAATCATTCATCTTATCACAGAACTTGTCATCTTTTAAACAACCGAATTTAATAAACGGTGAAATATCATCCCAGTATTTTTCATAGGTTTCTTTTTCTGTTTTACACATACCAGCCAGCTTATCTGCCACTTTCTTGGTAATATAATCAGAAATTTTCTTAACAAATCCATCGTTCTGTAATGCACTTCTGGAAACATTTAATGGTAAATCAGGACAGTCAATGACACCCTTCAATAACATTAAGAATTCCGGAATTACTTCCTTGATGTTATCTGCGATAAATACCTGATTGTTATAAAGCTTGATTGTTCCTTCAATGGATTCATATTCTGTATTAATCTTAGGGAAATACAAAATACCCTTTAAATTAAATGGATAATCCATATTTAAGTGAATCCAGAACAATGGTTCTTTATAATCTCTAAATACTTTACGATAAAATTCCTTGTATTCTTCTTCGGTACATTCATTTGGATGTTTGTTCCAAAGAGGATTGGTATCATTAATGGCAACTGGTCTTTTTAAGATTTTTAATTTTTCCTGCTTTGGTGAAACTTCAACTACTTCTTTTTCACCATTTTCATTTTCACGTTCTTCTGTTTTTGCTTCTTCGATGATTGTTTCTACAACAGTATCTTTTTCTGTTTTTTCTTCTGGCAAGATAGTTTCGTATTCCGGTTCTGCATTTGCCTTGGAAACGTAAATTGCTGTAGGCATGAAAGAACAATATTTTTCAATTACTTCTTTTGCTCTGTATTCGTTAGAAAATTCTACACAGTCTTCATTTAGGAATAAGGTAATTTCGGTACCAACAATATCTCTGTCTCCATCTTTCATATCGAATTCTGTACCGCCATCACATTCCCAGTGTACAGGTGTTGCTCCTTCTTTATAAGAAAGGGAATCAATATGAACTTCATCTGCTACCATAAATGCAGAATAAAATCCTAAACCAAAATGTCCAATGATCTGGTCTTCGTTTGCTTTGTCTTTGTATTTTTCAAGGAAATCTGTTGCTCCAGAGAAAGCAATCTGATTAATGTATTCTTCTACTTCCTCTGCAGTAAGTCCTAAACCGTTATCAATAATCTTAATGGTCTTTTCTTCCGGATTTAATACAACCTGAACTTTTGCTTCGAAATCATCAGGTAACGTATATTCACCCATCATGTCTAATTTCTTTAATTTTGTGATAGCATCACATGCATTGGAAATTAATTCACGATAGAAAATATCGTGGTCAGAATATAACCATTTCTTAATTATAGGGAAAATATTATCACTGTTAATTGACAGACTACCATGTTTTGCAGCCATTTAAATCACTCCATTCATTTTATCTATTTTTTTCTTAATTTTACAGTTTGTTACACTGACTAGAATAAAGTTTAATACGTTGAGATTTAAAAGTCAAGAAAAAATTAGCACTCATTATAAATGAGTGCTAATAATTTTATAAATTTTTTATAAACTTTGTGATTTATAAGGAGTTTCAATGTGTAGTTTTCTTTGTTATAACATCCAAAACAGGCAGTTTTCTATTTTCGCTTTTACAACTCTTTTACACTCCCGCAATCTGATACGGAAAAATCGTCCGATACTCTTTCGCATCCACCTGAAGGGACACCACCCTGGAGCACACATTAAAATACTCTTTAATATTCTCCTCCGTCACCACATCCTTGGTTTTCCCAACTACCTGCTTATTCCCATACCCAAGCATCAGCGTAGTATCCGATATTTTCAAAGCATGATTCGGAAAGTGAGTATTAATCAAGCAACTGGTATGAAACTCTTCCGCCACCTTCTCAATGGTATTCATAACCTGCAGCTGATTCTTCATATCCAGATTTGATTCCGGCTCATCCAAAATCATCAGTTCCGGTTCTGAAATTAAAGCTCTTGCCATCATGACCATCTGTAACTCACCACCACTAAGCTCATTACAATATTTATTGGTCAGCTTGGAAACTCCCAGCATATCTAAAATATGTACGGCTTTGTCGTAATCTTCTGCTTTTGGTGTAGAAAAAAAGTTCTGCTTGGCATTCAGACCCATCATAACAGAATCCACTACACGATAGGAATAAACACTTTGTTTCGCCTGGGGCACATAACTGGTTCTCTGCCAAAAAACCTTATCCGAATAAGAAGACAGTGGTTTCTCATCCATATAATTTTCTCCACTGTGCCATTTTAAAAATCCCATAATACATTTTAATAAGGTAGTTTTTCCCACACCGTTTGGTCCTAAAATTGTCATAACTGTATTATTATTAATTTCAAAATTAATATCTTTTAATATAGGGTTTTTTTCATATCCAAAATTCCCATTTCTGACTTCTAATTTCATATGATACCAAGCCTTTCTTTTCTTTTAACCTTTTTCACCTATCGTTTTTCTAAGCATATAGGCAAAAAATGGTGCACCTATAATTGCTGTTAAAATAGACAGTGGCAATTCCGCTGCCGTCATGGTTCTTGCAATTCCATCCACGAAAAGCAGATACACTGCTCCAAGAATGGTACAAGCCGGAATCAAACCTCTGTGGTCATTTCCAATACAAAATCTTCCTATATGTGGTATCACAAGTCCAATCCACCCAATAATTCCACATAAAGATACTGATACTGCTGTCATTAACGTAGATACTATAATGATTACAACTCTTAGTCTTTCCACATTTACTCCTAAAGAGCGGGCCTCTTCTTCTTCTAAAGATAACAGATTCATCTTCCATCGCAACACAAATAACACGATAATACATGGAATTATGGTTACTGCTGCAATTACTACTTTTTGATAAGAAGCAGAAGCCAGACTTCCCATTAGCCATACTACAATGGCTGGTAGTTTATCCTGTGGGTCTGCCACATATTTGATAAGGGAAACCAAAGCTTCAAACAAAGCACTGACAATCACTCCTGATAACACCAGCATAAAAAGTTCTGTTTTTTTCCGGACTCTGGATATGAGTAATACCATTGCTACCGCAATAATTCCAAATAATAATGCCTGACTTTGAATCACAAAAGCACTTGCGGAAAATAAAATTCCCAAAGCCGCTCCAAAACCTGCTCCTGCGGAAACTCCCAAAATATCCGGACTTACCAATGGATTTCCAAACAAACACTGATAAGCGGCACCGGAACAAGCCAGTCCGGCGCCTATAATAATACTAAGTAAAATTCTTGGTAAACGCACCTGCATTACAACATTAAACCGAATAGGGTCAATTTCTCCACCAGCTCCGAAAATATGTGAAAAAATAATCTCCACCACTTCTGCTGGGGTAATAGAATATCTTCCAATACACATAGAAAAGAAAAATGCAGCAATAAGCAAGCCTATCATAATAAAAATTTTAGAATATATATTTTTTAAAAATGATTTTTTTGTTTCCATTTTCTGCCTTTCACTTAGAAATCCTGAGTATCTGCTAATATTTCATCCAGCATTTCTTCTGTTAATTCAAAATTGTATACTTCTTTATAAAATTCTGATACTTCTTCTCTCATATCCATATCTTCAAATAATTCCGGATGCTGAATTTTTGCAAGCCATTTTATCATTAATGGTGTTTCTACCCCAGGTGGATCCCAACGGTAACCACCAATTGGAATTTTATATACCTGACCATTTTTTACTGCGTCTACTACAGACCAGTCTTGACCTTCTAATTTATTTTCCATTAAGTCAGAAGGCTGTAAATCAGTAAAGTTTCCAATGTAAATAATACTTGGATTCCATTCATAAATCTGCTCCATATTTACATTTAATGCTTCGCCGGACAAATCTCCTGCCGGATTAATCGCACCACTTTTTTCCACCCAGTATTCATAAAATCCTGCACCATTTACTTTCAGATTATCTGATAAAATCAGGATATTTTCATAATCTTCCATAGATAAGGTGCCCACTTTTTCTTCTACTTCCGCTACATTTGCATGGAAATAAGTAATCAATTCTTCAGCTCTTTCTTCTTTATCAAACATGGTTCCAATAATACGGATCCAGGTTTCTAAGTCTTCCAAAGTACCATACTGTAATGCCACCACCTTAATTCCAGCAGTTTCCATTTTTTCAATTTCTTCTTCCATATAGTTCCACTGGAATACTACATCCGGCTCTAATTTTAATAATTCTTCCACATTTACCACAAAGCTGGTATCTACGAAGTGTGTATTAGCATTTGCCAATTTAGGATACATATATTTCAATGCACTGTTTTCATAAGCTGTAATGGAAGATGGATTACATCCAATCAAATTATCAGAATTTCCCACTACTGCATAGTAAATATAAGGAAATGGCATAATGGTAGTAGCTACTTTTTCAGGTACCCCATCTAACTCAATGGTTTTTCCTAATTGATCTTCAATTACGATTTTTTTATTGTCTGTTTCTTCTGTTGTTCCTTCTGTTTCCTCTTTCACTTCTTCTGTTTCAGAAGTTTCTGATTTCTCTGTAGTTTCTGCTGTTTCAGTAACTTCTAACGTTTCTGTATTTGTATTTTCTTTTGCTGCCTGTTCTGATGCACCACATCCTGTAGCCACTATCATAGTTCCTGTCAGTAGGCACATCAGCATTAACTTTTTAATTTTTTTCATAATCTCTTTCTTTCTCCTTAAATCATTTTATGATTTCTTCAATTAGCTGGTCCATTTCCTCTCTAAGAAAATGTACCGCTTCATCCCAATACAATTTACTAGATAAAGCTACATGTGGAAGTTTTACCATTCTCACATTACACTTCTCTGATAATAAATCTTCCATCAGCGGGTCCCCCACCAATACTTTGTACTTTCCAGAATATAATAATTCCACCAAAGATTCTTCCCCTGGAATATTCAAATCTCCTTTACCGGCAATCTGTTTATTTAAGCCAAACATACTTCCTACACAGACTTTTGCCTGTGGATTTTTATTAAGAATTGATCTTCGAATGCTGTTGGCTAACACCTGCTCTCCTACAATTAAGATATCTCCATCCTCGCCTTCATTGCACACCACTCGGTCTGCTTTATCCTGCAAAGTCTGTTCCAAAGCTTCCCATACATCCATTTCGTTTCCAACAGGCATTCCTACTACATAAGGGATTCCAAATTTGCGCTTTAATAATTTTGCAGCTTCCATTCCGGATTCCGTAACCACCAGATTAATCTCTGCTTTTGCTAAATCTTCAATCTGCTGAATTTTAGCCCCCATCATCATACGTCCTACTATCTGAAATCCAAAACTTTCCACTTTCTCATTTAAATCATCTGCATTACTGTTGGCTGATAAATCTAATGGTGTGGTGCCTAAAATATTAATTCCTCTGGAAATTTTTTCTTCCTTCTTTTTTGCAAATCTACGGATTAATTCACACATTGCCATAGATACTCCTTTGTTGTAAAGACCAAGTCCATTGGTATCAAATCCAAAGGAAGGAACTCCCGTTTTTTCTTCTATTTCGTAGGCAATTCCTTTCATGTCAGAACCAATAACCATCGGAACCGGACTTCCAATCACAGTATACATGGTTGGGTCAATTAATTCTCCTGCCTTTATTACATTATCAATCAATTTGTCATCCCGTCCCAGCACTGCATCAATTTCTCTTAGTCCTGAGCAGAAAATCTTTGAACTGCTTCCATACCATCTTGGTTCATCATATCCTGTATAATTTCCGGTACACCCAGATGCATCATGAATGACGCAGATACCGCCTAAGTCAAACATGGCAGAACATACGCCCGAATAATCCGGTGCCAGAGCCGGAAGGGTTATCCATAATTGTTCCATTTCTTCCTCCATCTGTTTACATTTTTATACTACAATCACTGCTTCATCTAATAACTTCTTCAAGTCAGCAGTTTCTTTCGCTGCTTTTTCCATCATCTCTGCCAAATCAATGATTCCTTGATATCCATATAGTCCATGCTGTCCTGCAATGTCCACCACATGCTTTGCCCCTGTAATGTAGGCAGCACTGTATCCAATGGATAAGCATTCACCCTGGAATTTTTCCAGCACTGTCACTTTTGGATTCTGTGGCTGTAAAATTGTCATATCCGGATAATGTTCCATAACCCACTGATAATTTTCTTTATCTGATGGAATTAATTTCTGTTCAAATACACACTGTACATTAATTCCAGACTGTAATAATGCTTTTGCTAAATCAAATGGTCTTACAATAGCTTCTCCATCAATAATAACTGGCATGCCATTTAAAGTTTCTGCTACTTTCTTTAAAGCTTCTACCGCTTTTGTTTCATAAGTCAAAACCTGCGGACATAACTTTCCTAATTTCTTCGCAATTTTTTCATAAGTTTCTTTCACACATTCTGTCTGGAAAGAGGTCAGCGCCATTTCATACGGTATTCCATGTTTTTTTTCCATTTGAGAAGATGCATATTTTCCAGTTGGTGTTACTACTAGATTCAGACAACTTCTTGCCATTTCCTGATAGCCTGCAAAAGTATCATAATCAGATATGTGTCTGATTTTCGATACCTCCATGTCACTAAGTATCTGAAACAATTCTCCATTGGAACGAAGTGGTGCCAGATTACCAATAATGTTAACTCCACCATCCCTTTCCTTTGCTACATCTAAAAGACTATAATTTTTATTCTGAATATTTACTGCCGGTGGAACTCCTGTATCTGTAGAAGTAGGATTCATATGGCAAAAAATAAAACGAATATGGGGATATATCTTAGATAATTCCCGAATTAAAGCATCGTGGTCAGTTCCTAACAAATCATCAATACAACTAACAAAAAGTGTTAATACTTTCGGAACATTGTGACACTTTTCCAGGTGCTTTATAAGCTTTTCCACTGACTGAATTAACAAATCTTCATAGCCCCCGGATACAATATCATCTTCGCTTAAAAAAAGATAGGATACCCTGTTTTTTCTGTTTTCCATTCTGGCAGCCAAGGCACCATGCCGTCCACAGGCAGCAGGACTTACAAACAATGTATAACTTTCTGGAATCAGATGTCCCATCTTAAGCACACCCCAGCCACCGTGTGCCGGTGATGAATAGTGCAACGAATTCTCAAACACATTTTCTGTGGTGCAACAACAACTCATTTCCACTTACCTCCAATACTTTTTTTGCCAGTTCCCGATAAGCATCTGCCATAGTACTTTCCGGCAATGCTTCAATTACGGTTTTTCCCTGGTCTTCTGCCGTCTGAACTGCTTTATCCCTTGGAATAATACTAAGTACAGTTTCTTCCATTTCTTCTGCAGCTTTTCGAACAATTGCTTCTTCATTTTCCACATTACGAGAATTTAAAATAATACCTGACATTTTTGCATAGCCACGCTTTCCAAAATTATGTACTGCACTGGCTATATTAGATGCTGCATATAACGCCATCATTTCTCCCGATGTGACTATAAATACATGGTCTGCATAACCGCCTCGGATTGGCATTGCAAAACCGCCACATACTACGTCGCCTAATACATCGTAAAGTACAATGTCCGGTTCATAATGTTCATATCCGCCTAGTTCTTCCAATTTTTCAAATGCAGTAATAATACCTCTCCCTGCACACCCAATTCCCGGTGTTGGACCTCCGGCTTCTACACATAGAATGCCATTATATCCTTGAAATACGATATCTTCCAATTCCACACCTTCTGGTCCTTTTTCTCTGATTTTGTCAAGAACTGTTGGTATTTTCACTCCTCCCATTAGACACTTGGTGGAATCAGATTTCGGATCACATCCAATCTGCATTACCTTGTACCCTAAGTCACTTAATGCTGCTGATAAGTTTGAAGTGGTTGTGGATTTTCCAATACCACCCTTTCCATAAATAGCAATTTTAATCATATATTACTCCTTACTAATTTTTGTTAGTATTTTCTAACTCATGTTTCAAAAAATTAGTTAGCTCGTGCTAACTGCATATGATAGTATCATTTCCCACTGTTAGTGTCAATGGAAATACTTGGAAACACATTGCACTTTATTTAGTTTCAAATAAAAAAAATCAAGATAGCTCTCTCTACCTTGATTTTCCTTTGATTTTAATTAAGTTTTTTATATCATATCTTACTACTTGGTAAATATCTCCACCTATTCTTTTCCCCAAATATCATTAAATACCTCAAAAAAAGTCATATTACTAATCTCTTTATCGTCTGTAAAGGTGATTTCTGCCCAAAGCTCATCATTAAACTGAGATGCCTGTTGTTCTACAAATTCATCGTATACAGCATCAAATGCTTCTGTTTTTCTTTTTTCCACAATTTCATCTTTATTGGCATCTGTTTCTGCTCTGTCAAAATTGCTGATACATTTGATAATTATATAACCATAAGAAGTTTCAATAATATCACTAATCTGGTTATTTTCCATGTTGAATGCAGCATCTTCTAACGGCTGTTCTTTTTCACCTTTTCCAAAAGTGTATTCTACAGTTTCATCTTCACTATTTTTTTCTGCAATATTACCAAAATCTGCCCCTTGTGCTTTCACCTGACTTAAAACTTCCTGAGCCTTCTTATATTGGTTGTTTTTGGTACTTTCACTAGATTCTTCATCAAAAGCAAATAAAATCTGCTGTACTGTAATTTTTCTTGCTTCATCATCACTAACCTCTGTATCTACATTTCGGGTGATTTCTTCATACACTTTATTTGCCAATGCATATTCCCTGTAAAGAGAAGCTACTGTTTCTTCGTCTATTTCCATATACTTAATCTCTTTTTCATTTAAGGAAGTAAAATACTTATTTGCAGCTTTTTGCACCTTCTTTTCTTCTTCCTCTGTCAGTGTTACTCCATACTCTTCTGCTAATAATGTCATACTTTTTATCTGGGCAATCTGACCTAAAATATTTTCTTTTAAATAGGCTTCCAGTGTTACTCCTCCAAAATCCTGTTCCCACATATCTACACCCAACACGTTTTCATATTGTTTTTGAGCTGTAGTTAAATATACTTTCAGTTCCGGCAAGGTACATATATTATCCCCAATACGAAATACCTCTGTATCTGAAAGTCTTCCCATAAATATGGTAGAATTGCTGCCACAGGCAGTAAAAGTACTGAATGTAAGCAAGCCACAGAGTAAACATGTCGCTATTTTTTTGATTTTTCTCATCTATTTATACTCTCCTAAACTTATATCAAATGGTAACATTTCCACTCATAACATGCAATATCAGTGCATTTTTCCATAAATACAATCCACTTATTTTGTATACTATAGCTGAACGGTTACCTCAAATATACTTTTCTTCTCAATGATAACTAGTAAATTATAGCAAATATAGTGAATGTTAGCAATAATTTTAATATTAGATTTTTTACTGGAAACTTCTTGAATATCCATTTAAGAAAAGCAAATACCATGAGTAAAGCATATTATCAACTTTACTCATGGTATCTTTTCTATTCTATGTTTTCTATCTAATGTTTTTTTATTCGTTTATTTCTTTAATAGTACAATTTCCAACTCCACCATCAATATCAAAAGAATGATTGGCAGCACTGTTGGTATGATTTACCTCTCCATACTTTTTACCGTCAATGCTAATATTTCCCACTCCACTATCAACAGAGAAATCATATTCTTCAATTTCATCTTCAAGTAAAATTTCCACTTCACCTACACCACAGTCAATCTTATTGTCACCTTCTACTGTACCTGAAATTTTTACATTTCCCATACCACAATCCAGATCAATGTCAGCGAAGTTTACTTCATAAAATTCTACATTTCCAACTCCTGCATCAATTTCTACTTTGTCTGCTGTGATGGTCTTTCCTTCTATATTGCCAGCGCCACCATCAATATCTAGTTCACTGCTTTTCACTTCATTTAAATTTATGTTACCGGCCCCTGCATCAATTTCTAACTTATCTGCAGCAATATTTTCCAATTTCATATTGCCGGCTCCACCACCAATAGTGATTTTTTTTATATCTGTTTCTTTTGGAACAGTGATTACAATTTTAGCAGTTTTTCCATTGATTTGTTTCCCAAAAGAAAAGAATGGTAAACTATCATTTTCTATTTTTAATACTCCATTACTGCTCAATTTTTCCTTATACGATGTAATATTTTGTGAGAAAACGCTGAATTCTTCACCTTCCACAATTTCAATGTTGCAGGCAACCTGCTCTAGTTTAATACTTTTCACTTTATCTGCATCATAAAAATTCAACTGTTCCTCATTTTCTCCAGCATTACTTTCATTTTGATTTCCAATCCAGTTAAGCCCGCCAATTCCAAAACTAATGGCAGAAAAAATCCCACCTACAATGGATATGGTTAAAAAGATGGCAAAAGCAACAGCAAAACCTTTTACTATTTTTTGAAACTCTGTCATTTAATATCCACTCCTCCAAACATACATGTTGCATTCACATAAACTACAGCTTTAATTGGTCCATTGGAATATGGCATTTTATTTGACACGCCTCCAAAAATTGGTACAGAAGATACTTTTACCTGTACTCCATCCGGAAGAAGAATATCTACTCCACCAAATATGGCAGATGCATTAATTACTACATCTTCTTCAATGATAGCATTTCTTAAATCCAGTTTCACACCGCCAAACACTGCATTTACTGTTGCACCTGAAAATACTTCATTTTGATAATTTACTGTTCGTCCACCAAATACTGCAGATAAATCTGCTGCAACCTTTCCATTGCTATACATGGTTTTTTCTACTTTCCTGGCTTTCCCGTTATTCCCTTTTAAAATAAAATTGAGTCCAATTACGATTAAAATAATTGGAATAATCAAATCTCCCACAGTAGCTCCATTAATAATATTCTGGGATGACATCAACAGCATAATACCTATAATCAGACCTATAATATTACCGGTACCAACTCCATTTTGAATAATGCTGATACCACATGGAACAATAATAAATAAAGTCCACCATCCATCAAAAAACAAATTAAAGTTCCAGATTCCCAACGCATTTCCTGCAAATCCAATTCCTAACACAATAAAGGCAATTCCCCATAAGACATTTCCCATTGTATTTCTCATATTAATTCCTCCTTGCTTTCTTATTTATTTTCAAATAGATTATATAATATACCTTTTTTCAATACTAGTTACATTTGTCATATTCTTTCCATGACATTTCTCCTTAAAGTATGAAATATTTATAAACTCCTATTATTTACTTCCATTTTGTTAAAAATAATATTAAAATAAATCTTACAAAGAAAGTCAGAGAAAAGAGGTAATTACTATGTCAAAAAAATTTAAAAAGTTTTTGCTATTTGCTACAGCATCAGCTGCAATTATTTCAATGTTTGTTATGATTGATAAAAAAAGAAAAGCATATGATTCTTTGTTTGAAGAAGATGATGTAGAAGAAAATGATGCAGAAAAAAATGTAACAGAAGATAATCATGAAACTGACACTTTAAAAACCACTAAACTTCCTGTACACAAAAATATATCATTGAATAATTCTTCCAGAACTTATATTAATCTTGTATAATATTTCACACAAAAAAGGCTGCCCCAAAGGGCAACCTTTTTTCTATGTAATGTGCTATTCAATTTATTATAAGAACACTCTTACAGTATCAATATTGTTTACTACAAAATACACACAATATTCTTCTGGCTTAACATAAGCTACCAAATCAGTGATTTCGCTTTCTTCTCTTCCCATCTTTGCCCAATCGGCTTTGAAACGGTTTAATAATTCTACTTCTTCCACTTCAATATGCTGATACTGTAATACCACCTTAGCTGTTACTTCTTTTGCTTTTGCAGCAGCTGTTTTTCTTGTTGTTGTTTTCTTTGTTGTTGTTTTCTTTTCTGCTGTTGTCTTCTTTGCAGCAGTTTTCTTTGCTGGTGCTTCTTTAGCAGCCTCTTCTTTCACTTCTGCTTCTTTTACTGCTTTTGCAGTTGTTTTAGTCTCCGTCTTTGTTGCTTTTTCTTCAGCTTCAACTTTAGCAGCTGTCACCTTTACTGCTTCTTCTGCTTTTTTAGTTTCTGTTGTCTTCGTAGCCATTCTAATACTCCTCCTCGTATTTTCGCTATGCTATTATATATTATACTTTTATGTGTATCTCGCCACTAAATAGAATAATACCCTAAAAAACGCCATTTTGCAAGCCTTTTTTCAAATTGTATCTTATCTTATCCAATTTTTTACATTTCTCTTTTTATAACCACACCTTTTTTAAGATATTACATGCCTCTATAATCTCTTTTTCTTTCAAATTAGCATATCCTAAAATAAGCCTGGTTTCTTTCATATCTTCCTTTGAAATATAATAATCCGATAACCCATATACTCTGATGCCTACTGACTTTGCCAGTGCAATTAGTTCCTCTTCTTTTCTTCCATCTATAATATGAAGAAGCATATGTACACCAGCATTTTCACCTTCAATATGACACATACTCTTAAATGCTTTTAACTCATTAATTAATGTATCATGCTTTCCCTTATAAATAGCTCTCATTTTATTCAAATGACGTTCATAATACCCTTCTTTGATAAAGTTCTTTACTATGGTCTGGTCTACTCTAGATACTGTAGAAGAATAAAACCCACAAGTTTCTTCAAATACCTTTACTAAAGTTTTTGGAAGTACCATGTAACTGATACGAATTGCCGGTGCAATGGATTTTGAAAAAGTTCCAAGATAAATCACCTTATGACTGTGATCATACCCTTGTAAAGCAGGAATTGGTTTTCCTTTATATCGAAATTCACTATCATAATCATCTTCTATAATATAACGTTCTTCCTTCTGGGAAGCCCAGGAAAGCAATTCCATACGACGTTTTAAAGGCATAACAATTCCTAAAGGAAACTGGTGGGAAGGCATCACATAAACCACATCGGAATCTGTCTTTTTCAAATTTTCCACACAAATTCCAGCCTCATCCATGGGAACCATATTTATTTTATGCTCCATACTCTTTAAAATATAATATGCCTGTTTATAAGTGGGACTTTCCATCGCAATATTTCTTCTGCCTAGCATTCGGCTGATTAACATAAGAAGATACTCACTTCCGGCACCTACAATAATCTGTTCCGGATCACAATTCACCCCTCTTGCCTGATGAAGATAGTTGCTTATGGTACACCGAAGTTCCCATTCTCCCTTAGAATCTCCCATATGGAATAATTCATTTTCTCCATCCAGCAAAACGTTTTTAGACAGCTTTCTCCATGTATTATACGGAAAGCTGTCTAAATCAATTCCGGTTGCTTTAAAATCCACCAAATACTTTTCTTCTGGCATTTTTCTTTCTACATTTTCTTTTTCTCTTAAAATTTCCAGATAATGAAGTCCTTCTATTTTATTTACAAAGTACCCTTTGCAAGGTACTGCTTCAATATAGCCTTCTGAAACAAGCTGTTCATAAGCTAAATCAACAGTACTTCTGCTTATTTGCAAATACTTTGACAAGGCTCTGGTCGAAGGAAGTTTTTCCTCTGGCGGAATATGTCCCCGCTGTATTTCAAATTTTATGTATTCATATATTTGTTCATACATTGGCTGCTTTGAAGCAGTATTTAAATTAATGGTTAGTTCATTCATGCTTTTTACGCCTCGTGAGCTTTCTTCTCCTTAGCAATCATTTCTTTTAAGTCCTGAGCCTTTTCTTTTAGGTTCTTGCTTACTGTTTTTGCAGAAATCACATTAGAAAGCATACGTAACGCAATATCATATTTTTCATTCCACATAGCTAATACTGCAATTAAATAGTCTACTGTATATTCATCCATACCACACATTGGATATGACTCTGTGCTTCTTGCATTGACAAATCCATCATATGCATTCTTGATAAATTCTTTCTCCTGTTCTCTTAATTTATAGATTTCCGCTGCATCTTTTTCCGGATCTAAAGATTCAACTTTTCCTCTAACTACCCAGGAACTCTTCAAGCAGATAAATGCTTTTTCACTTGCTTTTCCCTTTTTCACAAGAGCGTTAATTAATGCCATCTGATATCTTTCAATAGCTTCATCATAAGTGTAAATAGGTCCATCATAAGCTTTTGCCTGATACTTCATTGAAATATTTTCCTTAATTAGTTTCAACTGTGGTGTAGTACAGGCATTAAAAAAATTTGGTAGTGCTGCATAACCACAATGTGGACAAAGAATTACACCATATTTTGAACAGTCAATATGCTCATATCTGGATCTTAAATCAATATCTGTTCCAATTAATTTCGCCTTTCCAGCACGGACAATTTTAGATGTAAATTCTTTATCACACTGAGGACATTTATATTTCTTATCCAACAGCATTTCTGCTTCTAATTCTTCTTCTGTTTTTGCTGCCGCAGGATTTTTTGCTGCTTCTTCCTTTTTCTTTTCTTCCTCAAAAAGATTTGAACCTGCTAAATCTCCTAAACCAAACTTTCCCAATCCATCAAAAATACTCATCCCCGATTACCTCCTATTTCTTCTCAATTTTAAATGAACTCTTCAGTGATACAATTCTATTAAATACTAAATGCTCTGGTGAAGAATCTTTGGCATCTACACAGAAATACCCCTGTCTTACAAACTGGAAGCTGTCATAAGCCTTTACATCATCAAAGCTTGGCTCTAAATAGCATTCCTTTAATACTGTCAATGAATTTGGATTTACATTAATACTTCCATCTTCATTATAAACACCTTTCTCTTCATCTACAATGTTCTCATATAATCTTACTTCTGCTTTTACTGCGTATGGAGCCGGAACCCAATGAATGGTTCCTTTTACTTTACGTCCTGTAAATCCGCTGCCACACTTTGTTTCCGGATCATAAGTACAATGTACTTCAATGACCTTTCCATTTTCATCCTTTACAAAGCTTTCACATTTTACAAAGTAAGCATGCATTAATCTTACTTCATTTCCTGGGAACAAACGGAAATACTTCTTCGGTGGTTCTTCCATAAAATCTTCTCTGTCAATATACAGTTCACGACAGAACGGAACCTTCCGGAATCCCAATTCTTCATTTTCTAAATTGTTAGCAACATCAAGATATTCTACCTGTCCTTCCGGATAGTTATCAATAACTAACTTAATCGGATCTAACACTGCCATCATTCTGGATTTTTTCAACTTCAAATCTTCTCGGATACAATATTCTAACATTGCATAATCTACAGAACTTTGTGCCTTGGAAACACCACATAATTCAATAAAATTCTGAATAGATTCCGGTGTAAATCCTCTTCTTCTAAGAGCTGCAATGGATACCAGTCTTGGGTCATCCCATCCATCTACAATACCATCTTCCACTAGTTTCTTAATATATCTTTTCCCGGTTACTACATTCGTAAGATACAATTTTGCAAACTCAATCTGTTTTGGTGGATTTTCGTATTCTAATTCATTTACCACCCATTCGTACAATGGTCTGTGATCTTCAAATTCCAATGTACATATGGAATGAGTAATTCCTTCAATGGCATCTTCAATAGGATGTGCAAAATCATACATTGGATAAATGCACCACTTATCACCTGTATTATGATGTGTCATACGAGCCACACGATAAATAACAGGATCGCGCATGTTAATGTTCGGTGATGACATATCAATTTTCGCACGAAGTACCTTTTCTCCGTCCTGGTATTTTCCTTCTTTCATTTCTTCAAAAAGTTTCAAATTTTCCTCTACACTTCTGTTTCTGTATGGACTTTCTTTTCCAGGCTCTTTTAAAGTACCTCTATATTCTCTGATTTCCTCTGCACTCAGATCACATACGAAGGCTTTTCCCTTCTTAATCAGCTTTACAGCTGCTTCATACATCTGTTCAAAGTAATCAGATGCAAAAAATAACTGGTCTTCCCAGTCCGCACCAAGCCACTGTATATCATTTTTTATGGATTCTACAAATTCCTGTTTTTCTTTTGTTGGGTTCGTATCGTCGAAACGCATATGAAACTTTCCGTTATATTCTTTTGCAAGACCATAATTTAAAAGAATAGACTTTGCATGTCCAATATGAAGATAACCATTTGGTTCCGGTGGGAAACGTGTACAGACGGTTGTATAGGTTCCTTCCTCTAAATCTTTTTCAATAATCTGTTCAATAAAATTCTTGGATATGATTTCTTTTTCTGATTCCACAATAGTTCCTCCTCAAGTAATACTGCCTTAATATAGTTTATGATACCACAAAATTGGATGTAATAAAAGAGTTTCTTGAAATTTGCTGTTAACTGCGACTTAGGCACGAGGTCCTCACCCCAGTGTCTTAGTCGCAGTTAACAGTTAGTTCGTCGCAGCGTTGTCTCAGCCTGCTTAGGAAGCTCCACTGCCGGTCCGGGGCGTGCGTTTTACCAACACTCCCAACTCTTTATTTAAATCCTGGCAATCAACACTCCATCTTTTTTCAAAATTCCATCCTGGAATCCATTTTCAAAGAGAATTTCTCCTGTTACTTTTACTTCTACATCCTCTTTCGTACAATTTAAAAGTATCTGCATCTTATCTGTTCCATAGTTATCTATTTTCATAAATTCTACCAAACGGTCTTCTTTATATTCTTCTGTGAAATGGAAATTACGGCTTCTAAATAACGGATTTTCTTTTCTAAGGTGAATCAGTTTTTTCATAATTTCGATTCGAGCATTGTATCTTCCTTCTTCAATTTCTTTCCATGGCATACATCTTCTGCAGTCCGGGTCATAACTTCCTTCCAAAGCAATTTCGGTTCCGTAGTAAATACAGGTACTTCCCGGCATTGCAAAGAGTACCGCTAACTGCTGATAAAACTTATCCAGATTTCCAATTTTCGTAATCAGACGAATGGTATCATGGGAATCTAAAAGGTTAAATAATGCATCATTAATCTGCTGTGTATACATAGTGTAGCATCTGTTAATGGCATATTCAAATTCATGTTTTCCTTTTTCTTCATCAATCCAAAATTCTGAAATACTTCCAGCTAATGGATAGTTCATAACTGCATCAAATTCATCTCCACGAAGCCATTCTACCGAATCATGCCAGATTTCTCCTAAAATATAAAAATCAGGTTTTAAACTTCTCATGCGTTCTCTTAACATTTTGCAGAACTTGTGAGAAATTTCGTTTGCTACATCTAAACGAAGTCCATCAATATCATATTCTTTTACCCACATTTCACATACATCTAACAGATAATCAATTACCTTTCTGTTATTGGTATTCAGCTTTGGCATATCATCTGCAAAGGCAAAAGAGTAATATCTTCCTTTTTTCGTATTATGCTCATTCTGTTTAAATGGCCACTCCTTTACCATAAACCAGTCGTAATATTCGGATTCCGGTCCTTTTTCCACTACGTCCTGCCATGGTTTAAAGTTTCTTCCACAATGATTGAACACACCATCCAGCATTACCCGAATGCCTTTTTTATGAGCATTTGCTACCAGTTCTTTCATTACTTCTTTATCACCAAAATGTGGATCGATTTTTTCATAATCGGTAGTATCATATTTATGACTGGAAGGTGCTTCATTAATCGGACACATATAAAGACCTGTAATTCCTAAATCTTGTAAATAATCCAGTTTAGATTCAATTCCTTTTAAATCACCACCATAAAACTCTGAATTTTTCACCTTATCATCTGGTCCTGCCCAAGGCTTCGTTCCCTCTGGATTAATAGATGGATCTCCATTACAAAATCTTTCTGGGAAAATCTGGTACCATACCGTAGAAGTTACCCAATGAGGAGTTCTTCCAATATCTGCCGGATTCATCCATGGAAAAGTGAAGCACTGCATGGTTCCTCCATACAATTCTCTATGTTTTTCATCATAGAAACCGTTTTCTGTGTAGAACCAGACTTCTCCTTCATTGGTAACCAGTTCAAAATAATAACGGCATCTTTTAAACTCCGGCTTTATAGTAGTTGTCCACCAAATGTGATTCTGTAGTCTTTTCTTAAATACAATTTCTTCCCTTTTCCCACTCCAGGCTTCATTTCCACCTAAAATACCTGCTGCAAAAGGATCACCATAATGTAAAAACACCTGTTTCACATCATAATCTGTTTTAATATTAATAATCAAATCATCTTCATTCAAAGGATAACACATATTATCCGCCATTCTATGATATACTGCTGCAAAATTCATTTTCTCTCGTCCTCTCTATCCTTTTTCTTCTCTTTTCTGTTTTCTATATTTCTTCTTTCCATCTTTCTTATTTACATATCTCTCTAATTTACAACATTTCTGCTGTCTTTTATTCTACCTTCTATTTTCTTCTCATATCATATCTTCTAGTATAATAACATCCCCCTTATAATTCAACACTAAAAAATGCTCCCTTCTAACACTATTCTGCTCTTTCCACTCATAACGGTTTCCAGAAACAGCAGAGACCAGGCATTAAGAATGCCTGGTCTCTGCCTCCATGGACTCACTCTTTTAGTAATCCTCCTCAATAATCTGAAATTCCAGAAAATCAAAGGAAATCCCTTCCACAAAATTATCTGCCTTAAATCTGGTTTTTGCCACCCTCTTAAATTCTTCCACATTAGAATCCAGCCAGATAGGCACACTTAAATCAAACTCATAGCACGCCTTCTCCAACGCATGGAAAATTTTATGGGTTCTGGTATCTTCGCTTCCATCCTCTATTACGGTATCTTCTATTAATTTATTTTCCTTCCATATTTTCGCCCATACTCTAAACATAACTTAATGGTATCCTTTCTGTATTTCATTTGCGATTTTCCTCTATCATATCTTACTACAAAAAGAGTTTCAAGATTTTTATTTTCTATCCAACCATCCTCCCTCTCATTTTATGTAATATCCTTTTCTCTAACCGACTCACCTGTACCTGGCTGATTCCCAGCCTTTTTGCGGTTTCTGTCTGTGTTTTATCCTCAAAATAACGAAGTACAATCAATTTTCTTTCCTTTTCCTCCAATTCATTTAACAAGGACTGTAATACAATTTTATTCAGTGTATCTTCATTTTCATTTCGTTTATCTGTCAGCTTATCCACCAAACAAATTTCGTTTCCATCACTTTTATATACCGAGCGGTATATTGACTCAATTTCTGTATTTGCTTCCATTGCCATTAAAATTTCTTCTTTACTTAATCCAGTTGCTTCTTCTACTTCTTCCAAAACCGGCTCTCTGCCTTCCTTATTTCTTATTTTTTCTTCAGCAACTTTTATTTTATAAGCATTTTCTTTTAAAGAACGACTCATTTTAATCATTCCATCATCCCTTAAAAAACGTTTAATTTCTCCCATAATCATAGGAACTGCATAGGTAGAAAATTTTACCTCAAAAGCAATATCAAATTTATCAATTGCTTTCATTAAACCAATAGAACCAATTTGAAACAAGTCCTCCATCTCATATCCTCTGTTTCCAAAACGCCTGACAATGCTCCATACAAGGCCAAGATTTTCCTCTACCAGTTTATCTCTTGCGGCTTTATCCCCATGGTGTGATTTATCAATTAATTCAATTGTATTCTCCACCATTTTCCCCTCTTATCCCATAATTTTCTTATTCATATAAATTGTAGTTCCCTTATTAACTTCACTTTCAATATGTATGTCATCCATAAAAGCTTCCATAAAGGCAAATCCCATCCCAGAACGTTCCAAGTCCGGTCTGGTAGTGTACATAGGCTCCATTGCCTTTTCTATATTTTCAATTCCACATCCAAAATCCTGGATTTCTACAAAAAGCTGATTTTCTTTTATGGAAGCAGTCAGTGTGATTTTTTCTATTCTTTCACCATATCCATGAATAATGGAATTGGTAACAGCTTCTGAAACTGCAGTTTTAATATCTTCAATTTCCTCTAAAGTAGGATTCAAGGGAGTCACAAATGCTGCCACTGCAATCCTTGCAAACCCCTCATTTTCAGAACGACTATCAAATTCTAGTTTCATATTATTTTCTCTCATACTTACGCCTCCTGCTCATAAATAATAATCATCTTATATAATCCGGATAATACCAGTATCTTTTTGATTCTTTCATTAATATTAATTGCACTGACTTGTCCACCAAGACATTTTATATTTTTGTACCTGCCAATAATCACTCCAATGCCAGAGCTGTCCATAAATTCTGTATTTTTAAAATCAAACAAAATCTCCTTTATATTCTCCTTCAAAATAAGACTGTCTGCAGTTTCCCGAATGGCAATACAATTGTGATGGTCTAAATCTTTAGGAACCAGAATCCTTAACATTTCCCCTTCTAACTGAAAAATACTTTCCATATTTTACTTCCTCCTTTTTCCATTTTTCGACTTATTTTTTCACGTAAAAAGCGATGGTATCAACCATCGCTTTTTCCTTCGTACTTTTTATTCTTTTTCTTTTGTGTATTTGACTACTGTGAAGCAGTAACACTTTCGAGATTTGTTTTGGCATTAGCAGCTTCTTTGGTTCCCGGGAATTTTTCCATTACCTCATTAAATACCTTGGCTGCATTTTCATTATCTCCCATTTTCTGATAAGAGCGCCCTGTATAATACAATGCATTGGAAGCGGTTGCATCCATAGCATACGCTTTTTGTAAATTTGTAACTGCATCTTCATATCTGCCATTAGCATATGCAGAGTATCCTATATCATAAAACTCATTGGCAGCCTTTGACATAACCTCACCATTTAACTTCTCATACATTGTTTTGAAGCCATCTTTGGCACTATTTACAATTTCCGGATCAATACTTGAAATTGCATCTGCTGCTTCTGTAGACTTTCCGTCCATATATAAATTAGATGCTGTTAATAATGCATCATATGCATTCAGAGCACCTCCATCACCTTCATATTCATCCAATTTACTCTGTATATCCTTATTTTTTACTTTCAGTCCTTCAATACTAGCTTCTAAATCTTCAATTGCCGCATTTTTTACCGCAACCTGCTCACTATACTGTTTTATTTCTTTGTCTGCATCATTTTTTGCCATTTGCACCTTTGTAGGTAATACTATATAACCTACGAGAGCAGCTCCCAAAACAAGACCAATAATAATATTGATTACTGTACTCATTCCAGTACTTTCTTTATATTCCTTGGGCTGGATTACTGTGTCATTTCCAACTTTATAAGTTACTTTATTTTCTTTCTTTTCACTGACTACATTGACCTTTTTACCACGAACTAATTCAAGTTCTCTTAAATACCGAAGTGTCATGGTATTATTAGAATCTATTTCCTCTGCCTTTTTTAGCTCCTTAGCAGCAAGACTATATTCTTCATTTTTAAGATAAATTAATGCCAATAACTGTCTTGCCTTAATCAACTTAGGATTCACTAATAAAACTTTTTTTAACTGTATAATTGCAAGGTCAATACTTTCCTGTTTACAATAAACTAAAGCCAGATTATACTTTTTGATACTTTGGTTAATTTCTTCTAACTTTGCGGGATTTGACTGAACAGCTTTAATATAGTCATCTACAATATTTTTCTTACTTTGCATATTTTTGCTGATAACCCATTCACTTAATGCTGCTACAATTTCTCCCATTTCGTAATAAACAAGTCCCAAAAGATTTCTTGCCTGTATATTCTTTTTGTTATATTTTAAACTTTGTTTTAAGCAGGTAACTGCTCCCGACAAATCTCGTACTTTCGCTTTTTCCAATCCTTCATTATAATACCGGTTGGAGAGACAAATCACTGTCTTATATATTTTCACTTCCGCACCACATGAGGTACAAAAATCATGCGCCGTTAAATCAGCGCCACAATTCCAACATTTCATTTTTTACTCCATTCCGCCTGTTTCCTACAGACCACCTCATTTCAGCTTCTTACTGTACTCTATCCTTAGATTCTTTCATGACTTCTCTTAAAATATCCATCATATCTGTCATATCATGATTATAAATAGCTTCTTCTGCTTCCTCTACTTCCAGACTTGGATGAAATTTCTTTAATTCTTCTTCAAAATTAATCATTCTTAACCACTCCTATAATTCCCTTTAATTCTCCAACCAGATACAAAGAACCTGCACAGAACAATACTTTTTCTTTTCCCTTAAATTCCAAAGCTTTTGTCCATGCAATTTCTGTATTATTACAATTAACTACTTGTGCTTCTGTATATTGTTCAAAAGTTTCTTTCAACTGTTCTGATTTCATGGTACGTTCTGTATTTAGTTCTGTTACCACAATTTCTGAAACCCTTACTTTCTCCACAATTTCCCGAATCATCTCCTGATAATCCTTTTCTTTTACCGCACCAAACAGTAATACACACTCTCTGTCCTTTGCAATATCTGCTGCTGTTTCTATAAACGCCCTGATTCCGTCCTCATTATGGGCACCATCTAAATATATATCTTCCATGACCTGTTCCATACGTCCCTGCCACAGTCGTTTCTGAAATCCCTGATTTATTATCTCAGGAATAAATCTATCTTTCTCTAAAAGTTGTTCTACAATTCGAATTGCCACTATTGCATTCTCTACCTGATAAAAAGCTGAATAGGGCAGGAAAACTCTAACGTTACCATAATACTTAACATTCAAGGAAAAATCAATATGTTTGTTTGTTTTTTCACAAATTTTATAATCTCTTTTATGAATCTTAAGAATTTCTGCTGACCTTTCCCTGGCCACCTGCTCAATTTCCTGAACAACACTTTCTTTATTGATTCCTATTACTACAGGAACATTTTTCTTTATAATTCCAGCTTTTTCTGCTGCGATTTCTTCTATAGAATTGCCCAGATACTGTGTGTGGTCAAGGCTAATCGAAGTAATGGCAGTGATTACAGGTTTTTCTATTACATTGGTAGAATCCAGCCGTCCACCCAGTCCGGTTTCCAATACCACATATTCCACATTATGCTTTTGAAAATACATCAAAGCCAACGCAAATAATAATTCAAAAAATGTTGGATGGGAATAGCCCTGTTCCAATAGGGTTTCTATTGCTTTTTTTACTTCTTCAAAAACCTCTGTAAACTCTTGATCCGAAATATCCTGTCCATCAATTTTAAATCTTTCATTGATTTTCACTAAATGAGGGGAAGTAAATAAACCTGTCTTATAACCAGCCTCTGTTAACATGGAAGCAGTAAAGGAGCACACCGAACCTTTTCCATTGGTGCCTGCCACATGAATTATTTTCATATTTTTTTCAGGATTTCCAAGAATTTTTATTAATTGTCTTGTATTATCCAATCCATTTTTCTTGGTAAACTTCGGTACTTCTAATATATAATTTACTGCTTCTTGGTATGTCATAATCTGCCTCCCACTTATTCTCCGATTTACTATTATAATCTTCCATAAAAAATATGCAAGCGAAACTTGTTGTCGAATACTGAAAAGAAAAGCGCCCTTTTCATTTTGGGCGCCTTTTCCACTTATTTTTTCAAGTTTGCAAGTCTTTCTTTTACCTGTTCCATCATCTGTGTATATTTTACCAGTTTATCTTTTTCTTCCTGAATCTTTGCTTCCGGTGCCTTGCTTACAAACTTTTCATTGTTTAACATTCCGTTTACTCTGGCAAGCTCTTTGTTTAAACGTTCTTCTTCTTTTTCCAGACGTTCAATTTCTTTTTCAATGTCTACCAATTCTGCAAATGGCATATAAATAACTGCTTCCGGAATTACAGTAGATACTGCATCTTCACCGATTCCTTCTTTTGTATTCTTTGTTACTACTTCAGAAGCATATGCTAAAGTCTGGAAGAATACTTTACTGTGTTCAAAAATGCCGGTTACTTTTTCGTTCTGTGATACTACATAAACTTTTGCTTTCTTTGAAGGTGGTACGTTCATTTCTGTACGCACATTACGAATACCACGAACTGCTTCTTTGATGGTTTCTACTGCTTCTTCTGCTTCTTTAAAGTTCCATTCTTCTTTATATTCCGGCCATGTAGAAACCATAATGGATTCTTCTTCCTCTTGAAGTGTACAGAAAATTTCTTCTGTTACAAATGGCATATATGGATGTAATAATTTTAATCCATCGATTAATACTGTTTTTAACGTCCAAAGAGCTGCGTTCTGAGAAACCGTATCTTCTGTATTATATAATCTTGGTTTTACCATTTCAATGTACCAGTCACAGAATTCATCCCAGATAAAGTCATATACTTTCTGTACTGCAATTCCCAGTTCATAATGGTCTAAGTTATATGTCATATCTTTGGCCACAGTATTGATTTTTGACAAAATCCATTTATCTGCATCCATTAATTCATTTTCTGCAGGTTTTGTAATAGTCTTTCCTTCCATATTCATCATAATGAATCTGGCAGCGTTCCATACCTTGTTTGCAAAGTTACGGCTTGCTTCTACTCTTTCATAGTAGAAACGCATATCATTTCCAGGTGCATTTCCGGTAATTAAAGTAAGTCTTAAAGCATCTGCACCATATTTATCAATTACTTCTAATGGGTCAATACCATTTCCTAAAGATTTACTCATTTTTCTTCCTTGAGAATCTCTTACCAGACCATGGAACAATACTGTATGGAATGGCGCTTTGCCCATTTGTTCATATCCTGAGAAAATCATACGGATTACCCAGAAGAAAATAATATCATATCCGGTTACTAATACATCAGTTGGATAGAAGTATTCTAAATCTTCTGTTTTTTCCGGCCAGCCTAAAGTAGAGAATGGCCACAGTGCAGAAGAGAACCATGTATCTAAAGTATCCGGATCCTGTTCCATATGAGTACATCCACATTTCGGACATTTTTCAGGCGCCTTAGAGGCTACTACTACTTCATCACAATCTTCACAATAGTATGCCGGGATTCTATGTCCCCACCATAACTGTCTGGAGATACACCAGTCACGAATGTTATCCGTCCAGTTAAAATAGGTTCTGTCCATGCTAGATGGAATTAATTTGATTTCTCCGCTCTTTACTGCTTCTACTGCAGGTTTAATCATTTCTTCCATCTTTACAAACCACTGCTGTTTTACCATTGGTTCTACCGTTGCTTTACAACGGTCATGAGTACCAACATTGTGAGTATGAGGCTCTACTTTTACTAAAAGTCCTAATTCTTCTAAATCTGCTACGATTGCTTTTCTTGCTTCGTATCTATCCATACCTGCATACTTTCCACCATTTTTATTGATGGTAGCATCATCATTCATCACATTAATTTCTTCTAAGTTGTGACGTTTTCCAACTTCAAAGTCATTAGGGTCATGAGCAGGTGTGATTTTTACACATCCGGTACCGAATTCTTTATCTACATAAGCATCTGCTACTACCGGAATTTCTCTGCCTACTAATGGTAAAACTAAAGTTTTTCCAATAAGATGCTGGTATCTTTCATCTTCTGGATTTACCGCTACCGCAGTATCACCTAATAAAGTTTCTGGTCTTGTAGTTGCGATTTCTACTACTTCATCACTGTCTTTTACCGGATAATTAATATGCCAGAAATTTCCGTCCTGTTCTTCATGAACTACTTCTGCATCTGAAATAGAAGTCTGGCAAACTGGACACCAGTTAACGATTCTGGAACCTTTATAAATCAAGTCTTTTTCATATAATTTAATGAATACTTCTTCTACTGCTTTGGAACATCCTTCGTCCATAGTAAAACGCTCTCTATCCCAGTCTGCTGAAGAACCAAGTTTCTTTAACTGCTTAATAATACGTCCGCCGTATTCTTCTCTCCATTCCCATGCTTTTTCTAAGAATCCTTCTCTTCCTAGATCCTCTTTGGATATTCCTTGCTCTTTTAATGCATTAATTACCTTTACTTCAGTAGCAATACTTGCATGGTCTGTTCCCGGCTGCCACAATGCATTATATCCCTGCATTCTTTTGTAACGGATTAAAATATCCTGCATGGTGTTGTCTAATGCATGTCCCATGTGAAGCTGTCCGGTAATGTTTGGAGGTGGCATAATAATGGTAAATGGCTTTTTGCTTTTATCTACTTCTGCATGGAAGTATTTTTTATCTAACCATTTTGTGTAAAGTCTTTCTTCTATGTCTTTTGGGTCATAAGTTTTGTTTAATTCTTTGCTCATTGATTTTTTCCTTTCTTTTATTGTCAAAATTAAGGAAGTGCCTGAAAAATGTTTTCTCATCCACAATGCTATAAAATATCTTTAGAATAAAAAAGCCCTTTTCGTACAATACTTTGTACAAAAAGGGCGAATTTCTCGCGGTACCACCTTTAATTAATGATTACTCATTATCTTAGTCAGTTGAACTGTTACGTTAAAACTGTAATCCTATAACGGGGATTAGGCGTGAATGCTTACTGCTATTTTCAGCACTCCGATTCAAAAGCTACCTTCCACAGTTCTTACTTAAAAATACCTTTCAGCCTTGGGTATTTCTCTCTGATAAGGGAAGCTGTGTACTCCTCTTTCTCACTATCTTTTTTCCTATAAATCTACTATAGTTAAGTCTTACACATTAGCTATGTTTATACTAAATTTTATATTAGTTGGAATTTGGAATTTTGTCAATAGCTTTTTTGCTTTAAGTTTAATACAGTTCCCCTTCCACATACGCTCTCAAAATCTCACCCACACTCCAAGCCTGGGCATAGCATCCTCTGGAGATATTCGGCTCATTTCCATCAAATATTTCCGCAATAGAGCCAATACATCCATCCATCAAATGGTCTTCTAATGGATCCACCAGTTTTCTTGCATACTCTTTTCCTTCTTTTCTATCCCCATACACTTTTAAATAGGCAGTAATTAAGCCGCCTAATGGGAATGCCCAGGAAGTTCCCTGATGGTAAGCCGCATCTCTGTCATGGAGCTTTCCTACATAAATTCCCTTGTATTCCGGATCTTCCGGTGACAGTGAACGAAGTCCATAAGATGCATACAAATGAGAAACCACTGTATCTACCACACTCTTAGCCTTATCTTCCGGCAACATAGTAAATGGCAAGGAAACTGCCCAAATCTGATTAGAACGGATTTTTCCATCCTTTCCATCTTCCTCTACCACATCATATAAACATTTCTTTTCTTCATTCCAGAACTTTTCCACAAAAGAAACTTTCACTTTTTCTGCCAGTTCGCCATAAGCCGTCTTGTCACTGTCGCCAAAACGTTCCGCTAACACTTCCATTACTTTCAAAGCATTGTACCATAAGGCACTGATTTCTACCGGCTTTCCATGGCGTGGAGTTACTACCCATTCGCCAACTCTTACATCCATCCAGGTTACTTGATCTAGTCCGTCTCCTGCATGAATCAGATAATCTTCATCCATATAAATAGAGAAATCTGTTCCTTCTTTGTAGTAATGAATGATTTCTTTCAACTTTGGATAAATTTCTTCCTGAATAAATTTGTAATCTTCTTCTGTTCCGGTATACTCTAAATACTTCCAGACAGAATAGAAATACCACATGGAACCGTCTACTGTGTTATATAGAGGTTCTAGTCCTTCATCCGGGAACATATTTGGCACCAGACCTTTTTTTACATATTTGGCAAACGTCTTTAAAATCTCTCTGGCATCTTCAAAACGCTTTGTGACCAAAGTCAATCCCTGTAATGCCAGCATAGTATCGCGTCCCCAGTCAGTAAACCAAGGAAGCCCTGCTAATACGGTTTTCCCACCAGTGGATTCTCTTTTTACAATAAACTGATCTGCTGCATGTACCAAAGTATTTGCAAAATCATCTTTCAAACCAGCCTGCTCTTCTAAAGCAACACAACGTTTCTTTTCCTCTTCTATAATTTTAAATGCATCTTTTTCCACTTCATCTCTCTCAATGGTACAAACCACAGAAATTCTTTTATGTTCACCTGGTTTTAAAGAAACCAAAATTTCATAAGGTGTATAATTATTTTCAATACAAGTCATACCGGTACTGATTTCTGTCTGAAGTTCCATATCCACATCATAGATTTCTTCCCTTGCTGAAATCTGCCCTTCACTTATGAACATACGGATTTTCACATCTTTATTAGCATGAGGAACCAAAGAAATACTGTCCTTTGTATTTGAAATATCAAATTTTAATTCTGCCCGTTCACTTCTTTCGTGATGGTCACGATAATTAAATAATGGAACTAATTTTAAAGTACTTTCCTTACTTCCACCTACCATATCATAACCAATAGCGACCGTATTTTTCCCATACTCCATACTAATGGTTTTTGTAAGGAAGATTCCTTCTGCATAATAAGTAAATTCCGGTAGGTACTGATAAGAAAATCTCTGCAAGTATTTCTGACCTTCTTCATTATTTCCACCTGGTCTTTGATTTGTAGCAAATGAATATACTTTTTCACCAATTTTAATTTCTTCATTAATTTTTGACAGCACCATATATCGCTCTACCGGTGCATGAAGGCTGGCAATCAGCATTCCATTATGTTTTCTGGTATGTGCTCCAATTATAGAACTTCCTGCATAACCACCAATTCCATTGGTAATTACCCACTCTCTTTGAATTCCTTCTGAAAAAGTTTTCCAATAACCTTTTCCAAACTTTCTTGTATTCACTTAAGTCTCCTCCTAGCTGGCATGTTTATTTTAAAAATCCATTGATAATCTGAGCTTCTGCTTCTTCCTCTGTTAATCCTAGAGTCATCAGCTTAATAATCTGTTCTCCTGCAATTTTTCCAATGGCCGCTTCATGAATCAAACTAGCATCAATATGGTTCGCCGTAATTTCCGGAATGGCACTGACACTTGCCTGGTCCATAATAATGGCATCACATTCTGTATGTCCATTACATTTATTATTACCATTGATTTTTGATAAAAATAACTGTCTGGAATTTTCCTTTGCCACAGAACGGGAAATTACCTGAGTACCTGAATTTTCACCGTCCAAGTTCACTTCAAAATCTGTTTCTGCAGTCTGAGTTCCATGAGTCATAATTTTTTCTTTAATCACTAAAGTAGCATCATTTTTCAGTGTAGCTTTTGTAACTCTCTTAGTAGAATCCACACCTTTAATCTGAACGGTATCCATCTCCATATAACCACCATCTTCGATTTCTACAATGGTGGTAGGGTTCATTACGCGATTTCCCTTTCCGTCCCCTGAGCCATAATGCTTTTCCACATATTTCACTTTAGAATTTTTTCCTATAAAAAAGCTGTGAATTCCATCATGTTCTGAATCGCTGTCACCGCTGTTATGTATGCCACAACCTGCGATAATAGTAACATCACAGTCCTCACCAATAATAAAGTCATTATAAACCATTTCTTTTAATCCACTCTGACTTAACAACACCGGAATATGCACACTTTCATTTTTTGTACCTGATTTAATAATGATATCAATCCCCGGCTTGTCCTCTTTTGTTACGATATCAATATTTGCTGTTGTATTTCTTCCGGCAGCCTGGCCATTTGCCCTGATATTATAAGCTCCTTCCGGAACTTCATGCAGTCCTGCTACCTGCTCTAATAAATTCATTTGTATGGCATCCATGATTAACACTCTCCCTTATAGAATTTACAGCTTCCACTGCTGCTTAAAAGTTCCGGCAAAATTTCGTCCTTCGTTCCCACCTGAGCCACTTCACCATTGGCAATCACTACGATTTTGTCTGCAATGTTTAAAATACGTTCCTGGTGAGAAATAATCAGAATGGAACCATTGATCTCCTGATACATTTTTTCAAACACCCGGATTAAGTTATTGAAGCTCCATAGGTCAATTCCTGCTTCCGGCTCATCAAAAATGGAAAGCTTCGTTCCTCTGGCTATAATCATGGCAATTTCAATTCTCTTTAATTCACCACCGGAAAGACTTCCATTGACTTCCCTTTCAATATAATCCCTTGCACATAATCCTACTTCAGATAAATATTCACAAGCTTTTGCAGTACTGATATTTTCCCCCGCTGCAAGGCGAATTAAATCCTTTACTGTTACTCCTTTAAATCTTACCGGCTGCTGAAAAGCAAAGCTGATTCCTAAGTTTGCTCTTTCAGTGATACCCATATTAGTTATATCTACACCATCAAATAATATTTTTCCGCTTGTAGGCTGCTTAATTCCTGCAATAATTTTTGCAAGTGTGGATTTCCCCCCTCCATTTGGCCCTGTTATGGCAACAAAACGGTCTTCAATTTTTAAGTTCACATTTTTTAAAATCCCTTTTTTGGTATCCTTTTCATCAGATACATCATAAGAGATATTTTGTAATTCTAACATATCCTTCCTCCACATTGCATTTTTAGTAAAAGTATAGCAATGATTTCACCTATTTGCAAGTTAATTTCTTATAACAGTTCAGCGTGTGGCTAAACTGTTACAATTTCTTCTTTCTCTGGTTTACCATTCCCCCGATTTTTCCCGTTTCTTTGGAAGAAAGACTTTTCCAACCTTCTTCTAATACTTTTGGCAGCAACCCTAATTCCTCTGCTACTTCATATTTCAACTGTTCCTCCGGTGTTAACTCACTTAATTTTATTTTTTCACTTTTCTTTCCTTTTGACATAAATAAGGTCATACCCCTTTCTTTAGATTTATATAAGAAGTATGACCTTGATTTTAGTTCTTATTCATTTTCTAACTTGTTTTTGTTTAATATTGCTGGTATGGCATGATAATTGCTGCAAGAATATAAACCAAAACTCCTGTTCCGGCTGCCAAAACCAAAACAGCCCATATCAGTCTGATTAAGGTTGGATCTACATTTAAATATTCTCCAAGTCCTCCACATACTCCACAAATCATCTTGTTATTGTTTGAACGATATAATTTCTTATCTCCCATGATAAATTCCTCCTAATTTTAATCATCAAATTCAATTTCTATTGCTCCAATATTACATTCTGCTTTCACAGTTCTGTCTGCTTGATTATTAATCTTGTCACTAAAAACAACTCCGCCTTGAGTTTTATTGCCTATAGAAATACTTCCCATAGCACATTCCAAATCATAATTATAGCTTTTTTGTCTTTCCTTCATTTCTATATAGACATAACCTGCATCGCATGTTAATGTAACATTTTTATTTACTGCCACTTCTTCTGCATAAGTTCTTCCCGCATCGCACTTAATCTTCAATTCTTCTGCTTTCATTTCATCCACTTCAAAATTTCCAGCACCTACGGATACTTCTATATTCTTTCCTGCCTTCATGGTTTCTATTTCCATGTTTCCGGCTCCAATATCTGCCAAAATCTGCTCTGCTTCTATTCTTTCACCTTCAATGCTTCCAGCTCCTAAAGACAATTTTGCCTCTTTAAACATATAACCTTTTGGAATAGTTAATGTAATTTCATGAGGTGTGCTGTCTCCAATGACATCCATCACCTCTTCTGCAGAACTTTCAATATATAAGGTATTATCTTTTACCTCACAGGAATGACTGCCGCCAATTTCTGATTTTTCAATTGTTACATGGAACGTATCTACATCCCTGTATTCCATCCACACAGTAGTTGCTTCTGCAGATAAATCTAAATTTTCAATATTGTATTCTGCTGTTGCAAACTCGTACTCATAAATTTCATCATCTTCATAAGATTCTTCATCATCACCGGAAATGATTCCTATACTGTCATCACTTATTCCAATCGTGTTATCACCATAGGAAAAGCTTAATTCACCAGTATCTACCATACGTTTAAATAATTCAATTCCGCCTTTTGCAGCTCCTACAATGGTCATTCCAAGTCCAAGAATAATGCAGATGACTGATATTATCAATGCGTTTTTATAAAAACTTTTCATTTATGCTCTCTCCCTTCTGCCTGATAGTCTCTGAAATACCCACTTAATTCCTCTGCCACAGGTTGGTAGCAGAAAGCTGAAAAACCATACGGTTAAAATTACAAAAAGAATTCCAAGTCCAAAACATAACAGTCCTATCCCTGTAGTGGTAATTCCTGCTGCCGGTGCTATTGCAATTTTCGTAACTCCTACTACTATACAGATAATACCTACCACCAACAATGCGAAAGCAATTGCCACTACTGCAACTGCAACACTAAAAATAGTTGCAATGATTCCCAGAAGAATTCCGCCCAATCCTATTACTAGTCCGCCCCATATGGGAGAGGTAATTAATGCCAAAACTATAATTAATACAACTTTCCACTTCTCCATTGGTGCCTTTTCATTTTGGATTCCAGAACCTTTCGTATAATATTGTCCATTGTTCTGATTCTGTCCGGACTCCCTAGAGATTTCACCATTTCGCATTAATTCATTGGAATTATAAACACCGCCCTCATAATATCCGCGTTCCGTAAAGGCTTCTTCTTCCGGATTGCCCTGTCCCAAATCTGCTTTTATGGTAACTGCAATTTTTTCAGGGGTATCAATTTTTCCTAACACATCTTCAAAATCATCTATCCCTGCTTCTTCAAAGTACTCTTGGTAATACTCAATTGCCTCATCCCGCTCCGTCTTTGGAATATCGTTTAAAAGACTATTTAATTTTTCCAAAAACTCCTGCTTAGTCATCTTTCAATCCTCCTTCAAACATCATAGTTATCTTTTCTGAATAGCTAATCCATTCTCTTTTGTACTCAGTCAATACTGTTTTCCCCTTATCAGTCAGTCTGTAATATCTTCTGTTTCTGCCTCCATGCTGTTCATCATACACTTCCAGACAGGCATCTTTTTGAAGCCTCCTGAGTACAGGATACAATGTGGATTCTGAGATTTCCAACACCGACCTTACTTCCTGTGTAATACTATATCCATAAGTACCTTCTTTCGTCCTTGAAACAACCGCCAGAACAATTGCATCAAGGAGTGTGGACCCTGTATTAAATACCATAGCCTCTCCTTTCTAATATAATATTATTTGTTTTTTTATATTATATGATATATAATATCATATAATGGATAAATGTCAAGAGGATATACGTAAAATGTGAAAAAACAGCCAAGACACTTTTTTTACTTGTGTCTTGACCGTTTTTTATTCTAATACTTACTATTCCTTTGATATCAAATACTGATAAAGCACTGTAGGTGAAAATACCATAGGATTTTCTAATTCCGCTTCTAAGAAATATCTTCATTATTGCATTCGTGCCTTCTGCTTATCTATGCTTTTACCGCCGCATCCTCTTCCTCTTCTTCCTCTTTCTCACAGCCAATCTACACCGCAAATAAATCTGCCGCATAAAATTAACCTCTCTCACACTAACCTGCTGTTCACCATAAGCAGCTATCAATGCTAGCTGTACCACTGCATTTCGTTTCTTTTCAGACAAATCCGGAAGCAACAACACCAGCCATTTTTGGAATTCTGGCGAAGTAGATCGTACCTCTTTTGGCATTCCTACCTGCTGCAATGTGTCATGTACCATGTAAAGGAGCGATAAAACCTTTTCATTGGCAGTATCTCTTCTACCATATCCACGTTTTCTCAATTCATAACACCCTTTTCGGATTCCAAAGAATAAAGCAAGACCTATGAAAAGTATGATAATTACCACCGCACCATAAACCTTGATTGTATTATAAGTACGCTCTTCCGCTTCCTTCTTTTCCAGTTCCTCTTCCGTTAATTCTTCCTGAACTATTACCTGAGCTTCCTCTTCTTCCTGTTCTTCTTCCTCTGTAGTAACACCATAAATATTCTGCAATACTCCAATATTACCAGGAGTAGTTTCTACCGGTACCCAGCCAATACCTTCCATATAAATCTCCGCCCAGGCATGAGAATTATCCGATTGTAATAATGCTGTATAATTACCATCTATATCCTGGGAAAAAATATTGGTAGGTGCAACATACCCTGTTACATACCGAGCAGGTACATCAAACATTCGAAACATTAACACTGCTGTGGAAGCAAAATGGGCACTGTAGCCTTCCTTGGATTCATATAAGAAATACTGAACAAAATCCTTATCCTTTGGAAGTCTCGGCACCTGAATATTATACTCATAATTAGTCACCAGAAAAGTAGTAATATAACGAATAATTTCTTCTATATTCCCTTCCCGGATACCCTGATCCTTACATTGCTCTTCCAGTTCCTCAAATCCTTCCGGCACCCACAAATAATTTTGTGTCACATAAGCATTATATTCTGCTTCCACTCTGTCCAAAATACCTTCTTCTTCCTCAGTACTTCTGCCTTCCATAGTTTTCACATAAGTATTTACAGGATAATAAGAAAGCTCATCTGCTGCCTTATTCTGTCCCTTAACACTTCCATCACCGCCACTGACTTCATAATATTCATTTAAGTACGCACAATAAGGAACATATGTGTAAGTCTCACTGGCATTCATTTTTTCCACAGTTAGAATTCCCATCTCAGAGGTATCTGTTCCTGCCTTTTCCTCTTCATACAACTGTCTTAAAAATGGTAAATTCTGTACATACAGACTTGGAACTCCATCTGTGTGCCAATAGATTGAAGCATTTTGAAAAATTTCTTCCTGCTGTTCTGACCACTTATCGCCTTCGTAAATACTTCCTACATACCCCCTTAGATAAACACTTTCCTTGGGTTCTATGGTGGAAGTCACAACCAAGTCTTCAATATTGGTAAGAGCGTAACCGGCTACTTCACCAAGTCCACCATCTTCCACACCACCACCAACAGTTTGTACTTTCAGATTCCATTCCCCACCAGTAATAATTGGAAGATACTCAACAGCTATGCTAATGATTTGCCCTTGGAGCGTGGCCCCTATCTTTTGTATCCCTGCTATTTTTTCCGGCATAATCGGCATAAGCAAATAAAGGCTGATAACAGCTGCCACAGTAATACCAACTGCTGTGATACACGCTGCCTTTTTTTGTACCGATCTTAAACATCGTTCATTCTTTTCTTCTTCTACCGGATTAATATTGTTTTTTCCCTCTTTTCCAAAAAGGGCATGACTTTCCACCAGACAGGAAAAGAAATGGAACACAATAAACAATAAGGAAAGTCCATTGAGATCGTTTCCCATTAAAACAATCGCCATAATAATTGGAAACTCGATTAGAAAAACTAACAACACATTCGTTACCACAATGGTACAAAAAGCCAGTACTAAAACAATCAGCAACATAAGTATCAAAAAGAATACTGTCATCTTTCCTGCTGAAAATACCTGGCTTTCCAACTCTACCTTTCCTTGATATCGAAGATTAAATGCTGTCAGCATTCCTACGCCACAATCAGCAAATCCCTGTTTAATAAAAGCTCCATTAGTCATTACAAACAAGAAACATATCCCTATACCTCCCGCATAAGTATATCTTTTAAATTTTTTCGGAATGTTAATTGAGAAAAAAATGGATATTGCCAAAGTAAACACTGCTGCTGCCAGATAAATCACCCAGCCATAACACTGAAAATCAAATGCTGTTAAAAAGCCAATGGCAATTCCTTCTGCTGCTAAAAGCAACAGACCAAAATCCGCAAAAAAGCAAATAAGGGGAGACAGATATTTCCCCTTTCGCTGTACAATCTGACTATCCCCAGGCTGTATGGTATTATTTGATTTCCGTTCCATCTTCCCAGTAGACATGCCCCGCAAGGTCCATCTGGATAGTGTGAATTTTTTCTTCATTTACAACCTTCTCCTTCAAGTATGTAGTATCAATCTCCCTGCCACATACCGCCGTACTAACTAATATCATCTGATATTCAATAAAATGTTCTTCCTGTGCTACAAAAATCGTGATTTCATCCTCACCACGATTCCATACCACAAAATGAGAAACTCCCCACTTCAAAATTTCCCAGGATAAGGAAGATGCTTTATCCAAGAAGGAATCTAACTCAGCTCTGGATAATACTTTCTTTTCTTCTCTCTCTTCCATATCCAGACGAATCATAACTCCACTTTCCGAAGTTTTCAAGTATTCTCGCAAAAGCAGAATATCCATTTTCGCTGTAAGCTTCCAGTGAATCTGACGTATATCATCTCCATCACGAAATTCTCTTACATCATAAGTTTCATATACATCTTCTCCATACTTTCCTGCAAAATCTCCTGCTTCTGCTAAAGTTTCTGCCATAGGTACGTTTGTCCATGGAAGTACAAAGATTTCTTTTTTTCTGCTGTCTATAGCACATTTCCCTGTGAAAACGCCAAAATAATCACTTACAGAAACATACTCTAAAAACACAGTGGTAATACCACAGTTGCTGGTTTTTAAATAACCTTCCAGCTGTACTTCTCCATTAACTTCTACCATTCCCGATATTTTTAAAGGCTTATAATTATTTCCATCGGAATCCATATAACGAATTTTTGCTTCCACCCAGGTAATTGGAAGCTTCCCTGAATTTTTTACAATAATAGGAATTCGTATCAAATCTCCCCTGGTAACTGTATTTTCTGACATCTGAACCACAGCCTCTACATGTTTCTTCATGTAAAGCATCTGCCCCAAAAGAAATAATCCCACCAAAAGGGCGGTGGATAAAGCAAAATCCGCCAACATGCTGTCAGACATCACATAAAACACAGCCAGCACTAGAAGAAACAATGTAAACGTAAATTTATTTTTCATATTTATCTTCCGGTCTAGGCATTCTTACCCTGGTTAAAATCTCATGAATTACCTGGTCTGTGGATATCTGTTTCATTCTGGTCTGATGTGCCATTTTGATTCTATGCCTTGCCACATCTGGGAATACATCCTTTACATCTTCCGGAATTACAAATTTTCTTCCTGCTACATAGGCTGCTGCTCTTGCCATTCTGGCTACCGCAATGGATCCACGAGTACTTAAACCTAACTGAATCTGCTCATGCTCTCTTGTGGCATTAGAAAGCTCAATAATATAATCCATGATTCTGTCATGAATATAAATAAGCTTTACTTTCTCCTGCATTGCCATCAGTTCTCTTTCTGTAATAACTGCTTGAATATCATCTATGATTCCTTTCCGTTCCCAATCCCGTAAAATACTTTTCTCATCCTGCTTTTCCAGATATCCCATAATAATACAAATCAAGAAACGGTCTAACTGGGATTCTGGGAGCATCTGTGTACCTGCGGCACCTACCGGGTTTTCTGTGGCAATTACCATAAATGGCTTTGGCACCTGACGGGTAACATTATCTACAGTAACAGAATTTTCTTCCATTACCTCCAAAAGAGCTGACTGAGTTTTTGCCGAAGTACGGTTAATTTCGTCAGCCAGGAACACATTACACATAACTGCTCCCTCGTGATATACAAAGCTTCCTGTATCTTTATTATAAGAGGAGAAACCGGTAATATCAGAAGGAAGAACGTCTGGTGTAAACTGCACACGGTTCTGTTTTAATCCCATGGCCTTTGCAAAGGCAAGTGCCAGAGTCGTCTTTCCCACTCCCGGAATATCTTCTATCAACACATGACCTTCCGCTAAAATTGCCATCATTACCTTTTGGATACACATGTCCTTCCCCACAATGGCCTTTTTTACCTCATTCATAATTAAATCAATTCTTCGCTGCATCTATCTTCACCTTCCTCGTCTGGATCTTATACAATCTCCAATCCCACTAATAAGAATATACACTAAAATCACCGCGCCTACAATAGTTCCATATTTTTCTAATAAAATTTGTGTTTCTGAATAACGAATTCCTGCTGTTTCTAATAATTCATCTGCCACAGGTTCAATTTCTTCCTCTTTTGCCGGTGTCGTTTCTACTTCTTTTCTATCTGCTTCTTTTTCCTGGATTTCTTCCGTAGAACGCTCTGCAATTACCACATATCTATGAGAATTTTTTGTGTATGGATGGCAGGTCACTAACGTAAGTAAATCTCTCCCCTGTTGTATCATTACTCTATTGGTTTCGTTAGGTAGAATAATATCTATTTCTGCTACCCGGTAAATTAAAGTTTCGAAAGGAGTGGTGATCTGAATTTTATCTCCATCCTGCAATAACTGGATATTTCGAAACATTGGTGTGGAACCGCCCCCTCTGTGGGCTGCTATTACTGAGTTGGTATTCTCTCCACCTAATGGCATGGAAGTATTCCCCAAAAGAGCGGCTCCCTTTTTCAGATTTCCTTTGGTTGCCCCAAGGTATACCGGCAATTCTACTTCCATTCTGGGAATCCAAAGAGTTCCTATAATGTTTTCTTCTAAGCCATATTCCGTCAACTGGAAACAACTGTCTTCATAGGAAAAGGCATCCTTAAATCCTGACTGATTTTCTGTATCCAAATTTTCATTATATGCCTGTAAATCTTCTTTTAATTTTGTAAGTTTCTGGTATTTCTCTTCTTGCTCTTTTCTTTGTGTATAATCTTCAGAACTTTCTTGAGATTCCCCTGTTTCTTCTATCCATTTTCGGTAGTTTTCCATTTCCTGCTCAAACTCTTTTACCATAGTGCTTCTTTCATAATTTCCATAAAAAAGACTTACCTGGGGATACATGCATACACACGCCCCCAGGATCATCATTAAAATGGATAGTTTTCGTAATATTTTACGTACCATTATTTATGTTTTTGTCTCCTTTTTTGTTTCTTCATACTTCTCTTAAGTAATAAAACCATAATCGCAAATTCTATACCGATTACAACGATAGCTGCCACTAAAAGCACTGGCCACACATCAATAAAACGTTTTACTACCATACCAGTACTAAATCCCTGATATCCTTCCGATGCCTCTTCTTCCTCTCCCGTGTAAGGTACTCGATGTCCTCTGACAATTAATCGGTGAGAGTTGATGGCATAAGGTGTACAGGTAACTAAGGAACAATAATCTTTTCCTTCTATAATTTTTAAGTCACTGGTATTTTCAGGCTCTACTACTTTAATCTGGTCCACTTGATAGGCCAGAATTTCATCTAAAATATGAAGATAAAACTTATCTCCTACTTCTAACTTGTCAAGGTCTGTAAACAGTACTGCATCAGGCATTCCTCTATGTCCTGTCAGCACACTGTGGGTACTTTCCCCTCCTAAAGGAAAGGAGGATTGCTCAATATGACCAATCCCCTTCTGCAATACTTCTGTACTGGTTCCGTGATAGATAGGAAGACTTACATCTATCTTTGGAATTTTAATATATCCCAGTGCACTTCCTATTCCTAACATATCAAGATAACTTTGTCCTTCTGTTTTCCAGTCACCACTTTCATCCTTGACCACTACAGCCTTTAGCTGGCTGTTATACTTTTCTGCGGCTTCTTTGATAGCGTCGATATCCGATTGCTCCATCTCTGTAACTTCTTCCTCATAAGTGTTGATTACCTCTGTAGCATTACGGTTATAGAGTATGTTGCTGTAAAAGGGATACATAGCTATCACAAAGCCGGAAAGTATCATTAGGATAGATCCGATTGCTTTTATTTTTTTCATACTAGTTTACCAAATTGCTAATGTTTCAGTCTTTAGGCTACATCTGACTTTTTCGCACTTGTTTTGCGGAAGATGATAAATCCACCAATCATGATGGCACAGCCGATTAAGGTGAATAAGAAACTTCCGGCGCCACCGGTGGTTGGGAGGGTGAAGCCTTTGCGGTTTACTACAGTAATGGTAGCTGTACCGCTATTATTACTATATGTCAATTCTGTACTCATTGTAGCTCCCTCGCTGAATGTCGTTGCTGTTTTCTTATTTTTTTCGATTATAGAATTACTTATCTCTGGGTCTGTTTGTCTAGTAGTAGCGTAATCAATGTCTAATGTAACTTCTAAAGGTTCTTTCAATAAATTATATTCTGCTTGCGTTTTTGTTTCTACTAAATAATATGTTCCATTAGAAAGTCCAATTTGACTCACTTTTCCCTCACCATTTGTTGTTAGAGAAGTACTTCCATTGATTTTACGCCAATATTTACCCTTATCTAATCCTGTACCATTCACGCCGTCTCCTGTCAACGCCCCTGTAGTGCCTTCGCTTACTTCCTCATATAGATCAAATGTAACACCTGACATTGCAGTATTTTCTTCATTTTTCTTCTCAACATTCAATTGAAAAGAATATACAACTGCACTATCTTTTACAATAGTTGTCGTCGGTTCACTTGGATTATTTGGATCAATTGGGTTGTTTGGATTACCTGGATCATCCGTACTGTTTTCTGGTAAAATTTGATTGGAATATTCCAAACTAATCTTATTTTCATTTCCACTAGTTGTTGTATTTGGGTTTGGTAACAATGTAGCCTTATATGTCATCGTTAATGTTGTGTTTTTGTAACTTCCCATGTTTGCAGGAGTGAAAGTCATTGTAAATCCCTTGGTACTAGTATTTTTTATTACTGAATAAATACCTGCACCAGCTGCAATAATGTTTTGATTCGCATCTTTTAGCACAATAGAACCCTCAACATAATCAATATTGGTAGGAGTATCCACAATTTCAAATTTCTTTAATTGCGTAATATTTTCGGGAACTACTATTTTTACTTCATACGTAATTATATCCCCTACACTATAATCACTATCTTTTGCATTTTCATCACTTGTATTATCCTTTTTTATTACATTCTTTGTAATGTCTGCTTTTTTATTTGATATAGGAATCTCTATACTCTCCCCTGTGCTACTATTATATGTAACTGTACCATCATCATTAACATCAAATTCATAGTTAGTTACTCCATCCATAATATATGCTACCTTATCACCTACAGATGTTTCAATAAAACGGTATTTTCCTTTTGTAAGACCATCAACAGAAATTACACCATTATTATTTGTTGTCAAATTAAGAACATCACCAGTGTTGTCTCCTTGTGCTCCACCCTTTTTAGTAATAGTTGTCCAACTAATACCATCTGTATTTTGTTTTTGAAGTGCAAATTGAACACCTTGCAATCCCTCTCCCTTTTCGTTTGTTTTTACTATCTTAACTTCACCATATTTTGTACTATTTTTAGGGAATACATGGACATCATATAGCCATTCACTACCATCGGATTTTGTCATGGGTACAGAAACTAAAAACGGTTTAACCGGACTTGTAACCGCTGGTGGCGGCGTTGTTTCTTCTACAATATAAATACCTAATGGTAAATTACTAAATGTAACAATTCCATCTGAATTGGTGAATTGTTCATTCACTTTTTCCGCACCACTAATTTTATTTGCATCGACTTTATTATTAGTTAGATAATCATCGATATCTGGTAAAGCAGTTGGATTTTGACCATAATAAGTACTTAAACCATTTGCATCTACTATTTTGTAGAGGGTAAACCCTGCATTAGCTAACGGGTTTACACCACTAGGAAGACTAGTACTATCACCCTCCTCACCTGTTCCCTCAGGAGTTTGATTACCATTATATTCATACTTGTGGATAGTAATACTACCTGTAGCATCTGTATTAATTGTTACATCTGTCGCCTTCACTTCCTCCACCGGCATTATCCCCAACACCAGTGCCAAGCACATAAAAATGCTTAGCACTATCTTTTTTAAAGTTACTTTTGTTTCCTTCATACTTACTTCCTCCTTTATACTTCAGCTGTGCCTTCTCGCTAGCTGTGTTTTTACTTTCTTCTACGTCTGCGTCTATGCTTTCGGTAGCTTTGCAGGTTCCATAAATACAGTCCTTCGCCGCCTACTGCCAGACAAATCCCCAAAACAATTACTATTTTTCTTCCATTACTTCCAGTCATTGGGAGTTCTAAGAGTCCCTGGTTGGATACAGTAAGGAGTATTGTATTATTTGTAATGTCCAAAGAATATTGTACATTGTTTACGCTGGCAATGCTTCCATTAAGTCTGCTAATGGAAATATTGATTGGTGCTGCCAATAAACTATATCCAGATATGGTTTTTATTTCTGTCAGACGATAAAAACCATCTTGAAGAGCTAAAAAGGTAATCGCTCCATTTCCACTGGTTGTTGCCTCCCTACTAGTAAAGGAAGTATCTTCGTCTAGCTCTCCACTTGTATTCTTAACCAATTTTTCAAGTTTGAAAGTTACCCCGTTCATCACAGTTGTCCCATCATTTCCCGATACCTTGGTGATTTGAAGATTTGTTTCCGGATTATAAGTATTGGTAATATCATATGATACATTACCTTCACCATCTGTCACAGCTTCGCCACCAGTAACCTGATATCCAGTCTTAATGTCTACCTCACTGCTTGCTGCATCATTACTTGTAGTAAGTTCCACTACCGTTTCCTCTGTATCACCTCTTATAATCGCAGTTTCTACCAAACGGTATTCATATTTTCTACGGCGTTTCTCACCATTTATATCTGTTACTCCATATAATGGAAGTCCTTCAATACTATATTTGTAATCTGCCTCTGTTTTTATGGTAAGCACATTCCCATCTTTACAAGTCACAGATAAGGAAGCCTCTGCATCCTTTACTGCAAACTCTATAGGATTACTATCCTTATCTAATACCTCCTTATATTCGTATGTTTCACTGGTACCATCTGCTGCAATAAACCTTCTTTGCAGTTTCAGCTTTATGCCTATTGGCAACGGATCTGGTGCGGTATTTCCATCTTCTACTTTCCAAGTTTTCTGTCCGGTTAGAGTTGTTAGTGGATTAATATCGTTGGTTATTGTAATAACGTCTACGATTTCATCTTCTGTATCTGCTACTACGGTTCCCTGATAAGCCATGTCGTCCATATAAAAACCACCATCATCATTTGCATTGTCACTTCTGCTCATATCGATTAGTATAAAGTCATCTCTTTCTTCCTCTGAATCATCTGTTGTTAACTCTTCAATACGATATGTGGTACCCGCCGGGATACCTGTAATTTCAATGGCATTTCCAGGACCACCTGAAGCATCCAATGTTACCTCTTTCACATCTCGATAGTCTTCATATGCACTACCTTCCAATGCCATTCCGGCAATATTAGAAAAGGTGATTCGAACTTTATATGGTATGCTGGTATCAACTAAATTTCCCTGTCCATCTTTTGTTTTCTTTTGAATCTTAATGGAACCTAGTTTCAATGTATTGGTATATTTCACACGTAAATCGTAGAAATGTGTGGTATCATCTTTGTACTCTTCATTGTAACTCGCAAACAACATAGTTTCTTCATTCGGCTTTGTAGCACCTTCATTTCCCGGATTTTCTTCTTCTCTTTCATCGTTTACCGTCGTGCCATTTCCTTTTATGTTGGTTAAAACTCCATCTTCAAAAATTTCCCATTTTGTGTCAAATACATTTGAATCACATTCTTCATTTATCGCCAGATAACTTTTTCTTCGGAACTGGTCCCTAAAAGTTGCTAATTCACTATTTTTTAAATAAATCTTTCCATCTGTCACACTAGAAGTAATGTTAATCGTTTCATCCGTTACGGAATTTATTGTATATTCTGCACCATTAATCGGTTCTAGCTTCTTAGAATCAACTGAGCCATAATCTGGTATATCATTTTGTTCTTTTGTAAATCCTGCAGTGCTAGTATAAATTGCCGGAGCCTTTATATATATATCATCTATAAAAACTTTACTTGGACTTGGTGCCCAATGTGAAAACTGAAACGCAACTATATTAGCATAATCAAACTCTCCATTCTCACTTCCATCTAATTTTTTTAAATCCTCTGCTGCTGCTTTCTCCATCATTGGAATATCTACTTTTATAGTAGTCCAGGTATATGGTTTCATAGAAGATTCCCCGCCTGTATATGTGAGTCCGGAAACCCAACCACCTATACGGTTTCCCTTACCATCAATCAATGCTACAAATGGAGAACCTGCCGTATAATAATTTAGGTATGCTTTAAACTCAACATATCCACCTTTTTTTATTTGCTCTATCTGTTTGTCAGTAAAAGACATATGTGTTCTATTCCCATTTTCATCATGATAGTAGATTTTCGCCGAACGGAGATCTGTTACCTCTTGTCCATCCTTATCCGACTTTGCTTTTATCACCTTATATTCAAACGTCTCAGGGGTATTATCTGGTGCATTATTAACACCTAAGTAATCAGAAGTTGACTGCGGGTTTCCTGTTGCCCACTCAAAATTCCCCTGTGTCTTAGCATTAATCAAGTCAAAAACTGCATCCACTGGTTCATTTTCCACCGACACTCCTTGTGGACTTCCGCTAGTCGCCATATTATCAATAGAAATTGGGAATGGAATACTTTCTTGAAGAGTATCCATCGCTGGCTTAAACATATCATTGATTTCTTCTGGAATCTTTACCTCTTTTTCTACTTCTAATATATTGCTTTGCGGAAAATTAAAACTAATCTGCATGTTAGATTCCCAGATACCACGTTCCATGTAGTATAAGGTAAGTACATGTCGTTTAGACGGAGTAATTCGTTCAAATTCCTTAGTAAACTTCGCTATGATTTCATCCTCATAGTTTGTTGATGCCTCATCTGTATGAATCCCCGTAACTGTAGCTTTCAAATCTGCAAAATTAATCGTACCACTTACCGCTGCATGATCGCCACCAATATCAAGTATCAATTCATCATCAATAAAAATCCAAATATCATCATCACCACGGAAGTTAAATTCTATGTCTCTTTTTTCTTCGCTTGTTACTCCATTTGGATCTGTGGTAATTACAGTTATCTTACCATCTGCCGTCATAAAAAAGGGAATTTCAATTTTTGCCCCATATCCATAATTCAATGATACATCCTTACCAGATTCTTCAGCATCATTGAATGGGAAGAAATTGGAATTAGCTGTAGGGTAACCAACTACAGCTCCATGAACTGCACCATCTTCTCCTGTACGGTCTAAAAAATACTTACCCGTATTGCGATCCTTTTTCATTCGAAGAGATTGTTTTGAATTATAACTGTCAAATTCCCAGTATCCCTCCTCATTCAACTGGAAAGGAAATTCTACATTCTCAAAGACATATCCCAAATTATCATTGTAATAATTCGTTCCTCTCAAAAACTCCTCATTAAAATAGGGAACTTCTACATTATTTGTACCCATGACTACTTTATTATCAACCAAGTTTTCATTAACCAAACCTTGTTTTGGTCCTAAAATTGTATCACTTCCTGGAACAAAGTTATTATTTCCATTATTATTTTTATATACAAACCCGGGATAATTCTTACCAATGTCATAACCATTTATATCCGAGCTTTCAAAATCATAAAAATCACCAAAATATAATGGGCTTTGGCTTTCATCCGGGAAAATGGCACCCTTGTCTTTAAAATACTCACCTACTGCTGTATTAAACATATCAGCCTGTACTCTGACAGCAACACTACTTGGATTATCATTTTTATAATTTTTTCGCATATTCCCAAAAATTTCATAATCCGAATAGTAATCATAAAATGTTGCTGTTGCATAAAAAGTATTTGAAGCTTTCTCATAATTTCCTGTTGGAATGTCAAGACTATTGTCTGGGGCACCAGAAACCTTAGCATAGCTTACCGTTCTTCTTTGATAATCTGATGTCCACCCACCGTTTGTGAGTGTTAGTCGCATGCTCCCTTTATCATTGACGGCCCTCTCTACTGCCTCCTTGTATTGAATCTCAGTTCTGTTTCCCTCTGTAGTTGCATCTTTTTTTTCTATATAGAAACCCGCATACTCATTTGAAGCCAAATCAAAAACGATAATATTACCAGTTGCTGCAATGTCATAACTTTTCACTGGTATACCCGATGAATTTACATAAACTACAGTTGCTCCATCCGCATAATCAAACATCACTTCCATTCTGACTTTTGAATCTATCGGCGAAAATGTTTTCCATTCGCTTGTATTCAAATCATAACATGGAGTACTACTTGCTATATTTTCAACTGCAGTATCAGGTACATAACTTGTTCCATTTGCACTGAATTGAAATTGGGTCCCTGGAGGTAAATTGTCTGGAAATGTATATTCATATACATTACTTTGTTTGTAGCTAAGTTGCATCTCTACAACCTTTGTTGTACCTCCATAAATCAATTTTATTTTAGGATTTGTACTTGTTCCTGTATCAAAATAAACTGTTTTTCCAGCCAAAGGGGATTTTTCTAAAGTAACTTTTCCAAGAGTATAACACGTTTTATTATTAATAGATGTTGTTCCCTTATTTGTGTACAAACTACCTTTTAATTCTGAAGCAGTATAAAGATCTGTTCTGTAATAGTTATTGCCATTTATAGTATTCCATACATTACTATATCCAAATATTAAAGAATCTGTATCTGCTACACTACTTAAATCGTAGCAATAAATATTTTGATTTTTTATTAATGTTTGTTCATCAGAAGTTAATCCAGTACTATTTAATGAAATTGTTGATGTCCAACCAGTTGACTTTGTATAATTCCAGTAATAACGACTCCCACTTGCATTCCACCAGTTTGTTCCTCCCAAAGTCATATTTGTGGTATCTAACAAAAAGTAATCTTTTTCTAATAATTTATATATTGCTACCAGTTCATCTACTGAATATGTACCATCCGAACTTACTGGCGCTGTTTCCCCATTCTTTGAAATCTGTTCCTTTACATTTAAGTCTGCTTCTATTTCCTCTTCATTTACTTCTTTTTCTTCGCTCTCCTCTTCATCACTTGTACTCTCATTTTTCGATTCTTGTTCTTTCGCTGTCAAATCTTTCTCTTCTTCGCTCTCTTCCTCAGATTCCTGCTTTTCCACCTTTGGAAGAGTCACCTGCCCAAGCATGTATGCTTTTTTCCCTTCATTATCCCCTGCTTTTGCAGTATAAGAAGCTAAATAAGCATGCAGATTCCCCTTGATATCACTGGCTTTATAAGCCGCAGTTCTATAATAATGGTCTTTATTTACTGTATTATCATTACTATAACTAAATTCTATGGAATCCGTATCTGCATCTGTAATTTTCCAACAGAATATATTACTTTGACGAAGTTCTCTTACCATTTTCTTTTCTTCGTCAGAAAGTCCCTCTGAGGTAGCTGTTGCAGATGCTCTCCAGCCGGTTCCCTTGGTAACATTTCTGTAATACAAAATGGCCGCTTTATTCCAGGAAGGACCAATGCCATCCTGCTGCAGCCTCATATTAGAAACATCTATAAACACATAATCTTGTTCTGCTAAATGCTGCATATCCTTCACTAATGTATCCGGATAGCCTGTTGCAGCTGTTACTGTAGATGTATTCCCCAAAATCACCTGATATGTGATTACTATTATTAGAAATAAGACAACACTCACCGTCGTATTCCGACAGAATACGTTTCTTTTTTTCATACTACTCATTTTTAATCCTTTTGCCCTCATTTTCTGTCAATATCAAACTCTATAAAGTCCTTTTATCCTTTATCTATCTAACTTTACTCATATTCTCATTACATTTTCACGATTTTTAAAGTCCTATGCCAAAAATTGTAGCACAAAATGCCTGCATATGCAAATAGTTAATGCTGGTAGCACCGTCAAAAATTGCATTTTTTCAATAATTTCGAAAAATTTAATAAATAAACAGGAAGCATGTAACCATACCAGTAACATACTTCCTGTTTTTCATCACATTATTTCCAATTCTAAAGAGATCTTATCTACATTACTTCCAATTCTTTTGCTTTCTGAATTGCTTCAAAAATTTCTATTCCCCCATACTGGGGATTGGCTGCTTTGATGTCATATATTTGTTGAATAACGTGCATTAAATAAATCTGCAAATTTTTCTTCGTCCTCCCAATATTCATGTAATGCGTTATCCGCCTTTGCCATACTTACCCTCTCCTTTTTTTAAAGAGAAAGCTACTGGCAAGAAATTCCTGGAAAATTGATATTTACTTGATGTTTTTATAGTAATATATTACGAGATTTCTCTTCATATTTCAAGAAAATCTTGCGTTCACTTTCTCGATTCAATTTCTCTTTTCTTGCTTTCTGTTTTATTTGTTTTGCAAATCCCCAAACTATTCCAGTTTTTCCACCACACCATTTTCTATGGAATAAACTTCCTTTTTCTTTTCTTTATTATTTAATGTTTCTTCTAATTTTTCCCTATACTCCTCTTCCGTTTTCCATACAGAACCAGTTTTTAGGGTATCCAGATATTCCTGACTGATAAATCTTACATATTGCTTTTTCTTGTTATCTTCCAAAATTTTGTCACTATCTACATCTACAATATGTATATTTTGTGTACTTTCTTTTTGTTTTTCAAAAATATCTGTATATTGAATAGTATGGCTAATGTTTTTTCCATTTTTACGTTCTCCTTCTTTCCAGTTTTCTTCCGAATGAACTGCATTTTCATAAAGTGCTTCCAACTCTACAATCTCCAATAGTGGCTCTTCCAATATTCTTCCTTTATATAAATCATTTCCCCTATCGTTTTGGTACGCTTCATCTTCCTTATCCACAATTTTTACTTGTCGTGTCAGTTCCTGTTCAAACTCTTCTATCGTCATATCCTGAAGTTCCTGAAGATAAATATACCTGTCATATAATGTATCGTTATTATATGCTCTGATTTCCGGCCGGTTATTGTAATATATTCGTCCCTCATAGGTAACTGTTTTTGCCGGATTTTCTTCTATATAATTTTTAATTCCATAGGAGTCTTGTGTATGAAAGGTAATCGTATAAGTTTTGTATTTGCCCTCTTTTTGCAATTCCTTTGGTAATGTAGTGTCTAACACATATGTATCCCTCGGAAAATCTACAGTTGTTTTCAAAGCATCATTTTCGTAATAGCTAATATTTAGGATTTTAATTTCTAAACTCTCTTCTTGTTCTAAATCATAGGCTTGTACCATTTCTTTCATATCCGAAGCTGTAATTTTTGCCCCTTCATATCGGTCAAAGTGATTTTTCTCTGTTTTGGTGGTGATATTAGGAATTCCATTCCACAAAGCATACAAAGTAACTGTGTCTTTATCCACATCTGTCAGATTCCAGACTTTACTTATCTTCACCTGCGCTCTCCCTGCCACATCCGGTTGCAATAATTTATCCGTTTTACCTTCTTTCACTTTTGTCATATTCCATCCAAGCCAATAATATTTATAATCAATGCCTGCTCTGTCATTATGTTTTGTCCGATATTCATTGTGTACTAATTTCTCATCATCATGATATCTATACTCTTCATCTACTTTTACAAATTTATTTTCTCTAAGAACAGATGGCAAGTCATAAGTAAATTCCTGACTTTCCACATCTCCCTCTACAATTCCCCTTCCGCCATCTTGTTTTCCATTTCCAGAATATATTACTGTATATGTATTTGCTTCCCATTGAGCATACACCTTTTTATCACCAGGTATTCCTAATGTTTCATAGCCAAGTCTTGTACCATTCTTTATTGGATTTCCTCGATTCTGATAATCATTTTGTGTATACCATAAACTTTCCTGAAATCTCTGGTGCCAACCTTTTAACTGTGCAAAAGGAATATTTAATTCCTCTATTTTCCCATTAACCACATAACTATCCCATACATATGCCATAGTTTCTGTTCCTTTTAGCACTGGTTTGTTACTGGCCGAATGGGTGTTATTCTTTGCGGTAGGTGAATTGGTATCAAAGGTAATGGTGTATGATTTTGGTTTCCACTGGGCATAAAGAGGTATTACTGCTTCATTTCTATCTGCTTCTACTCCCGCCTGTTCTAAAAAGTTTTTTACCTCTTTACTTTCTTTATTTTTAAACATAATACCAGTTCCATCTGCTTTCGTATTCCAACCAGCAAATTCATACCCTGGCAAAATACTTTCTGATACATCTCTTAAAATTACTGTTCCATCATAAGAAATGTTCTGTGGTTTCATTTTCTCCCAGTTATGTAAATCCTTGGTGGAAGCCTTATTACTATTGGGATGATATTGAATTACATAAGTATTCACTTGTTCCATAGCCCTTAAGATGACACTTCTATTCACCTTTGCAGTTTCACCATTTTGATAAATATTTTTATAATTTTCCCCTGAATAATTAACTGCATCGGCATACTGGTATCTACCACTATTATCTCCAATTACCTGCCAGTTTTTATTTTCCGGATAATGATACCCCGGATGGTTACCATCTGTTGGATATGACACCTCTGCTCCTATCACAGTGTCTTCACCATAGATTTTTTCATATTTTTCCACTTGCTCACCATTATTTATTACTGTACCATCAGCTTTTTGATACTGAATATAATAATGGTAATAGGCATGAAGTATTGTATTTTCCCCAAAACCGTTTTGAACAATACTTCCCTTTTTCCAGTCTTTTACATTTCCTGTATTATCATAATACTGTTGCCATCCTGCAAACTCAGTTCCCATCAATTGAGGCTCGCTTTCCAATAGACAAAAATTTTTATCCGGATCTATGTCATGCTGTCCATTGTTCAATAATTCTGTATTTTCACCATCCCCCGAATCATAATCCACATCAATTTTCCATTTTCCTACTAAAGTCAATTCTTCTTTATTACAGGTTATATATGGAATAAATTCTTGTATTCCTACCTGTTCACTAAATATTTTTCCTGTATAACTGCTAGTATCCATATTACCTGCTGTTTCCTGAACTATTTCCCCTGTGTCAAATTTATTATCTGAATTCAGCCATTGCACACTTTTTAACACCTGTATCCCATTTTCTTCTTCCCAATTTCCTTTTGCCAGACACCATCCCACAAATTTCGCATTTTTGTATATTCCTATTTCTTTTATTTTTCCAACGCTTTCTATGCTAATGTTATTGTCTGTCTCTATTGCCACTTTTTCTAATCCGCTAGGTTCATTTCTGGCATATCTTATTTGAAATGTCCATGGTTTCCATTGAGCCTGAATTGCAGCATCTGTAGTACTCCTTCCATCAAAAAACCATTGTATTTCATCTCCGTTTCCTGTACGATAAACATTTCCGTTTCCTTCTAGTATTTGCCATTTATCAAAATCATAATATAATTTTGTTGCTTTTCCTTTTATAAAATTAACTTTCTCATTTTCTTGAAATACTTCCGTATAAACACCGTTTTTTAACTGATTGTCTCCCCCTATGCACTGTCCTCCATTCAAATCTATTGTTAACTGATGAACTGGAATGGGAGTCGGCGTGGCTGTGGCGGTTGGTTTTGGTGTTTCTGTGGCAGTTGGCTTTGGCGTGGCTGTGGCGGTTGGCTTTGGTGTGGCTGTGGCAGTTGGCTTTGGCGTGGCTGTAGGGGTTGGTGTGGGATTTTTTTTCCATACTGCCTTTAAAGTTGTACTACCCCCTGTACCACAATAAGTATATTTATTCTTATTTTTGTTAAAACTTCCTTTTCCCCCATCTTCATGTATTACCTGCCACTCTACAAAGGTATATCCACTTCTTATGGGTGTTGCAATGGAAGAAGTTTCTCCACATTGTTTTGTAGCTAATGTAAAGAGCTTTTTCTTTGTTTCATCTTCCAACTCATATTTTCCTCCATTCGGATTAATCTTAAGCTTTTCTTTTCCCAAAGAAAAATCAACGGTAACTGTAGTATGTCTTACTGTTGCATTGTCAGGATCTTTATTATCTCCCCCTGCTTGTCCTGTGCCCCACCAAGTCAGTCCGGCACCATTGGTATCTACTCCCAAAATAAAATAGCTGTCATGCTTTTTGGTTGTATGTTTTGTAGTAACTGCATCCAGATTGATTGCATCTGAACCATCCTCAAGCACATGGTCATCCTTAATGTTACTTACTGTATAATGGGCCGGTACGTCTTTCCGACAAAGTTCTGTATATGCAACAAAATAGTTTCCATTTGCATCTGGTCTGGTTTCCGGTTGTTCCTCTGACACACTAAATACTTTGGTATTTGAAGATGAAAATTCATACACTGGTTTTGCGGTAATTTCCTCCCATGCTACCACATTATTCACTTTCATAGTTATTTTTGTACTCCCCAATTTTGTATCTTTTACTCCATTTTGAGAATACATGGCATAAAAATATCCTTTCGTAGTTCCAAAAATAGTAGACTGTATGGAAAAATTATGTTCCAATAGATATTCATAATACACATAACTTTCATTTGATAAACACTTCATATTTTTATCAAAAGTTACTGTTTGTCTTGTTTTATTTAAGTCCGTATCTCTTGTCAAAATTTCTTCCAATTCTTCCTTATCTAACTGTTGTAAAAATAAACTTAAATTAATATCTGTGGTATCACGAATAATTTCGTTTAACTGCTCATCTGTCAAGTTCTTCCAGTCGCACTGAAAAATCTTACTTTCTGTATATACAAAGTTTTCATATAATCCTCTTATGGTAGAAATTGCTAATGCACCATTTCCAAAATAACTATCTTTCCCCTGTTCTCCCAGGTCATAGGCACTATCTGTTAGTATTTTATAGATGTCCTCATATTTATAATTAGGATTCAAAATCTTACAGTCAGCAATCACTGCTGAAACAATTGCCGTTGCTGTAGAAGTTCCGTTTGCTTCCACTTTTTCATTATTTAATCCATATGTATCAATACTTCCATAAGAGCAAAAATCAATCCCCTTTCCATAATTGGAATAAGTACTTAAAGTCAAATCACTATTGATAGCAGATACTACCACTGCCTCCTCAATATTAGCCGGTGAAAAACTACTAATATCCTGCCCTTGATTTCCTGCAGATACTACTACAAAAATCTCTTTTTCTTTCGCTTCTACAATTGCAGCTTTTATAATTGGAGATAAAAAAGCTTCTCTCGAAGTCATACTAATATTTATAATATCCACACCATAGTCTATGGCAGCCCTTATCCCATTATAAACGCTTAAAGTACTCCCCATACCATCGGAATTCAAGACCTTAATTGGCAGAATTTTTACATTTTCATTTGTATTCTCAAGTATAATATTAGAGACTATTGTCCCATGTCCATTGTCATCTTGAATTGTATTGTTCTCGCTAGATGTAGCAAAATTTATTCCTGAATTTATAATCCGATCACTTTGCATACAATTTACGTCATATCCAGTATCAAGTATGGCTGCTATTACTTCTTTTCCACTCTCCACACTCTCTGGATAGTCACTTGTTACCTGTACACTTTTCTGAACCTCTCCACTCTTCCCCTCTATATTTTCCTCTTTGTTAATTCCCTCTGCTGTAATCTGCATTAGTTGATCTATTTCTACACTCTGGATTTCTCCTGTTTTTTCCAATTTTTTCAATATTTCAAAAGCTTTCTTCGTTTCCTTTTCTGTCTTATATTGTAAAACATATAGGTTCCCATATTTCAGACTAGTTACTGCATTATAAGTATCAGAAAGTTCTTTTTCTGACATTACTAACAAAGTCTTTGTTGCATATATGGTTCCTGTTTCTATCTCTTCATACACCTCTTTTGCTACCCAGCCGTCCGGTTCTATAACTTTCTCACATCTGCCTTCTTCTATATTTTCTACGTTTTTTGGGGTTTCTGCTGTTATTTTTTCTGCTGTTATTTTTTTAATTGTTGTTTCTTTTTCAGCTACTTCCTTTTGTGCAAAAGCTCCTATCCTCATTCCATTCAATAGAATTATCCCTGAAAGTATTCCTGCTATTATCCTTCTTATTCCTGCTCTTTGTATTTTTCCTCTTCTCATTACTTTCCCTCCACTAGTCCTTATTTTCAGGAGCAAAAACAAAATTTTTAAGAACTTCATAGGATTAAGAAGGGAGCTTAAATAGCAAGCTCCCTATCAAAGTACCTCTTCTTCCTACTGTTTTTCCCTATTCCCTTAGTGTTGCTCCAATATCCCTGTTTTTCTATATACAATACTCCCCTTTTTTCCGTTAGAATACTGAAACTCTGCTTTTGCCTCCACATCTAAAATCCCAAGCTTATAATCTGCTTCCAGTATAGCAACATCAATTCTAGAATTGCTGTTTATCAGTATTTCTAAGGATGATAAAAAACATTCCTTCATCTTTTTATTTAATCGTTCTTCTTCACTGCTTCCTCCCTCTCCTGCTTCTTTATACTCTTGTTCTGTGATAGTCATTTCAAGTGCGGTGTACACCGCACTTGTTACTGCCTGTCTCAGTTCTTCTTCCCGTATGGAACGGTTTTCTACTGCCTGGACAATTTCCACTGTAAATACCAATAGTAAAACACAAATCCCCAGATTCACTACACTTTTCATACATTACTTCCTAGTTGATATTTTCACTATTTTCTTCATTTCCCAGCGTTCCTGTTACCGCAGATTCTGAAGAAGTTGCAAAAGTATCCACTGTACTTGTAATATAAGTTTTAATGGAATTGCCAAAAGGACTGGCAAATGAAATAAATAAACCAATGATAATTGCTGCTACTACCACTAATCCGTATTCTTCTAAAAAACTTTTCATAACTAATTTCCTCCCTATCTTGCATAACCTTCAATTTTACTGTTTCTTTTTGTCCCCATAAAAGGAATTTCATACTCATACAATAATTCCACATAATAATAATTTTTGTCCTCATAAAGGCAAACGGGGCTTATATTTAGGGTATATCCTTTTTTCATTGCTTCCATAATACTATCATTAATGACTCTTTCACTTCCGGAACTAGCTTCAATTTTTGCCGTTACTGTGGAATGAAAATTTCTTGCTTGGGCATTTCTCAAGCTGGAAGAAATAAAGAAAACACAACTTGATGTAATCAGAATCAGCACAATCATATTTATATAAATTTCAACTGCTGCTTTCATTCTAACTATCCTTCCCTTCTCTACACTCCATGCCTTCTGGCAAAACATCCACCAATACTAGCATAGTCATATCTGCTTTTAATCCACTTTCTCCTTCCACAGAGTACCGGACAGAATATTTTCCTGTATTTTTCACATCCACAAAATCCCGAATTTGTTGTTGTGTGTTATCATAGGGATATATTTTTATCTTTCCCTTATCCATTTTTTCTACAACTTCCTGTCCATCTTTCTGCTTAAACTCATAAGCCTCCACTAAAGAAAGTGCATCTTCCCGGCTAAATCCTTCCTCCCCATCACTACCTTTATAATCTACTGCAATGGTAATGTGATTACTTCCTACAAAAAAGGGATGTTTCCCTTGCTCCCCTAATACCTTTATTTCTTCCCCTAAGTCATTGGCATTCCCCCCTTCAGCATAATAAGATTTTTGGTATAATTTCGTTCCAAAAATTCCGAGCACTCCCAAAACAATTCCTGAAACCATACAAATAATAACAACACGCCCATATTTTTCTACTAATTGATTCATTTATCCTCCTATCATATTTAAGAAACCTTCTCCTAAAATCCTATACAATTCTCTTATTTTAATTATAAACCCCACAAGTGCTCCCATACTTGTTACTGAAATTATAATAACTCCATATTCTTCCAAAATATCTTTCAAACCATTCCTCCTGTTATCACTTCTAAAATTCCCACTAATGTCCGTATCAAAATCCCTCCTAATACCAACATGACCATCACGCCTCCATATTCAGAAATTAATTCCCCCATGTACACCTCCTAATGAATTACATTGGAATAATAGAATAAAAATTGTTGTACAAATACCCACATATCCAAAAGCATTTTTGCCGCTGCCAGCACCATAGGACACAACATATACACTCCAAAAATCCCCAAGGATTCTTCGTTTCTGATTTTTTCTGACTGCTCTGCCAGCTTGTTGTTTCTTTTAATTATGGAATTAATTTGTTCTTCTGCTTCTTTGGTACCAAATTCATTTAGGGAATAAAACATCAAAAATACTGTTTTTACCTCCGCAATTTCAAAGCCCTTTAAAAATCCCTGATATGCCATCATGCTTCCCGGTTCTTTTTCAATCTCTATCAATGTTTTCCTCAGTTCATTTTTTAACACATAAGAAGCATTTTCTGCTGCCTTTTCCATAGCAACAAACACATTTTCTGTATTCATATTCAAAATTACATTTCTCAACCACACCGGAAATTCCTTTTTTACATGATTCTCCACTTTTTTAACAGCAAACTTATAATGTCTATTTTTCTTGTTTTCAGGTTTTAAGCAATATTCATATGCTTTTTCTAGCTCCGCTTTTACTTCTTCCCCTTTTAACCAGGATCTGACCAAACTTTTTCTAGAGAGTACAAAGATGCCAAAACTAAGCAACACAAAGGTAGTAGAGCTTATCTGATACAACATATTTTCTGCAATATCACCTACCTCTTGTGGCAGAAATCCAACCATAGTAATGGCAGTAGCAGCTGAAAGTACAAGAGAAATATTAACTTTTCTCTGTAATTCCTTACGTTCTTTTTGTAGAAGATATATGGTATCTGCCCATTGTCTGATGTCTTCTAATAAAACTTCTAATGACTTTTTATATTCGCCCCCCTGTTGCTCTATCTGTATTAAAAACCTGTGTAATGCCTCCATACGTTCTGTCCCATATTCTTCTTCCATATTCAAAAATGCATCTGTATATATATCCCGATACATATCTGCATACCGTATTCTGTCAATGGCTTTTCCAATACAACGTTTCATGGTGTCATCACAAAGCTTTTCTGTTTCTTCCAAAGCATTTACTATTTTAGGCATTCTCATAAACCCATAAATTACATATTCCATGTAGTCGATGGCCTGAGAAAACTTTTTTTGTTCATATAATGCTTTATATTGATACAAAACAACCAACGGAAGCAACAGGAAAACTCCTGCCAATATGCATAGTACTCCTGCCGACTTTATCCTCATGAACCAACATATGCCTAAAACCACTCCACTGGTAGCCAATAGACATGTTACATACTTTTTAAATGAATATTCATAACCATATTCCTTAATTTTTCCTGCAAGTATTTTAAATCTAACCATAGAAAACCTCTCTCTCCAACTGAGGTACTTCTACATTATAAAGTTCAAACTTCTTTCTCTTGCTTTCCGGAATGGTATCAGATACCACATATCCATTATCCACAATCATTGTCATTACATTTTTCTCGTCCTTCCTTTCATAAAAACAAACCTGTGCAATATGTCTTGTAATTTCCCCTTGTTCTTTAATCTCCTTTCTAATGTAAACTCCTACATCAATATGGCGGAAAGCCTCCTCTTCCCAGTCTCTGTTACTATCCGCTGCCATATTTTTCAGCCGGTTTGGTATCATTTCCACACATTCTGCATGAATAGTAGACATACAGTGGGTTCCCGTTGAAATCGCTTCCAGCAAGTACCTTACCTCAGAAGAACGAATTTCTGAAACTACCAGCCAGGCTGGCAATAATCTTAAACTTGCTTTAATAGCTGCCTGATAGGAAAAAATCTCATTCACCTTAAATTCCACGCAATCCTTATGGGGATACAGTGTAGGAAAATGAAGCTCTAAATTATCTTCCAAAGTTATCACTCTTTCATTCTCTTCAATGTAACCTCCCAGATATTTCAATAATTCTGTTTTTCCTACTCCTGGCAAACCACTGATAATCACATTCATTTTTGCCCTAATGCATGCAGACAGAAATTTTTCTATCTGGTTACTGCAATATCCATCTTCTATCATACTTTCCCTTACCATTCGTATCTCTCTTGGAATTTTTCGTATAGAAAGTACAGTTCCCGTATTGGCAACTTCTTGATGAATCACACTAATTCTTAGTTCTGCTGTTTCTGCCTCTAAAATAGGACTGTATTTATTAAACTGTCTGCTTACTACATTAGACAATTTGGCAGAAAACCGTTGAAGATATTCGTCACTTAAGATAATTCCTGACTTATATCTGCCCTTATACAAATCATCAATCCAGAGTGCGGTACCATTCCAATTAATGTCTGTGACACTTTCCTTTCTGATATAGTCCATAAGCACTCCAAAATCTGCTGGTTGTAAGCTTTGCAAATGCAGAACACCTGATTTCGCACCATATTCAATTTCTTCCATGAATTCCCCTCGTCCTCCTTTATTTTTTTATCTTCGGGATTTGTGTGCGCACACTGTGCAAGAATTTTAGATAATCGAAAAACACTGACATATTCTTCGTAGGATAAAAGCTCCTGCAAGAGGAGCTTTTACTAAGATTTCTTACGTGATTATTATAACTAATGTTACGGCAGAATTCTATTCGCAATAATCTACAAGATTTTCCAATTTTATTCTTTTAAAATTTGTTCGATTTCAACACACCACAATTTTCTTTCTGTATATTATAACAATACTTTTTTTCCTAAATGAAAAGAAAACATGGCTTTTTCTTTTACTTTCCTTTGTTTTAGCCTTTCAAGGGCTTGTGCATATTGTACAATTTGTACCTCATATCGCTTTTTTAGTTCTTCCGGTGCCTGAATCCAGTCTGTTTTATAGTCTACTAAAACAATTTCCCCATCTTCTTCGAAAAAGGCATCAATAATTCCCTGGATTAAAACCGTTTCTTTCTCCTTGTAATCTTTTTTATAAACTTCGGAAACGTCCAATCCAATTAAAAACGGTTGTTCTCTATATAATTTTCCTTTTTCATAAGCCTTCCGCATTCGTTCTGACAAGTCCGATTTGAAAAATGTCATAAGCTTTGGAGGATACAATAAATCAGCATACTGTCTGCTTATTTTTCCTTCCTGTACCAGAGTTTCTATCATTTCTTTTAGCTCTTTTTCATTTTCCACTTTTCTGTGGGCTGTCAATTCCATAATTTTATGATAAGCATTTCCTCGCTCTGTGCCACCTGCCTTTTCTTCCTTCTCCTGAATAAAACCAGGAATATATGGCTCTTTTTTGTGAGTTTCAAAGATTTGCTCCACAAAAATATCATCTGCTTCTTCTATGGCATGCTCTTTTAATTCGGAAACACTGATTTTAGAATGAATATTCTCATGTTTTTCATGGGCATACTGTTCTGTAAAGATTTTTGTAATATATTCTTTCTCCTTTTGGTATAATTCTTCCTCTTTTACCATTATCTGTACAGTCTGACTCATATAATCATTGTTTAAATTTCGATATTTTAAAGCTTCAATAATTTCACCATAGCTGTAAACCTTTACCTTGCACAATACATCATCACTATATAACTGTTGTCCACAAGACTGCTCCAATTCGTATTGTTCCTGAATTTCTTTCATGGCTTTATGTCGGTACATTGACTGTAAAATCCACTCTAAATAGCTTGTAGTTTTACTTAACATACTATAAGAAAGGGAATTTTCCTGTCTTCCCGCCAAAGTTTCATATCCCTGCAGCTGTTTTTTCAAATCATCTGTAATACCGGTAATTACAAGTTTTTCCTCTGCTCTGGTAAGCGCTACATATAAAACACGTAATTCTTCCGCAATAGTTTCTAATTTTTGCTTTCTTGCAATCACTTTTTTTAACATAGTAGGAGTTTTCACTCGATGTTCTAAATCATACCAATCTATACCAATACCAAAATCTAAATCCAGACAAATTTTTGCTCTGGTATCCTGTAAGTTGAAATTTTTATGAGCAGAAGCCAGAAAAACAATAGGGAATTCTAGCCCTTTACTTTTATGGATACTCATAATTTTTACCGCATTATCTGCATTTTCTTTAGAAACTGCTTCACCAAAATCAATTTCATACTTTTTCAGCTGTTCCATGTACCGAATAAACTGAAATAATCCGCTATAACTGGTTTTTTCATAGGAAACCGCTTTTTCTATTAACATTTCTAAATTACCCCGCCGTTGTGCTCCAGCCGGCATTGCTGTTACGTAATCCAGATATCCACTGTCTTGAAGAACCCTTTCAATTAATGAATGAATTGGTGTATATGCCACAATTTTTCTTAATCCATCCAGCATATGGGAAAAGTTATTTAATTTTTCTTTTACTTTTGAATTACTTCCTTCTTTTGCATACTTCCATACTGCCTGTTCAAAAGAAAGCTCTTTAAATTCTCCTTTTATCATAGATAATTCCAAGGAACTTAAATTTCCAATGGGCGAAGTCAACACTGCCGCCAAAGGAATGTCCTGTTTTGGGTTATCTATAATTGACAGCATATTAAGCACTGTCTGTACTTCTATTGCTGCAAAGTAGCCGGTTCTGGAAGTAATCATTACCGGAATATCATACTCTTTTAAAACTTCGCCGATATTTTCTGCATATCCACGCATGGTTCTTAAAAGAATTACCATATCCCCATACCCTGCTTTACGAAAACATTTCTTTCCTTTGTCATATACATACTCTGTTTCCACAAAAGTTTTGATACGTTCTGCAATGGTTCTGGCTTCCAGTTCTATTTTTGTATATTCCTCATCTTCTGCCAGCTTTCCTTCTTCTTCTTCTTTCGTTTCTACTAACAGTAATTCTGTCTCATAGCCCATGCCCTCTTTTTCTTCATACTGAGCACCTAAAAACAAGGCTTCTGTTTCATCATACTCAATGTTTCCAAACTCTTTTCGCATCAGCTGTGTAAACATAAAGTTTACTGTCCGAATTACATTATCCCTACTTCGAAAATTCTTATGTAAATCAATTCGCTCTGACTCTTCTACTTCTTCTTTTATATACTCATCATGTTTTTCCATAAAAAGTTCCGGTCTTGCTAATCGGAACCGGTAAATACCCTGTTTTACGTCTCCAACCATAAACATGTTCTGTTTGCCACAAGACTGGCCGGATACTGCGGTTAAAATAATTTCCTGGACTAAGTTACTGTCCTGGTACTCATCCGTCATAATTTCCTCAAAGTGCTCTTGTAATTCTTTCGCAACTTCTGTATATTTTTCTTCTTCCTTATCTTTCTTTTCTTCATCTATTAAAATTTCAATGGCAAAATGCTCTAAGTCATTAAAATCCACCAAAGCCTTTTCTCTTTTTGCTTTTGAAAAACGTTCCATAAATTCTTCAGTAAATTCTGCCAAAGTTTTCACCAGTTTTCCTGCCTGCTCCATTTGCCCAGTCAGTACTTCATAGCTTTCATAAAAGTATCGTTCTTTTACCTCTTTCAAGCCTTTTTTCATAGCTTCCCTAAGCGCCTTTACTTGGTCTTTCTTTGCTTCAGAAACTCCGCTATCCCTTTTTCTGGATAAAGCGGTATAAGATAAATTTTGAAAAACTACTGCCTTTTCCTGATAACTTTTTGCCTTTTTTATCTGAGAAATTAATTCTAAATCTGCCTTTAACGCATCCTCATACATATATGGTCCGTCTGGTGCTTGAGTAATTTTTAATGCGTGTTTCACTTCTTCTTCCAAATCCCACATGGTTTTCTCAATGTCTTCCAGCACAAACTGAAACCACGAAGAACCTTCCAACCGATTTTCATTATACTGTTTCATACTATCAAAAAGCCATTGTTTTGGCCATGGATAACTCATGGCAAACTCATAAATGCTTAAAATATACTCTTTAATATTTTCATCTCGCTTGGAAGAAGTTAAGGCTTCTATCATCTGAAGAAATCCTTCTGTTCCCTCACTATAATGTTCTTCTAACATTTCATCTAATACATCATTTTTCAAAAGCTTCATTTCCCCTTCATCCCCCAAGCGGAAGGTAGGGTCAATATCTACTTTTTCAAAATGATTCCGAACCAGATACAAACAAAAGCTGTGTATAGTAGTAATCTGGGCATTCATAAGCAGTACCAGCTGTTTTTGAAGATGTTCGTTTTCCGGCTCTTCTTCAATTCTTTCTAATAAAGCATTATGAATTCGCTCTCGCATTTCTGCTGCTGCCGCATTAGTAAAAGTTACAATCAGCAACCGGTCAATATCTATGCCTTCTTCACATACCTTTTTCATAATTCTTGCTACCAGTACTGCCGTTTTTCCGGAGCCGGCAGAAGCCGAAACCAGAATATTTTTTCCTCTGGTATCAATTACCTTCTGCTGGTCCTGAGTAAAATTCATGGCCATCTTCTTCACCTCTTAACTTCTTTAATACTTCTTCCTCTGAAAACTTTTGTAACTTTCTATAACGATATCCCGGAAGTCTGGAGTCAAAACCGCAAACTGATTTTAGTTTACAATAATCACAAGCTGTCTTTTTCTCCATTTCATAAGGATTTACTTTTACATCTCCTGATAGAATTCCACTTCCCAGTTCCACTATTTTCTTATTTACAAACTCCATTAGATGATAAAAATCCCTCTCTTCTACTGCCTTAGACGCCTTAGAAAGACTGCCATCTTTATTTTTGGTAACTGGTATTACATCCGATTTTTTTTCAAACACAGAATCTAACAGGTGAATTACTTCCTCTTTTCCATTCACCAGCCCATTCATTCGAAGCTTTTCTTTTATCTTATTTTCAATGGTTTCCTGGGTATCTCCCGGTTCTCCATCTACCATTGGATCGTCCATATTATAATAAAAGATACCGGCAGGAGTTACCTGTTTTCCGGTGTTTTTTTGAATACTTTTCATTGCTGCATCCATATATAGCACTAGCTGGAGTTGTAATCCATGATATAAAGCTGCAATGTTAAAGGTAGTGTTTCCTGATTTATAATCAATAATTTTTACATAAACCTTATCTTCGTCTTCAAATGTATCCACCCTGTCAATTCGGCCTCTCAGCCTTAATCTTTCTTCTTCTGACAAAGCAATGGTCACTTCTTCCATATCTGTGGCAACAGTAAATCCCAGTTCATAATTTCTTGGTACAAACTTTCCTTTTCGTAGCTGTGCACTTAAAGCAGTTACTGTGGTTTTCATTAACTGTTTGGCACGATTCATTTTGTACTTGTCCCGTTCTGTTTGGAACAACACTGTATTTCCATACTTTATAATACTTTCTTCCATGGATTGGTCAGCAAGCTCTTCCATTACTTCATCCGGCACATCAAACCAACTGTATTTGCTGTCCTCTAACTTTTTTCCAAAGACTTCCAATGCTAAGTGAAGTACATTTCCAAAATCTACTTCTGCAAATTTATATTCTTCTCTTTCTCTTAATTGCAGACCGTACAATAAAAAGTGAGCATAAGAACATTGGGCATATTTTTCCAGCCTGGTCACACTGTTGGTTAATGTAGTACCATACAACGCATGGGCTGCTGCCTTGCCAATTTCACTTTCTTTATTTCCATAAAAACAAGCCTGATTTAACTGCTCAATTATCGGGCGATATTCTTCGTTCTCTGCATACCACTGATATAGTGCCTGCCAGGCAGGTGTTTCCTTTCCTTCCCTATACATACCATAACCCTTTGCCAGATAGCCTAAAGAGTTCTTTGGTGTATAAAGGTATTCCCGAAATTCTTTTTCTCCCTCTTGGGAGATTTCTAACTGAGGATACATTTTTAAAAAGTTCTGAATTAAATAAGAAGGACGAATCATATCTCCCTGCTGGTTGGTTTTTGCATAACACAAGTACAAATAATCTTTTGGCTTTGTTAACTGCATATAAAGATAAAATCTCTGAATAAAAGACTGTTCCTTTACCGTAGGGGCTAACATTATATCCTTCTGATACATTTCTTCTCTCTCTAATTCGGAAAACACCCCTTGATTAGAGGCCTTCTTGGGAATTTTTCCGTCATTGACCCCTAGTACAAATAATGCACGAATATGCTCTAAACGGCTTCGCTCCAGCTCTCCTATGGTTACAATGTCAGTTCCGGCGGGAATTACTCCTATTCTGGCTTCCATAAATCCCGCTTCTAAAATATCTTTATAATCTTCCACTGTAATATATTCTTCTCCCAGAAGTTCCACCATTTCTTCTAACACATGCATTACTTTTCCGTAAACCTGAGAATATTCTTTTGCCAAAGAGGGCTTTCCTTCTTCTTCAAAAAACACTTCATATTCTTCCATTCTTTCCTGCAGGTGGAACTGTTCCATAAATTCATATAAACTGATTGTTTTTTCTTTCACAGAAACTTTCTTGCTTCTTAGCTGCTTATAGACTCCTGCAAACAGCTCCAGCAATGTTTCTCTTAATCGGTTCATATGTTCTAGTTCTTCTGCTTCCATTCCTTTTAATGGACGCACCCACTTTTCCTTGTACTTCTTAATTCCCCGAAGTCCATTTCCACGAATATAATTTTCCAGATTATCAATTTCTTCCTGAGTAAAGTCGGTTAATCCTGTTTTCAAAAACCGGAAAACACTTTCATATTTAAAATCCTGCAATATTACTTCCAATGCTGCTCTGATAAATTCTACCAGTACATTGTTCATCAACGGTCTTTTGGCATCTAAAAATACCGGAATTTCAAATTTTGCAAAAACAGGTTCGATATACTCCATATATTCACTGGTATCTCCTGCAATAATTGCAATGTCTTTATAATGAAGTCCTTCTCTGGTAAGCTTTCGAATTTCTCTGGCACAAAATTCCAGTTCTTCTGTTGGATTTGTTGCCACATGAATACTAATGTTATCTTGCTCCTTAGCATATACCTTTTTATTATACCGAAAGAGATTTTGCTCCAAAAATGCCATTGGAGGATTCTTCAGATATCGTTTTACTTGCCGTTCCTGAATCCTGATATCTTCTCTTCTTTTAATATTCCCTTTCTTTGCCAGCTCACATAAATTGTTAATCATGGTCTTACTCATACAAAAAAGTTCATATGGTTTCCTTGCCCCATCAGTCTTTTCTCCATACCCCAAAGTAACCGATACCAAAACTTCCTCTGCATGACTTAATAACTGCTCCATAACTTCCATCTGCACTGGCGTAAATCCTGTATATCCATCTAGCACAATGGTACTTCTTTTTATCTTTTCAGACTTCTCAATAATATGACTTAATACTGTCATCAATTCTTCTGAAGTAATATATTTTTCTTTTCTATATTCCTCAAATCTCTTATAAATTTTCCCTATGTCATTTAATTTATACTGCAGCAATTTACGATTTTCTAATTGTCCCTCTAATTTCTCCACATCTTCCGCCTGGATTCCATACTGCATAAACTCAGAAATAATGGATTTCACTTCATTTATATAACCTGATTTTTTTAGTTCATTTCCAATTACTTTATAAGTACCTTTTTCTTCATTAGCTACCTTTCGTATAATCAAACTTTTTCCTAAATCATCTAAGGAAGGCAGGTTCTGTGCTCCTGTTTCTCCCATAATATTGTAAGCCAGTCTGGCAAAACTAAGCACTTCAATATTCATAATTCCTTGATTTGGATGCCGCATCACTAGTTCCAATTCCGTCTGTAAAGTAGACTGTTCAGGAACAATAAATATATAGTTCTTTCCTTCATTTTCTTTTGCTTCCGCTATTATTCTTTCATATAAATAATGGGACTTTCCAGCCCCTGATTGCCCAATCACAAATTGTAAACCCATGTATACATTCTCCTTTCGTAGTGGGAAATTGTTGGCTCCCCAGACGCCAATAAGCGGCACCAGGTCTGCCTCGGAAAACAGAAACAGACCTGGTGCCGCTTATCGGCTGTTTGTGAAACCATCAAGTTCCCTATGGGTACTCCAGCCTCCACTTCTCTCTTACAAACTAGTAAAGACTAGCTGTAGGTATGAACTTTTTATCCTTTACAAGAAACTGCCGTCAGGAGTGAAATCCACTGCTTACGGAGACTTAGGCTCGAGGTCCTCACCCCAGAGTCTTAGTCGTACACGCTCTCTTTAAAAGCCTGCTGGTTCGCTTCAAAATCAACTTTTAACACTGACATTCCACTTATAGAAGCGTTTTCCCAAGTCCCATCTGCTGGAATACAGAATTGTTCCATATCGTATCCTAGATAAAGTACTGACTTCATTACTAACAAAGTAAGTTCAGAATCTTTCATGTTGGTAGTTACGCTTGGAAGTACACTGCCTGCTAACTTAGATACGGAAGAAGGATTTGATTTCACTTTATCTACTACTGCATTCAAAATTTTACGCTGACGTTCAGTTCTTCCGAAATCTGTTCCAATATAACGGATTCTGGCATAACTTAATGCCTGTTTTCCATTTAAGGTCTGTACACCTGGAGATGTTAAGTAACCATCACCAAATTCTTTTCCTAAAAGCTCATTGGTTTCGTTCAAGTATGCATTTACCCATTTACTTCTTCTTGTGTAAGGTCTAACTCCACTCCACCCACTGCATCTACAATATCAATAAAGGAGAAGAAGTCTACTTTTGCATATGCATCAATTGGAATTTTAAAGTTTTGTTCAATAGTTTGTATTAATAAATCCTCCTGTCCATAGGAATAAGCAGCATTAATTCTGTTGGAACCGTGTCCTGGTATTTCTACATAACTGTCACGAAGGATTGAAGTCATAACAATTTTATTGTTTTTATTATTGATGGATAGGATAATCATACTATCAGAACGTCCATCTTCGTCGGTACTTCTTGCATCAGTTCCAATTAACAGGATATTTTTTACTCCACTTACTGTTTCTACATCATCCGGACGTACATATTCTGTTTCTAGTTCTTCATAATTTGTTTTACTTACAAAGGAATTTACCAAACTGTACACTGCCACAAATAATACTACTATGATAATTACTATTTTTATCAGCTTACGTTTTAATTTTCGTTCTGCTCTGGACGGCTTTCTTTTTCCATTACCTCCACGGGAAGAACTCCCCCTTTTTCTACCTGACATATCTTCCTCCCCTGAATTTCTGTTTGCAGGATTTAGCCCCTCAGTTCTTGCTCTACTAGAAGCCTCTCTTCTGCTTCTTTGATACTCGTCTGAAGCTGTTTTTCTTCCTTGTGTTCCATAAGATTGTCTTTTCGGTTGCTGATATCTATCCTGCTCAGAATATCTTCTTGCTTCATACATATCTGTATCTAAATCACTTCTATTATTTTCATACATGTCTATATTCTGCTGACGTCTGCCTGTTCCATACACATCCGTATCCAAGCCACCTCTGCCTGTTCCATACATATCCGTATTCTGCTGGCGTCTGCCTGTTCCATACATATCCGTATTCAAACCGCCTCTGCCTGTTCCATACACATCCGTATCCAAACCGCTTCTGCCTGTTCCATACATATCCGTATTCAAACCGCTTTTACCTGTTCCATACATATCTGTACGTGATGTTCTTTCACCATGAGACTCTGTCTCTACTTCACGAATTAATTCTTCTGTATTTTTCTCAAGACTCTCTGTAAAGTCAATTATATTAAAATCATCATTTCTACTCATTTTAATCACCTTTATTTTTTAGTGTACCTGCAAGTTTTCCTTTCATTCTCTGTAATGCATTGTCAATAGATTTATCACTTTTGCCAAGTATTTTTGCAATTTCTTTATAAGAAACCCCAGAAATATATAATTCCAAAACTTCTTTTTCAAAAGAGCTAAGTTTCCTTTCAATAATTTTTCCAATCTGTTGTAAATCTTCCCTGCTGATAATTAATTCTTCCGGTGTTTTTTCTACAGACTGTAAAATATCCAATAATTCCCCTTCCTCATCTTCACTTCCTACCATAGCATGAAATGAAATATAAGTATTGAGCGGTACATGCTTTTGCCTTCCCGCTGCCTTAATAGCAGAATACATTTGCCTGGATATACAAATATCTGCGAATGTGTAAAAACTATAATCCCTTTCACAGTCAAAATCTCTGATTGCCTTAAAAAGCCCTATCATTCCTTCCTGTATCAGATCGTCACTATCTCCTCCAAGAATGTACATAGCTTTGGCTTTTTTCTTTACCAGATTTTTATATTTTTCCATAATATAATCTGTTAATTCCTGATTTCCCTGTTGGATTAAACGGATGATTTCTTCATCCTCTCTCTCAATTCTCCCCATATATCTTCCTCATCATTTATTTTGCATTCCAACGTTGTCTTACAATTTCATAAGCAAGGACTCCCGCTGCTACTGACGCATTTAAGGAATCAATATCACCTTTCATCGGAATAGAAGTGATATAATCGCATTTTTCTTTTACTAGACGGCTTACCCCTTCTCCTTCATTTCCTATCACAAGCCCAATGGGTCCGGTCAGATTGGTTCGGTACATAACCTCTCCACCCATATCTGCACATGCAAACCAGATGCCATGTTCTTTTAATTCTTCAATGGTTTTCCCAATGTTGGTTACTTTTGCAACCGGTGTATAGTTTAAGGCACCTGCTGAAGTTCTAGCAACGGTAGCTGTCAAGCCTGCTGCTCTATGTTTTGGAATAATTACTCCATGAGCCCCTGCTAGATTTGCAGTACGAATAATTGCCCCTAAATTGTGAGGATCTTCAATCCCATCTAAAATGAAAATAAATGGATCTTCTCCTTTTTCTCTTGCATGTTCTAAAATATCTTCTACAGAAGCATAATCATATGCTGCCGCATATGCAATGACTCCTTGATGCTTTCCCGTCTCTGACATTTGGTCTAATCGTTCTTTTTTCACATACTGTATCAGAGTGTCCTGCTTCTTGGCTTCTCTTACAATAGAAAGAATTGGCCCATCCTTACAGCCATCTAAAATAAACAGCTTATCTATTGTTTTCCCGGAACGAAATGCTTCCATACAGGCATTTCTTCCTTCAATTGTAAATTCTTCGTATCTCATATTTTGTTATTACCTTTCTTTATAAAACCAGTTTTGCCCGGTCTAAACCTTCTTTGATCAGATATACCATACGTTCCATCTGATTACTTAAATATAAATATCCCATTAATGCTTCAAATCCTGTAGCTTTTCTGTAATCTGCCATAGTAGCATTCTTTGCCATAGTAGCCGATTTTGCATTTCGTCCTCTTTTAAACACTGATTTTTCTTCTTCGGTAAGAAGTTCTAACAGTTCATCTACCATAGCGGCCTGAGCTGCTGCCTTTACCAGACTGCTTGTCTTCCTGTGAAGTTTGTTTGCCTGGGTATTTCCACGGTTTACCACCACTGTCCGGATTACTAAATCGTAAATACCATCTCCAATATAAGCAAGCACCAGAGGCGAATAACTTTTCGCCTCCGTGTCTTTCATTTGAAAATTTTCTTTTAATAATTCATCTAAGCTCTTTTCCATTGAACTCCCTCGCGTGTATCTTTTAAGATAATTCCTTTTTCCAATAAAATATCTCTGATTTCATCTGCCCGTTTAAAGTTCTTTTCTTTTCTTGCATTTTGACGTTCTTCAATGAGTTTTTCAATTTCTTCGTCTAAAATTTCTTCTTTTTGCTCTAAAATAATTCCTAAAACATCTGCCAGCTTTTCAAAAGTTTTCACCAGTTCCTGTAATAATTCTTTGGAACTGTTTTCTCCTGCTTCCACATTAATAAATTTTACATATTCAAACAAAGCAGAAATAGCATCTGCTGTATTAAAATCATCATCCATAGCAGCTTCAAATTTTGCTGCAAAGCTGTCTTTCTTTTCTAATAAAGCCTTTTCTTCCGCTTTTAAAGTTCCTTCTGCTTTTTCTAAAAGTCCTTTGATTCTTTCTGCAGAAGTTACAATTCTTTCTAATCCATTTTTAGAGCTTTCCATTAAATCAGCACTAAAGTTCAATGGACTTCTGTAATGAGCACTTAACATAAAGAAACGAAGTACCTGTAAATCAAACTTTTCTCCAATTTCTCTTACTGTAAAGAAGTTTCCCAAAGACTTTGACATTTTCTTATTGTCAATATTTAAAAAGGCATTGTGAAGCCAGTATTTTGCAAAATCTTTTCCATTCGCAGCCTCACTTTGTGCAATTTCATTTTCGTGATGGGGAAACACTAAATCCTCTCCACCTGCATGAATATCAATGGTATCTCCTAAATATTTCTTTGACATTACAGAACATTCAATATGCCAGCCCGGACGTCCCTGTCCCCATGGTGATTCCCAGTATGGTTCTCCATCTTTCTTAGGTTTCCAAAGAACGAAATCCATAGCATCTTCTTTTTGTTCTTCAATGGCAATTCTTTTTCCTGCTTCTAATTCATCTAAGTTCTTTTTAGAAAGTTTTCCATAGCCTTCAAATTTACGGGTACGGAAGTATACCGTTCCATCTACTGCATATGCATACCCTTTTTCAATAAGGTTTTCAATCATGGCAATCATACCATCAATTTCTTCTGTTGCTTTTGGATTTTTAGTAGCAGGCTTAATATTCATATCCGCCATATCTTTTTTACATTCTTTAATATATCTTTCAGAAACTTCACTAGCTGAAATTCCTTCTTCAATGGATTTATTAATAATTTTATCATCTACATCAGTAAAGTTAGATACATAATTTACCTCATATCCTTTATATTCAAAATAACGTCTTACTGTGTCAAATACAATCATTGGTCTTGCATTACCAATATGAATATAATTGTAAACCGTAGGACCACATACATACATTCTTACTTTGCCTTCTTCTACTGGCACAAATTCTTCCTTCTTTTTGCTTAATGTATTATATAACTTCATTGCTTTCTCCTTTTATTTCTTGTTTTTCATATTTTCTATTTCATTTTCCAATTCCAGAATACGTCTGCACAACATATCATTACTTTTTGTCAGTTCTGCAATTTCCACCTGTACTGGATCTGGTAAATCTACCTGATTCATATCTGTTCTGGGAGTGGACTGATTGTTTCGTTTTACCACCTGTCCCGGCACACCTACCACCGTAGAGTTTGGCGGAACTTCTTTTATCACTACAGATCCTGCTCCAATCTTAGAATTTTCTCCCACAGTAAAGGAACCAATGATTTTTGCTCCGGCACTAATCATTACATTATCTTCAATGGTAGGATGGCGTTTCCCAGTTTCTTTTCCAGTACCTCCTAGGGTAACGCCTTGATACAAAGTTACATTATCTCCTACAATGGCTGTTTCTCCAATAATAACACCACTGCCATGGTCAATAAACAAGCCTTTTCCAATAGTTGCCCCTGGATGAATTTCAATTCCTGTCTTTCTTACACCACGCTGTGATATCCATCTTGCCAGAAAATAATGCTTATTTAAATAAAGCTTATGGGCAAGACGATAATGAAGCATTACCTTAAAACTGGGGTATAACAACACTTCCATGTTAGAATGCAGTGCTGGATCCCGCTCTTTGATGACCTGAATTTCTTCTTTAATATTTTTAATAATTCCCATCTATATCACTTCCTACTGAAATAATGTTGCATAAAAAAACCGCCGATAATTCTCTCTTTAGAGACGAATTTATCCGCGGTTCCACTCTATTAGAGGGCAATGCCCTCCACCTTTAACACGTAACGTGTGCATACGTTCTTAACTAACAGCTTTTCGCCTTCATTAAAACAGCTCCCGGCCGCACTTTCTTTATAAGTACTTACAATTCAATTGTATTTACGAGAAATGCTTCCAGCCAATGACATTTCCTCTCTGACGTATCCTTATAAATACTCTTGCCGTTCCCAGCCTTTTCTTCTATTCTTTTGCCTACTTTAGTCTATTCAAAAAAAGACTATTTGTCAATATCAAACTACTTCATTTAAGAAAATTTTCAAATTTTTAAAAACTTTTTTCTGGATTTCTTCTATATTTATGGCAAAATCTATGGTAAATCTTCCTTTTGATGGTTCTTTTACCTTTTCTGCTTTTAAGTAATCTCCTTTTGGACTTTCTATTATGGTTAACCGATATACCCCTGTATTTTGTGGAAAAATTCTGTCCACCACATACATTTTTTTGTGTTTGAAAATCCACAATTTATCTTCCTGTGTCAAAGGAACCAACTCAAGAAACGCTTCTAAATCTGTAATCCTTACCATAATGCAGGGAAACTTGCTTCCTTCCTTCCATTCTGAAAGATTTAATGCAGTACCTGTTATAGTTAACTTCTGATTATTGCCATATTTTTTCACTAAAGCTTGTATCCACTGGAATTCCACCTCTTTATGGGCTACTACTTCCCGAAGTTCTGTTTCCCCTTCTTTAGTAATAAAACAATATCCACAAATCTCTCCACTTTCTTTTTTCCTGCCGATTACAATAGTTCCTTTTTGACTTTCCTGCTCTTTTAAAAGCATTTCGTAATATGCAAAATCACGCACCGCATACATTTGATACTTTTCCTTTAGGATTTTATTGGAATATTCTAGCAATTCGTTGATTAACTGTTCCACTTTATCTGGGCAATTTCCCGATATTTCTTCTATTATAATATGGTTTTCTCTTTCTTCTTTCCACTGTTCCTTTTTTTGTATGCAATAATCCTGGCACCAATACACAGTTTCAAATCCGAATGGTCGATAAATAGCTTCTTTTGCCGGCATTAAAAAAACAAAAGGATGTTTCTTTTCTTTTGTCATTTCAAAGGCATTTTTTAAAAGCTCTGCCATTTTCCCCTGGTGTCTGTACTCTTCTTTTGTTGCCACTGCCACAATATAATCAGAGTTTATAATTTCCCCATGAAAAGAAAGCTTATATGGATTTAAATGGAGCATTGATACCAACTGGCCTTTTTCATAAATCCCAAGAATTTCATTTTCCTTTATTTTTTCTTGATAATAATAGTCAAGAAATTCTTTTGTATCCTCTGAAAATATTTCTTCCCAAAGGCTTCTGGTAGACATTTTTTCCTGCTTTTCTAATTTCTTTACCATTTCCATTTTTAAGCCTTTACTGATTTTTTGGACATCCAGCACATCCACTACAACCTCTTTCTTGGAGTACATCATCATATACATAATTTTCTACGGTGTTTAAAGCACAAATTGCCTGTGAAGAAATCCCTTTCATTTCCCCGGTAAATCCCAGTCCTTCTTCTGTGGTAGCTTTCACATTGATTCTGTTTATATCAATTTTTAATGCATTTGCAATATTTTCCCGCATCTTAGGAATATGTGGAAGCATCTTTGGTTTTTGGGCAATAATGGTGGCGTCAATATTTTCAATTACATAAAAATTTTCTTCTAGTAATTCTCTTACATGTTCCATTAACTTAATACTGGAAATTCCTTTGTATTTTTCATCGGTATCCGGAAAATGTTTTCCAATATCCCCTAATGCAGCGGCACCTAATAGCGCATCCATAATGGCATGCAATAATACATCTGCATCTGAATGCCCCAGTAATCCTAATTCATAGTCTATTTTCACTCCTCCTAAAATCAAATCCCTGTTTTCTACCAGACGATGAACGTCATATCCCATTCCTACTCTCATATCGTTTCCTTTCTTTTGGGCTAAATTTTCTTTATTTACACTCATATTTTTTGAATCATCTTTTACCCACATGTTAACTGCTTTCCTAAGTTTTGTCAATTCGTAATGTAGTACGAAATTTCAGGCTGTTAAAATTTATTATACAAACTGAAAAGAAATTGTTGCAATTGTGTATATAATATGTTATACTTTGTTTTGTCAAGTAAATAGGATGCTGGCATGGCACAGTCGGTAGCGCACTTCATTGGTAGTGAAGAGGTCACGGGTTCGATTCCCGTTGCTAGCTTATGTTTAAGAGTTGAAATCTTTGATTTTTCAAGGGTTTTGGCTCTTTTGTTTTATTGCATTTGTTACACTTTAAATATAGGACATGTTTACTTTTACTTGATATTTTTCCCCAATGAGGTAAAATATAAGTATCAAATATATAATGTGAGGGATGACTATGGGAACACAAATGAATATGCAACTAATTAAAACCAATGAAAACTGTGCAGCATGTAACCGTTGTATTTCTGCCTGCCCGGTTCTCACTTCCAACAAAGCAACAGTAGAAAATGGTGTATCAAAAGTAGTTGTTAACGAAGAAGCATGTATTCACTGTGGAAACTGTATCAGAATCTGTAACCATAAAGCACGTGAATACCAAGATGATACTTTACAATTTTTCTCTGATTTAAAAGTTGGAAAGAAAATCAGCCTGTTAATTGCTCCTGCATTTATAGCAAATTATCCAAAAGAATACAAAAAGATTCTTGGATGTTTAAAATCTCTTGGAGTAAACAGATTAATTAGTGTTAGCTTTGGGGCCGATATTACCACCTGGGGATATTTGAATTATATTACCAAACACAACTTTATTGGTGGTATTTCCCAACCTTGTCCAGCCATTGTAGACTATATTGAAAAATATATGCCGGAATTAGTTTCCAAGCTAGTACCAATTCATAGTCCAATGATGTGCTCTGCCATTTATGTAAAAAAATACTTGAAAGTTTCTGACCGGCTGGCATTTTTAAGTCCTTGTATTGCTAAGAAATCAGAAATTTCCCGTCCGGAAAATTCCGATTACATTCAATACAATGTAACTTTTGACCATTTAATGGATTATTTGAAAAAGGAAAAGATTTCTGCAACGGATGAAACAGATGAGTTAGAATATGGCTTAGGTTCTATCTATCCTACTCCAGGTGGATTACGAGAAAATGTAGAACATTTTCTTGGTAAAAATTATATGATTCGCCAGATTGAAGGGGATACACATGCTTATCACTTTTTAGATGAATACAAAAAACGTGTAACCTCTGGGAAAGAGCTCCCATTTATGGTAGATGCATTAAATTGTGCCAAAGGCTGTCTTTATGGTACCGGAACGGAACAAAGCAAAGCCGATGACGAAGATATTCTTTTTGAAATACATAAATTACGCACAAGCATGGGAACAAAGAAAGTAGACAAAAAGAGTCCATGGAATATCGCACATTCCTTCGAAGAACGCTTAAAGCTTTTTAACGACCAGTTTAAAGAACTTTATTTAGAGGACTTTATCTGCCATTATTATACTGACCGGACATTAAGGTTGCCAGAACCTACTACTGTCCAGTTACAGGAAACTTATGAAAAAATGGGAAAACATACCAAAGAGCAGCGTTCCATTAACTGTTCTGCCTGTGGTTATAACAACTGTGAAGAAATGGCAAAAGCAATTATCTGGGGTGTAAATACTCCTGATAATTGTATCCACTTCCTGAAAGATACTGTTTTGGAAGAAAAAGAACATATGGAATTGCTTTCTAACCAAATTCAAGAGGACAGCCAAAAGAAACAGGCACTTTATCTAACCATTTCCGAAGAATTTGACCAAGTCAGAAATGCTATTTCTGAACTGGCAACCGGTAATAATTCCTCTGCCCAGGATGCAGCTACCATGTCTGAAGCAATTAAAAACTTATTAGAGTTTTCTTATGTTTTGCAGACCTCCTTAGGGAATGTAAAAGAATCGATAAAAGGCTATGATGAAATGAATGAATCGATTATTAAGATTTCTAATCAAACTAATATGCTTGCCCTAAATGCTGGTATTGAGGCTGCCCGTTCCGGTGAGGCAGGAAAAGGATTTGCTGTTATTGCAGACCGGGTGCGCGAACTTTCAGCACAAACCAAATCCGCAGTAGAACGCTCAAAAGAACATAGCAATGATTTAATTCCTGCTTTAGAAGAATTAAATAACAGTACCAACACACTATTGGATACTCTATCTCAAATGGATGAGAAAACTACCCAATTAGCAGAAAGCTCCAAAGAAATCTCTGCCAACTCTACTAAGATTGAAGAAATTATCATTCGTATGGCAGACGAAATGAAGGAAATTTCTGGGACTGCTATTACCATTGATTAAAGCGCATTATCAAAAGGCTTGGATAAAAATATTCCAAGTCTTTTCTTTTGTTTCATTGTACATATTCTGAAAAAAAGTGGCTATCGATTTCACTAAGCGACAGCCACGTTCCAATGTTATATTCTTATAATAACTCTTTCAAAATCTTATTTACCATACCAGGATTTGCTTTTCCCTGCATAGCTTTCATAGTCTGTCCAACTAGGAATCCAATGGCCTTTTCTTTTCCATTGTGATAATCTTCTACAGACTGTGGATTATTTGCAATGACTTCTTCAATAGTTGCACGTAATGCACCTTCATCATTTACTGCCTTTAATCCTTTTTCTTCTACATACTTATTAGGATCAATGTCTTCTTTAAAGATTACTTCAAATACTTCTTTTGCCACAGAACTGTTGATAGTTCCTGCATCTACTAACTCGATAAGTTTTGCAAGATTTTCTGGTGAGAAGGATAAATCATCTGCTTCCATATCATTTTCTTTCATAAGACGAAGTGTTTCCACCATTAACCAGTTAGAAACCTTCTTTGGCTTCTTACAAAGCTCTGTAGTAGCTTCAAATAAATCTGCCATCTTCTTAGAAGAAGTAAGAATTTCTGCATCATAATCAGGAATATCAAATTCTTTCTTATAACGTTCTAACTTCTCGGTACGAAGTTCCGGCTGTGCTGCTTTGATTCTTTCAATCCATTCATCACTAATCATAATAGGCACAAGGTCTGGGTCCGGGAAGTAACGGTAATCCTGTGCATCTTCTTTAGAACGCATTGCATAGGAATATTCCTTGTTATCATCCCAACGTCTTGTTTCCTGTACTACTTCTTTACCTTCTTCTAACAATTCAATCTGACGTGCTCTTTCCCCTTCAATGGCTCTTGCAATGGCTTTGAAAGAGTTCAAGTTCTTCATTTCCGTTCTGGTACCAAATTCTTTTGCTCCCACTTCCCTTACAGAAAGGTTTACATCGGCACGCATAGAACCTTCATTTAACTTACAGTCAGATGCTCCCAGATACTGGATAATCAGACGAAGCTTATCTAAGTAAGCAATTACTTCTTCTGCAGAACGCATATCTGGTTCCGATACAATTTCAATCAAAGGTACTCCAGAACGGTTAAAATCTACTAAAGAGCAGTCTTCCCACTCATCATGGATTAACTTACCAGCATCTTCTTCCATATGGATTTCATGAATTCCAATAGTCTTCTTTCCTGCAGGAGTATCAATTTCCACACCACCATTTCTACAGATTGGCAGATATAACTGGGAAATCTGATAGTTCTGTGGATTATCTGGATAGAAATAGTTCTTACGGTCAAACTTACAATATTGTGTAATAGAACAGTTGGTAGCAAGACCTACGGCAATGGCATATTCCACTACCTGCTTATTTAATACAGGAAGAGACCCCGGCATACCTGTACATACCGGACAGGTGTGGGTATTTGGTGCACCACCAAATTCTGTACTACAAGAACAGAAAATCTTTGTTTTTGTTGCTAATTCTACATGGACTTCAAGTCCAATGACTGTTTCATACTGTTTTGCCAACTTCAAGCACCTCCTACTCTTCTAACATGCCCGGACGTTTGTAAGAACCTGTCTGTTCATATGCATACGCCGCACGAATTATATTCTTTTCTTTAAAGCAATCACCAATTAACTGTAATCCAATTGGAAGTCCCTTACTGTCATTACCACATGGAACACTAATTCCCGGTAGACCTGCAAGATTAACGGAAATTGTGTAAATATCGCCTAAGTACATCTTAATCGGATCACTTAATGAATCTCCAAGCTTTGGCGCTGTGGTTGGTGCTGCCGGTCCTAAGATTACATCATATTTTTCAAATGCTTTGTCAAATTCTTTCTTAATTAATGCTTTGGTACGAAGTGCTTTTAAGTAATAAGCATCATAATAACCAGAACTTAATACGAAAGAACCAAGCATAATTCTACGTTTTACTTCTGCTCCAAAACCTTCGGAACGAGTCTTTTTGTACATATTGTGAAGACCTTCATAATCTTCAGTTCTATAACCATATTTTACACCGTCGAAACGGGAAAGGTTAGAACTAGCTTCTGCTGCTGCAATAACATAATAAGCTGGAATTGCATAATCTACTAAACCTAAATCAAATTCTTCTACAATAGCACCTTTTTCTTCTAATACTTTTGCAGCCGCTAATACAGCTTCTTTTACTTCTTTATCTAAACCTTCACCAAAATATGCTTTTGGAATACCGATTTTTAACCCCTTAACGTCATCAACTAAAGCGGAAGTAAAGTCATAATCTTCTCTCTTTACAGAAGTAGAATCCTTTGGATCGTAGCTTGCAATAGCTTCTAATATAGTAGCGCAGTCTGTAACGTCTTTTGCAACCGGTCCAATCTGGTCTAAAGAAGAACCATAGGCAATCAATCCATAACGGGATACAGTTCCATAAGTAGGCTTGATACCTGTTACACCACAGAAAGAACTTGGCTGACGGATAGAACCACCGGTATCAGAACCTAATGCATAAGAGCATTCTTCTGCCGCTACGGCTGCACAAGAACCACCGGAAGAACCACCTGGTACATGTTCTGTGTTCCATGGATTTTTTACAGCACCATAAGCGGAAGTTTCATTAGTAGAACCCATGGCAAATTCGTCCATATTTGTTTTACCTAAAATAACAGCTCCCGCTTTTTCTAAGTTTACTACTGCTTCTGCTGTGTAAGTTGGCACAAAGTTAGATAAAATCTTAGAACTACAAGTAGTAAGCATATCCTTCGTACACATATTATCTTTGATTGCCACCGGCACACCTGCCAATGGACCTGTTAAAGTTCCATCATCAATTAACTTCTGGACTTCTTCTGCCTTTTTTAAGGCACCCTCTTTATCTACTGTTACATAACAATTCAATGTATCTTCACTTTTTTCAATCTGAGCAATAGCGGCTTCCACTGCTTCTTTTACAGTGACTTCTTTTGCTTTAATTTTCTTGCCAAGCTCTACTGCTGTTAAACTCATTAAACTCACAGTGCTACCTCCTATTCTACTGTCTTAGGCACTTTAAATGCCCCTTCTTTTACGCCCGGTGCGTTCTTTAAGATATTTTCTCTGTCATCGCCGTTTGTTACCACATCTTCGCGGAATACATTGTTTACCGGGAACACGTGTGACATTGGTTCTACATTAGATGTATCTAACTCGTTTAATTTATCAATATAGTCAAGCATTTTTCCCATATCAGATTTTGCCTGCTCTTTTTCTTCTTCGGATAACTCTAATTTTGCAAGAATACCTACATATTCCATTGTTTCATCTGAAATAATGTTTGCCATTTTCTTCCCTCCTATGGTTCTAATCTGCTTAAATCTCTTGGGAACAAGGTAGTTTCACGTACATTTTCTTCGCCTAATAATTTCATGGTAAGACGTTCTAAACCAAGTCCTAATCCTCCATGAGGTGGCATACCATGCTTAAATGCACTTAAATACTGTTCCATTCCTTCAGTTGTCATACCTCTTGCTTCGATTTTTTCCATAAACATATTGTAGTCATGGATACGCTGTCCACCTGTGGTAATTTCCATTCCTCTGAATAATAAGTCAAAGCTTAATGTATAGGTTGGATCTGCCGGGTCATCCATAGCGTATACCGGACGTTTCTTAGATGGATAATGTGTTACAAATACAAAGTCTGCATCATGTTCTTCTTTAAAATACTGACTAATTAATACTTCTTCTTCCGGTTCTAAATCGAATGGGTTCTTAATCTGGCGGTTGTATTTTTCAGAAACTAATTTTTTCGCTTCATCAAAACGAACCGTTGGAATTTTGTCTACCTTTGGAAGTACTACATTTAACATTTTTAATTCTTTCGCATAGTCTTTCTGTAATAATTCCATGGTATACTGTAAAAATCCTGTTTCCATTGCCATAATATCTTCAAAACCATCAATATAGCCCATTTCAAAGTCAAGAGATGTATATTCATTTAAATGACGTTTTGTATTATGTTTTTCTGCACGGAATACCGGAGCTGCTTCAAATACTCTGTCAAATACACCAACCATCATCTGTTTGTAGAACTGTGGTGACTGAGCGAGTACTGCTGGTCTGTGGAAGTATTCTAAACGGAACATATTAGCTCCACCTTCTGCACCTTTTGCACCAATCTTTGGTGTACGGATTTCTGTAAATCCTTCCTGGAATAAGAAGTCACGAAAACCTCTTACGATTCCTTCCTGAATTTTGAATTTTGCACGTTCCCTTACATTACGAAGAGAAATCGGACGCATGGAAAGCTTTGCTTCCAAAGATGTATTTAATTTCCATTTGCTGATGGCAAGGGGCATTGGTTCTGTTGGTTCTGATAAAACTTTAATAGTCTTTAAACGAACTTCAATTCCATTTGGTGCTCTGTCTTCTACTGCAACTACACCTTCTACTTCTACGGTAGAAGCTTCTTTTAAAGTTTTGATATCAAATGCAGTAACTCCTTCTTCGAATACACACTGTAGTAAGCCTTCTCTTTTACGAAGTACCACAAATGCCACATCGCCCATATCACGAATGGTATGCACTGCACCATTTACTTTTACTTCTTTTCCGGTGTAATCTCCAGATACAAGTTCACCAAGTTCTAAAGTTTCTTTGCGCTTTACGCCTTCCATAAATTCCATTTTCCGGATGCCTCCTTGTTTTATTTTGCAATTTAATATTGAACAAAAACAAAAAACGCCCCGAAATATAAGTTTCCTTACATTTCGGGACGGATTAATCATATCCGCGGTACCACCCGCATTGGCATTGCTGCCCTCTCATCACATAACGCTGTGTCTGCGTTCTGCCCTACTGCTATTTCGAACAGACTGCTCCAGAGTGTTCCCAGTTACAATTCCTTTCATAGTGTTCTCAGTCGGTGACACTAATTTCCTGTAAAGTTCCATGTAGTGAGTCTCTTTCTTTGCATTTTCCTACTCAATTAGAAAATTAATTATCTAATTTTTTACCTGCTGATAATCATATCACATTGTTTTTCATTTTACAAGCAGGAATATCTAATTTGAATGAAATTTCTTACACTACCTTCCCTTACCGGCTAACTTCAATAATATAAGTTGTCTTCTCCATAGTCTGGTCAGTGCCATCCACCTGGTAAGTCAAATCCGAAGTAATTTCAAACGCCACTTCCCCAAGACTCTTCAACAAGTCTACATTCATTTCAGGGAACTTTTCATACTCACATTTTCCAATGTAAATATATTCCACGTCATACTCCTCAATCAATTCTTTTACCTGATTCACATCCTGAGAAGTATAAAGATTTCTTACTGCTTCTTCTCTTTCACTGGCGATGGCCGGAAATTCTCCTGAACCGTCACTCTGCCATAACCATTCATGAGTTCTCCATCCTAACACTGTTGGCAAACCAGTAATGGTGGATACACGTTCATAGAATGTATAACTGTCACCATTTGCTTCTAATACCACCGGAGTGCCTTCGATATTTTCATTGAGCCAGTTGGTAGCTTCATAATCAGCATAATTTTCCGTTTCCATAAATGCAGTAGCATCTAAGCCTTTATAGTTATCTTTATTCTGGTATTCGCCAAACCATGCATGAGAAGCATTTCCAAAGTATGCCACAGTTCCAATCCATACTAAGAACCATACAGTGGTCAGTCGTTTCATGAAACCTTTCCCATTAATGAATAATCTGAATAATGCATATCCAATAACCACACCATACATAATGTAAGCCTGGTAAGTAAGCTTAAACATGGTATTTGCTCTGGAATAATCACCTTCATAAATATCTTTTACATAAATTACTTCTGGCATAAAGGTAAGACCTATGGCACAAAGTCCTAAAATCATCATAAACATTTCAGAAGTCTTCATGGTAGCAAAGAATGCCACAATCTTATCTCCTGCTTTTGGAGTTTTGTAAGCTCCTGATTTTGCCTTACAATAAATCATATTTCCAATGTAAATTACCACTAAAATAATTGGAAGTGCCCATAAAACTGCCAGCTGATACAGCGGAGTTCTGCTGGTAACAAATTTGATTTCTGTAGAAATCTGGTTAAAACTCAAAGTAAATGGCAGACACACAATGGTTCCAATGGCATAAATTAATACACCTTGTATTGCTGTCATTACCGCAGTTCCTTTTAATGATTTACAAAGCACAATATTTGAGAATAAGATTACTGCACCGGAAACCACATAATAAATTGGATAATCCCAGAAATTCGTTGTATGGAAAAATCCGATAAAGAATCCAAGTACAAGTATTTGAGGTGCAAATACTTCTTTTACTAAGGAATATCCTTTATTGTTCTTAATCAAATCTTTTCTATACATAAGCCAAGAATATAAAATTCCCAGTACCGTAAGTACAAATACAATATTAATTACATGAGCATGTAAATCTCCAAGAATAAAAGAATAACTTGGAAATTCATGAATTGTTTTATCTGGAACATCCGGATTATATCCAATATATCTGGTTGCATCCGGAAACCAGTAGCTGGTAACCTCTGCTCCAGTAAATTCCTGTAGTTTCGGTCTCAATACACCATAAATAAGGTAATGCACATTTCCGGCAAACACCACAGAAATTCCACTAACAATACCTGCAACCACTGAAATTGGACGACTATTTTTAATCTTTTCAAAAGTAAGTTCTGCAAAACAGGTTCTCACTAAAGAATACACCATTGTAAATGCCAACGCTGCAATTGTCATCAGCATCAGGTTATATCCATAATCCACATTGATTCCGGAAAGTTTGGAAAGAAATGTTCCTACAAACTGTCCTACATAGTAATAATTCAAATCCACACCAGACAACCATAAATCCTGTGGAGGCATGTAGTCTGATCTTTCCATGATTTTCATAAATCCAAAATCCATGAATTTTTCTGTTCCATACGCTTCTGGTTTAAAAGCTCTTAAATAGCACCAGAAAATAAACATTCCAAGGAAAAGGATTTCCACAACCAACATGCTGTTTACATTAGAAAGACCAATATTTATCTTTTTCCCTTTTTTCTTCAGAGTTAAAAAGTACAACAGTACATTAAGTCCCAAAATAATGATGCATATGATAATACAACTTACCCTACTGAATTTCAATACTTTAATAGATGCAAACACCCACATAAACCATGCACTTATTGCAATTCCAATACCTTTTGAAAAAGCCCATCCCAAATCATGAAATCCATGAAACATCTGATAGGTTAAAGGCATCACAATAATTCCTAACGCCAGTATGGTACCCCACCAAATCATGACTTTTCCAAAGTCAGCACCCATAGAGCCAGCACCTGCAATGATCACACCTGCTGCCAATGCCAAAAGCACACCTGTTACTATCTTTTCTCTTTGTAATTCTTTCTCCATAATACCACCTTAAATTATATTGTTTTCCCAATCACTTTAAAATCTTTTATTGCCTGTTTGCCAATAGCGCAAATTTTTCTTATATTGATAGAATTCACGCCGCCCTGTCGCTGTCTGAATGTAATTGGTATGTATTTTACCTTTAAGTTTTTCTTGGCATAAATAACAGAAATAATTACATTGGACAAGTTATAATCCTTTGGAATTAATCCAATATACTCTTTCAATGTACTTACTTTCATAACACGAAACGGTGTATTGGCATCCGTTACGGTTACTCCAAAACAAAATTTAATGACAAATTTAAGAGTTTTCGTCACAAATACTCTGGAAGAACCATCCTCTCTCTTAGATCTGTGACCAATCAGCATATCATACTGTTCTCTCTCTTCCCAAAACTGCCAGAATTCTTCTGGTAAAGTTTGTCCATCCGAATCTGTCTGAAAAATATAATCTGCGCCCTGCTCTATAGCATAATGGTAACCAAAAAGAATGGTTGCACCATGGCCTCCATTTTCCTTTGTCATAGGCTGGAACATGGTCAGTCCTTTTTCCTCTTTTATTTTCATCATAATTTCATATGTGTTATCCTTGCTTCCGTCATTGATGATAACTAATCTGCTTTCACCGCCTACTTTTTCCACTACGGGATACCAGTCATTAATTACAGCCTCAATGTTTTCTTCTTCGTTATAAGCCGGAATAACAATATACAGTTTATCCATGTTTTTTCCCCTTTATGTTGTATAATAGTCATTACTGCCTTTTATATAATACATTTTTTCTACAAATATTACAATATCAAATATTATTTTCGTGGTTTTTTCCAAGTTTTTTGTAATATTTTTGTAACTTTTAAAAGGCAGTCCTAAGACTGCCTCCTTTCTATCCACACACTTTCAACTTATAAAGCTTTGATTCTTTCAATTGCTGCTAATGTATTTTCATAAGTTCCAAATGCTGTAAGACGGAAATATCCTTCTCCACTTGGTCCAAAACCAGAACCGGGAGTACCTACTACATTTGCCTTTTCTAATAAGAAATCAAAGAATTCCCATGAAGTCATCTTATCTGGTGTCTTTAACCAGATATATGGAGCATTTACACCACCAGATACTGTATATCCGGCTCCTTTTAATCCTTCATAAATTGTTTTTGCGTTGTTCATATAATAAGCAACCTGTTCTTTTAACTGTGCCTTACCTGCCTCAGAATAAACAGCTTCTCCGGCACGCTGTATAATATATGGAGCACCATTATATTTTGTTCCATGACGTCGTGCCCATAATGGATTCAGCGCTGTACCATCGCATTTTAGTTCTTTTGGAACAACAGTATATCCCAAACGAACTCCAGTAAATCCGGCGTTTTTAGAAAAACTCTTTAATTCAATGGCACAAGTTCTTGCACCTTCACATTCATAAATACTGTGTGGCACATCAGACTCTGAAATATAAGCTTCATAAGCAGCATCATAAATAATCACTGCTCCTATTTTATTAGCATAATCCACCCACTCCTGAAGCTGTGCTTTGGTAATGGTTGCACCTGTTGGATTATTTGGGAAGCAAAGGTAAATTAAATCTGGCGTTTCCTTTGGAAGTTCTGGTGCAAAATTATTATCTGCAAGACATGGCATGTAAATTACATCACTCCAGGTTTCTGTTTCTGCATTATAAGTACCTGTTCTTCCTGCCATTACATTAGAATCTACATATACCGGATATACAGGATCGCATACTGCAATTTTATTATCCAGACTGAAGATTTCCTGAATATTAGAAGAATCACATTTTGCTCCATCAGATACAAAAATTTCATCTGCTTCAATCTGACATCCTCTGGATTTATAATCACCTTCTACAATGGCATTTCTTAAGAATTCATATCCTAAATCCGGTGCATACCCTCTAAAAGTTGCTGCGTTTCCCATTTCATCTACTGCAGAATGCATTGCATCAATAATTGCCGGTGCTAATGGCTGTGTTACATCACCAATTCCTAATCGAATAATCTGTCTGTCCGGATTTGCTGCCTGAAATGCTGCTACTTTCTTTCCAATTGTAGAAAAAAGATAACTTCCTGGTAATTTGAGATAATTTCCATTTACTTTTGCCATTTCTATTCCTCCTGAAATTTGCTTATTTTATAATTCAATTTCTCCACTAAATACAGTAGTTGCCGGACCGGTCATATAAACTTTGTCCGCTTCCTTATCCCAGCGGATAAGTAAGTCTCCACCTAATAATTTAACTTTTACTTCTTCCTCTGTAAATCCATTCAATACACAAGCTACTGCAACTGCACAGGCTCCTGTTCCACAGGCAAGAGTTTCTCCTGAACCACGCTCCCATACTCGCATAGCCGCTGTTTTTCTGTCTATCACTTCTACAAACTCAGTATTCGTACGCTTTGGAAAACGTTCATGCTGTTCAAATTCTGGTCCAATCTTTTCAATTTCCATGTTGGCAATGCCATCATAAAATACGATTGCATGAGGATTTCCCATAGATACAGCAGTCATCTGGTAAGTTTTACCTGCTACCTCAATATCTTCACTAATTACTTTTTCATTTTCAGAAATTACCGGAATATTTTTTGCAATTAATTCTGGTTTTCCCATATCTACTGTTACTTCACTTACTTTTCCATCTACTACTTTTAATGATAAATATTTAATACCTGCCAAAGTTTCTACACTGATTTCGGTTTTATCTGTCAGTCCAAAATCATATACATACTTTGCTACACATCGAATACCATTTCCACACATTTCTGCTCTGGAACCATCGCTATTGTACATTTCCATTTCAAAATCTGCACATTTGGACGGATTTATTAAAATCAACCCATCAGAACCGATTCCAAAATGTCTGTCACTTACTTTCTTTGATATTTCTGCTGGATTTTCCAGTTTTTCTTCAAATCCATTCACATAAACATAATCATTTCCTAATCCATGCATTTTTGTAAATTTCATATATTGCTCCCTTCTGCCTTTCTCTTTAGGCATTCATCATACTTAAAATCATTTGTGCTGTTTCTACCATATTGGTACCGCTATCCATACTGCACTTTTGTATATATCGATGGGCTTCTTCCTCCGTCATATTGTTACGTTCCATTAAAAGACGTTTTGCTTCTTTAATAAGCGCCTTTTCTTCCGGTGACCTTGTTTTTCCCTTCTGTTTTGCCTTTCTCTTCTTTCTTTCTAGAGTCTGAACCATCATTTCTAATGTATTTACAAGTTCATGAACCTTAATAGGCATGGCAAGACATACAAGATTATTATTGGAACATTCACTCCATAGGTTTTGCGAAGCAACTAACAGCATTTCAAATTGTGCCGGCATATAATCCCTTAATTCTGTGTAAATCATATCAGCCATTTTATAACCGCATACCACAACTCCCTCATCCAAATTATCAATTTGATGCAATGCCTGAGCACCTGTAGTGCATGCCAGAACCACATGAAAACCACTTCTTGTAAGTACATTTTTTATATTCTTTGCATCTTCAATTTTTGGAAATACTACAATTACGCTAGTCAACTTCACACCTCCTCACAACATGTATTTTCCAGTTTTTCTTCTGTAAAATACTAAATGCGATAGAGATATGTATCTATTTCCCAGGCTGTTATCTGACTTATATATTCTTCCCACTCAAGTTTCTTGCTCTCTATATACTTTTGTAATATATGGCTTCCTAGTACCTCTTTGATAAAGTCATCTTCCTCTAATGCTTTTACTGCTTCTAACAGTGTTGCAGGAAGTGCTTCAATACTTTCTGCCTTTTTCTCATCTTCTGTCATATCGAAAATATTTTTATCTACACTTGCTGGTGGTTCTATTTTCTTTTGGATTCCTTCCAATCCCGCTGCTAAACATACTGCAAGGGTTAAATAAGGATTACAGGATGGATCTGGACTTCTAAGTTCGATTCTGGTATCCTCGCCTTTTACTGCCGGAATTCGGATTAACGGACTTCTGTTCTTTGCAGACCAGGCAATATGAACCGGTGCCTCATATCCAGGAATCAGTCTTTTATAAGAATTTACAATAGGGTTTGCAATTGCAGTAATTGCCTTAATATGCTTCATAAGTCCACCAATAAAATAATAAGCTTCCTTACTTAACCCATTCTTATCTTCTTCATTCCAGAAAACATTTTTTCCATCTTGAAATAAAGACATATTTACATGCATTCCTGAACCATTCACGCCAGTTTTTGGCTTTGGCATAAAGGTAGCATGTAAGCCATGACGTTTTGAAATTGTTTTTACAGCCAGCTTAAAAGTCATAATGTTATCTGCTGTTGCCATTGCTTCATCATATTTAAAATCAATTTCATGCTGTGCCGGTGCTGCCTCATGGTGAGAAGCTTCGATTTCAAATCCCATATCTTCTAAAGTAAGTACCATATCTCTTCTGGCATTTTCACCATAGTCTACAGGTCCTAAATCAAAATAGCCTGCTTTTTCATGAGTAATGGTAGTTGGCTGGGAATTATCATCTGTATGGAATAAGAAAAATTCACATTCCGGACCAACATTAAAATCATATCCCATTTCCCTTGCCTTGGCAATTTCTTTCTTTAATACATATCTTGGATCCCCTTCAAAAGGAGTGCCATCTGGACGGTATACATCACAAATCAGACGTGCTACCTTACCCTGCTGTGGCCGCCATGGAAAAACAGCAAAAGTATCAAGTTCCGGATACAGATACATATCACTTTCTTCGATTCTTGCAAATCCTTCAATGGATGCCCCATCAAACATACACTTATTATCTAATGCTTTTTCTAACTGACTTGAAGTAATTGCCACATTTTTCATTGTTCCAAACATGTCGGTAAACTGCAGTCGTATAAATTCCACATCTTCATCTTCCACAAGTCTTATCACATCTTCCTTGGTGTAATTACTCATTCTTTTCTCTCCTTTTCCAATGGGTGGTTTGGAAAACTTTCTGTCCAAAACGCCATTTTATATCATACCAACTTACTATGTTTCTGTCAATTACAGGAAACATATACCAAACGCAAAAAGGACAGAGTAAGTCCGTTATCTGAACCTCTCTGTCCACCTTTTTTATTTTAGCAGTGACAAACTGATTTGTCAATTGCTGAATTACTCTAAATTCAATCGTTTATTCATAATATAATTTACAACCAGCCAGAATCCCACACAGGTAATCAGGTTTCCAATCATCCCCATATCTAGTATACCATTATAAAATCCCTTCATACCAGAATCAGTAATTACATCATCTGCATAAGTGGTGTTCACCATCATTATGGTACTTACCACTGTGCCAATCACCTGAATCACATTAATGGTAATAAAGTAAGTTATAACAGAAGCAAGCATTTTATGACTATTGAATAACTGTCCTATAGAAATTGAAAAATAATATGTTAAAGGTAATGCTATTAAATATAAGACTCCATTAATGATCAGTCTTATCATAAACCATACTACACTAATTCCTGCTTCTGAAAGTTCTGTTAATACACCAAGAAATCCCTCAATAAATTCTGTTCCCATTCCTTTATACATTACTAAAATTAAAATAGACAAAATTACCACAGCTATATCTATTAAAGTCCACACAGCAGATATGAAAGTTTTTGATAAAATATGCTCCCATGATTTTACCGGCAAGGTAAATGATAAATACCCTTCATCTGTATACATATTTTTATAAAATCTTACTGCCAGATAAATTTGAGTACCAATTTCCAAAGTAATCACTGCCAAAATATATAACATTAAAAGAGCGCCCCATACATAATCTGCTTTCTTTAAAACTTCAATATTCAACAAAACCTTACCTATGATTGCCATTAAAATTAATGCAATATGCATGATTGCCAGTGGTTTTGTAATTGCTTTCCATTCATGTTTTACTAATTTCCCTAACATCGGTATACCTCCCTAAATAACTGGTCAATACTCTTTCCTTCTTTCATTCGAATATCATCTACAGAAGCATGAAAACGTATCTGACCATATTGTAAAAAGATAACTTCATCTAAAATGTTTTCTATATCAGAAATCAAATGGGTAGATAACAGTACAGTTGCATTTTCATTATAATTTCCAATAATTGTTTTTAAAATATAATCTCTTGCCGCCGGATCTACCCCTCCAATTGGCTCATCTAAAATATAAAGTTGGGCCTCTCTGCTCATTACAAGAATTAGCTGAACCTTTTCTTTGGTTCCTTTGGACATGGTTTTTAACTTATCATCCATGCTGATATTTAAATTCTTCAGCATTACCTCTGCTCTGTCTCTTCGAAAGTCTTCATAGAAATCACAAAAATAATCCAAAAGTTCCCGAACACGCATCCACTCATTCAAATAAGTTCTTTCTGGAAGATAAGAAATAATTTTCTTTGTTTCTACTCCTGGCTTTTGCCCATTAATTAACACTTCACCACTAGTAGGAACCATAAGACCATTTATAATTTTTATCAGTGTACTTTTCCCACTTCCATTTGGTCCTAGCAAACCTATGATCCGACCTCTTTCCAGCTGAAGGTTCACATCGCCTAATGCCATCTTATTTTTAAACTTTTTATTTAATCCCCTGGTTTCAATCAGACAGCTCATTCTTCTTCCTCCTTATCAAGTTCCTTAATAATGGAAATCGTTTCTTCTGTATCATATCCCAACTGTTTCATATTTTCTAAAAAAATTTTAATCTGCTCTGATGCCATCTCATTTTTTAACTTATTAATCATTTCCCCGTCCTCCGTAACAAATCTTCCACTTGTTCTTTGTGTATATAAAAGCCCCATGCGTTCTAATTCTACAAGTGCTTTCTGCATCGTATTAGGATTTACTGCTGCTTCTGTTGCCAGCTCTCTTACAGGTGGAATTTTATCACCTGCCTTATATATACCAGATACAATATCTTTTTGTATCTTCTCCACTAATTGGGTATAAATGGGTCTATCAGCATTTAATGTCCATGCCATATCTTTTCTCCTTCCTTTATCTCTTCTTCACTTGTATTATTGTACCACTCACTTAATACAATCATATACTATAATAAATATTCTGTCTTGTCAAGGAGTTTTCTGTTATAAATTTTGCAAAGGCAGCATAAAATATAGAAAAAACATCTGGAGGAACTTATGAGTGGTAAAACAAAAATTGTGGTGCTTCACACAAAAGAAATCATCTATACAGCCCTTTTTGCGGTTCTAGGAATCGTCTTAATCATACTCCTTGTATCTATGTTCTGGCCTAAGAATACAGAATCAGGAGAGAAAAATGCTTACATTCCCGGCGTGTATCATTCCTCTATGCAGTTAGGGGAAAACACTGTAGACATTCAGATAGTAGTAGATGCTAATCAGATTAATTCCATCAGCATGTCCAATACCTCTGAATCCGTGGAAACCATGTACCCTTTGATGGAACCGGCTTTAGAAACACTGGCTGCACAGATTTACGAAACACAGTCTCTTGATAATATTACATACTCCGAAGAAAACCGATATACTTCCATGCTACTTTTAAACACCATAGAACAGGCGTTAGAGAAGGCAAAAGTGCCTGAAACCCAGGATTCCTCCCAGGCTTCAGACACTGTGCCCAAAATCATATATTAACTTTGTTACAGAGCCAATTTCAACAGGCTCTGTAATTTTTCTACTGGAACATGATATTTGCTGTTACAGAAATGACAGTTTACCTCAATAGTTTCACCATCATCTATCATAGACTGTAATTCTTCTTTTCCAAGACTAATTAACATCTTTTCGATTTTTTCATCAGAACAATTACAGGTAAATGTAGTATCCATTCGTTCTGTTATCACCGGATTTAATCCCTCTAACAATTTTTCCAGAATATCTTCTGGTGTCATTCCTTCTTCTAACATATTTGTAACAGATGTTACATCTTTTAAATTTTCTTCTAATTTATCAATAACACTATCTTCTGTAAATGGCATTAACTGTATAACAAATCCCCCAGCACGCTTTACTGTGTTATTCTTTTCCATTAAAACTCCCAAGCCTACCGAAGATGGCACCTGCTCAGAGGTGGCAAAATAATATGTTAAATCTTCTGCAATTTCACTGGTCTGTAAAACAGTCTGTCCCACATATGGCTCTTTTAACCCCATATCTTTAATGACCTGAAGCATTCCCACACCTACTGCGGAAGCCACATCTAATTTTCCCTGAGCATTTGGTGGGAGAATTACATCCGGATGATCCACATAACCTTTTACATTGGCTTTAGCATCTGCTGTTACTGTAATTCCACCAAGAGGACCACCGCCTCTCACTTTTAAGGTTAATACATCTGTTTCATTTTTTTGCATTGCCCCCATCATGGCACCTGCTGTTAATAATCTTCCCAATGCCGCTGTTGCCACAGGGCTTGTATTATGTGCACCTCTGGCAAATTCCACCATTTCCTGAGTGGTTGCTGCAAATGCTCTAATCTGATTGTCTGCTGCCGTTGCTCTTACAATATAATCTTTCATTCTATACCGCCTTTCCTTTTTCCCTTGCTATAAAATATACCCTCTCACTGTTTGCTTTTGGTTTTTCCTTTGTAAATGCATCATATACCGCCAGAAATTCCAATCCGGATTCCTGAATCAGTTCTATGATTTCTTCTATTTCATAAGCTTTCTGATAATGAAATTCTTCATATCTCTCATATTTCCCATCTTTCTTATCTTCTATAAATAGAGTAAGTCCATATTCATTGATTTTTTCTTCTTCATCATAATAATTTTCCCAGATAAAGCTACTGTCTTCTCTAGTTTCTGCAAAAGTATTATCTGCCAGTATTTCTCTGTATTTATAAGAAGTATTCATATCAAAAATAAAAATTCCATTAGGATCCAAATAATTATTTACCAGACGAAAGGTTTCTTTTAAATCTTCTTTTTCTGTTACATAATTAATGCAATCGCAAATACTTACTACTGCTCTTATTGTGCCATATAGTTCAAATTCCTGCATTTCCTGACACAGGTAGAGAATGTCATGTCCGGATTGTTCTCTTTTTTTCATGGCAATATTTAACATGTCTTCTGACATATCAATTCCTGTCATATCATACCCGGCTTCTGCAAGACATTCGGTTACGTTTCCTGTACCACAGCCTAAATCAAGAACCAAACCGTCTTGAATTCCATAGTCTTTTAGCAGGGAAATTACATAATTGCTCCATTCTTTATAATCTATGTTATCCATGAAAGTATCATATACTTCTGCGAATCCTGTGTATGCCTCCATTTTTGGTCTGTAGCCTCCTTTTGTTATAGGGAACTTGTGTAGTTAGACGTTCTCCGAGAAGATGGGCAAAGTATCCACTTACCAACGTCTTTAGTAATAGTACCACATTTTTGTAAAAACGCAAGCTTGATTATTCACACTTTAAAAGTTATACTTAAAATTAATTATCTCAAGATGAGGGAAAGGAATCATTATGAACATTCAGTATATTTACCACAAAATCCGAAAGAAAACCTTAATTTCCGCCATAATTCCAGTGGTTTTTCTGGTATTTCTCATTTTTATGGCGTACATTTTTCCTTTTAAGGAAGTTTTTTCGCCTATTACCTACTCCAATGTAAGCAAACTGGATACCGCTTTTACTTCCAGAAAGGATTATGTATCCCTTTCTGATATTACTTTGTATTATACTGGCTATGATTCTGTAAAAAACTCCCAGGTGGTAGGAAAATATTTTTATGCCATTGAAAATAATAAATGTTATTTCTTTTTGCTAAATTCGGAAAAAGCCTTAGAATCTGATACTTTTATTACATTTGAGCATTTAAAATTACAGTTGAGCTCTCCTGATTTGAATTATAATAACCTGCTTACTAATTTAAGTGAGGATATTAACTGGCAGTATACTCATATGGCAGAGGTTTCTCCCCAGTATGTTGCAGTGGAATATCGAGGAATGCTGACTTACTCCTATATATTTGCTTTATTGCTTACTTTTATGGGAATTTATACTTTAGTAATACTTTTGATACATATTGTTACTTTTATCTGTCCCCAATTAGAAAAAGGACTATTTCCTAAAACTCCTTTTCAACAGAAAAAACAGTTGTTTCAGAAATTGGATTGGGAATTGTCAGAAGCGAACTCTTTCAATTCCTTTATTCCATTGTTTGCTAATGATGGTGCTGAATTTTATATAACGGACTCTTTTATTATTAATTTTTCACTTTTTGATACATATATTATACCTTTGGAAAATATCCTATGGATTTACAAACATACAAAAAAGCTTTCTCATGGAGTTTCAGAAATGCCTAATATTTACACTCTTCACATCGTACTAACGACTGGAACTCATATACAATTAAAAAACTATATGGAAAAAAATGCCGATGCACTTATCGCATTGCTTTCCAACAAAATTCCTCATATTCTCACAGGATATTCACATGAGCATAAAATACTGGCAAAGAAATGTTTAAATTATATTCATACAGCAAAAAAACATGGCATAACATAAGCCATGTTTTTTTATCTTCCTTATACTGTTTCTGCTACGTTTTCTGCATCTTCCTGTGGTGTTTCATCTCCACCAAGCTTATTTCCCATAAATGCTCCAATAGCAAGTGCAACCACTCCGGTAAGAATGCTTACAATCTTTACTCCCTTAAATCCTGCAGAAATTAAAATGGCAAATGGTGAAGCTATAATCAAACCAATAATCGCCCAATATGCAACTAATGGGAACTTCTGGAAAATAATTTCTACTATCTTTGCAATAGCAAAGATACCTACTACAACACCTAATCCAAATGGAATAAAAATCATCAATCCTTCTATCAATCCTTCCACATTAAAAGCAAGGAGATTTTCAATAAAAATACTGACATTTGAAACAATAGAATCATAGTAACCTAGAATCATAAGTACCATGGAACCGCTAACACCAGGAATAATCATAGTTGCTGATGCGATTACACCAACTGCAAACAATTTGATCATTGGAACAATTCCTCCTACCAAAGTAGCATCTGCTCCACTTTTCTCTCCTAATAATGCGGAACCTAACACCAAAACAAAAAATAATGCAAAGGCTATGATATGTTGAATTTTAATAGAATGTCCTTTTACATTTTTCACAATGAAAGGAAAACTTCCTATAATTAATCCAATAAACAAACAGTTGGTCTGAAATGGAATTACATCAAACATCATGGAAATTACTTTAGATAAAATTACAATTCCCAATACCATCCCAATACCAATCGGAAGCAGGAATTTAAAGCTTTTTTTGAAATCTTTAAATAATCCTGTAATTGCTGAAATCAGTTTATCATAAATTCCCATTGCAACCATCATGGTTCCACCACTGACTCCAGGTATAATATTAGCAACGCCAATTACTACGCCACTTAAAATTTGCTTTAACATAGTATCCTCCTAATTCACTTATTTTTTGTTTTGAATATACTTTTCTAAAAAATTAACCAGTTTCTGCATTTCTTCCTCAGTACCTACCGTAATTCGTAGATAATTATCAATACGAGGTTTCTTAAAATATCTTACAAATATTTTTTCTTCCCGTAATGCTTCAAACAACTCCTTCGCTGGAATAGTTTCATGCGTAGCAAAAATAAAATTAGCTTTGGAGTCCGGGAATGAAAAACCAAGTCTTTCCAATTCTTTTTTCGTCCATTCTCTAGTAGCAATGATTTTCTCTACCGTTTCCTCAAAATAAGCCTTATCTTCCACAGAAGCTACACCAAAACGGATGGCTGTTTCATTCATAGTATAAGAATTAAAAGAATATTTCACATCATTTAAATACTTAATTAATTCTTCATTTCCTATAGCATAACCAATTCTCATTCCTGCCATGGAACGGGATTTAGAAAAAGTCTGCACTACCAAAAGATTATCATATTTTGATATCAAAGAAATGGCACTTTCTCCACCAAAATCCACATAAGCTTCATCTACCATTACAATACTTTCCGGATTCCTTTTTATAATCTCTTCCACCACAGATAAATCTTCCAGAAGTCCTGTTGGTGCATTTGGATTTGGAAAAATAATTCCTCCATTTTCCTTGAAATAATCCTCTTTTACCAAATGAAAGTTTTCATCTAACGGCTGTGTTTCATATGGTATTTTCAACATATCTGCCCATACATCATAAAAAGAATAAGTCACATCAGGAAAAAGTATTGGTTTATCACTGTTAAAAAAGGTAAGAAAGGACATGGCAATTACATCATCTGAGCCCACGCCTACAAATACATTTTCCTCTTTTACTTCATAATAGTCCGCAATGGCAGACACCAGACTCCCTATGGTTGGATCCGGATAAAGTCGTAATTTGTCCACATTTGTTTCTTCAATGGCTTTTTTTACCATCGGTGATGGCGGATATGGATTTTCATTCGTATTTAATTTAATAATATCTTTATCTTTCGGCTGTTCCCCCGGAACATAAGGAACAACTTTTCGTACATTAGTTTCCCAGGCTTTCATATCTTCACTTCCATTCACTTTCCGCTGTTTTCCAGCATAATTGCATATTAGATAAATCCTTTCCTATGTTAGCAAAAATACCCATCAAAATCAAGGAAATATTTTCTTGCATACTTCTATCACATTGTTATATTATATTACCATAAGGTGTATTTTTGTGCTTTTTGTTGCATTTTTTCACCTTTTGTCAAATAAACTAATAAAATTAATGGAGGGTTTATATGAAAAAGAATAATTTTTTACGGAGATATTCTCCCTTTTTAACCATTGTTTTGTGCACTTTTTTTCTTTCTGGAATTATAAGTGTACCTACAGCACTGGCTGCTTCCACAGAATCTGAAGCCTCACTTACTCCAACAGTTTCACCTGTTGTAAGTCCTTCAGACTCTTTGATGGTCTCACCTACAGAAAGTCCTTCGGAAACACTTGGACTTTCACCTACGGCGATTCCTTCGGATACTCCTAGTATTTCACCAGAAGGGGAGCCTTCAGAACTTCCAACAGTAACTCCTGGTCCAACACCAACTCCTGTGATTCGTACACTTACTTTTTATGACAGTGATGGAAAGACCGTTATTGCCCCAGCCATTCAACGAGCAAAAGGCACCAAATGGGGGACACTTCCTACGCCCCAAAAGAATGGATATACTTTTGAAGGATGGTATAATGTAAATGGGGGTGCTTACTACCCAACAAACTGTACTTATACAGTAAAAAAAGATGTTGCTTTAAAAGCAAAGTGGACTTTGACAACCTATAAAATTACTTATCACTTAAAAGGAGGAAATTTTACCTCTACTACTACGCCAACTTCCAGTTATAACATTACTTCGGCTAAAATCACCTTACCTACCCCGGTAAGAAAGAAATATCTGTTTAAAGGTTGGTATACCGCTAGTAATTATACCGGAAAAAAATATAGCAATATTTCTACAGGAAGCTATGGAGATGTAAACTTCTATGCAAAATGGCAGTCCGCTGCACCTGCAAAAGTAAATAAAATCAAACTTACCAATCGTTCTAACCAGTTAATTGTTAAATTAACAAAAGTAAGCGGTGCTAAAGGATACGAAGTAAAAATTTCAACAAATAAAAACTTTAAAAAGAATACATACACTTTTGATTTAGGCAAAAAAAACACGCTTACTATCACACAGCCTTCCAAGAAAACCTATTATGTGAAGGCAAGAGCATTTGCTTATGATTCTATTGGAAATAAAGTATATAATTCTTATGGAAAAACATTCAAAATCAAAGTGACAAAAGTATCAAAAGCTGTTACTGCAACTTCTACTTCTGCAAAAATCACTTCTGCAAAAGCTTTATCCAGCGAACAAATTCGGATTAAAGCCACTGTTAAAAAGAGAGTAAACAGCAGTGACGATTTTTATTACCTTGTAAAGCTAAATCCTTCCACAAACAAAGTAGAAAAATCTATTAAAAAAGTTTTCAAAGCAAAATCTTTATCCATTACCTTACCAATTGATTCTGCTGGAAACAATACCGGAAACTTATTTAGTAAATATGCTATTGCGATTAAAAAAAGTGGAAAATACAAGGTAATCAGTAAGCCTTCTTACATTACTAATCCAAAAGACAGTGCTTACAATACTATGAAATACATACAACCTGTCAGTAAGAAAGGCATTCAGGGTTCTACTATTGATTCACTTGGTACGAAACATACATTATTTAATATAGATTTAAAACATGTAATTTCCACTCCTGGTGTGGGAGAGCCTTATGTATACAATGGAAAAACCTATTATTTCGTTCCTTATAACGAAGGTAATGTACGACTAAAAAATTCCCAAGGTATTAGTGTTTCTATGGTAATATTGCTAAGCTGGGATGAAAATTTAAAATACCTGATTCATCCTGCTGCCAGAGTCCCAGGAAAGAATTATTATACTTTAAATACTCAGGACAAAGAAGCAAGAGAAACTTTAGAAGCGGTATTTTCTTATCTGGGAGAGAAATTTGGTCAAAAAGACTGTTATGTTTCTAACTGGATTTTAGGAAATGAATTAAATGCTCACGACCCTTGGAATTATGCTGGTAATCTTTCCTTAAGTGATTACACCAAATCATATGCTCAAGCATTCCAAATGCTCTATTATGGAGTAAAACATGGATATAAGAATGCTAGAGTCTTTATTTCTTTGGATCACCAATGGAATACAGCAAGCAACGGATTTAGCAGTAGAGATTTCCTTACTTCCTTTGCCAGCGCAATTAAAACAGAAAATCCAAACGTGGAATGGAACATTGCATTTCATGCTTATCCTAGCCCACTAACTTCTGCTGATTTCTGGAGAAATCAAAATGTAAACAATACCATAGACACACCTTATATTACACCACTTAATATTGAGGTACTTACCAACTATGTAAAGAAAACTTATGGAAAAAACACCAGAATTATTCTTTCTGAACAGGGATTCACTTCCACTGCCGGTGAAAGTATTCAGGCAGCTGCTTTGGCTTATGCATATTATAAATGTGAATTCAATTCTATGATTGATGCATTTATTATTCGCTCTGAATATGATGACTTTGCAGAAGTACAAGCGGGACTTTCTATGGGACTAATTCGTACAACAGATTGGAGAAACAAAGAAGCCTTTTATGTTTATAAATATATGGATACCCCACAATCTGAGAACTACACCAACAAGTACCTTCCTACTATTGGTGCCTCAAGTTGGAAATCAATTGTACCTGGCTATAAATTAAGCAAATTGAAATCTATGCCTAATTCCAAGTACTAATTTATTCTCAAACAAACAGGAGACTGCAAACCAAATGCAGCCTCCTGTTTCGTCTTCTATGGATAATCTTCTTTATTAAATTTCAATCTACTTTCTAATAATCTTTTGGACAGGCAGGAACGCTCTGTCTGTCCCAATCCATTCCTGTTGTTTCATAAGTACTGTCACTTACAAGGAAGAATGCATAAAAGCCTGATAGGTCATTACACTGAACATCTACAATATACCAGTTTCCATCCACTTTTACTTCATTCCATTGATGGCTTGGATTTATGGAATTATTATTTGCATGAACATAGTAACATTCCACACCGATACCATCACACAAAGCTTTCATGGCTCTGGCATATCCAGAACACTGGGCTTCCCCATAAATCAGTGCTCCCCAGGCGGTGTTAGCACGATTTAAAGACCAGTCAGGTGCATAGGAACATACAGATGCAAGATAATCATGTGCTATCTTTACCTTTACGTACTCCGGCATACTGTTATCAATATAATGGTCCTTGAAATACTGCACTTTCTCTTTTACCTGGTTTAGTTCTGCCTGTGTTAACTTTGGTCCATACACACTGCCCGGAGTATAATTACCTCCAACCGGTCCTGAACTTTGAGAACTGATTGTAACTGTTTGAATACAATAATCGCCATAGGTCTTTTTTCCATCCTGTTCTACATAGGCACGCATTCTGAAAGTATAGACGGCACCTTCTGTTAGTTTCCTAATATACAAAGCATTATCTATGTTTTTTAAGCCATCAGCCAATATGGCAAATGTTCCCTCTCCTTCTTTATAAGAAAGTTCGAAACCGGTTGCATTTTTCACCTGTTTAAATTGAATCGTTGCCTGACCCATACCATTAGATGCTGCTGTCATTTCAGGTGTTTCTAACAATGTCTGAACCTTTACTACCTTAGAATACTTTCCATAATACTTTTTCGCCCCTACTTTCTTGTACCCACGAATCTTAAACTGATACCCTGTATATGGCGAAAGATTTTTTATAGTATAACTTGTGCTTTTTGCTGGTAAAGTTTTCTTCAGCTTGTACTTTTTTGTTGCTTCATCATATTGATAAATCTGATATCCACTGACAGAAGCAGATTTTTTCCATTTTAACATAACAGAAGTGGCACTGCATTTTTCTTTTTTGAAAGAAGATACCTTTTTCGGAAGAATTCGGAAGGTTACACTCTTGCTTCCTTTATAATTTCCCTTTCCTTTTATAGTTACTGTTGCTTTCCCTGCTTGTTTATTATTGGTATAAGTTACTTTATAGTCTTTGTTCTTTTTTAAGGCTGTACCTTTGTATTTTACAGTAACTGCAGGTTTTATTGCTTTTCCACTATAAACTTTGTCAGAAATTTTAGAGCAATTAGCTTTTGCAATATTCCTTGGCAGAATAGTAAATGTTATCTGTTTTTTTCCTGTAAACCCACCTTTTCCCTTAATAATAATTTGAGCTTTTCCAGCATTTATATTATTTTTATAGCTTATTGTATACATTTCCTTTGGAACGGTTTTTCCTTCCCACGTAAGGGTAATAGATGGTTTTTGCGCTTTACCGGTGTATGTAAGGGAAGCAATTTTGGATACTACTGCTTTGGAAATATCTTTTAATGCTTCTGAATCATCTGGTGCTTCTGATATTATCGGAGATATAGTAGGAATTTCCGGCACTTTTGATATTACCGGAGATACCGTAGGAACTTCTGGTGTTGTGTTAAAAGGTGTGTTTGGTGTTGTTGCATTTAACACCATTTCTTCTGCCCTAGATGCACTGGCGGGCTGTACTGCTTCCATAAACAAGCTGGAAACAAGTGTTGTTGAAAGTAATAGCATAAATAGTTTTCTTTTCATGAGAGTCCCTCCTTGGTTTCGTTTTTGCCTATTAAAAAATACCGATATATTTATATCGGCATTTTTTTCTGTTCTGTATATGAAGAATACATTTTTTGTAATAACAGCCATCTTATTACTTGTAATACTGTTTTACATATTCCTTTGCTGTTTTTTCCTGTAAGTCAAATTTTGTCTGTGCTTTCATTCTGGTTTCCCACTTGATGCCTGCACTTCGGAGCATACATTAAAACTGCTAGCTACTACCGCCATCGTAAGTACTGTTGCTAAAATTTTTCTCTTCATAGTCTTTCGTGAGTCCTGGTTCTACCAGAACTTTTCTGAATCTATAATCCTTCTTCCTTCTCCCCAGCACTTTTCTCCTCTTTCCGTGCTCTAAAATAATCCAAAAATGCTTGACAAATTCCTGTTTCTTCCATATTTAACATTTCAAACTGCTCCCTCATAGACCCAGAACCAAAAAGTAATCTCTGATTTGCGTGCACCTTAATACAAAACTCTTCCTCCCCATAAAATGCATTTTCTTCTACTCCCCAATCATCTTGATTTTCATAAGTTACCTGATTACGAAACAATCCTCGATACTCTTCTGACATTTTCAGGATTTGTTCTCGATACAACTTTGCAATCATTTTATCAGCAATCACCATCATTCCTTTTTCATCCCCTGACACCAGTAACACTTGATTGGTGGTAACCATATAATGGGGCCATAATCTTAAAATTTCATCCTCTTCCCTTCCGTCTATATATGAATACTGAAGATCATACTGATTCTGAAATGTGACTGCAAAAGGAAGAAGCCATTTAAGTTTCTTAATATTAGGTACTGACGAATCCTCTTCCATCCTTTTTCTATTAAAATTAATATATTGATGACAAATAATTTTCTTATCTGTATGTTTTTCTTCCTTAATCAACTGCTGCATTACCCATGCATTTCCGGCAAAACTATCCATATAAATTTCAGGCTCTTATTCTGTTAAGATTTCCTGACTAACAGCATGTCTTAAAGCATCTTCCATATGATTGTTTGTCACACTCCAATACCAATCTCCACTGCTTTTTCTTTTGTGTTTTATCATTCTTCCTCTAACTTCACTGCCTCTTTTCCATAATATAAGGCACATGCCTGATTTTTATAATCTGTAATATCTTCTGTAATATCACTCATAAAGAGTAACTTAGGCTTACAAGTGAATGGCTTTAACTCTACTTCTGATATATCCGGATTATTAAGCATCTCTATACGCTCCATTACTTCTCGATGATATGTCTGACCTTCTCCTGAAATCAATGTTTGAAAACCCACGTATGAATTTAACTGTTCTTTATTCCCCAATGCCATTGTTCCAAGTAATATCACAACCGCAGAAAACCCATAATATACCAACTTATTAAGTTCTATTTTCTCCTTAATCTGAATGACATTCTTCTTCAACCATCCCAAAATGTATATTAAATTCATCACTATTAAAATATAGTACGCCTCTATAATAATATTTACTGCTCTTCCAGGAGCTGCCAATAGCCCAAAAGAATAATATAATGGTGCATACATAGAGGAAAAAATCCCAAAAGAAATCAAAACTACAAGTGCAGGATAACGAAACTGGTATTTGCTTCCTTCCAGCATGTCCCATATAATAGGAATCAATACCACCAAACTTAGTATAATTATAATTGTAGTACAAAAGTCGATTGCTAAAATTCCAGCTTTCATAGATGTAATAATGCTCTCTGAAATTGAAAGTCCTGCAAAAAGACTTTTTCTTTTTTGATTTCCCGGTGCAATCATATTTACTACTGCTGCCAAAACATATATCAAATAAAGAACACAATACACATACATTCTGCCCGCCCTAAAATTCTTCTTTTTAATCCACTCTACATATATTTCTCTTCCTATAAAGAGGCTGAGAAGAATAAAAGTCACTAGTAAAGTAATATAATTACCTCCCCCTACCATAATTTCTAAAATAATTGCTAGAAATATGTATTTTGCTTTTATTTTTTCTGCAGAATAAAGTTTAATTATGCAACTAATCAATAACAGCATACAGGAAAACATAATTGTATAGTGTACTCCTGAATTAAACCAGAAAAAACTTTCCACTGGTGAACTTACATATTCTAGCGTTAAACATGAAACCACTGCAGATAGAGATACAACATGATACCACTTTGCTTTTAATAACGTTGTCAATAACACTTTCATAAAAATGAAGATGGAAGCTATCATACTTCCTATCATAATAAATGGAACTATAATATAAAGTTTTTCACTATATACTGCTGGCTGTATACTCATCAGAAAAATACTGGAATAAGTTCCCTGCCAGGTTATATAGTATTCATATGTATTCTTTATTACTGTGTTTAACATTTCTAAAACAGAAGGATTACTTTCTACCAGCAGATTGTGCAATGCATAACCATATGAATAGTCATCCGCACAAGAATGAGCAAAAGGAGCTAAAGCTATCAATGGTATTATTGCTAAAATTAATCCTATTACAATACACCATGTAATCCCCTTCATTAATTTTTCTTTTTCTAATATTCTCATAAAATATCTCCTCACTTTTATAAAATATTTATTGTTCAATTATAACCTCATGGGTTGTGTTTTTCAACACCTTTTACGTTTAGTTCTTTAACACCTATCAGCTTGTTTTTTCTTCCATTTGGATATCCTATAATAAAACCCATGAATTATAAGGAGATATAAAATGAATCATTACCAAAAGAATACTGAGGATTACAAGTCCGCCATGGGCCAGCGGATCCGCACTTGTCGTATCCAATGCCACTTAACCCAGGAAAAACTTTCTGAAATACTAGACATTTCTGTAAAACATTACAGCGAAGTAGAACGTGGAATTACAGGACTATCTGTAGAAAAATTAATTGAACTTTCTGATATACTAGGAGTCAGTCTTGACTATCTGCTTAAAGGAGACAAAACAACTGAAGGAATTCCTTGTATTTTAATCGAAACATATCATTCCTGTCCGGAAAACAAGAAATCATACTTTTTAGAATTAATACGAAATATCAATAAATTAATGATAAACTCTTAAAAAATTTATGTAATAGAACCCAAAACAGGCTTATGAGACATGAACTTTATCATTTCCCATAAGCCTGTTTATCATACTATCATTTTATGATGTTGGGACAAAAGGTATTTTGACCCATAATACCTACGGATTACTCCGCACTTTGTGCTCCTACGCACCAAACACTGCATATAAAATCAAAACAATCCCAAGCACAATCCGGTAATATCCAAACACTTTAAAGTCTTTCTTCTTAATATAAGACATAAAGGTTTTAATTGCAATGACAGATACCACAAAAGCAGTTACCATTCCCACAATCAGAATTACCAATTCACCTGAAGTGAAATGAAATCCAAATTTCACCAATTTCAACAGACTGGCTCCAAACATAACCGGAATTGCCAGAAAGAAACTAAATTCCGCTGCTACATATCTGGAAGTTCCGATTAAAATACCTCCCAAAATGGTAGCTCCGGAACGGGAAGTTCCAGGAATTAAAGAAAGCATCTGGAAAGCACCTATTAGAATAGCGTGCTTATAAGTCATTTCCTTAAAATCTCTTACTACCGGCTTTTTGCCCTTATTCCTGCTTTCCACTACAATAAATAAAATACCATATACAATTAAAGTAATGGAAACAGTCTGGAAGTTATAAAACAACTCATCTAAAGTATCATCAAATGGAATTCCAATAATCGCTGCTGGAAGTACTGCCACAATTACCTTAAACCACATTTCCATGGTATCCCATTTCACATATTTGTTAAGAAATTTAATAAAACCATTACTTCCCTGATATTTTGGTGCATACTTTACATGGTCATTGCTTTTCCCTGATACAAATGGCCAAAGTTTTTGCCAGTATAACACTAACACCGCCAGAATAGCCCCCAGCTGAATTACCACAAAAAACATTTCCTTAAATTCCGGTGTTACATTCAGCTTTACAAACTCATCAATAATAATCATATGACCGGTGCTGCTGATTGGGAGCCATTCTGTGATGCCTTCTACAATTCCCAAAAGAATGACTTTTAGAATCTCAATAAATTTTTCCATCTCTTCCTCCAAAAAACTTCTTTACATAATCCTTCCTTACTCGATAATTGTGTCCTCTTTCGCATCTTCTCTAACTATACAAACCCATGTCTTACCTTCATTGATATTGATTTCATTACCGTTTTTGTCGAAGTATCTTGTCTTATCCCAGTCAATATATTTGTTCCAAGTAATTTCAATGGCTTTTCCGTTAGTAATATAGTAACCAGTCTTATTTTCATCTACTACATGGAAGAATTTATAATCTTTCGCATCTCTGGATTCTCCAATGGTATTCTGAATAATAATATTCTTAACTGCCAACTGTTCTCCATCTAAATCATCAATATGCTTCTCACCATACTGGTATCTGTAATAAAGACCATCTTCTTCATTATATTCAAACCAAGGTTTATTTGTGGTATATCCCCCTGGAGTAACCTTATTGGCAGGAATAGAATAAGAATCATCAAATATTATCGGATTTGATGATGATTTAAAGTTATAATGTGGTGTAAGATTTGCAAATCTTTCTACATGTTCTAATGAATATTCATACTTTTCTACACCTTTCAAAATACCTTCTCCACTTGCATAAGCATTATGTGGTGCTTTTCTGTCAGAAGTACGATAGTAAACAGTTCCATCTAAAATAGTTCCATTTAAGTTATCTACGTCATCACGAGCTAAAACATCTTTTACATACAATTCAGGACCTCCGAAATGGCAGTAAATTGAATCCCATTCCATAGCCCAGTATACATAGTAATCACGACAACTTCTTACAGAACCGATTTTTTCAAGACTTTTCCAATCTTCGATAATTCCCATCAGTCGTGTCAGGTTGCCTTCCACGTTACATTCGTAAATAACTCCGGCTTTTGAAATACTTGTCTGTGGACATGCTGCTTTTATATTATTGAACATTACCGCTATTGGTCTTGTATTAGCAACTTCTTCATCTACCCATTCGTAAGTAAGATTACTTCTTACCTTTCCTTCCGGAGCTTCTTCACCTACTGTGGCGGTTGGTTCCTCTGTCACCGCTTCTGCTCCTTCTGTTACTTCTGCATTCTGCTCAGTTGTTTCTTCCTTGCCACATCCGCATAATGCAGTTGCTGCAATCATAAGCATGAGCATGCTTACCTTTAATCTTTTCACACTCTCTTCCTCTCTTTCGCTTTTATTTTTGCTATTTGCCATCTATTTTTCCATAGATTTGCAATATCCTTATGTATTTTAGCACACCCTGGCAATAATGTGAACAATTTTGTTCATTTTTCACCTTGTAATATTCTTAAGATTTCTTTATACTAAAATTAAGAAGAACTCTGTTCTTATTTAAAACTTAAACAGGAGGTGATTTTTATGGCAATTTATTTTGGTTTAAACACAGATACTGCTTCTAGTCTGTTTTCTAGTTTAAGCAGCAGTAACAGCTCTACAAATCAGACTTTCTCATTATTGGGGGATTATGCTTCTATCAAAAGCGGCAGTTACAAGAAACTTTTATCAGCTTATTACGCATTGGATTCTGATTCTCAGAAAGCCAGCACTACAAACACTAAGCTAACAGAAAAATTGGATTCTGAATCCTGGAAAGAAGTTGCTTCTGATATTTCTTCCTTAAAGTCTAGTGCTGATACTTTGATAGAAACAGAAATAACAGAAGAAAATCGTTCTGATATTGAGAAAGAAATTTCTACTTTTGTAAAGAGCTACAATGAAGTCCTGGATTCTTCTTCTGATGTATCTTCTAGTTCTCTTTCCAAAAAGACAGAATGGATGACCAGAATTACGGGTAACTATTCTGATGCTTTGGAAAAAATTGGTATTACCGTAAAAGAAGATGATACTTTATCTTTAGACAGTGAAGTATTATCAAAGGCTTCTTTAAAGGATATTGAATCCGTATTTTCAGATTCTTATTCTTATGCAGGACAGGTAAATTCCGCTGTCAATTTAATGGCTCAAGTAGCTTCTAACAGCGGCAGTTCCAATACAGCTTCTTTATACACAAGCTCTGGAACTTACAGTAATTTATCTTCTTCATCCCTGTATGATATTCTATTTTAACAACATCATACATAGAATTTTATCAAGCCATAAAATCCTGTTTTATGGCTTGATTTTTTTGGAGGTGTTTTATGAAATGTAAAAATCGTCCTTCCTTTTTCTTTTTCATTCTGTTGCTTATATTGATTTTGTTACTTTTTTTAAGCTACATGTATCTTAGAAACAAGAAACAACCCCTAAAGGAGGAAACTTCTGCCATGACCGAACAAACAACTACCTATACTGCTACTCCTGCCCCAACTACCAGCCCGGTGCAAAGTCAGCCAACAAATACTCCTAAGCCACAATTGGATTCTTTAATGGATGTGGCAGCGGGAGCTGTAATTCCTGTAGAACAATTAGATTTTACCATTCTTTCCAATTACTTTACATCTGAACCTATTAGTGAGGATGTGACCATTAGAATTTCAGGTAAATCTTATACCGAAAACCACCGTATTACTTTAGAAAACTTACGATATCTGAAATTATTACATTACAATTTTGATCATGAAATTCAGGTGGGCGAATGTATTGTAAATGAAGAAATTGCCCAAGATTGTATTGAAATTTTCACAGAGCTTTTTGAGGCAGAATATGAAATTTATTCCATGTATCTTATTGATGATTTCTGGACCGGCGAAGGAAGTTCTAGTGATACTGCTTCCATGAATGCCAATAATTCCTCTGCATTCTGCTATCGTGTGATTGCCAATACTACCAAATTATCTAACCACGCATTAGGCTATGCCATTGATATTAATCCTTTGCAGAATCCATATATTACCTATAAAGATGGAATGCCGGTTTATTATCACGATAATGCGGAAGAATATGCAGACCGAAGCATTTCAAAAGATCATATGATTACCCATGAGGACTTATGCTACCAGCTGTTTACAGAGCATGGTTTTACCTGGGGTGGAGATTGGAAGAATTCCAAAGATTACCAACATTTTGAGAAAACAAACTAATCCATTACTAAGTATGAAACCTTTATATAACAAGCATTCATACCCTAAACAGTTCAATCAAAAAGTGCCCAGATTATTTCTGAGCACTTTTTCTCTTCTTTTCTGAGCCTGGCTTTTTGGAAATTACCATAAGTAAAGTTCCTACAATAATAAAAAAATCTGACAAATTAAAAACTATCTTTCGCAATTTTTCCCATTTTACATCAAAACTGATATAATCTACCACATAATGCTTTGTAAACCTGTCAAAAATATTGCTACAAGCCCCGCCTATAATGAATGAAAGGGCAATTTTCAATCCCTTATATCCCTTTTGAAACAGCAGTACAATCAGTTTTATCAATAATATAACAGACACCGCTGCAGAACCATAGGACACCAGCTTAGGATACTTTTCAAATCTATCTAAAGCAAAGCCCTTGTTATAATATTTCTGAATAATTACTTTTCCATGAAAAAATCTGTCCTGTTCTCTCAGCTTACACCTTTTTTCTATTACTGTTTTCACAATCAAGTCGGTAATAAAGACCATTGTGATAATAAGAAAATACCCCATAAGCCTCCCCACTTTCTACTGTTTATTTTTTAAGTTCTGACACGTTTTCTTTTATCTTTTCTGTAGATCTCATTTCAATTCTTGGTGCTCCCTTACCTTCAATATAATCCCTGGTAATAGTTACGGTACCAATATTGTCATCCTTTGGAATTTCATACATAATGTCCAGCATAAACTCTTCAATAATCGCCCTTAATGCTCTTGCTCCTGTTTTCTTTTCTAATGCTTTTTCTGCAATAGCTTCCAGCGCATCATCATCAAATTTCAACTGTACCTCATCTAATTCCAACAGTTTCTGATACTGTTTTAAAATAGCATTTTTCGGCTCATTTAATACCTTCACCAACATATCTTTGGATAATGCGTCTAAGGTATAGAGAATTGGAAGTCTTCCCAAAAACTCCGGGATCATTCCAAATTTTCTAACATCCTCTACCGTTACCTTACTTAACAAATTTGGATCATTGTCATACTTGTCTTTCAAATCTGCCTTAAAACCAATAGAAGCTGCTTTATTTAAACGTTCTTTTATAATTCCTTCCAAATCCGGAAATGCTCCACCACAGATAAATAAAATATTCCTGGTATTTACTGTAGTTAGTGGTACCATAGCATTTTTGCTGTTTGCTCCTACCGGAACTTCTACATCACTGCCTTCTAACAGCTTTAACATTCCCTGCTGAACAGATTCTCCACTGACATCTCGCTGGTTGGTATTTTTCTTTTTGGCAATCTTATCAATTTCATCAATGAAGATGATACCTCGTTCTGCTTTTTCCACATCATTATCTGCTGCTGCTAAAAGCTTGGAAACTACACTTTCAATATCATCTCCAATATATCCTGCTTCTGTAAGAGATGTAGCATCCGTAATAGCTAATGGCACATCTAAAAGCCTTGCCAGTGTTTTTACAAGGAAGGTTTTTCCACTTCCTGTTGGTCCAATCATAAGCATATTCGACTTTTCGATTTCAATATCATCCATAGTATCTGTTGCTACTCTTTTGTAGTGATTATATACTGCCACGGAAATTACTTTTTTTGCCTGTTCCTGACCTACCACATATTCATCCAGACTTGCCTTAATCTTATGAGGTGCCGGAATGGATTTAATATCTAATACCGGTTTCTTAGCTTCTTTTGCTTTTTTCTTTTTCACTTTTTTAGAATTTGGTTTTAGATTAGGATTCATATTTCCCAAATCCGATAAATTAATCATACTGATATTTGGCATATATGGCATGTTTTTCATCATGCTTTCATAATCTATGGAACTATTGTTCATAGTATCAAAGGTTCTCTGCATGCAATCAGAACAGACACAGATATTATTTGGCAAATGTACCATCTTTCCTGCTGTACTTTCTGTACGATGACATATATAACAAATATCTTCATAATCATCATTCTGCTCTGACTTTTTTTCTTCCTTTTCTAATTCGTCCTTTTCTATATAATCTGACATTTTATACCTCCCTGTTTTCTCCTGGATTATTCTATTATATCAAAAGAACAGCATCCTTCCAAGAGAAAGGAGGCTGTTTTATATTAATTTTATAAATCTATTGCTCAATTACTTCGCTTCTGCTTCCTAAAGTAATTGAAATCGTCTGTTCTGTATAAGCTCCATTGGTTGTTCTTTGAACTACCAGTTCAATAGTTTCACCAGCAGAATAATACTGTAACTGATTTTGCAGTTCTTCATAACTTGAAATTTTTGTTCCATCAAATTTTACAATTACATCACCAGATAATAATCCTGCCTGCTCTGCAGCACTTCCCGGTACTACCTCACTTACAAAAATACCATATGGCATATTATAAACTTCGTGCATTTCATCTCCAACAGTAGCACCTCTGATACCAAGATATCCCATATCTGTTTCTGCTACTTTATCTCTGGTTTCTTTATTCATTAATTCATCAATAATTGGTTTTGCAGCGGAAATAGGAATTGCATATCCCATACCTTCTACAGAAGCTTCTCCATAACTGTTGCTGGAAATCTTCATAGAGTTAATTCCAATTACCTGTCCCTGAATATTTAATAATGCCCCACCGCTGTTTCCTGCATTGATAGCAGCATCTGTCTGAATGAAACCTTTACTTTCTTCTTCTGATGCTTCATCTACCGCTCTGTTTAAAGCACTAATCACACCTGTAGTTACAGACTGTCCATATCCTAATGCATTTCCAATTGCAACTGCCGGTTCTCCTACCTGTAAAGCATCAGAGTCACCTAAGGTTGCCACAGAAATCTGTCCTAATGTTTCTGAACTTATAGTAGAGAGGTCCACTGCAATCACAGCTAAATCCATATCCGAATCTGTTCCTTTGATCTTTGCTGTAGCTGTATCGTCATTAATAAAATAAACAGTCAGCGTATCAGAACCTTCCACTACATGATTATTGGTTGCAATTAATAATTCTGTATCGCTTTGTCCTACAATAATTCCAGAACCGCTTCCCTGTGTTTCATACTGATAACTTTGTCCAAAAAAGCTTTGTGCCACTTCTGTTGCAGTAGTTGTAATGGATACAACTGATGGCATTACATTTTCTACTACTTTTGTAACATCGGTTACAGTAGTACTTGTACTAGAAGATGTAGTGGTAGTTACTACTTCCGGTACTTCCGGTTCTTCTACTGTCTGAGCATCCTCATCATAGAAAATATATTCTGCTGCTCTGTTGATACCCCAGAAAGCACCTCCTGCTACGCAGCCAAGCATTGCAGCTGCTACAGTCATTCCTACTGCTTTTTTTAAGAATCCTTTTTTCTTTTCCAGTTTCTTCTTGTTGTTACTCTCCTGATATCCTGTATTAGTTCTATTATTCATATTTTGATATCCTGTATTACCATAGTTATAAGTTCTGTTTTCTTCCGGACTTTCTGAATAAGAAGAATAACTTCTGTAACTTCTGTCCTGGGTTCTCTGAAACTCATTGTTTGGTGTTACATGGGGTATTGTTGTTGAAGTAACAGCCTCTTTTGCTTGCTGTTGTTCTTCCTCCTCCGTTTTTTTCATGATAAATCCATTTCCATTAATATAATCATTATTCATATTAATTCTTCCTTTCTTTCCATATCTCTATGTTGCTTTCAAGCTTTTCTTGAAGTTTTCTTTTATCTTTTACAGTTTACAGTCTATCAACGAATTGTGTTCAAATTGTGATAAAACCTTTAAGAAAACGTGTAAAAGCGGCGAGATGTTCTCACCGCTTTTATGTATATTCTTATTCTACTGTAACTGATTTCGCAAGATTTCTTGGCTTATCTACATCGCATCCTCTTCCAATAGAAATATAGTATGAGAATAACTGCAATGGTATTACTGCAAGAGAGTTTGTAAAATACTTGTTAGTTTTAGGAATATAAATTGAATAATCACTGGCTTTTTCAATTTCTGTATTCCCAGCATTAGTAACTGCCAAAACAAAAGCACCTCTGGTCTTTACTTCTACTATATTGCTAATAGTCTTCTTATATAATTCTTCCTGTGTTACTAAAGCTACTACCAATGTTCCATCTTCAATCAAAGAAATGGTACCATGCTTTAATTCTCCAGCAGCATATGCTTCTGAATGAATGTATGAGATTTCTTTTAGTTTTAAAGAACCTTCTAAGGAAATGGCATAATCAATTCCACGACCAATGAAAAATACATCTTTTGCTGCCACATATCTGTTAGCAAATTTCTGGATTTTTTCCCTGTTTCCAAGAAGCAGTTCGATCTGTTCTGGAATACGTTTTAAATCTTCAATATAATCTTTCAACTCATCTTCAGAAACAGTGCCTCTTACTTCTGCAAATTTTAATGCAAGAAGATAATGAGCAATTAATTGTGCACTATATGCCTTTGTGGTTGCTACTGCAATCTCAGGTCCTGCCCAGGTATAAAGAACACTATCAGCTTCTCTTGCAATGGAACTTCCTACTACATTTACAATGGCAAGTACTTTTGACCCCATTTCCTTTGCCATTCTAAGGGCTGCTAAAGAGTCTGCTGTTTCACCAGACTGACTGATAATGATTACTAAAGTTCCTTCTTCCAAAATTGGATTACGATATCTGAATTCACTTGCCACATCCACTTCTACTGGAATTCTTGCAAGACCTTCTAATACATACTTTGCAGTTACCCCTGTATGGTAAGCAGAACCGCAAGCCACAATCATAATCTTCTTCACAGCATTTATTTCTTCTTCTGTCATATTTAATTCATCAATGACAATTTTTCCATCTTTCAAACGTGGATTTAATGTATCTGCTACTGCTTTTGGCTGTTCATGCATTTCCTTTAACATGAAATGCTCATATCCACCTTTTTCTGCTGCTTCCACATCCCATTCAATTTTCACAGATTCTTTCTGAATTTCTTCTTCATATACATTGTAAAATTTCAAATCCTCTTTTGAAATAATAGCAATTTCTTCATTATCAATAAAGTAGACATCTCTAGTATATTTTAATACGGCTGGAACATCTGATGCAATTACATTTCCATTTTCGCTTTTTCCTACGATTAAAGGACTATCTTTACGTACTGCATACAATTTATCCGGTTCTTCTGCGAACAAAATTCCTAATGCATAAGAACCTTCTACTCTGTGCATTACTTTTGTAATAGCTTCCAAAGCATTTCCCTTATAATAGTAATCCAATAGATGAACTACTACTTCTGTATCTGTGTCGGAAACAAATTTATATCCTTTTGCTTCCAGCATTTTCTTAATTTTAATATAGTTTTCAATAATCCCATTATGAACTACTGCAATACTTTTTGATTCATTAAAATGTGGATGGGAATTTATATCAGATGGTGCTCCATGAGTTGCCCATCTTGTATGTCCAATTCCAAGCGTACCAGGAAGAGTTGCTCCGTCATGAGTAAGTTCGCTTAAAACCTTCAAACGTCCTTTTGCCTTTGACATATTAATTTGTCCACCATCAAAAACAGCAATACCTGCTGAATCATATCCTCTGTATTCTAACTTTGATAATCCATCAAGTAATATTGGTGCCGCCTGACTTTCTCCAATATATCCAACGATTCCACACATAATTATTCCTCCTCTTTCCAATATGCCTTGTTTGATGTAAGGCGAAAAATTGTTTTCTTTGATAGTTTTTGATAATTTTTTCCAAGCTTATAGCCTGTTAACTTAAATGCACTTTGAATCACCAGTGAAATAATAATCCATGGCTTTCCTGCCTTTAGAAAATGTATTGCGGTGTCTTTTACCATTTTCACTCCTTCATTTTCAGAAGAAACATTTTCAAAGATTTCAGGATGGTCTGCCTGAGATACCCCTAAATCAAAGTTCCTCTTTAACTGTTCCATTGGTGTATAATTGTGAGAATGATATACCAAAGCATCTGCTGCATATGCTACAGAATATCCTGCCTGTATTATCCCGGCACAGTAAATCATATCTTCATTAAAAATGGTTTTATTAATAAATCCATTTCGTGCTACAAAAATATCTCTTTTATAAGCAGCACAAACATTGGAGCAGAAGTATGTTTTAATTCCCATTTTATCTAAATCTTTTATGGATTTTACTTTTGATTTCTCACCGTAATTAAAACTTCTGGTGTACTTTTCTAATTGACTGCAGTCTTTATTGGGAAGCTGTCTTCCATAAACAGTTGCTGTTTTTTCTTTTCCCATATACTTTAGCATATTTCCAATTAAATTTCCATCTGCTGGCACTGCATCCTGAGTCATAAACAATAGAATATCTGCTTTTGAATAAGATGCACCTAAATTTCTTGTTGCTCCATGATCAAATGCTTCCTTTTTTATGTGAGTCACATGAATTTTTGGACTCATATGCTCAATTTCCTGAATCCAAAATTTTTCTTCTGTATTAACAATCCAGATATGTTCCGGCTGTATCTGCTGTTTTAGGAGCATCTCTATTGTTTTTACAAATCTTTGATCCGGATGGTATGTGGGAATTACAATATCTACCTTCATTATATTTCTCCATTTTTCATATGTTCCATAAAATTTTTCAATATTTATAAAACTTGCTTCCATATACTTAGAAAGGCTCCTGCCTTCACAGAAGCCCCTCCGCTCTTATTCTTCCTGATTTGATTCTTGTTCCTGACTGGTTGTGTCTTCTTGCTCTGTTTCTTCTGTTTTTGGTGCCGGCCGCACTCCTGTATCATTGATAATCTTATCACTAATTGCTTGTAATGAAGAAGAAGGATTGTATACTTCTTCAGTTCCAAACAGATATTCATGTAATTGAATTACATTATCTTCTAATCCTATAGGAATTACACAGTCACCTTTTGAACCAAGTATATCATTTTTCTTATCAAATGGGAAACCTGCAGTATCCACAATTTTATAGCTACCAATATCTTTTGCCAAGGCAAGTAATTCATCCAACTCAATATTAGTTGCACACTTAGGGAATGCTTCCTCAATAATTTTTGCTAATGTGGCTGGTGACATAGTCTTTGCCTTTTCAATAATCAGCTGGATTACTGTTCTATGACGTTCAGAACGCTTGAAATCATCTCCCGCTGTATAACGAATACGACAATAAGAAACTGCCTGAATTCCATTTAAAAGATGTTCTCCTGCACCGGAAACATTTTCTATTTTACCATTAGTAACTTTTGAAGTTTCTACCTGATAATTGTTCAAATGTGTAATTTCTTCTGCTGTAAGGTCGATGGTAACTCCGCCAATTGCATCGATGACACTTACCAATGCTGAAAAATCTACTGTAGCATAATTCGTAATATCCAAATCTAAATTTGTATTTAACATCTTAATTGCCTGTTCCGGTCCGCCTTTACTATAGGCATTATTGGCTTTATTGTATGTATCATTTCCAATATTTAAATAGGTATCACGATACACAGAAACTAGTTTTACTTCTTTTGTTTCTTTGTTAATACTACATACAATAATACTATCACTTAAAGTACCTTTTCCAAGTACTCCAGTTCTGGAATCTACACCAAATAGTGCAATATTCCAATAACCATTATCTGCAATATCTGTATTTACAGAAAGATTTTCTTTGTCTACATCTGTAGAAATCAGATTACTTCCTGCACCCTGGTTTCCACCCTTTTTGTCCATTGCCCAAATTGCTATTGCTGCAACACATGCAATTACAATTACAAGTGCCTCAATAGCTATGATGACAGCTCTGTTTCTTTTCTGTTTTGCTTGTTTAGTACTTCTTCCTTTGGCTGTACCTGCTTTTTTAGAGGTAGTTTTCTTATTTTCTGCCATTTAGTTTTCCTTCCCTTCTTCTATCTAGTACGTTAATACGCATTTTTATTAATAAATCCCTTAAATATTGTCAGGAATAGTATTTTTATATCAAAGGCCAACGTCCAGTTTTCGATATAGTATAAATCACATTCAATACGCTTTTCTATAGAAGTGTCTCCTCTGTAACCATTAATCTGAGCCCAACCGGTAACTCCAGGCCTCACCTGATGTTTCACCATATACCTTGGAACCTCTTCCTTGAACTGTTCTACAAAATATGGTCGTTCCGGTCTTGGTCCTACCAGACTCATATCACCTTTTAGTACATTAAAGAATTGCGGAAATTCATCAATGCTTGTCCGTCTGATAATTTTCCCAATGGGTGTTACCCTTGGGTCATCCCGGACTGTCCATGCCACTTTTTCTTCTTTTGGATGTTGTACTTCCATGGAACGAAATTTGTACATTTTAAATTTTTTGTTATGAAGACCAACTCTCTCCTGACTGTATAAAATCGGACCTTCCGATGTGAGTTTAACAAGAATTGCCACCAATAACATAATCGGAGAAAACAAAATAATTGCTACAATGGAACCTATAATATCCATAATACGTTTTATAGTACTATTAAAGAAATTTGTCAATGGTACATTTCGTATATTAATTACTGGAAGCCCCAACAAATCTTCTGTATATGGTTTTGTAGGAATAATTTTATTATAATCAGGAATAAATTTTGTATGAACTCCTGATTTTTCACACATATTTACAATTCTCTCCAAATTTGAATATTTATCAAGGCTAAGGGTAACTGCAATTTCATCCAACTTATTCTCTGGAAGAATGATTGGAAGATTCTCAATAGTTCCAATTACCTTAACACCTTTGTAGATAGTTCCTCGTTCTGCTTCATCATCCAGAATTCCTCGTACAACATAGCCCCATTGTGGATTAGCTTTTATTCTATCGATATATTGTTCTGCTGCCCGGCTGTAACCAATCAGCAAGACATGTTTTAAATTAAATCCATTTTCTCTTACACTTCTTAAGATATACCGTACCAGATTCCGATATCCCACTTCTAATACAATATTTATTACATAGAAGATAAAAATCATGGTTCGAGAGAAATTTGGCTGATTTATTACATACAATATTACAATAAACAACAAAAGCCCAACGGTATTTGCCTTAAAAATATTAGCGGCTTCTATCCTTCTTGCCTGAATTCGCTTAGAAGTATACAAATTAAACAAAGCATATAGCATTAAATATCCTGGAACAATAAATACTACTGCGGATAAATACACTTTAAAAGAAAGAGCTCCACCTGCATTATCAAAAAATTCTGTTTTAAATTTTATAAAATATGCCAAAACATACGAGAACATAATAACTACTGCATCTAATACCACATGCAGTCTGTTAAAATATTTCTGATTGTCTTTTATCAATCCTATCACCTTTTTTCAGCATTCACAAAGTTTATATTACAATATTTGACTATAAGTTGCAACAAAAAACTTCCCTGAATTTTTAACAATTTCTTAATTTTTCTAAGTCTTTGACTATACAAAATTCCAAAAAATTCATTTAGTCATAACTAACCAGTCAGCTTCCTTACCACGTTCCACCATAATTCCAACTGTAGTCTTACATAATTTTTCAAATATTTCATCTGAAAGCTGACTTTTTTATTTTTCACCGGAAGTTTTATACCTGCAATTAAACCTTTTATATAGGTTCTTCCCATACCCTTTTTTACAAAAAATAATGTCTTAACAAAAAATCCTGCCATAAAGAAAGGAAAGTTCAAGATTCTCTGTATCCATGGCATGTTCTTTCTAATAATGTAAATACTGTTTCTTGAAGAATGCTTTACCTTAAATTCATTATATCGGGAACCACTGGCACCACTGCCTTCATGGTAAACTTTTGCTTTCGGTTCATATATATTTTTATATCCATATAATCTTGCCCTGTATCCTATATCAATATCTTCTAAATAGGCAAAATGGATTTCATCAAAATATCCAATGGTTTCAAATACCTGTTTTCTATAAATAGATGCCCCTCCACAGGCTGCTGTAACTTCACAAGGTTTTTCATATTGTTCTACCGGCTTATCTTTTCCTCTGGCGAATGCCCAGCCTAATGCACAATAATAGTCCCCTGCATCGTCTATCCACTCTTTCTTCTTGGCCTGAATCATCATGGAAGAAACAGAAAATACATTTTTATTTCTATTTATACTGTGGTATAAGTTTTTTACAAATCCATCTAAAACCTGAGTGTCATTATTTAGAAGAATAACATAAGGAGTTTTCGCCGCTTTAATTCCTACATTTACAGCCTTACAAAAACCATAATTTTCATCCAGCGAAATCAGTTCTGCTTCCGGATACTTCTGCTGCACCAGTTCCCTGCTGCCATCAGTAGAATGATTATCCACCACAATTATGTCAAAGGGAATATCATCCTTTTGGTTCTTTAGTGCTTTTATACAGTTATCAATAAAATCTATTCCATTATAATTTGGAATTACTACCGATACTTCTCTCATTTTTTTCTCCTAAGTCCATATTCACATTTTTCTGTTTCACAGCTTTGGCTGTAATAAGGGTCTTCCCTGGTGAGAATATGTTCATAATTTTCCCTAAAAAACTCTTCATCTTCGTGAGATATAACACCTGCAGGATTTTTCCCATACCATACTGCCTTTACAAGAGGCGTATATACATTTTTATACCCTGTTTCCTGC
>JAFQCM010000088.1 GCA_017399445.1 Lachnospiraceae bacterium | reverse complement strand
GTGCAATCATTATTTTCTTCCGGGATTTGTCTCAGATTATTAGTATTTTGCTTCAGGTAGGAATCTGGTTGACACCTATTATGTGGAAGTTAGACATGGTTCCGGCAAACTGGCAGTGGATTTTTAAGCTAAACCCAATGTACTATGTTGTAAATGGTTACCGGGATGCTCTTTATCAGAAAAATTGGTTCTTTGAGCATCCGGAAAAAACAATTTACTTCTGGGGAATTACCGTAATAATGTATATAGTGGGAACAAACATATTTGGAAAATTAAAAGTGCATTTTGCAGATGTGCTGTAAGGAGTTCGTTATGGAAGAATATGTAATTCAGGTAAAAAATGTATCAAAGATGTATAAATTGTATGAAAAGCCTTCAGACCGCTTGAAGGAATCCTTAGGTTTCACTAAGCAAAAAAGATATAAAGAGCATTTTGCGTTGAAAGATATGGATTTTCAGGTGAAAAAAGGAGAGACGGTAGGAATTATTGGTACCAATGGAGCAGGGAAATCTACCATATTGAAAATTATTACCGGAGTTTTGAATCCTACAGAAGGAGAAGTAGTGGTAGATGGAAGGATTTCAGCACTGCTTGAACTAGGAGCGGGATTTAACATGGAGTATACAGGAATTGAAAATGTATATTTAAATGGAACCATGTTAGGGTTCAGTGAAAAAGAAATTGATGAAAGACTAGATTCTATTTTGGAATTTGCTGATATTGGTGATTTTGTCCATCAGCCGGTTAAATCTTATTCTAGTGGTATGTTTGTACGTCTTGCTTTTGCAGTTGCAATTAATATTGAGCCGGACATTCTTATTGTAGATGAAGCATTATCTGTTGGAGATGTATTTTTCCAGGCGAAATGTTACCGTAAGTTTGAGGAGTTTAAGAAACAGGGAAAAACAATTCTTTTTGTTAGTCACGATTTGGGAAGTATCAGCAAATATTGTGACAGGGCTATCCTTATCGATAAGGGTGTGAAATTAAAAGAAGGAACTCCAAAAGCTATGATTGATATGTACAAAAAACTTTTGGTAGGACAGTTGCCGTTAGAAGAAACAGATGAAGATATAAATACGGTAGAAATACCTGAGAAAAAAAAGGAAGAAGTCATTCAGTCTAATCCTAATTTGCTGGAATATGGAACGAAAGATGCGGAAATTGTCTCTTATTCCATAGAAGATGAAAATGGAACCATTACAGATACTATAGAAAAGGGAACAGAATTTACCATACGTGTAAAATTACAGTTTAAACGAAGAATTCCAGAACCTATTTGTGCTTTTTCTATTAAAAATGTTCAGGGAATTGAAATTACAGGAACCAATACCATGATAGAAAAAAATGATATTGGAGTAAAGGAAGCAGGAGAAGAAGTTGAAGTTTCTTTTCGTCAGAAAATGAGTCTTCAAGGAGCAGAATACCTTCTGTCTCTGGGGTGTACAGGCTATGAGAATGGTGAGTTTAATGTATATCATAGATTATATGATGTCTGTAATCTTACCGTAATATCTGATAAAAATACTGTGGGATATTATGATATGTGCACAGAAGTAAGGATGAGTTAGGAGAGTATGAATGGCTGAACTTAATTTAAAATATTACAATAATGTAGATGGATATTCAGATGGTGATGTTGAACTTGACATCATGGAGTTTGTAAAAGAAGGCATAGATGTAGCAGAAATACCAGAGGATAGAAGAAGCTATGCAGCTGCATATCATCTTTCTGTGCTTCGAGAAAATATTATTAACTGGTACCCGTTGAAAAAAACAGACCGAGTATTGGAGATTGGAGCCGGATGCGGTGCCATTACAGGGGCACTTTGCAGAAATGCAGGAAGTGTAGTAAGTGTGGAGTTGTCAAAACGCAGGGCAGAAATCAATTATGAACGTCATAAAGACTGTGATAATTTGGAGATTTTTGTAGGAAATCTCAATGATATGGAATTTGAGGAAAAATTTGATTATGTAGTTTTAATAGGTGTTTTTGAGTATGCCATGAGCTTTACCACAGGAGAGAAACCGTATGAAACTTTCTTAAGTAATATGAAAAGGTTTGTAAAATCTGGTGGAAAAATATTAATGGCAATTGAAAACCGATTAGGACAGAAGTATTTTGCCGGTGCTTATGAAGACCATACAGACACTTTCTTTTTGGGCATAAATGAGTATGCAGGCAATAATGATGTACGAACCTTTTCTAAAAGTGAACTGACACAGATTTTTCATGATTGTGGTATGGATGAGATTAAGTTCTTCTATCCATATCCTGATTATAAATTTCCAAGCGAAATCTATACAGATGAAACTATCAATCAGGCTTCTTATGGGCGGGAATATATGAACTTAGAACAAAGAAGATATAGTCTGTATAATGAAAAAGCAGTTACAGAAGCGCTTGTGAGAGAAGGAGTAATGGAGCATTTTGCAAATTCATTTTTTGTAGAAGCGCAGGTAGGAGATAGTAAAGAGCAGGAAGATAATCTTATTTATGCTAAAATGAACAATGGAAGAAAAGCAGAATTCAGAATTGCTACCATTATTTTTGAAGGAAGTAAAAAGTATGTGGTAAAAAAAGCTTTGAATGAAAAGGCCGTAGCTCATTTAGAAAGAGTTGCATTAAAAAGTAATATTAACACTTTGGATGGATTGAAAAATCTTGTGGGAACTTACAAAGATGGAAGTGTTTATTATGAATTCTTAGAAGAAGAGAACTTGGATTCGAAACTTTGTCAGATGATGGAAACGGGAAAAACTCTTCAAATTATCGATACAATAAAAGGCATAAAAAATATTCTTTTACAGCATTCACAAGAACTTGATTACCAGACAGAAGAATTTCAAAAGATATTTGGCACAGCTGTGACAGCGGAAAATAAAAAGATTACAATATGTCCGGCAAACATAGATTGCATATGTGATAATATTATTTGTAGAGCAGAAGGTTATGTGACCATAGATGGAGAATGGATCTTTGATCTTCCGGTGCCGGTGGACTTTATTATGTGGCGTATGGTAAATGAACTATATACACAACATGGAAATAGTTTAGAAAAACTTATTGTAAGAGAAAGAATGTATGATGAACTTTCCATTTCTACTCAGGATAGTAGAGTGTATGAAGCATGGGCGAAGTATTTTTCCGAGCAGCATGTAGGGACCAATCCGTTGATGAATTATGGGGCAGATATCAGAAATGTGAATTTGAGAGAACTTATAGAATTAGATGAAAAAATGAAGGCAGGTATCAAAGGCGTTTTATATTATGACAGGGGGGATGGTTTTTCAATAGAGAATTGTTGTGACCAGTCTCTCAATATAAATGATGGTAACTTCCAGGTTACTTTTGAAGTGGAAGACCATGACAATATAGAACGGCTTCGCTTTGATCCATTAGAAATTAAGGGATGCAAAATGCAGATTTTAACCATAAATGGAGTTTGTCTGGAAGGTGGAGAACTGCTTGGAAATAATGCAGAATATGAAAAAGGAGACATCCAGATATTTATTAATGGAGATCCTCAGTATCTAATTGATCCAAAACTTCTTGTTGAGGGAAAAATTACCATTGCAGGAAGAATTAAAGTCATGTCAGAACAGGAAACCATGCTTCAATATCAGCAAAGTGTGATAGAACTGAAAAATACCATAGCATGTATGGAAGCACAACAACGGGCATTTGCAGGTGCAAGTTTGTATTATGATACCGGAAAAGGTTTTTGTGCAGAAGACTGTTGTAAACAGGAATTGGATATACAAGATGGAGAGTTTAGAGTGAGTTTTGAACTGGACAAATATGCTACTATTAAAAATCTTCGTTTTGACCCCTTAGAAGATAAAGGGTGCAAAATACAGATTACAGAAATCAATGGAGCAAATCCGGAAGAACAGGATGTACTGGGGAATAATGCAGAGTATGAAAAGAATGGAGTTCAGATTTTTGTCAGTGGAGATCCGCAGTATTATATTAATCCAACACTTCCAAAAGAGGGAAAGATTACAATAGCAGGAAAAATTAAAGTATTATCCGAGCATGAAACTATGACATTTTTTAGAAAAAAAATTGAAGAATTGGAAAGTATTAAAACTAGCAAAGAATATCGGATTTTAAAGAAAATGAAACTTATGAAATAAAGGAAAAGGTGTAGCAGTGAAGAAACAGATAGATATTATAGTACCTGTATATAATGGATTGGAAGATTTAAAAAAGTGTGTAGAAAGTGTTTGTGCTAACACAGATCTGAATTGTCACAGATTAATTCTTGTGGATGATAAAAGTCCAGACAAGGAAGTGTTGCCTTATTTAAGAAGTCTTGCGTCAGAACAGATAAAAATAATAGAAAGTCCTATAAATGAAGGATTTTCAGCAAGTGTGAACAAAGGTATGCAATATTCAGACAGAGATGTGATTTTGTTGAATTCTGATACTATAGTAACGAAAAACTGGGTAGAAAAAATGATAGCATGTGCTTATTCCCAAAAAGCAGCAGCAACAGTGACACCTCTTTCTAATGCAGCAACCTTATGTTCTGTGCCGGAATTTCTTAGAGACAATGATCTTCCGGAAGGATATACAGTAGAAGAAATGGGAGAATTAGTGGAGCATTGCAGTATCAGAAGATATCCAAGAGTTACTGTTGCAGTTGGATTTTGTATGTACATTAAAAGAGAGGTACTTGATACTATTGGTTATTTTGATGCAGAAACTTTTGGAAAAGGGTATGGTGAAGAAAATGATTTTTGCCATAGAGCTGAAATGAAAGGATACATGCATCTTATGTGTGATGACACATTCATTTATCATAAGGGAACTGCATCTTTTGATAGTGAAGAAAAGAAAAAATTGCTAGAAGAACATGAGCGAATCCTATGGGAACGGTATGAGCCATTTGTAAGAAAAAATGGTGTTTATTGTGAACAAAATCCAAACAGGGATATACAGGAAAATGTTAAGTTATATCTTATGCTGGGCAAAGAAAAGTGTGGAAAGCTTTATTTAACAGACCAAGAAAATGTGGAAAAGCCTGCAGAAGCAATGAACACTTTTTATGCTATAAGAAAAGAAAATAAGATTTTAGTGACAGTTTTTTCTGGAAAAAATAAGATTGAGTTCAAATTTCAAGCTCCATCAATTGGAATATATTCTGCAATTGCAGATGAAGAAGAAGAAAAGATATTAACAGATGTTATCAGGGCATTTCATATTACAGAAGTAATAATGCAATCACAAGGTGCTTTTGCCCATAGTACCTATGAAACGTTAAAGAAATCACTAGCGGCTTCTGAGAAGAACTATGATGCAAAGTTAATTTTAAGAGGGTTTTTATCAGGAAAAAATGATTGTTTATCTGAAAATGAACTTATAGATGGTGTATATACAAAACAGATAAAAAGCCTTATTGATGAAAATGAAAAATTACAGCAGGAAAATAAAGTGAAAAGTGAGGAAATCAATAATATCTACAATTCTAAACGCTTTAAACTTGCCTGTGCAATGGAAAAAATAATAAGACCTTTTAAAAGACCAATACAATAGTAATAGAGGAAAAGTGTAATGAGTTCAGATAGAAAAGAAAAGAAAAATATATTGTATGTGTTGCATGCTGATTTTTGTAAAGATGCTGCAAATAACAGGGGCGGAACCCAGTTTCATGTAAAAAATCTGGTAGATCAGCTGAAAGATGTTTATAATGTTTATGTACTTGCAAGAGATGATGAGTATGTTCGATTTACAGACTACTCCACAGGGCAAAGAAAAGTATATAAGTTTCTGGTTGGAAAAATTTCAAAAGAACCTGTTATATACGATGAAAAAATAAGGGACATAGTTGAAAAATTATTGGAAACATTTCCTGTCGATTTAGTACATGTACATCACACAATAGATTTATCTTTTGATATTTTCAAAGAGGTCTGGAAAAGAAAGATTCCAATGGTAATGACCATACATGATTATTTTTATATTTGTCCTACGATTAAGCTTTTGGACCAGCAATTACAATTTTGTGGTGAACAACAGAAAAAAGAAAAATGTGATAAATGCTTAAAAAAAGTATTTGGTTTAGATGCGGGATTTTTGGAAGAATGGCAGAAAGTAGCTAGAGAAATGTTATCCTATTGCGAAAAATTAATTTTTCCTTCCTATTGTGCCAAAGAAGTTATGACAAATTATTATCCGGAATTTAGTGATAAAATGCAGGTGATTTATCATGGACTCTCAGAAATTACAAGATCCGAACAGTTGGATTTAAGCAACCCAATTACTACCGACAGGGTAGAATGGAACTTAGATGAACCTTTTGGCAAAGGATGGGCATTACTTCGTGGGGCTCCTTCTATTCATGTCCGAACTTATATAAAAGTAACAGATAAGAATGGGCTTTCTCATGTGTTTTTTCCAGAAAAGCATTATCGGGCAGATGTAAAAACCTTTAAATGTGAAAATTCATATTATGGTTCCTGTGGCTTCTGGGTAAATGGTTTTGCGGGAATATTTGCAGAGGGACCATTAGATTTTCAAGTGTTTCTTGAATACGAAGGAAAAATATATACAGATGGAATTATTGTTACTAAAGAAAATGTGGTGAAAAAAGCGGATAATGTATTAAAGATTGCATTTTTAGGCGGAGTAGTACCTGCAAAGGGAAGTAAAATCATAAAAGAAATGATTCTGTCTAACAGTAACGAAAAGGAAATTATGTGGTATACCATTGGAGATATCGGTGATGAAGATTTAGAAGCACTGAAACAGAATAATTTGGTAAAAATTGGGAATTATAATCAGGACATGGTACAAGGTCTGTTAAATGGATATGGAATTGATTTTGTGTGTCTGCTTCCGGTTTGGGCAGAAACTTTTAGTTATACTCTGTCAGAATCTATTATTAGTGGAGTTCCAGTAGTTGCTACGGATATCGGTGCTATCAGTGAGCGTGTGAAAACAGATGATATTGGTTTTCTGGTTGATGTAGATATACCACCAAGTAAAATTGTAGAAGAGATTCTGGATATATGGAATAACAGAAAAGAAGAGTATGAGCAAAAGAAGAAGAATATTACTAAGATACAGTTGAAAAGTCTGGAAGAAATGGCAGAAGAATATAAGACCTTATATGATACTTTTTCTTACAAAAGTACAATAAAATTCAGTGAAAATGAGAATCCATGGCTTATGACTGGAGAAAAGGATGCAAAAGAAATTAAGATTGATGAACCGGAAGTAGTGATAGGACTCTTGGAAGAAAAAGTAGCAGATCTTTCAAAACAGGTAACAAATGCTAATGCTGCACTTCAGAGCATATATACTTCACCAGCTTATAAGCTTGCGTTAAAAATTTCATCATTTCGTATATTCCGCTTTTTGCGCTAAAAAGAGCAGATGAAATTTGCAAAGCATGCAATTCTATGATAAAATGAACGAATTAGGCATGTGTGAAAGAAAGGTATTAGAAAAATGGATTATAAAGAACTGTACGAGCAGGAACAGGCAAAGTATGAAGAACTTCAGAAACGATATGAAGAACTGGATATAAAATATGAAAATGCTTTAGTGGAAGTGGCATTAGGAAAGGCAAATCTGGATAGGATTAAGAATAGTGTACCTTGGAAGATGACAAAGCCTTTTCGTGTTGTATATTTTTTCTTTAAAAGAATAAAAGATGTATATGTTTTGTATGGTGGAGTCAAAGGTGTTACCAGAAAGATAATTCATAAAATGCACCAGAAAAATGTACAGTCAGATTATGGAACCAAGAGTTTTCCAACAGAGGAAATACGAAAACAGCAGGAAAACACTCAGTTTTCAAAAGATATTACCTTTAGTATTCTGGTTCCTTTGTACAATACACCGAAGAAATTTTTGAAAGAAATGATTGAGTCTGTACAAGCACAAACTTATGGGAAATGGGAATTGTGTCTTGCAGATGGAAGTGACAAAGAACATGAGTATGTAGGAAAAATTTGCCAGGAATATGCTGGAAAAGATAAGCGTATCAAATATGAAAAGTTGGAAAAAAATCTGGGGATTTCAGAAAATACCAATGAATGTTTAAAAATGGCAACAGGTGATTTTATTTCTCTATTTGACCATGATGATTTACTTCATCCGTGTGTTTTATATGAAAATATGAAAATGATTTGTGAAGAAAATGCAGATTACATTTACACAGATGAGGTGACTTTTTCAGGTGACAGTATTGATAACATGGCAACTATGCATTTTAAACCGGATTTTTCACCGGACAATTTACTTGCCAACAATTATATATGTCATTTTTCTACTTTTGATAAAAAGTTGTTAGAAAAAACAGAACTGTTTCGGAGTGCCTATGATGGAAGTCAGGATCATGATATGATTTTACGACTTACCAGTGTGGCAAAGAATGTAAAACATATTCCAAAGGTATTATATTATTGGCGTTCTCATGCAGGTTCTGTGGCAGATAATATTGATGCAAAAACCTATGCAATTGATGCAGCAAAGCGTGCAGTAAGGGATTATTGTAAGGATAATGGAATTCCTTTAAAGAAAGTAGAAAGTACCAGAGCATTTCCAACTATTTTTCAGCTCTCTTATGAAATTAGTGGAAATCCATTCGTTTCCATTGTGATTCCAAATAAGAATCATAAGGAAGATTTGAAAAATTGTATTGATTCCATTCGTATAAAATCCACATATACTAATTATGAAATTATTGTAGTGGAAAATAATAGCACACAAGAGGATATTTTTGAATATTATAAAGAACTGGAAGAAGCAGAAAATATTAAAGTGGTTACTTATGAAGGGGAATTTAACTATTCTAAAATAAATAACACTGGGGTAAAACAGGCAAAGGGAGAATATCTGATTCTATTAAATAATGATATTAAAATCATTACTAAAAATTGGATAGAAGAAATGTTGATGCATGCCCAAAGAGAAGAAGTAGGTGCAGTAGGTGCAAAACTTTACTATCCGGATTATACTATTCAGCATGCTGGTGTTGTAATTGGTTTGGGAGCTCATAGAAGTGCAGGACATACTCACTATGGTATGCCAAGAGAAAGTCTGGGGTATATGGGAAGATTATGCTACACTCAGAATGTTACTGCAGTTACCGGAGCCTGCCTTATGGTGAAAAAGAAACTTTATGACGAAGTCGGTGGCTTAGATGAAGGCTTTAGAGTTGCATTAAATGATGTGGATTTTTGTTTGAGATTAAGAGAAAAAGGATTATTGAATATATTTACTCCTTTTGCAGAAGCATTCCATTTTGAGTCTAAATCCAGAGGTTTTGAAGATTCAAAAGCAAAACAGGAACGCTATATTCAGGAATCAGAACGTTTTAGAGAACGTTGGAAAAAGGAATTGGAACAGGGTGATCCATACTATAATGTGAATTTTTCTCTGGATTATTCTGATTACTCACTGAAATAATTGCGGAATTACTTTTGAGAGGTACTTTATGAAAAAACTGATAGAACAAATTATGAAATTTGGCATTGTAGGTGTTTTGTCTTTTGGAATTGATTTTGGAATCTACTCTGCTTTCGTGTACTTTACCTCAGTTCCGGTATTGGTTGCCAATTTCTTTGGGTTTACCATATCTGTTATTTTTAATTACTTAATGAGTATGAAATTTGTTTTTCAACGTAATGAAGATATGGATAGAAAGTCAGAATTTACCATATTTGTTATATTAAGTCTCATTGGCTTAGGCTTAAATGAACTGTTGGTATGGCTGTTTGTAGAATATTCTTATGAAAATATTTCTATAATAGCAGAAGTATTTTCTTATAATATGATGAAGATGATTGGCAAAATTTTAGCTACCGGTATAGTTATGGTATATAATTTTATTAGTAGAAAGATATTTTTAGAAAAGAAATAAAATATAGAAAGAAAAGGAGAAGGCAGATGAGAGATAGAATTCTTTTATTTATACCAGCGTATAATTGTGAAAAGCAGATTGTTCGTGTGTTAGGACAGTTAGATGCAAGTGTAATGAAGTATATTACAGAGGTTGTGGTAATCAATAATCTTAGCACTGATAGTACAGAAGAAGCGGTAAAAAGATTTATTGAAAAACATAAAGATATTCCGGTAAAACTTCTTAGAAATGATGAAAATTATGGACTGGGTGGCTCTCATAAAAGTGCCTTTACTTATGCAAAGGAAAATGGATTTGACTATGTAATCGTATTACATGGAGATGATCAGGGAGATGTCCACAATTTGCTTCCTGTTTTAAAAAAGGGAATCTATAAAAAGTATGATTGTTGTTTAGGAGCCCGTTTTATGAATGGTTCCAAGCTGGAAGGATATTCTAAATTCAGAACTTTTGGAAATGTTGTATATAACTTTTTATTTTCTATTGTTACCAGACAAAGGGTATTGGATTTAGGTTCCGGGCTAAATATGTATCATGTAGATATGCTGTATAATGAGTTTTATAAGAAATTTCCAGATAATCTGATGTTTAATTATTGTATGATTTTAGCATCTGATTATTATAATCATAAAATCTGCTTTTTCCCAATTACCTGGAGGGAAGATGACCAGGTGTCAAATGTAAAAATGGTAAATCAGGCAATTACTGTATTGAAAATGATGTTTTCTTATGCAGTAAACCCTGGTC
>JAFQCM010000087.1 GCA_017399445.1 Lachnospiraceae bacterium | reverse complement strand
CTGTTCACAGTAAACTGTAAACAGTAACGAATTTCAGCCCATTTAAAATGCATCTGCGATGCATGGGGCTGAAATTTTGCCAACACCACTTCTTGGCGCATAGCTTGACAGCAAGTGTCAAGCTTGCGAGTGAACAGTAACAACTATTCTGCTCATGATATGTGATATGGGATTTTATATACATCCAATAAAATAGTAAAATCCCCCTTATCTGATCTTTCCACTACAAACCTTTTTACTCCACGCTCCGTTCAACGATACCACCTTACCATTCACTTTCATTGTTTTATAGGAACGCACTCTTACATAGTAAGTTTTTCCCTTTTTTAATTTAGAAAGCTTTTTAGACACCTGCTTATTCTTCTTAAAAATAACCTCTTTCGTATTCTTCTTAAAGCTCTTATCTGTTCCGTATTGAAGGATATAACCTGTAACCTTTGTATCCTTTGACCATTTTACAGACAGAGTCCTATTCTTACCTGTTTTCACTGTGACAGATTGTTTTTTGGGTTTGACATTTACAATAACCTGTACCTGTTTTTCATTATATGCTGTGGTAGCCTTGGCTGTTATGGTGATAACAGCCCTTCCTGGTCCCTTAATTGTGGCATAACCCGTTTTTGCATTTACTGATACAACACTAGTATTGGAACTCTTGTAACTAAGTGCTCCATCTCCACTGTTTACATAGGCAGAGATATAAAATGCAGCATCTTTATCTGTTTTGTTATAATTTCCTGCTGTAGCAATGGATTGATTCTGTTTTAGGATTTTAAATGTTTTGCTCACTGTACCAGTGTAGTGTGTCCCACTTCCCGTAATTGTCACTGTGGCAGTTCCCGGAGTCACGTTATTTTTAAAGGAAATAGATATCCATGGAGTATAACTATCCTGGTCTTCATCATAGTCACTATAATCTTCGTAGTCATCCTCTTCACTCCATTTTCCAAGTACGACTCCGCCAACAGAAATAGTTACTTCTGGTGTTTTTGCATACCCATCATAGTAATAGCTACTCTGGGATAAGGTTACCTTTGCTGTTTTTAAATCCACCGGTAAAATCGTATACTCTAACTCCACACTGTCAATATACCTTCCTAAGCCTGCCACAGATACAGTGGCAGTTCCCGGTTCTTTGCAATTATTGTAAGTAACTTCATAGTCAAGGCCTTCTACCAACACTTCTCCTGCCAAAGTTACCTTCACCTTTGGACATTGTTTCTGCCCATTATAGGTAAATTTACTTGTAGATAAGGTCACTGTAGTATTTCCCATACTAATCAATGGGATATGTTGTGGGAATGAACTACCGTTTCCTTTCTGCCACTTAAGCCAGTCATCATGGGTTGTGCCCAGATTCGCATTTAATTTCTGTACAAAAGAATCTGTTTTCATCTGTGATAAAGATAATGCCTCATTTCCTGCCTCCTGCCCTGACATTTTGTAAAAATTAATATCCGCAGCCTCCTCTGCACAGTAATTTCCTACAGCTTTTGTATTTACAGAGCCTGCAATTCCTCCTACACAACTACCTGATATATTTCCCGTATTATAACAGTTCATAATGCTTGATACAGAGCCTGCAATTCCTCCTACACATTTTGTGGTAGATACATTTTCTACCTGTCCTGTGTTATAGGAATTATATGCATACGTAATGAAGCCTGCAATTCCTCCTGTATCACGACATCCAACTATTTTTCCACTAGAGGAGCAATTTAAAACTGTACTTCCATTATATCCATACCCTACAATTCCCCCTACGTAATATCCTGACGTAACTGCATTCACTGTAGAATTGACATTATGACAATTCTTAATATTTGTACTATCTGCATCCCCAACAATGCCGCCTGCATCAATTCCCGATGTTGTAAAGCTACAATCTTCTATAGTTACATTTTGGATTATGGCACCATATGTACTAGCAAACAATCCCACATCTCCGGTTCCCATCACCTGAATTCCCTTAATGGTGTGTCCGCAACCATCAAAAGTCCCTCGAAAATTTTTAATAGGGGTATAATTATCAATTCCTGTATATTCAATATCTTTCCCCAGTTTTACAACTCTCCCTTGGTATCCATCGTTACTGTTATTGACTTTGACAGCAAACTCATTCATTTCTCTTGCACTGTTAATGACCAAATCTGCTGAACCTACGTTGATCGTTTCCCGGTCTTTTAAACTTGCATTCGCTACAATAACTTCTTTCAGCCCTTGTGCCTGTAGCTGTTGTGGAACCATACAGCTTATCATGACTCCGATTGCTATAGTTGCAATGTACTTTATTTGTTTCTTTTTCATTTGAATTACCTCCTGAATCTCTCGGACACCTTTAGCCCAGTGTCCGGTTTGTTTTCATATGCAATTATCTGCAATATAAAAGGCTTTTTGTTACACCGTAACACAGCCCCCGAATATTTACTTTTCATATTCGAGGGCTATATAGTCTTATACTATTTCTTTACCTTCACAGATTTTACTGCACTGTAACTTCCCTGAATTTTGCCACCGGAAATTTTCTTGTAGGAACATACTCTTACATAGTATTTTTTTCCTGCTTTTAATTTATCTATTTTTCTGGAAGTTGTTTTATTACCGGAAACAGTTACACTCTTTACATTTTTCTTAAATTTCTTATCTGTAGAATACTGTAAAATATATCCGCTTGCCTTGGTATCTTTTTTCCATTTTACGGTAATTGATTTTGCTTTAGTTGATTTTAGAGATGCCACCTTCTGTTTTTTTGGTTTTACAGTAATCGTTATTTTCTTTTCTGAAGCCTTGTATTCTTCTGTTTCAGAAACTTTGATAGTAATAGTTGCCTTACCACATCCTTTAATGGTTATTTTACCTTTTTGGGATATCGTTACCACTTTTTTATTGTCAGATTTGTAACTTAAGTTTCCTTTACCATCTGTTTTAGCTCCGATATTAAATGCTTTATCTCCGTATGTTTTTGTAATGTGCTTTGCAGTGATATTTTGTGTTTTTTGCGGTACCTTGCTTGGTACTGCTGTTGGACTTGGCTTAGCACTTGGTGTTGCCTCGGCTGTCGGACTTAGTACAGCACTTGGCGTTAGCTCGGCTGTCGGACTTGGTACTGCACTTGGCGTTGGCTCGGCTGTCGGACTTGGTACTGCACTTGGTGTTAGCTTATCTGTTGGTGTTGGTCGTGTAAAACCATCTTTGTATTGGTATGGAATTCCCCATTCTTTCGCATATGTTTCTGCATATGAGTTTACATCACAATAAATAGTTAAATTACTGCAATTGTCAAATGCCGAATCACCAATGGATGTCACGCTTTTCGGAATTTCTATACTGCTTAAGTTGTAACATTCAGAAAATGCCCAATTACCTATCGTTGTCACACTTTCTGGAAGTTCTATACTACTTAAGTTGTAACATTCAGAAAATGCCCAATCACCTATCGTTGTCACACTTTTGGGAATTTCTATACTACTTAAGTTGTTACATCCAGAAAATGCCCAATTACCTATCGTTGTCACACTTTCTAGAAGTTCTATGCTACTTAAGCTACTACATCCAGAAAATGCATACTCACCTATAGATGTCACCTCATCTGGTATTACTACCGCTCCGCTAGACCCTAAATATTCTACTAATACCCCATCTTGTATCGCAAAGCCATCTTCGTCTATTGAGCCATTATTATATGATATATTATTTTCTTTCGCATATGTTTCTGCATAAGACCCTTTACAACAATAAATAGTTACATTACTAGATTCTTCAAATACACTTTCTCCTATTTTCGTTACACTATTTGGAATCTCTATCTTCTCCAAATTTCCACAATCCGAAAATGCACCAGCAACTATACTTGTTACTCCATCCGGGATTATTACAAATTCTTCACTGCATGTTTCTCCATCAATTAAAATATTATTTACAATCACTAATGGATTTTCCGCTCTCTTATTTTCTAACCATTGTGTACCACCAAATGCACTTGTGCCTATCTCTGTCACACTCTTCGGAAGCTCTATACTACTTAGGTTTCCGCATCTCAAAAACGCACGATCACCTATTTTTGTCACGCTTTCCGTAAGTTCTATACTATTTAAGTTTCTACAGTCAGAAAATGCCCAATCACCTATCTCTGTCACACTTTCCGGAATTCCTATTGTTCCACCATTTCCTGAATATTTTACTAACACGCCATTTTTTATTACAAAATCATCCTCTGCTATCACACCTGAGCCATTATTATATGGTATTCCATTTTCTTTCGCATATGCTTCTGCATAAGAACCTTTTTGACAATAAATAACACTATCTTTAGGGAACGCCTGTATTAGCCAATCATGTTCTATTTTCGTCACACTATCCGGAATTTCTATGCTCTTCATGCCACTACAATTCGTAAATGCTCCTATAATAATCGTTGTAACTCCATTTGGAATCACAACATCTCCACTACATTTTTTTCCATCAATTACAATACTATTAACAATTACCAGTGGATTTTCTGCCCTTTTATTCTCTAACCATTTTGTTTCATAAAATGCATTCAATCCTATTGTTGTTACACTATTCGGAATTTCTATATTACTTAAATTACTACAACCACAAAATGCCTGTTTCTGTATCTCTGTCACACTACTTGGAATTTCTATACTCTCTAAATTACTACAACCATAAAACGCCTGTTTCTGTATCTCTGTCACACTACTTGGAATTTCTATACTCTCTAAATTACTACAACCATAAAACGCCTGAACACATATCTTTTTTACTTCGTTTGGAATCACAACATCTCCACTACACTTTGAGCCATCATATAAGATATTATTTATAACTACTAGTGGATTTTCTGCTCTTTTCTCCTGTAACCATTTTGTTCCCATAAACGCATTTTCTCCAATTTCTGTCACGCTACTTGGAATTTCTATTTCTTCTCGACTAATGCACATACTAAAAGCATCATATCCTATCTCAACTAATCCATTACAGATTTTTATACCAATCAGACTGGCACATCTTTCAAATGCATGAGAACCTATTTTTGCTACACCATTTATTTCTACCTCTTTTAAATTACTACAACTACCAAAAGCACTAGAACCTATTTCTGTTACGTCATTTGGAATTTTTATGCTACTTATATCGCTACATCCCCAAAATGCACTTTCACCTATCTTTGTTACTTCCTTTGGAATCACAACATCTCCACTACACTTTGAACCATCAATTAAGATATTATTTATAATTACCAGTGGATTTTCTTTTATTTTATTTTCTAACCATTTTGTTCCAGCAAATGAACCTTTTACTATTTCCGTCACGCTACTTGGAATTTCTATCTCTTCTAAATTACTACAATTTTCAAAAGCTTGATAACCTATCTCTGTTACGCCATCTGGAATTTTTATACTGGTTAAGCCGCTACAATTCGTAAATGCTCCATTTCCTATGCTTGTCATGTCCCCTGAAATCATTTCTATATTTTCTAAACTACTACAATCCTCAAATACATAAGCACCTATTTTAGTTACACTACCCGGAATTGTTATGCTGCTTAAATTACTGCACCCCTTAAATGCTCCATCTCCTATGATTGTCACACTACTTGAAATTTCTACCCCTTTTAAATTACTACAATTGCTAAAAGCATTATCTCTTATTTCTGTTACGCCATCTGGAATTTTTATACTAGTTATACTACTACAACTTGCAAATGCACCACTACCTATGATTTTTACGCCATCTGGAATTACTACATTTCCACCATCCCCATAATATCTCAGCAGTACAACTTTACCATTTTCATAATCCATATCGAAATCATTGTAATCACTTTCTTCACCTTGTATTGGTACACTTTCTGTTACTTCCACATCTCCCATCACTGAAGTTTCTGCTGCCATTGCACTCCCCATGTCCAAACTGGCTGCCATAATTGCTGTTACTACTGTTAATGACACTACCTTTTTTAATTTCCTCATTGTTTATTCCTCCCATTTGACTTATAGTTTTTTGTTTCACAAAGTAGACTTTGTGAAACAAAAATGATAATATGTAAATGTGTGAAAATTTGGTGATTTTTTTATTATAATTTTTGCTATTTATTACGTTTCAAAAAGT
>JAFQCM010000008.1 GCA_017399445.1 Lachnospiraceae bacterium | reverse complement strand
CTGGACAAATGTGCCAGGAGTACAGATGGGAACAAGCTCTAAAGTTTCCGGATATCCATATGCAATTACCATTGATTTGGGTGATGCTACAAGTTTAACAGCATGTTTCAATGATGGAAATGGAAATTGGGACAGTAATAATGGTAACAATTATAATTTTAGTATAGGTGAATATACCTATAGTAATGGTAGTATAACAAAAATCAATTAAATATCTCTGATAAAACAAAAGTTTACCACTTGTAAGACCAACATGGAATTTACAAGAAAGTAAAAATAACTATGAAATAAAAGTAAAAAACCGCCAGCCATATCTTGTAGGAAAGGATATGCCTGGCGGTTTTTTAGGGCGTTGCATTCAAAAAGAAAATTCGTTATACTAACCATAATGAATGAGAATGGATTTCGAAAGAGTGTGCTGATTGGATAAAAGAAAATAAGGAAATGCCACAAGGTATCATGTAAAAAGGAGGAAGGAGTCAGTATGGCTTTTGTAGAATTTAAAGACGTAGAAAAGACATATAAGATGGGAGAAGTAAACATCCAGGCATTAAATGGTGTAAATTTTGAAATTGAAAAGGGAGAATTTTGCGTTATTGTAGGGGCTTCCGGTGCCGGAAAAACCACGATTTTAAATATATTAGGGGGAATGGATTCTCTCTCAGCCGGAAAAGTCTTTTTAGATGGGGAAGAGGTTTCTGCCTATAATAAAAAACAACTTACAAAATACAGAAGATTTGATGTGGGATTTGTATTCCAGTTTTACAATCTAGTACAGAACTTAACGGCTTTAGAAAACGTAGAACTTGCTTCTCAGATTTGCAAAGATCCACTAGATGCAATGACAGTAATTGAGCAGGTAGGTTTAAGAGAACGCGCTAATAATTTCCCAGCACAACTTTCAGGGGGAGAACAGCAACGTGTTGCCATAGCCAGAGCGATTGCCAAAAATCCGAAAATTTTACTATGTGACGAGCCAACCGGTGCTTTGGATTATAACACAGGAAAAGCAGTGTTGAAACTTTTGCAGGAAACCTGTAGAAAGGGTGGAAGAACCGTAGTTGTTATTACCCACAATCATGCACTGACCGCCATGGCAGACCGTGTAATCACAGTAAAAAACGGAACCATAGCAGATATGAAGAAAAATGATAAGATTGTACCAGTAGAAGAAATTGAATGGTAACCAGGGAGGGATAGGATGAAATCAATGATGAAGAAAACCACCCTTAGGGAAATTAAGCAAAGCTTTGGCAGATGGTTTGCTATTTTTGCCATTGTTGCATTGGGAGTAGGTTTTTTTACAGGACTGAAAGTATGTAAAAAAGCCATGCTTGCCACAGAGTACCAGTATTTTAAGGAAACGAATATGTTTGACGTACGTCTGCTGTCCACCCTTGGATTTACAGAAGAAGATGTAAAAGAACTGGAAAAAACAGAAGGAGCAGAAAGGGTAAAAGGAGCTTATGAATTAGATGTTTTGTGCAGTTCTGATGGGGAAACTGAGTATGTAGTAAAAGCTCACTCCTTGACAGAGGGAATTAATACACCGCTAATCACCAAAGGAAGAATGCCGGAGAAAGAGAATGAATGTGTGGTAGACTCCCAAATGTATGGAGAGGAAATGATTGGAAGCAAAATTCTGATTTCCAAGAATAATTCTAAAGATACCAAGGAAATGTTAATGTATCAGGAATATGAGATTACAGGTCTGGTAGACTCGTCTTATTACATTAACTTTGAACGTGGAACCACCTCCTTAGGAAACGGAAGAATTACCGGTTTTATTTATTTAAAAGAAAGTGCTTTTGATTCCGAGTATTTTACAGAAATTTTGGTAAAAGGTAATATAGAGGAACAGTGTTACAGCGAGGCATATAAAGATGCATTGGATGAATTAAAAGATACCTTAGATGTGGCAACTGCACAAAGAGTAGAAAACAGATTTGCAGAGATTAAAACGGAGGCTCAGAAAGAAATAGATGATGCTAAAGCAGATTTAGAAGAGGAAAAAGCAAAGGCAGAAAAAGAATTTGCAGATGCATTAACAGAATTAAATGATGCCAAGGTTGAGCTGGAAGATGGAGAACAGCAATTAGCAGATGGTGAGAAAAAAATAGAGTCAGGAAAGAAAGAACTTGCTGCTAAAAAAGCAGAATTGGAAGCTAATGAGCAGTCTTTATTAGAAGCTCAGGCACAATGCCCTTATGAGTTTCTTCCTCAATACGCACAAATACAAGCAGGACTTGCGGAAATAGAAGCAGGGAAGCAACAGCTGGCAGCGGCAGAAAGCACTTTAGAGAAAAATAAGGTAGAACTGGAAGAGAAAAAAGAAGAGTTAGCTAATGGTAAGCAAGAGTATGAAGATGGGCTGAAAGAGTACGAAGATTCCAGAAAAGAATATGAAGAAGAAATTGCAGATGCAGAAGCTGAAATTGCAGATGCCCAGAAAGAAATTGATGAACTGGAAGAACCAGATTATTATGTGCTGGGACGAAACACCAATATAGGATATGCATGTTTTGAAAGTGATTCTGATATTGTAGAAGGAATTGCCAATGTATTTCCTGTGTTCTTCTTTTTAGTAGCAGCATTGGTATGTATGACCACAATGAACCGTATGGTGGAAGAGCAGCGTACTCAGATAGGAATTTTAAAGGCATTAGGCTATGGTTCCGGCAAAATTATGAGTAAATATTTATTCTATTCCGGAAGTGCAGCAGCCATTGGTGGAATTGGCGGATATTTCATTGGTTCATGGCTGTTCCCTACAGTAATCTGGGCAAGTTATGGAATGATGTATAATATGCCAGAAATTGTGCTAGTATTTGACTGGAAATTTGCAGTGATTGCTTTGGCAGTTTCTTTGCTTTGTTCCATGGGAACTACATTTCTTACCTGTAAATATGAGCTTTCAGAAAACGCAGCTTCTCTGATTCGTCCAAAAGCTGCCAAAAATGGAAAGAGAATTTTTCTGGAAAGAGTTCCTTTTATTTGGAAACGGTTAAAATTCCTGCATAAGGTATCTATACGAAATATAGTTCGTTATAAGAGACGTTTTATTATGATGGTATTGGGAATTAGTGGCTGTACTGCCCTTCTTGCTACTGGATTTGGTGTGAAGGATTCTATTGTGCATATTGCAGATGAACAGTATGAACAAATTCAGATTTATGATATGGGCGTTACCTTTAAAAAAAGCTGTACCGGGGAAAGAAGAGAAACATTCCTGGAAAAGACAAAGGATGACATAGACAGTGCTGTCTTTGGCGGAGAAAAAACAGTGGATTTGGAAACCGATGGAAAGGTAAAATCTGTTTCCATGATATCTTTAGAAGCCGGTCAGGATTTAGAAAAGAGCCTTTCTCTGCACACCACAAAAGATCAGGCAATTGCTTATCCGGAAAAGGGAGAAGTGGTGATTACCAATAAACTAGCTTCTAAATATAATCTGGCTATAGGAGATACCATTACTCTTAGGGATGAAGATATGAAAGAACTTCAGGTAAAAGTTTCAGGGATTTGTGAGAATTTTGTATATAATTATGTTTATATCTCCAATGACACCATAATGGAACAATTAGGAGAAGAACCGGAAATTAATATGGCATATGTAAACATAAAAGAAGACATAGATGTACATGGAGCCGGAGCAGAGATTGCAGATTTAGATAGCGTTACCGCAGTGAGTATCAATGCAGATACGAAAGAACGTTTTGGCGGTATGATGTCTAGCCTGAACTATGTAATTATTTTGATCGTTGTTTGTGCCGGAATGTTGGCATTTATTGTACTGTACAATCTTACTAACATCAATATTACAGAAAGAATCAGGGAAATTGCCACTATAAAAGTTTTAGGTTTTTATCCGGGAGAAACGGCTTCTTATGTATTCCGTGAAAATATGATATTAACATTGATTGGAGCACTGGTGGGGATTGTGATGGGATATTATCTTCATGCATTTGTAATGTCAAAAATTGATATTGATATGGTATCCTTTGATGTAAAAATATTGCCAATAAGCTATTTCCTTAGTGTGATTTTTACCTTTGTATTTGCAGGGATTGTAGATATTGTAATGTACTTTAAACTAGAAAAAATTAATATGGCAGAGTCCTTAAAATCAGTGGAATAACAGTGAAAAAAAGTTGAATTATAGCGGTTTATCGGGTATACTATAAATAATTGATTTTGGAAGAAACTAAGTGGTGGATGGTGATTTTTGTGGATTTATATGAAAGCATGAATGAATTTCTGGTAGGTATTTTTAAAGATATTATGGATATTGAGGAAAAAGCTATTATTACCTCGGAATTTAAAGATATTACCAATAATGATATGCATATTATTGAAGCTATCGGTATTTCAGAGCCTAAAAATATGTCCACAGTTGCTAAATCGCTTTCCGTTACCATTGGAACCCTTACCATTGCTATGAATAATCTGGTAAAAAAGGGATATGTAGAAAGAGTCCGTAGCCAGGAAGATCGGAGAGTAGTGCTGCTGTCTCTTTCTAAAAAAGGTCGTAAAGCCTATGAACACCATAAAGTATTTCACAACAATATGATACAGGCAACTGTAGACAAATTAACAGAAGAAGAAAAAAATATATTAGCCAAAGCACTTGTAAATTTGAAAGGTTATTTTGAAGAGCATAAAACGTCGTAGTATTCAGGCATATACTTTTCAATAATATCAAAAGGTGCAGGCCCGATGGATAAAATTACATTATGAAAATCTTTTAAGTCCAGTGTGTTTTCTTGAGCGAAAACAGATTGGGCTTTTTCTTTTAATTCACAAAATTCCAAATAGCCAATGTAATATTTCAAATAGTTAGCAGGAGCCTCTAATATAGCAGTTTGTATAGCTTTTGCAGAACTTTCATCGGTAATTCCAAACTGTGATAAAAATTCCTGAATTTCAGTCAGTTTCCAACCATCATAATGTATTCCAATATCCAGCCTTGCATAAAGAGAAAGATTTAAGGAATTGGTATGCATATAATAGGTGGCAGAAACATCATCCAAACCATAAAGCTGATAAGAGTACATTTCTGCATAAGTAGCCCAGCCTTCCGTATAGCCGCCAAAACTAAAGAGAGAACGTACATTGGAGGTTCCTGTATTAGAGGAAAACACAGTCTGGTAAAGGTGCCCCGGATAGCCCTCATGTGCCAGCGTTGTAAAAAGAGAAAGATCTTTTAAGTCAGAAGCAGGATTGATATAGATTACATTTTGAGAACTGTTATCAATAGGTGGGGTAAGGTAAAAAGCAGGACTAATGTGTTCTGCCAGATTTTCATTTACATATTTTACTTGATAATTTACCTGAGTCAACTGAGGAAAATCCTGAGAGATTTCCTGACTTAAGTGGGACAGGATTTCTTCCGGATTACTGTTTTGAAAAGAAGAGAGAGCTTCCGTTGCAATTTCACCGTTTTCTAAGCAGGTTTTTAAAGTCAGGATATCATTGGTATAATATTTATTGATTAAATCTTTTAATTCTTCCACGCTTTTAGAAGAACCAGTAGTTTCTCTGGTCAATTCTTCATAATATTCTTTTCCACCCTTTAGATAGCAAAGGCCATCTTGATTGGCGGAATATTCTTTTAATTCTGTTAAAGCGGACACTAGATTTTTGTAAGCAGGCAGCACTTTTCCGATGAAAATCTGCATATTCTGAGATTTATATTCTAAGGCAAGGCGAGTATCCAAATTCTCCATCTGATCGATTCTTTCATTGAAAGTAGTAATTAACATATTTTCAGAAGGATTTTTTATAAAGTCATTGCATTGTGATATAATGGCATCGGCAGCGTTTTCTGACATAAATAATCCATTTTTCGCTTTTTGTTTTTCGAAACTAATGATAGAATTATAATAGTCATCTACTTGTGAAAGCAGATTTAAGTAAACAGGAATATCAGAAGTTTTATAAAACTGATATTCTGCCAGCAAAATAGGAAGCTGTGCCTGAATTCCGGTGACGGAGCTTAAAGGTTCATTGTATAAATAGTAAGACTGATTAGAAAGTATCTGTTCAAAATGATATTTTAAAATGTCATAGGTAAGCTGGTCTTCTTTGGTAAGGGAATCATAGTCGTAGGTATTCAGAATTTTAACATATTCTTGAATTCTGTTAATGTAATTTTCCTGTTCTTCGACACTTAAACTGCCAAGGGAAATGACATCTTTGGAAATACCATATTGGTCAGGGTTTTTTAAAGTATAATGCAAGTTCAAAGTGTTTTGGGAAAGTTCCGTTTTGAAAATTTCATCACACCATTCATGAAAAGAAGTGGCAGGGGCAGCGGAGATGATTTTTGGACTTTGATCACTACAGCCGCTTAGAAGTAGTGAAATAAAAATAAGAAAGTATGTAAGGAAAGATTTATAATATTTCATAAAGACTCCCAAGTTGCGGGTTTATTAATGAATATATGAAAAAAGGAGGGAAAGTATGAACTTTAATGAGTTTTATGAGGGAAAAGAATTTGAGGCATATAAGTATTTAGGGGCACATGTTATAGAAGAAGGAGTGGTTTTTCGCACCTTTGCCCCAAATGCAGAGAAGGTAAGTGTTATAGGAGAATTTAATCATTTTCGGGAAACAGAAATGGTACCTGTTAATGACGGGAATTTTTATGAGTGCATAATTCCGGAAGCAAAGGAAGGAATGAAGTATCAATATAGAATTTATAAAAATAAAGAGGAATATTGTGACCATTGTGATCCTTACGGATTTGGTATGGAATTAAGGCCGGATTTTTCTTCTATTATCAGAAATTTAGAGGTTTATCAGTTCCAGGACAGTCAGTGGCTGAAACATAGAGGGAAAAGTGAAAATAAGCCAATGAATATTTATGAAGTTCATTTAGGAAGCTTTCAAAAAGCAGAAGATGGAAAATGGCTTACTTATGAGGAACTGGCGGAAAATTTAGTGGACCATGTAAAGAAAATGGGATATAACTATATTGAATTTATGCCTTTAAGTGAGCATCCATCAGATAAATCCTGGGGATATCAGAATACAGGATTTTTCAGTCCCACTTCCAGATATGGAGATGGGAAAGGCTTGATGAAACTGGTAGATATTTGCCATCAGAATAATATTGGCGTGATTATGGATTGTATGGTTGGTAGCTTTGCTATTGACAGTTATGGGCTAGCCGATTATGATGGACAGCCTCTGTATGAATATCCTCATAAAGATGTGGCAATTAATGAATGGGGAAGCTGTAACTTCATTTATTCTAAAGGAGAGGTCAGAAGTTTTTTGCAGTCAGTGGCAAATTATTGGTTAAGTGAATATCATTTTGACGGTTTAAGAATGGGAAGTATTGATAGGATAATTTACTGGCAGGGGGAAAAGTACAAAGGAGAAAATGGAATTGCCATTGACTTTTTAAAGCGCATGAATAAAGGGTTGAAAGAGCGATTTCCTAACTGCATCTTAATGGCAGAAAATAGAAGTAGCTTTTCAAAGGTTACGGAAAAGGTAGAAGAAAGTGGCTTGGGATTTGATTATCAGTGGGACCTAAACTGGATTGAAGATACTTTAAAATATATGTCTTACTCACCGGAAAAGCGCAGACAGCAATATTATATCCTGCCATATTCTATGGTTTATTTTCAGGATGAAAAGTACATGCTGGCACTTTCTCATGATGAGGCAGCTCATCGGGAAAAAAGTGTTTTCAAAGGAATTTATGGAAAGTTACAGGAAAAATTTCCCCAGGCGAGAGCATTGTATATGTATATGTATGCTCATCCAGGGAAAATTTTGAATTTTATGGGAAATGAATCAGCACAGGTAAATAGTTGGAATGGAAAAGATGCTTTGGACTGGAAGCTTTCCCAGGCAGAAGAAAACCAGAAGTTTATGTATTTTATCAGTGAACTGAATAAAGTGTATGTAAGGGAAACTGCATTGTTTGAAAAGGATTATGCAGAGGATGGTTTTTGCTGGATTGACTGTGTAAAAGATGGCACCTGTACTTATACTATGAAGAGAACCGGGAAAAAAGGCAGTATTTATGCAGTGTTTAATTTTGATAATCAGCCTTGCAAGGGGTATAGATTGAATGTGGGAGAGACCGAAGGGGTTGAAGTGATTTTTAACAGTGATTGGGAGTGCTTTGGAGGAAATAGTAAAAGGGAAGTAGTGCAGATAGAGACAGAACGTGGGGCTGGCGGGAACCAGCTGGTGATAGATGTTCCGGCGTTTACTGGGGTGTATTTGAAGGAAGTGTAGGGAGGCTAGGCAAGAAAAAGTTCTTTTGATAAAATGGAAGAAGTAGTGCAGATAATCAGGTGAAGCAGGAGATAGAACTTTTAATTCATGGTAAAACTATTGAAAAGCCAATTCACGAAGACATTACGTATGATGAAGTGTATAAAACTCAGGATAATTTATGGAATTTTTTATATTTTACAGGTTATTTAAAGAAAGAAAAAGAGCGTCAGGAGGAGGAAACAATACTTCTTACTATGAAGATTCCAAATCGGGAGATTCGGTATATATTCAGTAATATTATTCGTGACTGGTTTACAGAAAAAGTAAGTCAGGTGAACCGTGCACCATTACATCAGGCAATATTGGATGGTGACTGTGAAGCGATGGAACTGATATTACGCAGATATCTTATGGAGGGGATTAGTTATTATGATAATGTAGAATCTTTTTATCATGGATATATAATAAGGCTGCTTCAAGGTGTGCCGGAGTATATTATGCGTTCTAATCGGGAACCAGGAAACGGAAGACCAGATATTCAGTTAGTACCCTTTGATTTGAAAAGAACTGCTATTATTATAGAAATTAAAAAGACAGAAAAATTAGAAGAAATGGAAAACAAGTGTCAGGAAGCATTGACACAAATATAAGAACACCAGTATGATGCAGAGCTGAAGCTGGAAGGGTATAAAGAGTTTAGAAAGTATGGGATTTGTTTTTGTAAGAAAAGCTGTAGAGTGAAGTTGTTGCCGTGTATATAAGCAGACAGTGAAAGAACCGAAGATTGAGTTAGAAGGAGGAATTAATACTATGTGTAATTTTGGTGAAGCGATTTTGGAGCAAGGATTGGAGCAAGGATTGGAGCAGGGACTGAAACAAGGGGTATTTATGACACTTGTATCCTTGGTAAAGGATGGAATGTTGGGTCTGGAAGAAGCAGCAAGGCGTGTAGATATGTCTAAAGAAGAATTTATGGAGAAAATGGAAAAAGAAGAATAAGAAAATAATTATAATAAATAGTATGTGATAATAGAACCAAATTTTGAGAAAAAATCTAGTATTCTGGAATTTATAAGTTACTGTACACAGTATGCTGTGTACAGTAACTTATAAAACTTGGATAGTCAGAAGTTTTTACAAGACACATTGACTTTAGAAAGAACACATTGTATAATTGAATAATTGAGAATATGTGTTAGAGTTTACAGCTTGCTTGTCTTTATAAAAACGAGAATACGCTTAATTGACAGGTAAGCTTAATTTTATTATGGTATTTCAAAGGAGGAAATAATTCATGGCAGTAAAATATGTCTTCGTGACAGGTGGTGTAGTATCTGGTCTTGGAAAGGGTATTACTGCAGCATCTCTTGGACGCCTTTTGAAGGCAAGAGGGTATAAAGTTACCATGCAGAAATTTGACCCTTACATTAATATTGATCCGGGAACCATGAATCCGGTTCAGCATGGAGAAGTGTTTGTAACAGATGATGGTACGGAAACAGACCTTGATTTAGGTCATTACGAACGCTTTATCGATGAAAGTTTGGACAAGAATTCTAATGTAACAACAGGAAAAGTTTACTGGTCTGTTTTACAGAAAGAACGTAGAGGAGATTTTGGTGGAGGAACTGTTCAGGTAATTCCACACATTACAAATGAAATAAAAAGTCGTTTCTATCGTAACTTTACAGATGAAGACACTACTATTGCGATTATAGAAGTAGGTGGAACTGTTGGTGATATTGAAAGCCAGCCATTTTTAGAGTCCATTCGTCAGTTTCAACATGAAGTAGGGCATGAAAATGCAATTTTAATTCATGTAACATTAATTCCTTACCTTCGTGCATCAGGGGAAATGAAGACAAAACCTACCCAGGCAAGTGTAAAAGAATTACAAGGAATGGGAATTCAGCCGGATATTATTGTTTGTCGTTCTGAACTTCCGTTAGATAATGGATTGAAAGACAAGCTTGCATTATTCTGTAATGTACCAAAGAATCATGTATTACAGAATCTGGATGTGGAATATTTGTATGAAGCTCCACTTGCTATGGAAGAAGAAAAACTGGCACAAGTGGCATGTGAATGTTTACATTTAGACTGTCCGGAACCGGATCTTACTGACTGGAAAGAAATGGTGGAAGCTTTGAGAAACCCTAACAAAGAAGTAAACATTGCATTAGTTGGTAAATATATTCAGCTTCATGATGCATACATCAGTGTAGTAGAAGCTTTAAAACACGGTGGAATTGCAGAGCGTGCCACAGTAAACATTGAATGGATTGACTCTGAAACAGTAACAGATGAAAATGCAGCAGAAATTTTAGGAAATGTAGATGGTATTCTTGTTCCTGGTGGTTTTGGGGACAGAGGTGTGGAAGGAAAGATTTCGGCCATCCGCTATGCTCGTGAAAATAAGATTCCATTCCTTGGATTATGTCTTGGAATGCAGCTTTCTATTGTAGAATTTGCAAGAAACGTGTTGAATTATAGTGATGCTCACAGTGTGGAATTGAAACCAGATACCACACATCCGGTAATTCACTTAATGCCAGACCAAAATGGTGTGGAAGACATTGGTGGAACTTTAAGACTTGGTTCCTATCCATGTGTATTGGATAAAACTTCTAAGGCTTATGAAGTTTATGGAGAAGAAACTGTACATGAACGTCATAGACATCGTTATGAAGTTAACAATGATTACAGAACTGTACTAACAGAAAATGGAATGAAGTTATCCGGTTTATCACCAGATAAGCGCATTGTGGAAATGGTAGAATTAGTAGACCATCCATGGTTTATTGCAACTCAGGCGCATCCTGAATTAAAATCCAGGCCTAATAGACCACATCCATTATTCAAAGGATTTATTGAGGCTGCTGTTGCCAATAAAAAGTAAACGAAGGGAATTTTCTCTCCCATAAAATTATTAAAAATACCCGCCAGTTCAATGGAAATAGTGAACTGGCGGGATTTTTATTAGTAGAAAAAAGATGATAACTTGACGAATTCATGCCATAATGTATAATTCAAAGTAGCACCATAAATCACTTCATATATAAAAGAAAGGGGAGCAACAATGGAACGATTACAACAACAAATGGAATTTATACAAGAGGTAGATAAATTAAAGAAAATAGGCCGCCAGTCTTATCTGACAGATAGTTCCAGAAAAGAAAATGATGCAGAACATTCCTGGCATCTGGCACTTATGGCAATTCTGTTGTCAGAATATGCACCAAAAGAGGTAGATGTACTTCGTGTAGTTTCCATGGTTTTAATTCACGATTTAGTAGAAATAGATGCAGGAGATACCTATGCATATGATACGGAAGGAAATAAAACCAAACGACAGAGAGAAGAAAAAGCGGCAGACAGAATCTTTAATATTCTCCCAGAAGACCAGGCGAAAAAAGTAAGAGATTTATGGGAAGAATTTGAAGATAATGAAACACCGGAAGCAAACTTTGCCCATGCTTTAGATCGGACACAGCCTATTATGTTAAATCATGCCAGTGAAGGAAAAGCATGGAAAGAACATGGGGTGGTGCTTTCTCAGATTATGGAAAGAAATATAAATATTCCAAAAGGGGCACCAAAGCTGTGGGACTACGCATATGAAAATTTTATTAAACCTAATGTGGGAAATGCTATTAAAGAGTAATTAATTGACGAAAAGAGTTGTGCGGGATAAAAAGTCAGAAATTAATGTAAATATATTTTGAAAGTTAGAAAACTTATTGTGTCTATGTGGCAAATATGATAGAATAAAATCGCAAATGAAAATTGGCAGGAGAGGAATGATATCCTGCATAACAACTATATTTTAGGAGGGTTTGATATGGCAAGATTTACATTACCAAGAGATTTATATCATGGAAAAGGTTCTTTAGAAGAATTAAAGAACTTGAAGGGAAAGAAAGCAATTGTGGTAGTTGGGGGCGGCTCCATGAAACGCTTTGGTTTTTTGGATAAGGCGGTAGGATATTTGAAAGAAGCCGGAATGGAAGTTGAATTATTTGAAAACGTAGAGCCGGACCCAAGTGTGGAAACTGTAATGCGTGGGGCAGAAGCTATGAGAAAATTTGAACCGGATTGGATTGTTTCTATGGGCGGAGGTTCTCCAATTGATGCAGCAAAAGCCATGTGGGCATTTTATGAATATCCGGAAACTACATTTGAAGATTTGATTACACCATTTAATTTCCCGACACTTCGTACAAAAGCGAAATTCTGTGCGATTCCATCTACTTCAGGAACTGCAACAGAAGTAACTGCATTTAGTGTTATTACAGATTATGAAAAAGGAATTAAATATCCATTAGCAGACTTCAACATTACTCCGGATGTAGCAATTGTAGATTCAGCACTGGCAGAAACTATGCCTGCCAAATTGACAGCACATACTGGTATGGATGCCATGACACACGCTATTGAGGCTTATGTGTCTACATTACATTGTAATTACACAGACCCATTGGCAATTCATGCAATAAAAATGATTCATAATGATTTAAAGAAATCTTATGATGGTGATATGGAAGCAAGAGCCAGAATGCACGATGCACAGTGTCTGGCCGGAATGGCATTTTCTAACGCATTGCTTGGTATTGTACATTCCATGGCGCATAAGACAGGAGCAGCTTACAGTGGTGGTCACATTGTCCATGGCTGTGCCAATGCCATGTACCTTCCAAGAGTTATTCAGTTTAATGCCAAGAATGCAGAAGCAGCAGAAAGATATGCTGAAATTGCAAAAGCGATTAACTTAAAAGGTGATACTACAGAAGAATTAGTAGCTGCACTGGTAGCAGAATTAAAATTCATGAACGATTCTTTAGACATTCCAAGAGGAATTAAGGAATACGAAGGTGGAATTATTGATGAAAAAGAATTCTTTGATAAACTTCCTAAGGTAGCAGAATTGGCAATCGGGGATGCATGTACCGGATCTAATCCAAGAATCCCAACTCAGGAAGAAATGGAAGGACTTTTGAAGGCTTGCTTCTATGGAGAAGATGTAGATTTTTAATGAAAGAAGACAATTGTTATAAATAAGCAAAGAAAATGGCTTTGGAGGCTGAAATTGGTGTCCAAGGCCATTTTTGTGTATGGCAGAATGATTGAATGATATGAAAGAAAATGAGGCAAATGTATTGAGTGTAAAGGAAAATTAAAAAGCACTAAAACAAAAGATGTTAAATAAACTTTGGCATCTTTTATTGTCTTATAACAACGAATACTCCCTTGCAAAGTGCATACATTTAAACTATAATGAAAAAGTTAGAATGACCCACAGGGCCGAGATAGCTTATATTAAATACAATCAGCTATGCCCGCCCTTTTTTCAAGGAGCAAAATCATGAATTATAATCAGTTACGTGAAACTTATAAAGAATTTATTTACAAATGCTATGATATAGAAGAAACAGATGCAAAAATCCGCATCACTTACCATTTTGAAATTTCGGGATTATCAGAATTTCATCCATACTGGGAGTTCCCAAAGAAACCAGGAAGCAAAGAAATTGCAAAAGATAATGCAATGTTTGAAAATATGGTATTTTCTCTTGGGATGGTAGAATTAGTAAGCTACTGGAAGATTACCTGTGCACCAAAGGTACGGGTACAGGCAGGGGCTTTGGATAGTGAGCAGATAAAATGGTGGAAAGAACTGTACTATCATGGTCTGGGAGAATTTTACTATACCAATGGTATAGAAGTAGAACAGGACAGCTTTATGGAAATTGTTTCCGAAGGAAAACCGTTTTCCGGAACATGGCAAGAAGAGGAAAGTCTGAAAGGATGTCTGGTGCCAATTGGCGGTGGAAAGGATTCTGCAGTAACCTTAAGCCTTTTAAAAGACCAGAAAGACAGCAATTACTGTTATATTATTAACCCAAGAGGTGCTACCATTCACACAGTAGAAGCCGGTGGATATGGAACAGACAAGATGATTGCGGTAAAACGTACTTTAGATAAAAAAATGATAGAATTAAATAAGCAGGGCTTTTTAAACGGACATACACCATTCTCCGCTATAGTAGCTTTTTCAGCTACCATAGCAGCATATATGAACGGATTAAAATATATTGTATTATCTAACGAATCCAGTGCCAATGAAAGTACTGTGGCAGGAAGTACCGTAAATCACCAGTATTCTAAGAGCTTTAAATTTGAGCAGGATTTTCATAATTATGAAAAAAAATACATAAGAAGCGGTACTTACTACTTTAGTATGCTGCGCCCATTAAGCGAATTTCAGATTGCAAAACAGTTTGCAAAATATAGGGAATATCATGATATTTTCAGAAGCTGTAATGTGGGAAGCAAGGAAGATATCTGGTGCGGACATTGCCCAAAATGCCTGTTTGTATTTTTTATCCTATCTCCATTTATGGAACAGGAACGTTTGAAAGAAATTTTTGGTGCAGATATGTTAAATGACTTGACCATGTTAGAAACCATGAAACAGTTAATTGGAGTATCACCGGAAAAACCATTTGAATGTGTAGGAAGCCGGGATGAAATTAATACCGCCATTTGCCTTGCCATAGAAAAGTTAGAGCAAAAAGGCCAGCCATTGTCAAAACTTTTAGAATATTATAAAGCAGAAGGCTTTTATGAAAAGAACAAAGGCAATGAAAAGACATATTTGGAATTTTACGATAAAGAACACTTGTTACCAGAAGAATTTGATGAGATTTTGAAAAGAGAATGTTATAATTAGTAGTATAAGTTCTGTAAGAAATGCATATTAGTAAGTGGGAGGCAGTCGCATGTTAGAAACAATGAAAAATTGTATTGAAAATAGGAAGGTGCTAATACTAGGATTTGGCCGGGAAGGAAAATCCACTTATAAGTTAATAGAAAAGGCAGGAGGGTATCAGAGCCTTGCCATAGCTGACTTGAATTCCCTTACCGATATTTTGCCGGAAAATGTCTTGCAGATTACAGGAAAAGAATATCAAAAATCTTTAAATGAATATGACCTGGTATTCAAAAGTCCCGGTATTGTACTGGAACAGGAGATAGAAGAATACACCTGTGAAATTGTATCTCAGACAGAACTTTTCTTTCGCAGATTTCGTAATCAGATAATTGGAATTACCGGAACCAAGGGAAAAAGCACTACGACAACCTTACTATACCATGTATTAAAGGAAGCAGGAGTAAAAACGGTGCTGGCAGGAAACATTGGAATTCCGGCATTTGACATTGCAGAAGAAATACAGGAAGATACCGTAATTTGTTTTGAAATGTCCTCTCATCAGCTGGAATATATGAGTGTAGCGCCAAGACTTGGGGTATTAATGAACATTCATGAAGAACATTTAGACCATTACGGAACTATGGAAAAATACGTGGCAGCCAAAGAACGTATTTATCGAAACCAGCTTTCGGGAGATAAGCTGATTTGTAATGTGGAAATTCTTCCAAAAGAAAATACCTGTAAGTCTCAGGTGATTTCTATTGGTTATGAAGGAAGTAATGCTGAGATTGAGGTGGGTGAAAAAAACATTTCCTACAAAAACCAGGATAAAGTTTTCCAAATTCCAACAGGGGAAATTAAACTTATTGGAATACATAATTATTATGATATTGGGGTGGTTTATGGCTTGCTTCAGGAATTTAACATTTGTGATGAAGTATTTTGTGAAGCCTTAAAAATATATGAGCCACTTCCTCACAGACTTCAGTACATTGGAACCATTGATGGTATAAAATACTATGATGACTCCATTTCCACCATCTGTGATACCACCATTCAGGCATTAACCAGTCTTCAGGATACGGATACGGTGATTATTGGTGGAATGGATCGGGGAATTGAGTATCAGGAACTTATTTTATTTTTAAGTGATCATAAAGTTCCAAATATTATTTTAATGGAAGCTACAGGAAGACGTATTTATCAGGAAATTAAGGAGAAGTATACTGATTTCAAAGGGATAGACAGAATTCAGCTGGTAGAGCATTTAGAAGATGCAGTGAAGTTGGCAAAAAAAATAACCCCACAGGGAAAAAGCTGTGTGATGTCACCGGCAGCCGCCAGTTATGGAATTTTCAAAAACTTTGAAGAACGTGGAGAAGTTTTCGGAAAGCTGGTTCGTGGAGAACAGTAAGATTTATAAGAATCAAGTAAAAGACAGGTAAGAAAAAAATCAAAGGAGAAAAAAGGATGGAAATACTCATTGCAGCAGGCGTTGCATGGTTTATTGCACAGGCATTAAAAATGGTGATATCTTTTATCGAAAATAAAAGGATAGACTGGTCTTTGGCAACTGCCTCCGGTGGTATGCCAAGTTCCCATACTGCTTTTGTCATTGCAGCCACTACAGTAATTGGAAGAAAGGAAGGGATTGAGTCTTCTATCTTCGCACTGGCTGTAGTTTTGTCAATTGTAGTAATGTATGACGCCATGCACGTAAGACGTGCCGTAGGTCATATTGGACAAACATTAAATCAGATTATTAATAACTATAATAAAACCGGAAAGGTAAATGTAGATAATGTAAAAGAAATTCTGGGCCATTCCCCAATCCAGGTATTTGCTGGATTTGTGCTTGGGATTCTGGTGGGGATGTTTTTGGTATAAAAAACCGTACAGTATATGGTAGATGAAATGTAGGAGACTATAGAATAACAAAAGAAATATACTTTGTAAAAACCCTCATTGGATAAGTGAGGAAATCTATCTGATGAGGGTTTTGAAAAGTAAAGTTTCAAAAAAATTAAAAAAAGTAAAAAAAATTTGAAAAAGGTGTTGACAAATTCAAACCTTTGTTATAAACTATAATAGTCGCTGGTGAGGCGAGAAGCTAAGAAGCTTACAGGTTTGCCCAGATAGCTCAGTTGGTAGAGCAGAGG
>JAFQCM010000086.1 GCA_017399445.1 Lachnospiraceae bacterium | reverse complement strand
GCTCTTGGAGTAGAAAAAAACTAAATAATGATTGGTATGTAAGAGCATGGCTCTTTACATAGAAAAAGCCAGAGGTTAACTCTGACTGATTCCCTTGCCAAAGAAGGTCTTTGGACTTATTTTTCTCGCAAACTAATAATATCAAAGAAAGCCTTCTTCTGCAAGGAGATTTTGCAAAGGAGGTATTGTGATATGGTAGTACATCATGGCGGTAAAGTCGGTAGTGCAGCTAAGAAATTAGCCAGCAAGTCAACCAGCAAGAGCACCAAGAGTAAAGCTGGAAAGACATTGGCTAATCACAAAGCGAAGTACCATTGATTTGAGTAGCTGAGAATCACAGACCTGAGCATGTCTTAAAAAGGCTCTATTTTTGTATACAATTCTAGAAGATGAAAAATATGGGTGTAAAAATGTTTGAAGCACGCTATGGTGCTGGTATTATTAATTTGAAGAAGTACAAAGATGAGATGAATGGGAAAATCTTTTGTAGGTATTGCGGAACTCCAATTACGTATGTAAAGGAGCACATAAGAGAAGTTGGAGAATGTGATGTGCATGTTTCGGCGTATTTTAGACTTACAAACAGTAAAATCAATCCTCATGCGGATGGATGCAGATACATTACGGAAAATGAAATAAAGGATATATATGCAGAATGTAGCAATGAAGAGGACTTAATGACGAAAGACGGAGAGTCATACATTGTACGATTACATATATTAGTTGATACGTTAGAAACAACGGTTAAAGAAAAAGGTGATACAAATACAGAAAAGAAAATTAAGCGTTCTACCTTAAAATATATTAAAAGCGGGGACAAACCTGCTTATATTACGACACTAAAGAGGATTCTAAAGCTGAGATGTCAGCTTGACGCAGATGGTGTTGGAGAAATAAAAGAAAAACTTAAATTAAAGTTTTACAACAGTGCAAAGAAATTGTACGATGAGATACTATGGAATTCTTTCTTTTTTGAGTATGACAAAGAGAATTATTTAAGAGCTTTCAAGTATATTTCGAAGAAAGTATATCATCCAGTAACTTTTTGTGGGAAGGTAAAGTCTGTAGAACCACCTAAAGAAAATTTTAAATACTATAAGATGAGTATTTACTCAGTAAAAGTAGAAACAGGAAAATATGTTTCACTTAGTGTATTATTTACTGACCCGAAGATGTATGAGGAAATGAAAGCATATGAAGGATGTAATGTTGTTGTATATGGTTCTGAACCATATGCTAAATCATCGGGAACCAGGAAAACAAAAGAGGGTGTAGATGTAGAGTATTTAAATATTAGTACTCGAATTTATGGTGTGAATCAGGTTCTGAAAGTTGAGAATTTTTAAATGCTAATGCTGTAATAAGGTGATAAATTTAACATATTGCAGAGTGTTTGATTAACGATTCTATAAAAAGAGATGCCTTGACAGCTAAGCAACAACGCAATTTCTTGAAATTCATCAAGGAAGATGACCATTTCAGACAGTATTATGATGGTATGTTTATACTATTTGAAACAGGCTTGCGTATTTCAGAATTATGTGGTCTTACAATAAAAGATATTGACTTAGAAGAAAGAACAATCAATATAAATAAACAGTTACAATATACAGGT
>JAFQCM010000085.1 GCA_017399445.1 Lachnospiraceae bacterium | reverse complement strand
CTGCCTCAAAAAGAAGCAGTCTTATAAATTTAGTTAGTTATAAATTATTCAGCGTAGAATACTAGCATATCTAAGATATGTGTACCAGCACCAGAACCATTATATTTAGCAATTTGGAATGAATAATCACCAGCTGCAGCAAATTCGATTTCGTATGATACATATGGTGAGTTTGCTGCTGCACCTTCAGCATCAACTGTTCCACCTGGAATTGTAATAGATTCTACTGCTACGCCATCAATTGTACTTAATGTAGCAAGTCTATCTTCTGTAGCTTCTTTTGAAGAAGATCTAGCAACAAATACAAATTTACCAGCTTTTTCTGCTGTAAATTCATATGTAGTTGCACCAGCATTGTTATTAATTCTTCTATCATATGTTTTTTCTACACCATTAACAGTTACTGTTTTGTTTTCAGATTTAACTTCATTTGTTTTTCCATCAGGTACTACCATTGTAAAACCACCAACAGTATGTAAACCAGCTGTATATTTTGTTCCAACTTCATCAACTTCAAGAGAAATTGCAGCAGTTGACGAATAAGAACCAGCAGGTGTATTTTCAGATTGAGCAGGTGCTTCTTCAGATGGTGCAGGTGCTTCTTCTGATGGAGCAGGAGTTTCTTCTGATTGAGCAGGTGTTTCTTCAGATTGAGCAGGAGTTTCTTCTGATTGAGCAGGTGTTTCTTCTGATTGAGCAGGTGCTTCTTCTGATTGAACTGGTGTATCTTCAGAAGCAGCAGGTGTAGAACCAGTTTCTCCGCCACCACAGCCAACAAGACCAGCAACAAGTAATAATGATGCAAGTGCTAATAATTTAGTTTTTTTCATATTAATAATCCTTTCAAAATTAAACGATTTTTTTCAAAATCTAACTGCAATATAACAAACTAGTAAGATTAATTCAAGTAAAAAATGAGTAAAATTTGAGAATATTTCGATTTTTTTGTAAGCGCTTTAATTTTTTTGAAAAATTTAAGTATAAAATATTTATTTTTCTATATCTTTATGCTAATATCTTGCGTGTATTGTGATTTTTATAAATCACATGAAAGGATGGAAAATAATGAATAAAAAGAAAATTGCATTAATATTCCCTGCTGCAATATCATGTCTTTTATTTGCTTGTGGTGGAAGTAATCCAACATCTCAAGAAACTACTTCTAGCGAAGATTTATCTGAAATCGTTTCAGAAAATATTACATCTTCTGAAGAAGAAATTTCAATTGATAATTCTGAAGAAGTTTCTGAAAACCATGTAGTAAATCCTAAAACATATTATTGTGCTCCAGATGGACTTGCTACTAATGAAGGCACAAAAGAATCACCATATAACTTGACATATGGAATTTATGTTTTACAAGAAGGTGACACATTAATTCTTTTAGATGGAACATATACTTCTAGAGTTAGATTCCGTATTGAAGAAGGTAGAAATGGATCAGAACAATATCCAATTACTATAAAAGCAGAAAATACTGGAAAAGCTATGATTGATTTTTCTGGTATGAACTTTGATTCAAACAATCGTGGTATTCAAATCGATGG
>JAFQCM010000007.1 GCA_017399445.1 Lachnospiraceae bacterium | reverse complement strand
GTTTTGGTTGATTTACCCATACAAAACTCCTTCCCGCTGATAAAATATCAGCTTAAAAACAATTGATTTGTGTAACAATTACTCTGCATCCGGTGTATCCTGCTTCCGGTTGGCAATATCATTTGCCATCAGATGCAAAAGCTTATCCTCAAAGGTAGCTGTGGTATTCTCTGCGAAAAACACATTTACCTTGTAGGTGGTCTGTCCTATCTTTTTGGTAAAAGAGGACATTACCTGCTCCTTATTTGCTGTCTGCTCCATAATACTTTCACCTCCTTCTTGAAATGCAAACATATGTTTGGTATAATCAAAGTATCTTTGACGGACTGCGACAACGGATAAAATAAATCTTCATAAAGTCCGGCTCCTTTCTTCTGGTTTTAAGTAATCTTTTTTAGATAAATAAGATTACTTCCTCACCTATAGGAGAAATGAAGTCCCAAAATCGGAACTGTTTTTTGAAAAAATTTGATAAATATTTTGGGAAGGTGGTGAAATCCTGTTGAAGGAATGTACAAATGATTATTTTGAAGAAGACATACTGGAAGATGACCTGACGGATGCCCTTGAACGGGAGAATGCCGCCATTCTTGAAATAGAACTTGAGATGGAAAATGAGCCGGAAGTAACAAAGATACCGGAAGCGTCAACGAGGAAAAAGCTGAAACGTGAACTGGAACAGGAAGCGCTGGTACGTCTTGAAGATTCTGCCAGAACCGAGGAAGATTTTGAGAATGTGGTTACATGGTGGAACAGGCTTGATGCAAACCGGGAACGTAAGGAACGCTACCACGAGATAGGAAGGTCGGATGTTCCCCTTGAATGGGGAATTTCATCGGATGAGATTGTAATTCCTGCTCCCATCCGGCATGTTTTCTGGAAACAGATTATGAAAGGGGATTTCCTTGATGCCATTTATGACTGCCCATTTGAAATGCATGAGCTGGTAACGGATGAGGATATTTCCAAAGCGATTTTTACATTGAAGGATGTTCAAAAGGAGCTTTTTTATCAGCTTACGATTCTGGGATACTCCTGCCAGACTATCGCCATGCTCCGGGAACAGACTGACAGAAACATCCGCAAAATCCGAGACACCATGTTAAAGAAGCTTCGCAAATCCTTTATGCAGGCTCTGCAAAGCAGGGTGGATAATCACATCTCCCTTACAAAGGCGGAACAGATTTTTTATGACACCTACCGGGTACTGATTACGGATAAAAAGAATAAGAAAACGAAAGAAATCACAAATACCATTTGACCTTATAGGGCAGGCTTGGTATGATAGTAATATATTTTCAAACAATACAGATTACATTTTAGAACAGACAGATTGGAGGCTTTTATGAGTAACCTTTTTCAAAGAACCAGCTCCAACTGGGCACGATATGACAAATATGAATGGAAGGAAGATAAAGAAGGTACGTTATACATCACACCTTCACCGGATGCGAAAGTGTCTCTTTATAATCCGCTCAAGGATTCGGAGCAGATGGTGTTAAAGGCGGTAAACCTCGGACTGATGTGCATGGACAAAAATAATACACAGGAACAGCTACAAAATGCCATTATGGATTTTGTTACCGGTTACGGACTGCTTGGATTTATGACCGCACTTCCTACCACACCGGATTTTATTACTTACCATGCGGTATATTTACCGAAAAACCATTTTATCAAGGCAGAAAGCATGACCACAGAAAAATATCTTTCCTATTTCTTTCCTTTTGATAAGATTGATTTCGTGAAAAAAGGGATGGAATCTTCATGGAGTACGGACGATGTGCAGATGATGGCACTGATTATGACCATGAAAAATAAACCGCAGGCAGTAATGATGAGTTTCCAGAAAGAATATGCGGAGCGGTATGACTGGCTTGTGACCTTATTCAAGGATTGGGCATTTACCTTTATGTCAAGCTTTCTCTACTATCAGGACTTTGACATGCTGGATGATATGCAAAAACAGCTTTACCGTCAGGGTATGGCGGCATTTGGCGGTATTGCGCCAACCTATCACATCGAGCTGCTTGAACATCCTACCATTGTGTGGGATTTCCATTCGCTTCTGTTAGGTGTGCAGATGATGTTTTCCTTTATGCTTACAGATGAAAAGTCCTCACTAAAGGTATGTAAACACTGCGGAAATGCCTTTGTTGCCAGCAGACCCAACAGCGTATTTTGCAGTGGCAAATGTAAAAACCAGTATAATGTGTATAAGAGCCGGGCGAAGGATAAGGACAACAATAACTAATTCACCTGCTATAAGAAAGAAGGCTAATTATGAATACAGATATTACAAAACAAATGGAAATGGTGCTATACAGAACTGACGATGATAACGTAACAGTTAGTGCCTTAATAAAAGATGAAACGATATGGATTACCCAAAAGGCAATGGCTGAATTATTCGGTGTTCAGACACCGGCAATCAGCAAGCATTTAAAAAATATTTTTGAGCAGGGAGAACTTCGTGAAGAAGTGGTAGTTTCCAAAATGGAAATACCCACTCCACACGGTGCGATTCCCGGAAAAACACAGCTTTCCCCTACCAATTATTACAATCTGGACGCCATTATTTCTGTCGGTTACAGAGTAAACTCCATTCAGGCAACCAAGTTCCGTATATGGGCAACCGGTATTTTGAAGGAATATATGATAAAGGGCTTTGCTATGGATGACGAACGCCTGAAGCAGGGTAAAACAGCTTTTGGAAAAGACTATTTCCGTGAATTGCTGGAACGAGTTCGCTCCATCCGTGCCAGCGAACGCAGAATATGGCAACAGATAACCGATATCTTTGCAGAGTGCAGCATTGATTACGATAGAGATTCTGATACTGCATATCATTTTTATGCCACCATACAGAACAAATTTCATTATGCCATTACCGGTAAAACAGCGGCTGAAATTGTGTATAATCAGGCTGACCACACCAAGGAAAATATGGGCTTGACCACATGGAAAAATGCTCCCGATGGTCGTATTCTCAAATCCGACACTCCGATTGCCAAAAACTATTTGGACGAAAAACAGATTCGTCAATTGGAACGTGCTGTTGCAGGGTATTTTGATTATATAGAGGATTTGATTGAACGTGAAAACGTCTTTACCATGGAAGAATTTTCAAAAAGCGTGAACGAGTTCCTTGAGTTCCGCAGATACGATATTCTGAAAGATAATGGGCGTATTTCCCATAAACAGGCAGTGGAGAAAGCATATCAGGAATATGACATCTTCAATAAAACGCAACCAATCGAGTCTGATTTTGATAAGGTAGTAAAAGGATTGGCAAAGACTGATAAATAGGATGTTTTTTGATACGATGTTAGCGGAAACAGAATCTGCACAAGTTCATTCTGAAAGTTACAGCAAAAAAAATAAAATCAATTGTACAAGATTGGATGAGTCCGGCTTTGGTAGGCTTGTTCAAGAAGAAAAAACAATTTCTTTTCGGGATTGTGTAATTTTGATATAATTTGAGATGATAATTTTTATTTTATGAATAAGGCAAATCGGAATTTATTGTCCTATAACATAACGCAACTATATAGTAGCTCGATAGTCGGGGGATGCAACCAGAGTTTTCGTGCGATGTCATTACGGCAGAAGAATTATTCTCAAATTATGCATAAAATGGGGGATGCAACCCATAGTTTACATATAGAAACTCAGAGGTGGTGTTCTTTCGGACTGCAAATTCGTATCATTGATATGAACAAGAAGTTCAGATTGGAGGATTCACTATGACATTAGGTGATAAAATATCAAAACTACGAAAAGATAATAATTATACGCAGGAGCAGCTTGCAGGTATTCTGGGAGTATCCAGACAGTCTGTCAGCAAATGGGAAGGCAATCTTGCCTACCCTGAAACAGATAAGCTGATACGCATGAGCGAGATGTTTCAATGTTCCTTAGACTATCTACTTAAAGACGACGAAGAAATGGCCAGTGAGCAGCAGACTGACTTGGGACTTCCATTCTTTAGAAAGCGTTTGCAGGAGAGAAAGAGCGAAAAGACCGTGATGGGTATGCCTTTGTGGCACATTGCCCGAAACGCCAAAGGTTTTGTCGCCGTGGGACTGAACGCTCGTGGTGTGATTGCCATCGGTCTGAAAGCACAAGGTGTTGTATCCCTTGGAATGTTATCCATCGGAGTGTTTTCCTTTGGTATGCTTTCTATCGGACTGCTTGCCATTGGGTTGTTTGCGCTGGGTGTTCTCTCAGCAGGCTGCTTCGCCCTCGGAATCCTGACGGCGGGAGCGATTAGTTTTGGCGTTATTTCCATTGGGGCAATCGCTACCGGTGAATTTTCCGTTGGAGCGTTAGCGATTGGGAAATACTTCGCTCTCGGTGATAACGCCAGAGCGATGGTAGCCATAGGCGATACGGAAGCTGCCGGAAGCGTTTTTCAGAAAATAGGAGAGCTTTCCGCACAGGACATTGCTGACGTAAAGCAATCGCTTGATACAGTTGTTCCAGCCTATTTTTCGTGGGCGAAAGAACTAATCAAACTGTTCTTATAAGCCAAGCTAATGTAAATGGAGGAACAAACTATGTGGAGAAACAAAGAAAAAAGGAATCAGTTATTTATATTATTGTTCTTTACCTTTGTGCTAATATTGCTCACATTTTCTTTTAAGCTAATTTTTATGATAAATGCAACTGGAATACGAATGACCGTAAATTGCTTTCTCTATCTGCTTCTTGGCTTTGTGGCATTCCTGTTTATTAAATTATCCAAACTTAAATCGGATTATGGATTTAAGAACAGAAAGGCTTATTTAATCGGTATATTACTTGCTATAGGGCTTGAACTGATAATCGGCGTGTTCCCTGCATTAATGGGGTTTTCTTTAATCGGAGAACATCGTGATTTTGCATTGTGGTATTTAATCGGTAAATTTTTCTATTATGTTTTAATTATAGGACCGGTTGAGGAACTAATATTTCGAGTATATATTCAAGATACAATCATTGAATTGTTGCCGAGAAATAAATGGCTCGGTGTGGTATTAGCTTCAATGCTGTTTGGCTTTTGGCATATTATCAACGGGAATTTGATACAAGTTTTATTTGCGACGCTGCTTGGATTAGCATTCGGTTTTGCAAAATACAACATTAAGAATTGCAAATATGTCGGAGTTGCAGTATCTCACGGTTTATACGATTTTCTAAATGTTGTAACTACAATACTTGTTGTTAAATAGAGAAATTGTACCTTGGAAGAAATTCGGGGATTATCTATAGATTCGTTGCAAAAGAAGTCAGTGCAACAAATCTTCAGTTTGTAATGATGAAAGAGAAATGGAGAAAGCATAATGATATGAAAAAAATAGGAGTAATAATAGGAGCAATAGTTGGTGCGGCATGTGCAGGGATAACAGTATATCTTCTCGGAAATCCATTTGCTTCTGCGGCAGTTGGTTTTGTTTGGTGTTATACTGGTTACTTTCTTGGAAAATACATTGAGAAGAAAAAAGGCTCCAATAAGCAAGAAAAAAGATGACAACTTCAAGTTTATCAAGATGACGACAGACTGGAAACTTGATATTTTTTGCAACAAAAATACAATATATCTCCCCTCATTCATATAAATTCGGGGAAATTAAATTTCATGATACTTATAAAACAGTTCCGATTTTCCTTTCGGATTTCTCCTATTAGTGAGACAATAATTATTTTTACACAAACCAGCTTATTCGTGGTAGAATAAAACCACAGATAAGCTGGTTGTTTGTTTTGAAAGGAGAATCTTATGAAAACAAAACAACCGGAACTTAACAAAATCACTGCACTCTACGAGAGATTATCCCGTGATGATGAGCAAAGCGGTGACAGCAACAGTATCGTAAACCAGAAGAAAATGCTGGAGAAATATGCAACCGAACAGGGATTTACCAATCTGCGTCACTATACCGATGACGGCTGGTCAGGAACCAATTTTGACAGACCTGATTGGAAGCGTATGCTTGCAGACATTGAAGATGGCATAGTAGGATGCGTTATCGTAAAGGATATGAGCCGTATCGGACGTAATTACCTTGAGGTAGGCTTTTATACCGAAGTCCTGTTTCGAAAGAAAAATGTTCGATTTATCGCCATTTCCAATAATGTGGACAGTGCTTTAAACGACGGCAGTAACGAATTTGCCCCATTTCTTAACATTATGAATGAATGGTATGTACGTGATACCAGCAGAAAAATCAAATCTGTACTTCATAATAAGGGAATGGAAGGAAAGCATCTGACAAGTAATACAATCTACGGGTACAAGAAAGACCCTGACGATCACGACCGCTGGATTATTGATGAAGAAGCTGCTGCTGTTGTCAGACGCATTTATCAGCTTATCATTCAAGGATACGGACCATCACAGGTTGCAAGAATTCTTACCGACGAAAAGATAGAAAGACCATCTTACTATCTTACTAAGCAGGGACTTGGAACCTGTCAGGGAAGCTGTGACATGAGCAGACCTTACACATGGACTGCTTCAACTATCACAGATATGGTTAAAAAGCCTGAGTATATGGGACATACCGTTAATTTCAGAACACACAAGGATTCCTATAAAGATACGCATTCCAGAAAGCTTGATTCTGATGACTGGATTATTTTTGAAAATACACAGGAACCCATTGTGGATGAAGAAACATGGAATATGGTACAAAAAATTCGTGAGACTAAGAGACGTCCTAACAAAAAGGGAGAACCAAACCCTTTGACTGGTTTGATGTTTTGTGCTGACTGTGGTGCCAAGATGTTTAATCACCGCACCGGTGGTTATGAAAAGAAGGACAAAGACGGCAATCCTACCGGGAAATATACCAACGCTCAGGATAATTACCATTGTTCAACGTACAGCCTGTCCAGAAACAAATTTGAGCATAAATGCACACAGCACCATGTCCGTACAGATGTTGTTAGAGATTTACTTTTGGAAGTAATTAAAGCTGCCAGCACTTATGTGAAGGAGCATGAAGCAGAATTTGTTGAAAAGGTTCGTAATGCCACAGCGCTTCAACAGGAAAGCGAAGCTAAGGCAATGAAAAAGCATCTTTCCAGAGAGCAGAAACGTATCAATGAACTAAATACCCTCATTAAGAAAATATATGAGGACAATGTAAATGGGAAATTAAGCGACAAGCGGTTTGAAATGCTTTTGGCTGACTACGAAGCAGAACAAAGTGAATTGGAATTATCAGTAGCTACTTTAGAAAAGGCTTTGAATGACTATCAGGAGAATGCTGATAATGTAGATAAGTTTATTGAACTGGTACATCGATACACAGATTTCACAGAGCTTACTACTCCTATGATTCATGAATTTGTTGATAAAATCGTGGTACACGAAGCGGACAAATCTACCGGCGACAGAATCCAGCAGATAGATATTTATCTTAAGTATGTCGGTAAGTTGGATGTACCGATGCCGGAGCTTACGCCCGAACAAATAAAAGAAGAAGAACGTAAACGTCGTAAACGTGCCCAAAACCGGACCTATGCCAGACGCAAATATGAACGTGAAAAGGCAGAACGTGAGGCAAAAGAAAGTGCATTATCTGAGGCAGTCAGTTAGACTGTCCTAGAAATGCACTTATGAACGGCAAGCATGACTGTGACGAAGATCATGGATTCTTATCTTCTTTACCCCTGCAAGCTTTGAGCCTCTCTCCATCTCGTGGTGGAGAAAACTTTTTGTCACCTGAAAGATTCTTTCTGTAGGTTCCTGATCATAAAGCATTGCAAAATAATCCTGCATTTCCTCCGACAAAAACTTAGGAAGTTTTATCGTTCGATTGCTTTTTGGAGTCTTGGGTGTTGTAATAAAATCCTGCCCCTGCAACCTCTGATACGATTTATTGATACGGACTGTATTCTTATCAAAATCAAAATCCTCCGTTGTAAGAGCTAGCAGCTCACCAAGTCTCATTCCAGTCCAATACAACATTTCAAATGCATAAAATGATATAGGCTTATCCACGATTGCATCAGAAAACTTTTTGTACTCCTCGGTAGTCCAGAAAAGCATTTCTTTATTTTCCTCTTTTCCCATATTTCCCGCCTGTCTCGCCGGGTTTGATTTTAGATTATAAAACCTGCAGGCATGGTTAAAAATCGCACTCAGCGTATTATGCATGGTTTTTCTGTAAGTCTGAGAATAACTCTCACCATTTTCATATCGAAATCCTACCATCTCGTTCTGCCACTTTCTCACATCTCCTGCTGTAATCTCATTCATCTTCAGATTTTTGAAGTACGGCAAGATTTTTGTCTCCACAATGTGTTCCTTGGTAAGCCAGGTATTGAGCTTAACCCGATTTTTCACATCTTCTGTATATAACTTCCAGAACTCTCCGAATGTCATATCCAGATTATTTTCCTGACGAATCTTATAATTACGCTCATAATCCAAGGCTTTCCTCTTTGTTGCAAATCCTCTTTTCTTTATTTGCTTATTTTCCCCAGTCCAGTCCTTGCAATAGAATTTGACGAACCAGGTACCAGTCTTACTATCCTTATATGCTGGCATACTCATCATCTCCTTTTCCTATTGCCGATAGGACATCCTAGGTCCTACCGGCTTTGTGTTCTAATACCTTTGTTGTTACACAGCTTCTGTCATTCCATAAAATCGCTCTTCAAAATACTTACGACTAATCTTGCCACGAATAACTGCATAGCCTTTTTCTTTCAGTTCATTATTCAACTGTCGCATAATGTTATAAGCAGCCGATTTTGAAATGCCCAGTATCTGCATCACATCATCTACTTTTAGAAACTTCTCGTTCATGCACTGCGCCTCCCTTCTTCCTGTGTTTAAATACAGAGATCTATGATGCTGTCACAATAACCGCTACATAAATTCTGTATTATGTATTTGTCCGTAGGAATTGTAATCAGATTTTTCCGTCCAACTGTTCACATTCCTTAGCATTCAAAAATGCTGGAGTTCTCATATCGGTTCTGCCGGCGTTCCAACCTGCCTCATTACCTGAAAGATTACTTCAGATAATACCGCCCGCTCCTGCTCGAGGTATTCAGTCCACTTAGGGGAGTGTCTTCATTCGCTCGCTTCTTGAAAGGTCTTGGCAAATGTCTGTTAGTATTCCGATATCGCTCATTCTTTTTCAATACTGTATGGTATAGATAAATAGATTGTGATTATTCTATACCATATCGTATTGAATTGTCAAGAAGTTTTTCTAATGTTTTTGTATAGAAAAACTTCCCTTTTCATTTTTTTCGTGTTATACTCTCCTTAAAAGTCCATAACACATCTAAATGGAGGGAACTACACTATGACAATAGGTGAAAGAATAAAGAAAATACGGGTATTCCGCAAAATGACAATGGATGACCTGGGTGGTGCTCTCGGTTTTGAGGGAAAAAATATGTCTGTGCGCATCTCTCAATACGAAACCGGTGCCCGCATTCCCGGTGATGATATGATTCAAAAGCTTGCCGACGCATTGCACTGTAATTACAAAGCAATCTCTGACTACAGTTTAGGTGCTGTGGAAGATATTATCGAAACACTCTTCTGGCTCGAGGAAAGCGCCTCTTCTCTTCCTGCACGAGGGAAAGGGACAAGATTTCCTGAGTACACTGCACCAGGTAATCTGATTCACTTAACTGCAATGACACCTTCAAAGCCTTCTGAAACAGCAAAACCAACTTATAACGAAGATGATTATGACTGCGCAGGTGCACCCATTGCATTAACTTTTGAATATGGATTGGTAAATGACTTTTTGTCAGACTGGTGTGAAATGAAAACGAAATTAAATAATGGAGAGATTTCTCCAAACGAATACTTTGAGTGGAAAATCACATGGCCGCATGCGTAAATACTATTATTCATGCACAGCTCACTTTAGTACCATTATAGTACCAACAAGCAAAAAACAAGCTCGCAAATGCCCATTTTATAGGCTTTTGCGAGCTTTTGAAAATTATTCAAACTCAATCGTTCCAGGCGGCTTACTAGTCAAATCATACATAACCCTATTCACGCCCTTAACCTCATTAATCACTCTCGTCATAACCCTCTGCAGCACCTCAAACGGAATCTCAGCTGCCTCAGCGGTCATAAAGTCTGATGTATTTACCGCTCTCAACGCTACTGCGTAGTCATAGGTTCTTTCATCCCCCATAACTCCAACAGATCTCATATTTGTCAGCGCTGCAAAATACTGTCCAAGTCCTTTATCTACACCGGCTTTGGCAATTTCCTCACGGTAAATGGCATCTGCATCCTGAACAATCTTCACCTTTTCCTCAGTTACTTCACCGATAATACGAATTCCAAGTCCTGGGCCTGGGAATGGCTGGCGGTATACTAAATATTCCGGAATTCCAAGTTCCAATCCGGCTTTTCTAACTTCATCCTTAAACAACAAACGAAGTGGTTCAATAATTTCCTTGAAATCTACACAGTCAGGAAGTCCTCCTACATTGTGGTGGGACTTAATTACTGCAGATTTTCCAAGTCCGCTTTCGATTACGTCAGGATAAATTGTTCCCTGAACAAGGTAATCCACTGCTCCGATTTTCTTTGCTTCTTCTTCGAAAACTCGGATAAATTCTTCACCAATAATCTTACGTTTCTGTTCTGGTTCTTCTACTCCGGCAAGCTTTTCATAAAATCTTTCCTGAGCGTTTACACGAATGAAGTTAAGGTCATATGGGCCTTCTGGTCCGAATACTGCTTCTACTTCATCCCCTTCGTTTTTACGAAGAAGACCGTGGTCTACGAATACACAGGTAAGCTGTTTTCCTACAGCTTTTGCAAGAAGAACTGCAGCTACGGAAGAATCCACACCACCGGAAAGAGCACATAATACTTTACCGTCTCCAACCTTTTCACGAACTGCCTGAATCGTACTTTCCACGAAAGAATCCATCTTCCAGTCACCAGAACATTTACAGATGTTCTTTACAAAATTAGATAACATTTTCATACCTTCCTGAGTATGCATAACTTCAGGATGGAACTGAACTGCATATAAATTCTTTGCAGGATTTTCCATAGCAGCAACCGGACATACCGGAGTATGTGCAATCACCTTGAAATCTTCCGGTGCTTTTTCAATGTAGTCTGTGTGACTCATCCAGCAAACTGTTTTTTCAGAAACACCTTCAAATAAAGCAGAAGAATTATCCACGTTCACTTCTGTTTTTCCGTATTCGCTGACAGGTGCTGTTGCCACCTTACCACCAAGTAAGTGTGCCATAAGCTGGGAACCATAACAGATACCAAGTACAGGTACACCCAATTCAAAGACAGCCTTATCTATGGTTGCAGAATCTTCACCATATACACTTTCTGGTCCACCGGTAAAAATGATACCTTTTGGATTCATTTCTTTGATTTTTTCCATATCCATATTGTGAGGATGAACTTCACAATATACATTGCACTCTCTTACTCTTCGTGCAATGAGCTGATTATACTGTCCGCCAAAGTCCAGTACTACAATCATTTCTCTTTCCAATGTAATTTCCTCCTGTTATTTCATGACACTTTCGAAAGTTCAATTTGTTCCTTTCAGATCTAAAAAATATGTCATCGCGTCTAACCAATATTATATGGTATCCCTTAGGGAAAGACAAGTATTTTTTCGCTTTTCATCTATCTCCACACAAAAAGGTACGCCCACAAAAGACGCACCCATTTTAACTAACTCAAGCATTTTCAAGATAACTCCACCAAATAACTTACCTGTTTCTGCGTTATTGGTCATGTTATTTACGAAATTCTATACTAAGCTTTCTTTCCTCGAAACTGCTCCGGAATCCACTTTTCTCTCTTATAATGAATCACAAAAAATACTGACCGCACACACCAGTCCAATATCATGGCAATCCATACTCCTTTTACACCCAGCCCTAAATTATCTGCCAAAATATAACTTGGTGCAATTCGTACTGCCCACATGGAAATCACTGATACCACAAGGCAGAATTTTACATCATTAGCCGCCCTTAAGGTGTTTGGCAGACAAAATGATAGTGGCCAGATAAAGCAAGCACAAATAGCATGAAAAATAATAATCCATTGCGTAATTTCCGCTGCTTCTGTCCCCAGATTATAAAGTTTAATTAAAAGAGGTAAAATTGCCACTACAATAACATTTATCAGAACCATTGCCCCATATGCTATCTTTACCAGTTTTTTATTATAGTATTTTACCTGTTCATAATCCTGAGCACCTACGCACTGTGCTGTGACAGACACCATTGCCATTCCAATTGCCAACCCTGGAATAATCTGAAACATGGCAATGGTATTACCTACTGCATTGGCAGCAATGGCAGAAGTCCCAAAAGTTGCCACCAGACTTAAAACCACGATTTTTCCAAGCTGAAACATACTGTTTTCCAGTCCATTTGGCACTCCGATATATAAAATCTTTTTCACAACACTGCCTTCCAACTTAAATTTGAAAAATCCTTTTAATGTAATATCTCTCGTTTCATTAAAAAGTAATGCTACAATAATAACTGCCGCAACAATTCTGGAAATGGTGGTAGGAATTGCTACTCCCGCAACCCCCATATGAAATCCAAAAATTAAAATAGCATTTCCAACTATATTAATTGAGTTCATGATAAATGTTACAATCATGGTAATTTTAGAATTACCCATGGCCCTGAATAAAGCCGCACCTGCATTGTAAATTGCAATAAATGGAATAGATAAGGCAGTAATAAAAAGATACGTTTTTGCTGCACTCATCACATCATCATTTACTTTTCCAAACACTCCATGAAGTAAAATATTATGAAATCCCAATGTAACTGCCATCACAACCGTAGAAGATATGGTAGCAAATACCAGAAGCTGATTTGCAACCTTACAAGACTCTTCCCGATTCTTATGTCCCAGAAATTGTCCGGCAACTACGGCTCCACCATTTGCCAAAGCCGCAAAAATATTAATTAACAGCACATTTACGGTATCAACTAAAGATACTGCTGAAATTGCCGCTTCTCCTGTCTGGGACACCATAACGGTATCTGCCATTCCCACAAATACACTTAAAAATTGTTCAATAATCAATGGAATAATTAATTTTTTAATATCTTTATTTGTAAACAGCATAGAAATCCTCGATTCTTTTGTAATTTTTTGCCACATTGTATTATAGTCTTTTGTACAGAAAAATCAATATAAAATTCCACCAAAAAACTCTCTGCCTTTCATTATTCACAGAGAGTTTTTATTATGTCTTAATTCAATATAAATTAGGTGATAACTTCATGTAAATTTCTTGAAAACACCAAATCAAATACTCCCAAAATTTATGATGTTTCCTCAATAAAATCAAAAAGACTTCTCTGTTCCACATAAAACTGAGACAATTCCATTTTCTGAATATCATTTCCTTTGGTATGATTTCCTTTCAAATACTGCATGCCTTTTTTCATACTGGAACTTACTAATTTCAACACATAAATATTATCAAATCTGTTATACACGGAATCACCACCAATTCCAGAAAGGCATATCAGCTGTGTATTAGTTTTCTTCGCCATATCCGTAAGTGGTTTTAACAAATGTTCTGCATTGGTCTGGGCAAAAGGATTGTCCATAATCAGTACTTTTCCTTCTTCTCCCATGGCAAATATATCTGTTTCATCTCGCCGCATATAGCTTAAAAGACTAGATAGAATAACAAATGCTGATAAAAATCCTTCTCCACCGGAATTTGCAGAAACTTCTGCCCAGGAAATAGGCACCTCACGTTCTGCTTCTATTTTGTATAATCGGACTCCAATATTTCCCATGCCCACTACCTCATCATACAGCTTTTTCGTAGTAATTACTTTACCTAAAAATTCTTCGATATTCTCACTATTTTCAATAGTATCCATTCCTTTTTGAATAAAACTGCTGACAAAATCTCTGACTCTTACCTGATATAACTCCTGATTATCTTCCCAGGAAGGTACTGTAATTTTCAACATTTTCAGGCTTTTTCCCCTGATTGTAACAGTAGAATTCTTATCAATTCTTCCCATATTATCATTTACATCTTTTATATATTCCATGAAAGTTTCTTCCAGACTTTTTCGTTCCTTTTCCACATTTTCCAAATCCACCTGAAGCTTTTCCATAATGCTGATATAAGAAGCCCTAGTAGTTTCTAACTGCTTTTTCATATCTGTTACCTTTTCAATTAAAGATAACAGATTCTGAAAACCTTTTTGGAAAAATTCTTCCTGATACTCTGCTTTTCCGGCAATATCTTTTACCAAATTTTCTGTTGTATGCTGCTGTCTTTCTTTTTCTTCCTTTTGATTTTTCAGATTTCGCCGTAAATCTCCCTGATATTTGAAAAGTTCTTCTTTTGTTAATGTTTCCAGAGCATACGGCGGCACTTCATAAGTAACTTTAAATTCTGTATATTCTGCCATAGCCGCCTGGGTATTTTCTAAGGTATTTAATCGGTCTGAAGTTTCCTTAATTTCCTTTTTCTTTTGTTCTAAATCGTATACTGTCAGTTTCTTTCTTTTAGAAAAGTCCGTGTCTATAATATTTTTTCTGTCTACAGGTTCTTCTTTATTTACTTTTTCTTTTAGTTCTGACTGGCGCTGCTGGATTCTTTCATTTAAACTGGCAATTTGACCTTCTAAGATATTATTTGCTTCAATGGCAGCGTTCACTTCTTTTTCCAGTTTTTCTTTTTCCCCTTCCAAACGGTCAATTTCTTCTTCAGAGTAAATCAGATTGCAATATTCTTTTTCCTCAAAGTAAAACTTATTTTTATGGTTTAGATCTTTTTGCTTTTTGTTATAACGGCTTTGCTCTTTCTTTAATGTATCCTGTAGTTCTTTTATGTTGGCAGAAATTCCCTGTGTAATTGCCTGATATCTAATCTTTGCCGCTGCATAATCATAATCCGCTGCCACATGTTCTTTCTCTGCTCCCTGATACATCGTAAATTCAGAAACATTCTCTTTCCACTGGCTTTGCTTTTTTTGTAAAACTCTTTGCCCATTCTTCATAGAATCCAGTGTTGCTTCTAACTTTCTTTCTTCATCTTCTAACTGACTTATTTTCTCTGCCGTCTCTCTTTGCTTTTTCTCAAGACTTAATTTTTTCTGTCTGAATTCCTCATACTTTTTATAGGCCTTTACAAGCCCTTCATATTCTTCCTCTCTTATCTGATAATCCTTTTGCAAATTTTTACAGTTCTCTATTTGCTTTTTCATATCTTCAAGACTTTCTGAAAGTTTCTTCTGTCTTTCCTTGTTTTCTAAAATCTGCTCCTGAAGTTCTACTTCTTCCTTTTGAATTTTCACTTTCTCTTTTTCTGCTTCCTCAATTCCTGCCAAAGTGAAATTCTGATTTTCCAATATATTATACTTAGAACGATATTCCCCTATCTCACTTCTTTTGGTTACAATTTTTTCTTGAAGTGATTCTATCTGTTCCTTCTTTTCTTTCAAAAGCAATTCTAATTCTTTTTGATCTAACAAATGACTGTTAAACATTACAAAAAAGCTTATATTTCTTAATGTAATCAAGGATTGTTTTTTTTCTGCCAGTTTTTCTTCCAACTCCTCCCTTACCATAACCGGTATTGGAAAGTTGGTATAAATTTCTCTATGTTCTTCTCCCAGCTTTTTCATATCATTTTTACTAATGATAATGCTATATGGAAGAAATGGATTATTTGCAACTAACTTCTGATTATCTTTCACACTTCTTCCATTTTTCTTAAGCCAGTCCATACCATAAATAAAATCAATTCCCAATTCCTCTAAAAATCCAAGAACATTTTCAGGAAGTTCCATTACTTTCCCTTGCTTTAGATTTTCATATTCTTTAGCACATTCTTTTTCTTCTACAATATAATTTTCTTTTACTTTCTCAATTTCTTCTATCTTTCGCTCAAAACGTTCCAATAGCAACACTTTATTATCCAGTTCTTCTTTTGGTGCCTCTATGTATTGCATTAAAATAAGACGCTGGTTCTTTTCCTCTGCCATTCGCAGAATCTCTTTTTCTACTGTTTCCAGATAATACATTAACTGAGTATTTCGTTTTCCTAACTCTTCCTGCAAATTGCTTAATCTGGTTTTCTCTTTCTCTTCCTCCATTGCTTTTTGAGATAATCTTTCTATCTGCAATTTATTTTCTTTTACCTGGTCATCAAACTGCTTTTGACATAATTCAAGGCTTCCTTCCTCATATTCTCCTAAAATATTTCTGCACAACTGGGCGGAAAAACGTCGGTTAAATTTTTCTTCTTCCTGGTCATAAGATGTAATTGCATTTTCTATGGCACCAATTTTCCCGGCTAACTCTCTGCTATATTTTGTTTCCTGCTGATATTGACTCTTAACTTCCTGTTTTTTCTTCTCTGCATTTTGAGTTTCTTCCTTCTTTTGCTCCAGTTCAGCATTGCATTCTGTCAGTTTCTTTTCATAGTAATGATATAGGATTCCTCCTAATTTGATTCTATCCTCCTCTGTATCCTTTTGCTGTTCCATGCAAACATTGATTTTTTCCTGAAGTTCTGTTATTTTTTCTCTAAAATCCTCTGCCTCCAGATACAGTCCGGCACACTGCATTCTGCATAATTCCTTATCTGCTTCATCCTTGCTGTGTTTACTTCTGGAAATCCTGTCTTCTGCCAGAATTCTGTCCTGCACTTTTTCTGCCTTATCGTCCTGCAGCTGATACAGTTCATAAGATATCCTTTCGTACTCAATTTGATTTAAAAGCTGTAGTAATTGCTCCTGATGCTGATTTTCCTGTATCAGTTTATCATTCTGCTCTGAAATCATCTGGTTAATATTCTGGATAAAATCTGCTATCAGACTTTTCTGCTGTTCTAATAAAACTTCTGCCTGGTTATACTCTTCCAGTTTCCGTTCCATAATATCAGCATCTTCCATATATTTTTCCATGATTTCTTTTTGCTTAATTTTAGATTGGTTACTCCGGTACATTTTGATAAACTTAAATGCCAGATTTTGAAATCCTTTGATTTTGCTGTTTTCTACGTTTAATTTATTTTCAATGGCATCTAAAAACCATTTTTCTACCAGTCCTTTTTCATCTTTTGCATTGGAAAACAACTCTGATAAACCAGATTCCTTGAGATTCACTTTCTTAATGATACTTTCCCATTCTTTATAATTAATCTGATATTCATTTAATTTTGAAAAATACATTCTTCTATGATTGGCATTTCCCATATCATAATAGGAAAATTCGGAATTTTTCTCTTTTTTCAGTTTTTCAAACTCTGCTTTACAGTCGCCAAATCCTCGCAGTGTCTTTCCGCTGCCCCGCTGTTCAATTACAGGAAGATTATCCATATCATATTTCACATCCTGTTTGTAAAACCCTGTGAAATTTATCATTTCCAGGCCTTCCTCTTCTTCTGGATTCTGATTTTTCCGAACCATCATTCCTGTAAGAAAATAACCCTGTCCATGGTCTAACAGCCATTCTGCCATAATAAAAGTAGGCTGATTTCCTGTAAAATAGCTTTTAAAAGGACGGTCTGTAAAATCACGATACTTTTTATGTACAAATAAACTCATTACCATTTGTACCAAAACTGTTTTTCCTCCACCGTTTCTTAAGGACAACAGTGTAGATTCACCGTTTAAGTCAAAAGTTTCATCATCAATTCTCATGGTATTTCCATTGTAATTAAGATTCATGATTCTAATTCTGTTTATCTTGCTCATCTTCTAACACCCCCAATGCTTTCATAATCCGGTTATAATTATTCCTGTTTAACAACTTCCACTCCATAATATTATCTAGTTTCTCTGTGGTTTTTATCATTTCATCTTCATGGATATATACAATCAGGTTTTGTTTTTCTAAGAAATCAAGAATACTGTTAATAAAACCTTCTTTTGTAGTCTTTTTTCTGGAGTTTTTATCATCACTTTTCAAAGCTTCGAATGCCTCTGCCATGCTCTGATAATCCAGTCCTGTTTTTTCTATCTCTTCCTCAGCTTCCACTCCTGCTTTTAAACGCTCTGATATAAGGTTTTGTAATTGTCCTGCTTTCATAAAATCTCTGGACTTACATCTGCTTCCCTGACCGTCATAAAATTCTGCTAATAAGGTAAGCAGAACAAATTGTGATAAATAATAATCTTTATCCGTTGCCCCTGATTTACAAAGCTCTTTTTTCAAGTCTGCTTTAGAAAAGCCCAAATAAGTATTACTGATATTTGGCATAATATAAATAACAGTTCCATACCTTTCTATCATACAATCTGCAATTTCTCCCTGGCTTTTCACCAGATTCATCACTTCTTCATTTTCCACATACGCCCTGTACAATTCCGGCTCTTCGCTTTCTTTCAAAGAACTGTTACAAAGCAGATGATAAAAAATACTTTGGCTAAGTTTTATATTTTCTATTTCGTATGCCACTGAAATTCCTCCTATGTTTCATACCATAATTCCACATCCGAGCAGCGAATATTTTTGTATT
>JAFQCM010000084.1 GCA_017399445.1 Lachnospiraceae bacterium | reverse complement strand
TTCAGCCATGATATGTGATACAAGTGCATTATGCTCGCATAAAATGCACTTGTATCACATATCATGGCTGAACTGTTACATCTAGTTTATTTTTGTTTTTCTCACTTCTTGCATTCTACCTTTAGAAATATTATAATGATTTTATATAACTTTTGGTGGGGAGGAAATGCTTATGAAAAATAGTACGAAAAAACGAGGATTTATACCGGTAATAATAATTACTCTATTACTTGTTGCAGGTATTTTATTAACAATAATGGAGTTTTTTAAAAAAGTACAGTTCAATACCCTTCCTATAAGTGGAAATACTACCGGAAATTTGAATAATTCCGGTTTATTCTGTGAGAGCAATGGAGTACTTTATTTTTCCAATGCTTATGATAATCATGCTTTATATTCTTACAATCCTAACAGTGGAAATTGCAAAAAACTTTGCGAAGGTCCTGTTAATAGTATTAATGCAGATTCCCATTATATTTATTATGTAAGAGAAGCTTCTAAATCAGAAGGAACTTTTGGTTTTTCTACTGCTACTTTTAAAGGATTGTACCGCATGGAGTTAAATGGTAAAAATAAAACTCGGCTTTTCAGTGGAAACGTAGGAAATGCACAACTGATTAACAACAGAATCTTTTTCCAGAATTATTCCAATGATTATGGTTTTCATTTATATGCCATTGATATTGATGGAAAAAATGAAACTGAAGTACTTCCAGAAGCTGTAAATCCAACAGGTTATTTTAATAATTTCTTGTATTTTTCTAACTATGATGGAAATCATAATATATCAGAGATGGATCCTAACAGCTTTAAACAAAAAACTTTTTATGAAGGTAATTGCTATTGCCCTACCATACAGGACAACTACCTTTACTTTATCGATGTAGAAAACAACTACTCTTTGGCAAAAGTTAATTTAACCACAAAAGAAAAAACACTTTTAACTACAGAAAGATTAGATACATACAATTTATATAACGATATTATCTTCTACCAAGTAAGTGATAGTGAAAGACCTTGCTTAAAACGTATGAAAACCGATGGAAGTAATATTGAACTGATCCAAAATGGTGTCTTTCATGACATCAATATTACAGAAAATTACACTTACTTTACAGCATATAACAGCCAAGTTCCTATTTACCGTACTCCTACTACAGGCGTGGTGGATGTAACCATCTTTACAGAAGCTCTAAATGCTGTAGAGTAACTTTTAGGAGATTAAAATGAGATTAAAAAAAATAACTGCATTTATTTTATCTGCTACCATGCTTTTATCTAATGTGATCACTGCTGGTGCTACAAGTACTACAGAAGTAACTTATTCCGAAGCTGCTTTGGTGCGTTCTGCCATACCTATTGAAAGTAATGAAATTGAAGGCTGGCCGGATGGTCCTATTTGTTATGCAGAATCAGCAATTTTAATGGAAGCTTCTACCGGAACTATTCTTTATGAAAAAAATGCCCATCAGAAGCAATATCCTGCCAGTATTACAAAAATAATGACTGGATTACTGACAGCAGAAAATTGTTCTTTAGATGAAACTGTTACTTTTTCTCACAATTCTGTGTTTGACCTTCCTGTAGGAAGCAGTATTATTGGTGGTGTAGACGAGGGTGACCAGTATTCTATGGAATTTTGCCTTTATGGTTTACTTCTACTCTCTGGTAATGAAGCTGCTTATGCTATAGCAGAGCATATTTCCGGTTCTACTACTGCATTTGCTGACATGATGAACGAAAAAGCAGCAGCAATTGGCTGTTTAAATACCCATTTTGTAAATCCTCATGGGTTACATGATCCAAACCATTATACTTCTGCTTATGATATGGCAATGATTTCGAAATATGCCTTACAAAATCCAGTTTTTAAAAAAGCAGTATGTACTCTTACCTATGATTTTCCACCTACTTCCAAAGGTGAAATTCGTTATACTAATAAAAATCACCACAAAATGATGGAAGGTTATGGCGGTACTTATGAATATGAAGGGTGTATTGGAGGAAAAACCGGTTATACCAGCGACGCGAGCTCAACTTTAGTTACTTTTGCGGAAAGAGATGGAATGACTTTAATCTGCGTAGTTATGAAAGAGGACAAACCTTCTCACTGGACAGACACTGCAACTCTTTTGGATTATGGTTTTCAAAATTTCCAAAAGTTAAATATTTCAGAAAATGAAAAGGACTTTTCCATTGATAACGCGAACTTTTTTGATACAAAAAGTAATGTTTTTGGGAATACAAGACCATTAATTGAAATTGACAAATCAGGAAGCATTATTATTCCAAAAAATGTTTCCTTTGATGCTGCAACACCAACTCTTAACTTCGATAAAGCAGATGAGAAAAATAATATTGTAGCAAGTTTAGATTATTCCTTTAATAACCATTATGTGGGATATACCACTTTGAATTTAATTAAGAGCAGTGAAGAAGGCTTTGAGTTTTCTGCAAACTCTTCCAATATCAAAGATGGTGAATCTGTAGCTATTGATACAGAAAACAATACCGTTTCCATTGAAAAAAAGAAAAATGATAATGCAGTGATTTTTGTTCTATTTGGAATTATTATTTTGGCATTACTGGTAGTCCTAGCCTGTTACATTTTTAAGAAATATAGAATTCTCATTTTTAAAGAAACCTATGTTGGAAAAAAATTAAAACCGGAAAAGAAACGTCCTAAAAAGAACAAATATCCTTCTAAATACAAGAATTTAAAATTTTAGCAACTGTTCGGAACTTGTATGTAAATAAAAATCCTTAGCATTTACAATTTGCTAAGGATTTTTACTTTGATTTTTTCTTTTTTCTCTTCTTTTTCTTCGAACCTCTTCTTGTTTTATTTTTACTAATCCGGCATCCTCTTCTGAAACCAGTTTCAAAGTTTTTACTACAAAAAAGCGGCCTGTCTCTGTTTTTTTCATTTTAATCTTTCCACGCATAAATCCATGATGTTGACAATAAGCCTGGCAAAGATACATTTTTCCATTTCCTGTAAACCATCGAATTTTCTTTCTTGCATTCTTGCCACACAAATAGCATCTTGTACTAGATACCTCTCTATCTGCCATAGCCTCTTCTTTACTTGAAAATTCTCTTGATATATATTTGGAGTAATTTTCGAATAATGCATATACTTCACTTTTCCTGTTTTTAGGTCTTTGATAGGTATCAATAGAATAATATCTTTCCATATCAGAAAATCTCATATGCTGCATAACCCTGACAGTATATAGAGCATCTTCTTTTGCCCGATGAAATATATTTGCCTTTAATATCTTTAAATGATCCACTGCATATTCCAAAGAACGGCATACCTTTTTATCTTCTTCAAATACCATAGTAAATATTTTTTGTATATCATAATACTTAAAAGGCCCCTCTGCTAAAGGTTCCATTCTATAGTACTTCATATTCCGCTGCAATTCTGTTAAATCCGTAGAACCCCAGGTACAAAAGATATAATCTGTTCCGCACCACTTCAAAAAGTCACCCATTACCTTTGAAAAGCTGTCACCCTTTCGTAACTCCTTCATGGTCAACGATAACATATTCTGAGTATGAAAATGTAACTCTTTATATACATTCGGTTTAATCAGTCGGGAAAATTCACCGATTTGCTCCTTATCACTATTTAATTTTATTGCACCTATTTCAATGATTTCAAATGGAATATCTTTTACTTCTCTGTCTTTTCCATAAGGACACTGATTCCATTCCAAATCCAATACGATATAATTCATATCTGACCACCTGCGTATTTTCACTTATTGCTAACATTTTACCACAATCCATTACATAATAAAACCCTATCTTTTCTTTCTCGTCACTAAAATCCCAAGAACTATCAGCAGTAAAATGATTCCTCCTCCAATAATTGGAAGATATGTTTCTAACCATATTCTTTCTTCTGACTGGCTTCTTTCACTCTCATTTTCTTCTTTAGAACCATTATTATATTCTTTAGAATTCATTCCTTTTTTGTAATTTATTTCTTCTTCTTTAGAATTATTATCTTTAAATTTTTCATTTTTGTCTTCCACTGTTTTTTTACAACGTTCTGCATATACAAGGTATCTATGAGAATTTTTTGTATATGGATGGCAGGTAAGCAGTGTGATCATATCTTTTTCATCCTGAATTAAAATTTCTTTGATTTCATCGGGCAATACTATTTTTTGCTCTGTAACCTGATAAAATAACGTATTCCAAGGAGTCGTAATTTGTATTATATCGCCTGTTTCTACTGTCTCGATTTCCCGAAACATTGGTATTCCCTTATAACCTCTATGAGCCGCAATTACCACATTGGTATTATTTCCACCTACCGGCATGGAGGTTTCCCCTAAAATCACTGCTCCTTTTGTCATATTCTTAGTACTGGCTCCCAAATACAAAGGCAGTTTTACTTCCATTTTGGGTATTTCTATGGCTCCAATTACATTATTCTGAAATCCATATTCCTTCAAATCAAAGGACGGTACTTCATAGGCAAATGGATCTTTTAGATTTTTTTGCCCTTCCTGATAGATTTGCTGATTATAGCTTTCCATATTCTGGTACAATTTATCCAACTTTTCTTTACTAACTTCATTACTATTATCTTCTATACTTTCTTTTTCTGTATTATCTTCTTCTGAATCACTTGTTGCAATATTTTGTAACTTATTTAAGTCCTTTTCAAAATCTTCCATTACCTTATTATTTTCATAAGCAGCATGCCACTCTGTAGCCTTGGGATACAATAAAAAACCAAGACCACATAGAAATATCAGCACTGCCAGCACCTGTGCTATTTTTTTTCCCATATGATTTCCCTTCTGTTACTTAAAATGTACTTAGAATGCCTTCCAAAAACGGAATATCAGCTTTCTGATTCCTTTTACTCTTTGTAATCCTTCCTGAACCAATTTTTCATAGATATTTACCACAAATGCTACATCTTCTGTTTTGGGTTTCTCATATCCATAATGGGCTTGTAAAACCAGTTTCATTAACCGAACTGCTTCTTTTTCCGGTAATGCAGGGTAAAATTCTATTAGTTCCTCTATAAATTCCGGTTCTGTGGTGTCTATTTCTTTTGAAAATCCTGTAAATTCCAATACTTCATAAAAACTGTAGAAAATTCTTTTTATCTTTTCTTCCTTGCTAAATTTATTAGATTTTCCTCTTCTTCTATTGCAGATATACTGGCGTCTTAATTCAAACATCATAACTATTGCTGCAATTATAAAGATAAGACCAATAAACAGCAGGTTTTCTTGTAACACACCATCTTTTTCTGAAGTTTCTTCTAATGTTTTTTCATCTTCCTTTTCTGGTTCTTCTTCCTGGGTATCTTCTTTCTCCTTTTCTGTTTTCAAGGTTTCTTTTGGAATTTCCAGATTTGTTACCGTTCCGAAAAATCCTGGTGTAGTTTCTACCGGACTCCATCCCATATCAGGCATATAAATTTCCGCCCAGGCATGAGCATTATCATCTTGTAAAATTGCTGTATAATTTCCATTTTCATTCATGGAAAATAAATCCTCAGGAGCGGCATAACCTACCACATATCTGGCAGGTATGCCACACATTCGAAATATCATAACCGCTGCTGAGGCAAAAGCTGTGGAATCTCCCTTCTGGACTTCAAACATAAAATAATCAATAAAATCTTCATCTTCCGGCAGTTTTTTAGCTTCCGCTACAAAAGAACAATTCTCCCATAAAGTCAAAATTACAAACTTCTTTATATCTTCATATTTTTCCTTCTCTAAGGCATCTGTCTGCTCTTTTGTCAGTTTATCTGTAATTTTATTGTCCCACTCCTGTTTTTTTTCCTGACACAGTTCTTCTAATCGTTTTAAACCATCCTGTCCTGTTTTTGTATCCTGTTCAATAACATAACTTTCATAGGCAGAAGCCAGTTCATCTAATACACCATGTTCTTTTTCTTGATCTATCCAGTTTTCCATTACTATCTGGTAATTCTCAGTCGGATACCAGGAATACACATCTTCCTGTTCCATTTGACTAGCTACTCCTCCATCTCCTCCAAGAATCTCATAGTAATCGTTTAAATATGCCTGATAAGGAACATAAGTATACAATGGGTTAGCATTAAAACGTTCTACCTTCAACTGGGCAGGTTCTACTATTTCACTTTCTTCCTGTATTTCTTCTGCATACATCATTCTTAAAAAAGGTAAATTTTGAATATACAAAAATGGATCATCTTCCGTTTTCCAGTTTTTTACTGCGTTAGAAAATTCCTTTTCATTTCTTGTATACCATCGGTCTCCTACATATTCTGTTCCAATAAATCCCTTTAAATAAATAGTTTCCTCTGGTTTTATAGTACTTGTAATCCGAATGGCTTCAGAACCATCATAGGTAGCTCCCTCTACCTCTCCTAATTCTCCATTAGATACTCCCCCTCCAACACCTTCTAATGAAAGATTTAGCTTTCCGCCTGTTATTTTAGGGAGTATTTCATATAAAATTTGTAAACTTTGGTTTTTTACTGGTGCTGTAGTACCTGACAACTTTGTTAAAGGAACAGATAGTCCCGGACGAATAGCGTAAAAAGAAAAAATCACCAGTATTGTCCCGGCAACTGCACAAATTATTGTTAAATGAAATTGTATTTTCCGGCTTGTTGTCTGATTTTTCTTAAACTCTTCTTTTCCCTTACCGCCCCAAAACTTACTACGAACTCTTACACTAGAAGCAGCCGTAAGACTTAAAAAGGCTAATAACAATATTAACAATGCCACTTTCGAAGGACTACCTCCAGCCAAAAAGCAAAACATCAATATGGGAAATGTAATAAACATAAAGGAATAATTATCCTGTCTCCCTACAACACCTTTTGCCAAAAAAGCCCCAATCCAAAAAAATACCAGCAAAAGAAAGTATGTGGCTTTTGCTCCGTTGGTTGGATATAAACCAATCATTCCCTGATAAGTACGGTTAATTTCTATGATTACTTCATTGCCAGCAGAATAAAAACTTCCACTTGCCTGATTCCATGTAATAAGAACTAAAATGGCACAACATACTACAGCAATTACAAAATGTAACAACCTGGAACCATCCAATCTGTCATTATCATAATACAGGGCAAATAAAAAGCTAAAAAGGAGTAAAACAGGATAAATTATCCACCCTGTAAATGAAATAGAAAAAGAAGAAGTAAATATGGTGCAAAGAGATGCCATTATTACAAAAACTAATACAATCTGAAAAGAGAAAGTAAAATTTATATCTTCTTTCTTTTGCTCATTCTGAATCAGGCGACGCTTTACAACTATTATTTTATTTTTCTGTTCCTGTTTCAGATTTCCAGTTTCCATTCTATCAAATCCTTTTCTAAATTCTGTTGTCTAAACTGCTTTTCTAAAATTCCATCTCTAAAAAATCTTCCTGTTACATCCAGCAGAAAACTTTTTTCCACCTCTGCCTGTCTTGTCTGTTTTGGATAATAATCATAAATATTTTTGTTTTCATTATAAATTCCTGCATTAAAAATTTTTTCTAACATGGCATATACGCCTTGTTCTTTGGTAATTTCAGTCTCTTTTAGCCTGCCTTCCTTACCATCATACCAGACAACTTTATGTTTCCACCCTTGTTCCACCATAGACCATGAAAGAGAAGCCAAAATTTCCAAAAAGCAATCCAATTGTTCCTGAGTAAATTTTTCTGTTTTTTCATAATACAAGTCTAAAAACAGTATGACATTTTCTTCTACTGGCATACTATATTCTTTTACCAGATACTCTTCTGTTTTTGCAGTAAGTTTCCAATGCATTCTTTGAAAAAGATCTCCCGGACGATATGGATGTACATCAAATACTTCTGAAGTATCTTCGCCTCTTCTGGCTTTTGAATATTCCTCTCCCTCTTGGCGATTATCTCTATAAGCTGCTGTTCGAAGATTAATTTTATGAATGGAAGGAAGTATCATAACTTTTCCTGCCTGTTTTTTTACAATAGCATTTCTTGAAAAAAGGCACAGGTAGTCCTGTACCCTTATTTCCTTAATAGAGATTCGTATTTTGCCGCAATAAAGAGCTTTCAAATAGAACTGTAGTACAGAGGAACTTTTTGCATTTATCATCGCTTTTTCTTCCACTTCAAAAGTTTCTTTTGTAAATTCATCTTCACAGGAAATTTTTACTTTTACAGAAGGCATTGGTAAGAAGGTTTTATTATTCAAATGAACTTCTGCTACAAACTCCTCATTTTTTTCTACATATTCTATTGGTACCTGAATTTCTGATGTTACTTTGTTTTTTAGCCTGTCTGCTAAAAGATACAATACTGGAATTAGTACCAGTTCATAAGCCAACAAAAAACTTAGTAAATCTGTTTCTGAAAACAAACATCCAATTAAAGTTACCAATATAATAAAACCATAAATCACTTTATTTTTCATCAATTTATCCCCTACTTATGGCTTTTGTGGTGAAGGTTTTTTTACTTTTTTTAAAATATCCTCTATTACTAACTCCGGTGTAATATGATTTAACCTTCCTTTACCGCTTAAACGTATTCTGTGTATTGCCACATCCGGAAAAACTTCTTCCACATCATTTGGAATTACATAATCTCTTCCCTTTAAAAAAGCAGTTGCCTTTGCCATTTTAGATAAGGCAAGAGAACCACGGGGACTAATACCTAACTCTATCAAATCATTATTTCTAGTAGCCGCTGCTAAGCTCACAATATATTCATACACTGCTTTATGAATATATGTCTGTTCCACTTCTTTTTGCATGGAAATCAGTTCTTCTCTATGAATTACCGGCTGCAAAGTGTCCATAGGATTCTTTTTATCCCTGTCCATGAGAATTTTCAATTCATCTTCCTTTTCCGGATATCCCAATAAAATACAAATCATAAAACGGTCTAACTGAGATTCCGGCAACATCTGTGTCCCCGCAGAACCAATAGGATTTTCTGTAGCAATTACATGAAAAGGCTTTGGAACCTCTCTCGTAATTCCATCTACTGTTACAGTTCCTTCTTCCATAACTTCCAAAAGGGCAGACTGAGTTTTTGGAGAGGTTCGGTTAATTTCATCTGCGAGAAACAAGTTACACATAACTGCTCCAGACTGATATTCAAAAGTTCCTAATTCTTTTCGGTACATAGAAAAACCAATAATATCTGTAGGAAGTACATCGGGTGTAAACTGTACACGATTTTGTTGTAAATCCATAGCCTTTGCAAAAGCAAGTGCCATACTTGTTTTTCCTACTCCTGGGATATCTTCAATTAAAATATGACCCTCTGCCAAAATAGCTGCCATTACTTTTTCTATATAAAGGTCTTTACCCACAATTACCTTTTTAACTTCTTCTATTACTTTCAGGGCCTTTTCCTGATATCCCATTTCCTATTCCTCCTTGTCTTTCTTCTTTCTTCTCATCATCATAAAGAAGATTACAAATTCTACCACAAAAACAATAATTAACGCCAATACCAGCCATGGCCATACGTCTAAAATACGTTTCGTTAAAGAACCTGACTGCATCTGACTCTGAGTATTCATTTCCTGTTCTGGATTATATTCTGTTCTTTTTCCTCTTACTAATAATCTATGAGTATTAATTGCATAAGGAGTACAGGTTACCAGTGTACAATAATCTTCTCCCTCCACAATTTCCAGTTCCCCAGAATCCTCTGGTTCCACTACCTTAATCTGATCCACTTCATAAGCCAGAATTTCATCTAACACATGAAGATAAAACTGATCCCCAACTTCCACCTTATCCAAATCAGTAAACAGAGTGGCGCTAGGAAGCCCTCTGTGGCCTGTTAAGACACTATGGGTACTTTCTCCCCCTAGAGGGTAAGAACTCTGTTCTAGGTGCCCTACACCCTTTTGTAAGACCTCTTCACTAATTCCACTATAAATTGGGAGATTCACATCAATTTTAGGAATTACAATATACCCTAAAGCCTCCCCTACATTTACCATATCCAAATAGCTTAACGACCCATTTTCATCCGTCTCTTCATCTATGGTAACCACATTACTTAATTGCTCGTTATATTTCTTAATATTTTCCTTGGCTGCATCAATTTCCTCCTGTCCCATTTGGATTGTCTCATCTTCATACTTCTCTACCACTTGAGTAGCATTATGCTCTGCAACCAAATTACTCACAAAAGGATAAAGAAGGATCCCAAAACCTGACAAAAATAAAATAATACAAAAAACTACCGTATGCCTTTTCATCTTCCTTCTCCTTCCCATAATATATCGTCCCGTAACTAACCAGCCCCCTGGTCATTTACGGGACAATACACTACATATCCAATTTGTCACACTCTCTCTTAGTGCTCTCCAATTAAATTTGTAATCTTTTATTTTTATAAATAGTCTTGACCCTTTTGAAAGCGGTTGTGGCTGGGAAACTTTCCAAACCGCCCCCATAGGATCAAATCTTCTATATTTTACATTACAAATTCAATTATCTAACCATTTTCTTTCTTCTAGCTCCAAAGAACACAATTACAGCCGCAGCCATCATTCCAAGACCAATAATAGTAAATAAAATTGTACCTTTACCACCTGTAGTAGGCAAATTAAATCCTTTATTATTTACAATAGAAATAGATGTAGTTGTAACTGTTGTTTCTTTTGCTTTTCCTGCATCTGTATAATAAGTAGTTGTATCTGAACCAGTTGCTGTAACTTCTGGTGTTCCGATTACATTACCATTCTTATCATACTTTGTTGTTGTTGTTGTTGTTTTAAATGTCTGATCATAATACAACTGAATTTTTACTGCAACAGGCTCTTTTAATAAGTTATATCCGCTTGCTGTAGCTGTTTCTACAAAATAGTAAGTTCCATTAGAAAATGCTTTATCTGCATCTCCTGTTCTACTGGTATTAATTAAAATCTTACCATTTTCATCTGTTGTGTAACTTCCAACTTTCTTTACATCCACTGTATTACCTGAAATCTTTAATGTAGTTTCTTTTGTTTCACCAGGTACTAATGGTCTGTATAAATCAAAAGATGCCTTAATTGTACTACTTGGTGCAGCTCCTGAGAATGTTTTGATTAATTCTAATCCAAAAGTATAAACTACAACCTTATCTGTAATAGTGTAGGTTTCTTCATAAGGCTGGTCCTCACCAGTTGGTGGTATATTTGGATTTCCATCGTTACCAGTACCATTTTCAGCAATAGGATATATTTTATTTGTATATTCTAATCCAACGGTATTTGGATTACCTGTTTCTGCGGTTACTGCATTCTGGTTTAAAGTAGCTGTAAATGTCACCTGTACTTCTGTAATATTTTTATTTTTTAATTTTGCAACATCCTGACTTAAATCTAAAGTCCATTTGTTTGTACTTGCATTGTAAGAAGGCATTGTTGTAATACCTGTATCTGTAATTTTTGTAGAACCACTATAATAGGATACCACAAAGCTTGCCTGGTCTGTGCTGTCCATAGTAAGTCCTGATGACATGCTATCCACTAATACATAATGTTTTAATCTATCAATGTTATTTGGTACTGTAGAAGATACTTTAAATGGAACATGGTCTCCTACACTGTAATCTACAGCCTTCTGCCAGTCACTTTCCTTATTAGGATCACCATTTTTTACAAGAACTTCTTTTTCAATTTCCGGTTTATAGTTCATAACTTCAATCGTAGAAGTTGTTGTACCATTTACTTTTACAATTCCTTCTGAATCAATTGTAAATTCGTATGCTTTTTCACCGTCTAAGATATAAGTGTTATCTGGTGCGCTGGTTTCAATGAAACGATATTCTCCCTGTGCCAGACCATTTACTTTGATTTTTGTATCGGTCATTGTAATAACTCCGTTGTCCCCGATACTTTCTCCATTAGTGTCTGTTGTCTGAGTTACCCATGTGCTTCCTTCTTTCTTCTGTAATACGAATTTAGCACCTGTTACAGCTGTTGAGTTTCCGTTACCTGTTACACCATATTTCTTTAAGATAATCTGACCTCTGGCTGTTGAGTTTTTAGGAAATGCATAAACATCATATAACCAGTCATCCCCTTCTGCGTTTGTCATTGGAAGGGATACTAAGAAAGGATCAATTTTTTCTGTAACAGTATCTGGTGCATCAGTTTCTACTACAAGGTAAAGTCCCTGACCTCTTCCTGTACCGCTTAAATCTGTACTTGTAAATTTAGCAACTCCATCCTCCCCATTTATAGTCGCTGTAGTTTTTTCAATATACACAAGCTTGTTTAAAACGCTGTCTGCAAATTTCGCTTTAATATCAGCAGCTGTCATGCCACCAGCAATGGTGGCACCAACATCACTTTTAATTATGTCTACTGTATTATAAGTAATTTCATTTTCTGTTTGTTGGATATCTGCTACTTTATAAGCTCTAAAAGTAACGCCATTTAATAATTCTGCTCCTTCAGGCACCTTTTCTTTATCTCCAATCACACCTGTGCCCCTGTTTTCAGATTCTTCATCATAACCATAAGTGTAAATTGTAAGTGATACATCTTTATTTGTGTCAATGGTTGGATTTGCAGCAAAAGCTGTTGTTGCAGTTGTTGCCATTGTAGACACAACCATGGCAGTTGTTAAGATACCACTTAAAAGTTTTTTAAGTCCTTTCATAACTTTTCCTCTCTTTCATTCTTATTTGTATCGGTTTAAAAAGGTTAATCCTTTTAATAAATCTTTCTTCCAAAGTACATAAATTAAAGCTGCTGCTGCGATTAAGGCAAGTCCTATAAACATTACAATAGTCCTTCCATAACCTCCTGTAAACGGTAATCTGAATTTTGCTTTATTTCCAACGGTAATTGTAATTGTATCATCTTCTACTGTATATTCTTTATCATTTACAGTACTGCTTCCATTTCTCTTAATTACAACGGTAATTGGCTTTTTCAAGAGACTGTATTCTTCTCTTGTTTTTGTTTCTGTGATACGGTAATTTCCGTCTTCTAAATTAGCAAATTTTCCAATACCATTATTATCTGTTACTACAGTTTGTTTCTTAAAGGAATTATCTACTTCACCTTTATCATCTATCTTTTCTAATGTAAATTCAACATCAGAAAGTTTCTTATTATTATCCACTGCATCTACTTTGATAATCTGAATGTTAGTTCTTGCATCATAAATATTTGTAATGGTGTAGCTGATATTTCCTGTAGTATCATCTGTTTTACCTGTATAAGTAACATTATAATGTCCATTTGAAGAACCTTCTTCCATTGCTTTACCTTCGCTGTCTAATTCAACTACTCTGTATTCCCACTCCTGCTTTGCTGCCTGAGTATAATCTACATACCGATCCAAACTCTCAAAATGATATGTCCATCCATCATAACTAGGTTTCAACGTTATCTGATTTTGTCCTTCTACTTCTACAACAGTATAATTTCCTGTATTTCCTGCTACTCGTCTCTGAAGCTGAATTGTGATGGAATCAGGTAATTTTTCTGTGAGAGTATTACCATTTGTATCTTTCCAAAGTTTTTCTACATCTAATGAAATTAATGGCTTTTTCGTATTTCTAAATGTAAAGCTTGCCTGTGCTGTAGTATTTTTAATTACTCCTGATACTACTTTTGTTTCTGCATTAATATCAAATGCATTTCCATTATCTTCTACAACACTATCTAGTGTAGAGTCATCCTCTGGTTTTAATTCTTCAATGCTGTAATTTGTATGGAATGGGATTCCGGTAATTGTATGGCTTTCTCCTGCTTTTAAAGTAATTTCCTTGGTAATTGTCTTATCACCTTCAATACCCATACCTGCCACGTTATAGAAAGTAATCTTAAATTTATAACTTCCTGTTAAATTATCTGTATCGGTTAACCCCTCCTTCTTTATAGTAAGGGAACCAGTCTTTACTTTGTTAATAAATTCATATTTTAACTTTGTTGTTCCTGTTCTGCTGTCAGGATATTGGTAAGAACGGTATACAGTAGTTTTTCCATCTGGCTTCTGAGTTGCTGTATAACCCTTGTTACCAATCTTATTTCCATTTTCATCTTCTGCCATATAAACTTCTGTACGTCCATCATCTACAGCTGTACCGGATACATTTTGTAAATTTGTAACAGGACCTAAATTTATGGTATCTCCATCATTCATTGTAGTAACCGGCATACCGTTTTCATAAACTGTATATGTTGTATCAAATACATGACTATCTACTTCTTCTTCAATAGCCAGATAACTTCCTCGTCTAAACTGGTCTCTAAAGGTTGCTGTTTCTCCATTGTTTAATACGAAGACACCTTCTTCATCCACACGATAGTTTTCTGCTGAAGAATCTATGGTATATACAGCACCTGTTGCTTTTTCCAGCTGTCCACTGGTTGCGGAACCATAATCCGGAATTTCTTCATCCTTCTTGGTAAATCCATGTAAAACTTCTACAACACCTTTTGATTTAAAGGTAATATCATCTAAATAGAAGTCAGCTTCTAAGTCATAATTAAACTTAACACTCTTTATGTTAGAATAATCGAAAGCTGCCTTACCACCAGCAAGTTTTGATAAATCTACTGTTAAAGTGGACCATTTTTTAGCCTTTGTAAGGGTATTTCCATAAATCTTACCACTTAAATAACCACCAATTTTATTTCCTGAATTATCTTCCAGTTCAATGTACATATAGTTTAAGGCAGGTGCGTTGGCTTCGTCACAATAATACTTAAACTGCAGATAGTCACTTACCTTAGATGCCTCTACTGTTTTTCCACTAGCTGGTGAAACAATACCAAATCGTTTATCTTTATATGTTCCACCAATGTCTGAGTATTTTGCCAGCCAGTGAACTACTGTATTGGCTGAATTTGTTGGATCGTTTGTCTGCTCAAAAGTATTTTCATTAGAGCTTTTTGATAACTTATCGCTTTCAAAAGTATCATTAAATACCACTGGCTGTTCTACATCACTATTATCTACTTCTTTTGTGCCATAATGAGTTGCTAAATTTTTAATAGTAAATGGATAAATTGGTGCCTTATCAAATAATCCTCCAAATAATTCTTGATTTACATTGGACTCATCAATTGTTTTCTGCACTTCTAAAGTATTTTCTTCTGGGAAGTTAAAGCTTACATACATGTTTGATTCCCAAATACCACGTTCCATGTAGAACATAGTTAATGTATGTTCACTTGTCTTATCTCCACTTAATTCAAATGTACCTGTTACATCATTTGTATAACCGCCTTTTGTATCATTTTTTACTCTGGTTACATAATATTCCAAATCTCTAAAGTTCAAATGTCCTTTTACGACATCATGTCCACCACCGATGTCTAATGCAAGTTTTCCATCAATAAAGATCCAAACATCATCATCTCCAGAGAAGTTAAATTCAATTGGCACTTCCTCGTTTACATCCGTATATACTGTTCCTTCTTTTGTCAAACGGAATTTAAATTCCATCTTAGATGCAAAACCATAATTTAACTTTCCTGCATTTCCACCTTGTTCACTTCCATTAAATGGGAAGAAGTTTCCAAGTGGTTTACCACTAAGAGTTGTTGGTCCCTCTGTGGTTTGTCCTTGTACCAGATCATTACTAGGATTTAAGTAGTAACTTCCTGTTTTGCTGTCTTGTGTCATTCGAAGGTAATTGTTTGGTTCCTTACTGTTAAAATACCAATATTCTACCTTACCCACAGCATCTGCTTCACTTTCACTTTCCATTTCTGCTTTCTTAAATGGGAAAGAAACATTCTTATACACTTCACCTAATACTGTATTTTTTGCATTGTTTCCACTTAAGAAACTTTCATTTAAGTATGGAACTTCTACTGTACCATTTGAAGTTTTCATCATAAGTTTTCCATCTTTTAATGTATCACTTACAAGACCTACTGTAGCATTCTGACCATTCTGATCGCCTAAATTAAGGTATCCTCCATCAAATCCCCACATAGAGTTATTTTGATAAAAGAACTTATTGGTATTATTACTATCATATCCATACAGGTTCAAATCACCGGCAATTTGATAAAATGGTGAACCCCATGTAGCATGCTGGAAGTTACCCCAATATATTGGAGAGCTGGCACTATTTGCTTTATAGTATTCACTTAATGCCTGATTAAACTGACGGAAAGGCTGGTAAATTCTATGATTATTTGCATTATAAGTATAAGTATCACGATTCTCGCCATTTAACTCATAATCAGTGTAGAAATCGTAATATGTAGTATTTACATATAACCTATCTTCATCTCTTGTTTCTGTTCCTTTTGGAATATCTACAACATCTGTTCCCTTATTTTTTTCAGCGTTACGAATGGTATATACTTCATCCCAATAACCACCTCTGGTACCGCCATCATAAATCACCAAATCACTAGTATCTGCATAAAAACATGGGTTTGCAATATCTGTAGGAATTGTAAGTTTTACCGTACTTTCCCCATGTCCTCCATAATTATCTATGCTTGTCATATCAAAAGAAGAGAATGCAATGTTGGTATATCCTTCTGGCAAATCCACTTTATATACATCGGTCCAGGTGTTGGTTCCGTTGGAGTATTCTGGAACTAATTCCATATCTCCTTCTAGAACGTCTTTTTCTGCTCCTGTTGCATAAAAACGGATGACTCCTTCCTTATTTGGAATTCCATACTTACCATCACCGGCACCATTGGTACCATCTGCAGCAGAATATACTAATTTTGAAAATGTTGCATCAAAATAAACGGTATTTCCTTTAGAATATACCTTTGTTACGCTTGCAATATTTTCAGATAATGTAACTTCATTCTTTGTTAAGTCACTCCAAAGGAAGTTGTATTTTATATTATTTTTTCCAATAAAAGTAAGGATTGTCTGTTGTGTTGCTTTACTATCTGCCGGAATTTCATAGCTATATGTATTAGTATCTTCACTGTCAGCTGCTAATACAACTGCTTTTCCATCACCAATCTGAATTTTGCTTTCTACAGCTACAGGGAAATGCACTTTATCAAAATAAATTGTCTTTCCATTTATTTCCGCTGTACTTGTAGTCTTTTCTCCCCAGACACTTATCTTTGTGCCATCTGCTTTTTCTGTTGCTCCATAGTAGAAAGTATTCACGCTATCTTCACTATAAGTAATTGCTTTGACTCCATCAGAAGAATTTCCTAACAAGTTATATACATCCCCTAAGGACTTATTAGAAGCATCTTTAAATTGCACATTGGTATAAGATGTACTATTTACATCTGCTGGTACATTTACAGTGTAGTAATTACCCTCTTTTGTCATTTCAACAGAGGTTTCAGTTAAACCATTTCCGCTGAATACAGCTTTTACACCGGTAAGATTCTGGGTATTGGCTGACATATTAAAAAAGTTTATGGTTTTTCCTGCTATAGATAATGGCTTTAAGTAAGTTACATCTACTGTTTTTCTTGATTCAGAACTTCCACCATTCAATTTAAAGCATGGATTCTGCCCTGTATAATCACTTAATTTAATATCAACTGTCTGGCATGCATTTCCGCCACTCCAATCGCTCTTATTTACAATAATCATAGAGTGGTATTTGCTGATATCTACTTCATATTCCCACAATTTTCCATCTAATGTCAGTCCAAAAGAAGCTGCTTTTGCAGATGGTGTCATTGCTGGTAATGGTGGAGCAGCTGGTGCTTTTTCAGTATCACCATAAAGGTAAATATACATAGTCCCATCTTTTGTCCATCCATTATTATCTCCAGACCAGGTACCATTTCCACTGGTATCAAAATAAATCGTCCTTAGACTTTCCGACGAACCAAGAACAGGTTCCTCTACCACATCTTCTACATCCTGTATCTCTTGTGGTGCACTTTGTGTGGTTTCTGCCACACTTCCTGGTGTGTCTTGAGATGTATGTTCTATGTACTGTTCTGCATAAATGTTAAAAGATTCCACCAAGGACGCTGCTATCAGAACAAATAACAAAATAACGGCTACATACTTTTTAATTTTTGATTTTTTGCCATTTTCATACATTCTTTTCCTCTCCTTTACTTTTTTTATTTTTCAAATTATAACACATTTTTGCAAGTTATCTTTTCACTCTTCATTTCCTTTTTTTGCAAAAACTATTCTATATTAGAAAAAGCGTTAATCAAATATCTTTGGATTTACGCTTTTTAAGTGTTCCCTGCAGGAATCGAACCTGCAACTGACCCTTAGGAGGGGTCTGTTATATCCATTTAACTAAGAGAACATAATTATAAAATTTTCACAACCTATATAACTTACGAACCTGCCCCCTCCAGATAATCCGTAAGTTATATCGGTCTGTTTATTTGATAAATTAACGCTGATAATTAATTTTTCCCTGAAGCCATATGGTTCCTTTAAACCTCCTTCCAATAGCAGGTTCTCCTAATAAATCAACTTTGTTAATACAAACATCAAAAATTAATTCATTAGTATTAACAGTAAGTCTATAGACTTCTTCGCCAGTACTTTTATTTTTTACAAGATTCCAGTCTTCAATCTCGCCCAAAATAGAATATTTATCACATTCTACTCCATAAGGCATAAAATAATTATCTACAAGACTTAAAATATCTTCTTTTAAGATACGCCTTGAAATCATGGAATATGTATCCATATCTTCCAGTGTGAGGCTTTCAATAGCATCTTCGTCACCTTTTCTGGCAGCCTCAATTAAATTATTTCTATTTTTTGTTGCTTCTTTTGTAACTTTAATCTGTTGTTCCGTTTTATCTATTGGAAATAAAATTTTCCCAGATAAAGAAAGTGCAGATAATGTAGTATCTGTTCCAACACTTCTCACTGGGTTTAGTCTTCTTTCATTTTTGTATTCACAAACATTTTGCAGATAAAAAATCAAGGAAACCCCTACTTTAACATCCTCACATACACCAGCATAAGACTCTTTTTCTGCATGCCCTTCTACAATAATATCTTCTTTTGATGTTATTCCTGTGCCATTAAACTGAGGATAATAATATTCCAGTTCAAATTCATCCTTATCATTAACCAGTCCGCATAACATAAGTCCCATTCCATCTGCATATTCTTTATAAATCTGTACAAAGATATCTTCTCCGTCATCTTCTGCAATTTCAGTGCTGTCCGGAGCCATAATTATTTCTCTTATGTAAGGTTTCAAATCTTTTTTTAATTTTATATCGCTAAATCCTACAGCTCTTAAATATTTATGCATACACTCACATCACTTTGAATCTCTGATTAATCACTACTATCAACAACTTATTATATCTGATAAATTGACAAAACACAAGTAAATAATATATAAATTACTATCTTTTACGCTGTTATTTACTAGAATGGTCCCACCTGAAAGTTTCAGAATTTGAGCCACCTTTTTTATTCCTACAACGTTTCTTCTATAAATATAGTATTTACTTTCATCATATCTATAATTTCTTCATTTTCCATCAATTTTATTACTGGTCTTTCTTTTAAGTATCTGTTTTGACCTATTATAGTGGCCTTTCTTCCATCATTTAATATAACCTTAGTTCCATTAGGATATAAAATAATAAATTCCAAAAATGTTTCACATACTTCTTTATTATATTTTGTGCCACTATGATATCTTATATATTCAATGGCTTCATGAACTTTCTTTTGTTTTGTTCCAATACCACAAATTATGCTGTCAAAAGCATCACATACAGCTACTATTTGTCTTATAGCTTCATTATTTCTAGTCCGCAATGGAAATCCACTTCCATCAATGCACTCATGGTGAGATAAAATAATAGATTTTGCCACTTCTGAGATCCACTCTTCTTTTTCCACTGCTGAATATCCATATACCGGATGTTTTTTATATTCAGCTACTTGGGTGGAAGTCATTTCACTAATCTCTCTATCTATAAACTCTGTATCAATATACCTCATTCCTATATCATGAAGCAAGCTTCCTACCGCAATTTCCTTTGCTACACTTTCTGCAATACCAATTTTTAATGCTGTAAGCACTGATAATACGCATACCGAAACGGAATGCTCATAAATATCAGCACTTCGTTCATGTATCTCAATCACACAATCTATCACTTCTTCTTGCTCAATTACTTCATCAAAAATTTTCTGTGCAACTCCCTGGAGCTTTCCGATCACACCATTATTATTATGTATATGGTGTTCTAATAGTTCTTTTACTTTATTACTGTATTCCTGTCGTACCTGTTCTTCTATGGTAGGATTTTTTTCACTTTCCTTTTCTTCCCGTACATATACTGCTTCAATTCCAAGTTCTATTAATTTTTCTATATATTCTCTCTTCAGTATCGTATCTTCATAAATCAGAACGGTTCCTATATCAAGTAATATCGGTTTTGCCAGGCTTTCGCCACCTTCTAGTTCTTCTACCCTCTTAAATTTCATAGTCTGCCACCAAATTCCAGTTTAATTTGCATTTACTGCCTTATTTAATGCTTTTTCTTCCTCTTCTGATAAATTAATTTCGGATTTTCCATCTAAAATTTCTTTTACATAAGTATAACTTCCTTCTCTGTTATGTACGGTATTTAATAAAAATCCATTATTCTTCCTGTCTAACATAGCCAGAGCAAAGCTTAATTGTCCACCCATTTCATTAAATGCATCATATTTTACAAGCCCAAACTTCTGGTATGTCTTCAAAATAGTAGCTTTTAATACCTGAATGTCTTTATTTTGAAGTTCCTGATTAACCTTTAGGTCATCTATTTCTTTAAATCTATTTAATACAGTTTCTTCCAGACTTTTTGCATCTTTTCCTTCCATAAAAGCATTATACTTTTTTTTCATTTTTCCAATTTTCACTAAGGCTACAATATTTAAGATAAATAAAATCAAAATAACAGCTGCTCCCACTGCTCCAATTATCAATATGTAGTCCCTAATGAAATTCATAATAACTTCCATATTCATTTTGTACTTCTCACTCTTTCCTTCATTTTGTATTTTTTTCTTATTTTTATACTATTATTGTTTTTATTTAATTTGTCTAAACAAATCCATGAGCCTATCTAATTCGTCAATAGAATAGTAATCTATTTCTATTTTTCCTTTTGTATTTGTTTTTCTATTAATAACTACTTTCGTTCCCATAATAGATTTCATTTTTTCTTCCAAGTCTTCATAAATAGCAGTATCTTCTAAAACAACAGCTGATTTTTCTTTTTTTTCTTTCCCCAGATTTTTAACCAGCTTTTCTGTTTCTCTTACGCTTAATTTTTCATCAAATATTTTAGTAGCAATTGTATATTGTTGTTCTTCGTCTTCGATTCCTATTAATGCTCTGGCATGTCCACTACTTATCATGTCATCAATAAGCATTTGCTGCACTTTTTCAGAAAGTTTCAAGAGTCTTAATGCATTAGTAACTGCTACACGACTTTTAGATATTTTTTCTGCCAGTTCATCCTGTTTCATGTGAAACTCTGTAATTAAACGCTGATATGCTAATGCTTCTTCAATAGGATTTAGGTCTTCTCTTTGTAGGTTTTCAATCAAAGCTATTTCTGCTATTTCCTGTTCGGTATAATCCTTTACAATTACAGGTACTTCTTTTAAGCCCGCCATTTTAGCCGCACGCCATCTGCGTTCCCCTGCTACTATTTCATAGTATCCCTGTCTATCTTTTACAATTAACGGCTGAATAATTCCATACTGTTTGATAGAGTCTGAAAGTTCAACTAAAGCATCTTCATTAAAGTCTTTTCGCGGCTGTTCTCTATTAGGTTCTACCTCATTGATTTTAACCAGCATTTCATTTTTCACTACTTCTACTTCTTTGACTACTTCCTTTATTACTTCTTTGACTTTCACATTTTCTTTTTTTTCTACAGTAGCCGTTTCTTTTCCACCAGGGATCAAAGAATCTAGTCCTTTTCCTAATCCACCTTTTCTAGCTGCCATTTATCATTCTCCTCTAATCTTCTTTTCCTCTATTAATAACTTCTTCTGCCAATAATTGATAGCTTTCTGCGCCTGCCGATTTAGGATCATAGATATTAATTGGCAAACCATGACTTGGTGCCTCTGCAAGTCTTACATTTCTAGGAATAATTGTTTTATATATGGTCTGATTCAAATTATTTTTTACATTTTCTACTACCTGAAGAGATAAATTAGTTCTGGCATCATACATAGTAAATACAACACCTTCCATTTCTAATTCAGGATTTAGTCTACTTTTCACCAATTCCACAGTATGTAATAACTGGCTCAATCCTTCCAGTGCATAATATTCACACTGTATTGGAACTAAAACGGTATTTGCTGTTGTCATTGCGTTCACTGTAAGCATATTTAGCGATGGTGGACAATCAATAATAACAAAATCATAACGTTCTCTTACCTGAGCGATTGCCTTTTTCAAAATATATTCTTTTTCTTCAACACCAATCAATTCAATTTCTGCTGCTGCTAATTCTACATTAGCTGGTAAAACAGACAGATTTGGAAGTGTTTCTTCTATAATACAATCTGTTATATCATATTCTCCCAACATCATTTCATATATTGTCTTTTCCAACTCATTTTTGTTTACACCAAATCCACTAGTGGTATTCCCCTGCGGATCAACATCTACAACAAGTACTTTTTGATTTAACTCGGCAAGAGCAGATGATAGATTAATGGCAGTTGTAGTTTTACCAACTCCACCTTTCTGATTTGCCACTGCAATGATTCGTCCCATTTGTATCGCCTTTCTTTTTCGTATATCTATATGCACATCTTCTTTATTATACAATACATAAATCTCTTTGACAATGTTTCACGTGAAACATTTTTTAAAATTTAGTAACAGTGTTACTGTTCACCCTTATGGTTGACACTTGCTGTCAAGCATATGTCAAGAAGTGACGATACCAAGATTTTAGCCTCATGCATCGAAGATGTATTTTAAATGGGCTAAAATACGTTACTGTTTACAGTTTACTGTAAACAGTAACGTAACAGTTCAGCCATGATATATTATACAAGTGCATTAAGCTCGCATAAAATACACTTGTATCACATATCATAAGCGGAACGCCTGTATACGAGTATAAATAGTTGCTCAGCAACAGAAAGTACAATAGTGCAACTTTGTGACACCAAAGGAGTACAGAGTAATGACATGAACTGAACCGTTACTAAATTTTAGTGATATTTAGTTACAGTTCGTAGTCTTTCTTGAACACCATTAATTTTATTCCATTACGAATGACTCTTTAAAGGCATAAGCCTACATTTCTTTGCAGTAATATTTTTCAACTTATAGTTTTACTTCTATATGTTTGTCCCATTTAAAACAAACTATTCTATTTATCTGCTACTCTTCTAAACAACTGTATATTTATTTATTAGTTGAACAGTTATCTTAAGGAATAAAAGGAAAATAAAGAATATTTTAGACAGTTACGCCAATATTTATTATTTTTTAACATAAAAAATACGATTAGAATTTTTCTTTGATTTCCAATCACCGGTATAACCATATTGGAAATAACTTTACTAATAACAACAAATAATTTTTAATATACACGTCAAAAATGTAGGCGTAATTGGTCTGGGTTGTATTTCCTGATATGTAAATTTGAGAAATAATCGTTACTGTTTACTTGCAAACTTTACACTTGCTGTCAAACTGTGCGCCAAGAAGTGAATATAGTAAAATTCAGTTCCAGGTACCTAAGATGCATTTTAAATGGACTGAAATTCGTTACTATTTATAGTATGCTGTAAGCAGTAACCAATTAGAAAAATAATTTGAGTAAACTATTTCGAATATGTATATTAGAAATAATTTTGTACAATATATAATTCCACTATATGATTTCTTAATTTTTGTTTCTATACAAGAATTAGTTGTTTTATTTAATGTTTCACGTGAAACATGGTTTTATATATTTATCAAGATACCTTTCCCCTGTTTATAGTAATTCATTTTTCTATATATGAATTATTATTAAGTCTATTTCTGATATCCGTTTTTTACATTTTTCTTTCTGTATAAAAGTTTCCGAAACATCTACAAATTTGTATTTTTATTATGATAAAAGTAAAAATCTCATCTCATTATTTCATTTAATACCTGTCACAAGATAATAATCAATACAATATTTTCTGTATTCACAATCAAACGTAATCAGTTTTAATACAACACTACATAAGAATGAGCATATAAATATTTTCCTAAAACCTTTCTTCATAAATTAGCATATGAGCAATTTCAAGTATTTTAAATTTTATCTAAACCAAATAAATTCTTCATTTCTACTATTTAGTTATTTCTTTAATAATAATGTTGAAAAAACAAGTATAATTAATGTTTACCGTTTTCTGTGACTAGCAAGTGTACTTGTTTTACATATTATAATATCTCATGGAAAGATAGCTGAAATTTTATAAAATCAACTTATTGGAAGCAACTAAACATTAAATGCCATACATCAAATCTTCACTATAATTTAAATATACTAATTCATATTTTTCATTTTCCAATTTCCAATTTCTAATTTCTAATGTTTCACGTGAAACATTCTATTGCAATACTCAATAAAATTCTCACAAAAATAGGATAGAAAGAAAACTCAAACCTTTCCTTCCTATCCTATTAACTAAAATTAAGTAACATTATAAATCCACTACATTATTTCTTATAGCAAATACAGCTGCCTGTGTTCTATCAGATGCATCAATTTTCTTAAACAAATTAAATACATGATTTTTCACAGTTCTTTCACTAATATTAAGTCGGTCACCGATTTCCTTATTAAATAGACCTTCTGCAATTAGTTTTAGTATTTGTAATTCTCTCTTTGTTAAGGAATGTATTTTATCTAAATCACTTTCTTTTTCAACAAGTTTCTGGTTTAACAATGGGGTAAGTTCCGGCTGAATATATTTTTCCCCATTATAAATACTAAAAATTGCTTTTCTTAATTCTTCTGAACCCGAATCCTTTAACAAATATCCATCAATTCCTATGTCTATTGCTTTTATCAAATATTCAATTTCATTATGCACTGTAAGCATTAAAACTTTTACATCATTCTGTGCTCTATTTATTTTTTCTAATACTTGCAATCCATTCATATTTGGCATATTAATATCAAGAAGCAACACATCTGCTTTTACTTTCTTTAATAAAGCTAAACATTCCAAGCCGTCTGCTGCTTCACCAATTACTTCAATTTCTCCTGTAATTTCCAATAGTTGTTTAATTCCTTCTCTAATCATGGAATGGTCATCTGTCAGTATAACTTTAACAGGCATATTAATCCTCCTCTAAGAATGGTACTTTAACACTCACAACTGTTCCTTGTCCGATTTTTGATTTTATACTAAATTTACCAGAAAGCAAATATACTCGTTCCCTCATCATAGATAATCCAAATCCCGAATTATCTTTTCTTTCCAAATCATCTAACCTATCTATGTCAAAGCCAATACCATCATCACTTATTTTAATGCTTAACAATTCTCCTTCTTTTCTTACATCTATACTTATGTTTTCAGCTTGGGAATGTTTTACCGCATTATTACATGATTCTTGAATAATTCGAAAAATTGTTAGCTTTTCCACTGACTTTAAATTATATCCATCTAAAATATTTTCTTCGTCAGTAAATAGTATTTTCTTATTTGAATCTAATTTTAATTTTTCTATAAATTGATTAATTGTGACTTTTATTCCAATATCATCAAAAGACATGGGACGCAAATCATAAATTGTTTCTCGTATATCATTTATTATACTTCTCAAATACTTCATCATAGACTGAAGTTCTAATTTGCATCTTATTCCATCAATATCAACAAGATTATAACAAAGTTCTGCTTTATTACATAATGCAATTAAGTTCTGAGTAGCAGAATCATGCAATTCTCTTGCAATTCTTTTTCTTTCTATTTCCTGAATCTCAAGCATATAAATTTTATCATTATCTATTTCAAATTTATTTTGCTGCTCTTCATCTACTACTTTAACAGACCTTATCCAGCTCATTAACTTTCTCGTATCTGCTTCTTTTTTTCTGATAAGTTCTATTTCTTCTTTTTCTAATATAATTTGATCTTCTAACCGCTGCTTTTCCTCTGCTAATGATTGTTTTTTTTTCATATCCAAAGAATAGTTAACCTTTGGTTTAAAAATCTCAAATTCATCAACTTCTTCTTTAAAATATGCAAGATGCTTTTTTACTTCTTCTATTTTTTTTTCATTAGACTCAAGTGAAATTTCTTTTTTCATTCTTTCATCAACAATTTGCTTATAATATGTAAATATATTTTCCTCTATATTCTTCTTCTGTTCACTTATTGCCAATTTATTATCTTCTATCTGCATATTTTACCCCTGTAACAATCTTAATAATTGTCAATATAAAACTATACCTAACAGACTAATTATAAAATAATTTCAACATAAATACAACAAATTTTGGAAATCCCATATAAAATTATGTAACAGTTTAGTTATAATATGTGATACAAATGCATTTTTGCAAACATAATGCACTTGTATCACATATCATGGCTGAACTATTACATAATTATCATATTTCAAATTACCCTTCAACTAATTCCCCTCTACCACTTACCGTCCAACAACTTTTATTACTTGTATATCTTCCAATCTTAGACTATAATATAATATGTTGAAAAAAATCTTTGAAAGGATGACTTGTATGAAAAAAAAGTTAAAAAACTTAGTTTTATTCACTTCTCTTAGTGTCTGCGGAATTCATCTTTTAAATAAATTTTTAACTTTTACGGCTACTATTCGGGAACTATTAAAGACAGAACTTGGCTATTATTATGAATGGAGATTTGGAAAAATTTATTATACAAAACAAGGAAAAGGATCCCCTTTGCTTTTGATTCATGATTTAACAACAGGAAGTTCTTCCTACGAATGGAACGAATTAATTTCAAAATTATCAGAAAATCACACCGTTTATGCAATTGATTTATTAGGATGTGGTCGTTCTGATAAACCAAATTTGACTTATACCAACTTTTTATATGTACAGTTAATTTCAGACTTTATTAAAAATATTATTGGTCATAAAACAGATGTGCTTGTAACTGGAGATTCATCTCCATTGGTAGTTACTGCCTGCAGTAATGATGAAACACTTTTTAATAAGGTAGTTATGATTAATCCTACTAGCCTTTATAAGTTAAATGAAATACCTTCTAAGCGTACCAAAACTTTAAAACTTCTTATCGAAACTCCAATTCTCGGTACCTTACTCTATAACATATACGCATTAAAGACTAATGTAGAAAATAAATTTGTAGAGAAATATTTCTTTAATCCATTTAAAGTAACCGATGCTCATATTAATACTTACTATGAAGCCTCTAACTTAGGGAACGCTAAATATTTGTTTGCCAGTATAAAAGGCAGATATACCAATATGAATATAATTCATGCTTTAAAGAACATTAACCATAGTTTATTTATCATTGGTGGTTCAGATGAGGAGGATATCAAGACAACAATTGATAATTATTCTTACTATAATCCATCTATTGAGTCTTATATCATTCCAAAAACAAAACATCTTCCTCATTTTGAGTCTCCAAAAGGTATATTAGAACAAATTGAAATTTTTCTTGAATAACAAAATAAATGACTTTATAACTAATGGCTGTTTACCGAAAATTATCATTATTTCCAGGCAAACAGCCATTAGTTTTCCATTTTCAAGTTTTATTTTTTTCTTATTGTCCTAAAGGTTCTTTTGTTGGCAACCCGGCTTTTCTCGGATACTTTTTGGAAGTATTTTTCACCTTATCTATAATTATAAAAGAACGTACAATATCTGTTTCAGGCAAAATTAATTCCTTACACTCTTGTATTTTCCCCCCAAGAATAGAAACTGCTTTTTCAGCTCCTTTTAATTCCTCCTTAATCTCACCTGATTTATACGGAACAAATGCACCTTTTACTTTTACAAAAGGAATACAATATTCAGATAAAGAAGCCATATTGGCAACTGCTCTGGAAACAGATAAATCAAATTTTTCTCTGTATTCTGGCTTTTGGGCATAGTCTTCTGCTCTTCCATGTATTAATTCTATGTCTTCTAACCCCAAGTTATCCACAACTGTCCCTAAAAATTTGATCCTTTTCCCCAATGAATCCAACAATACACACTTTACTTCAGGAAAAGCTATTTTTAAAGGAATTCCAGGAAATCCCGCTCCAGTTCCAATATCAATAATACTTTTCACCTTACTCATATCATAAGCTTTTATCAATAAAAGGCTGTCTAAGAAATGTTTGGTTACAACTTCCTCAAATTCAGTGATCCCTGTAAGGTTCATCACCTTATTCCATTCTACTAAAAGTTCATAAAAATCCAAAAATTGCTCCATCTGTTTTTTTGACAAGGTAAGTCCTAATTCTTTCAAACCTCTTTCAAATCCGGTTAAATTATAATCTTTCATTTATTTCTCCTGTTTTCCTCTTAATTGTTCCATATAAACCAAAAGTACAGAAATATCCGCTGGTGACACTCCGGAAATTCTGGATGCCTGTCCAATGGAAACCGGCTGGAATAACTTTAATTTCTGTCTTGCCTCAATACGAAGACTGTTTACTTTATCATAATCAAAGTTTTCTGGTATTTTCTTATTTTCCAACTTTTTATACTGTTCTACCTGTTTTAACTGACGGTCTATATATCCCTTATATTTTATGGAAATATTTGCCTGTTCTGCTACTCTGTAATCAGTATTTTTTCTTTCTTTATCAATTGGTGCCAGTAAATCGTAATTCAGTTCTGGTCTCCGGATAAGTTCTGCCAAAGTAGTTCCTGATTTCAATTCTGTACTGTTACACTGACGAAGCAGTTCCTGTACAGTTTCGTTGGCACCTACATTGGCGTGTTCTAAACGTTCAATTTCTTCCTGTATTTCTTTTTTTCGTTTCATCAGTAAGTCATATTGTTCCTGGGAAACCAATCCAATTTCATATCCTTTTTCCATCAAACGCATGTCTGCATTATCCTGACGAAGTAGTAAGCGATATTCTGCTCTGGAAGTCATCATACGATATGGCTCTCTGTTTTCTTTGGTTACCAAATCATCAATTAAAACACCGATATATGCTTCAGAACGGTCTAATACCAACATTTCTTTTCCTAAAGTTTTTAAAGCAGCATTAATTCCAGCAATTAATCCCTGAGCTGCTGCCTCTTCATATCCAGAACTTCCGTTAAACTGACCACCACTAAACAATCCTTTAATATTCTTAAATTCCAAGGTAGGATTTAACTGTCTTGCGTTAATACAATCATATTCTATTGCATATGCATTTCGAACAATTTTTGCATTTTCCAAACCAGGAACTGTATGGTACATGGCTTCCTGTACATCTTCCGGCAAAGAACTAGACATACCTCCTACATACATTTCGTTGGTATGTACTCCTTCCGGTTCCAAAAATACCTGATGTCTTTCCTTATCAGCAAATTTTACTACTTTATCTTCTATGGACGGACAATATCTTGGGCCTGTTCCCTCAATAATTCCCGCATAAATTGGAGAACGGTCTAGGTTATCTCTTATAATTTCATGAGTCTTTTCATTGGTGTAAGTAAGCCAGCAAGATATCTGTTCTTTCTGAATATCTTCAGGATTCGTGGAAAAGGAAAATGGAACTATTTTTTCGTCTCCGAACTGCTCTTCCATTTTGCTAAAATCAATAGAATTTTTATCCATTCTTGCCGGAGTTCCTGTTTTAAAACGAAACATTTCAATTCCGTTGGCTTTCAGGGAGTCGGTCAGATAATTGGCTGCCTGAAGCCCATTTGGTCCGGTATGGGTAATACTTTCTCCAGTTAAACATCTTGCTTTTAAGTATGTTCCAGTACAAAGTACAACAGCTTTACAATGATATATGGTTCCAGTAAAAGTCTTTACCCCGGTAATATTTCCCTCTTCCACTATAATTTCAGTTACTTCTGCCTGCTTAATGGTTAAGTGTTCCTGATTTTCCAAAACCTTCCTCATGCTTCTGCTGTATTCCGCTTTATCCGCCTGTGCTCTTAAAGAATGTACCGCAGGCCCTTTTGATACATTTAACATTTTAGACTGAATAAAGGTTTTATCAATATTTTTTCCCATTTCACCGCCTAAAGCATCAATTTCCCTTACTAAATGTCCCTTAGAACTTCCCCCAATATTAGGATTGCAAGGCATTAAAGCAATGCTGTCTACACTAACAGTAAAAATTACGGTTTCCAATCCCAGTCGTGCTGCTGCTAATGCCGCTTCACATCCTGCATGTCCTGCACCTACTACTACTACATCACAATTTTTTTCTAATACAGGCATTTTTTATTTCCTCTTTTCTTCTTTCATTGTTAACTATTTCTAAACTATATCCAAGCTCTAAAAACATGTTTTTTGACATGTTCCTTTTAACGTATTAATATCTAATGTACTAATATCTATGCTTTTCTTATTTTCCCATGCAAAACTTAGAGAAT
>JAFQCM010000083.1 GCA_017399445.1 Lachnospiraceae bacterium | reverse complement strand
ATTCGCAATCTGCTTAAATATAAAGGTGTTCAGGCTTTTTTGAATGGCATCAGACCATGCGTTATTGGCTTAATTTTATCTACATCCATAATATTGTTTTTCAGTACAGTTTTTAGTATGCAGCAGTTTGAATCACCAATTTCCCTGGACATAAGAGGGCTTATAATACTTTTTATTATATTTATCTTACAATTTATAGTGAAAGCAAAAAAACATACTGAAACCTCTCCTATTGTATTGATTTTAAGTTCTGCCTGTTTGGGCATGGTACTATATTCTATATAGTGCAAGAGGATATCATAAAGACAGATTTCTTTATGATATCCTCTGCAAAATTCAAATAATCGCATGCGTTCCTATACGTTTATTCCCATCCAACATACAATGATTTTTAATCAAACCATAGCCAAGGCGTGTACCCTTTGCTTGTATCGTTGAATATAATTCCTCTCCGGCAAATGCTTAAAATGGAGCCTCAATGGCTGATTCCAACAAATTGAGATCTCTCACACCATCAATTCCATCAGTCTGTTCAACGAGCTGTGAATGGAGCATTAAAATCTGCTCTTCACTCTCGTAAAATTACTATGAAATATATTTTCTATATGACAGCTTCACGTTATTTTGATTTACCATAGCATATCTAAGCGTTGTATCTATCTATCCTTGAGTCAATATAGTTTATCATATCTGTTCTGTAGATGTGATGAAATATTCTATAGAATAATTGATTTGGTGCAACTTTTTATGGAGTAGGTGACTCTATATAAGTGTAAGGAAAAACAAAAAGAAAAACTTTAGAAGAATTGGAGGACAAAGGTATGAAAAGAAAGTACACAGGATTAAAGAAAGCAACAGCAGTACCAACAATGCCTCCAGCACAAACACCAAACCCCATTGCCAAATTGTCAAAAATAAAAGCAGAAAAATCTATTGACATTTTTGGTTGTAATAATTAGAATTAAAGATGAAAAGAGTGCTACCGATAGACGGTTAGCCCCAAAGTTTGGATTATATAAAAATAATCGCCTCTGTCTGGACAACTAGGCGATTATTTTTGTGATTTATGATTGCTTCCGATGGAATATCCAAGTCCAAAAGCTGTCAGTGTAAGACTGATAACAGCAATTAAACTATCAATAGTCAACATTGGTAACACCCTCTTTCGTATAAATTTCCACAAGATATGTAGATTTCTATATAAACAGAGGGTCACATGCAACCCTCTGGAAGAGGGCTAACCGCCTACCGTTATGGTAACACTCATAAAGGTAGTTTAACAGATAAGCAAATGATTTACAATGTCAAATTGTCAAAATAGTCAATATAAAAATCAATAAAAACTAATAAAAAGAAAAAACCTTGAAAAACGTTGATTTTTCAAGGTTTTTTTGATAGTCGATGCGACAGGATTCGAACCTGCGACCTCTGCGTCCCGAACGCAGCGCTCTACCAAGCTGAGCCACGCATCGACAAATAATGTGTTATGAAGGGGGGAGCTTTATCTGTACACAATAAAGCCACAAGTAATATCATAATAAGTTTGATAGTTTTTGTCAATAAGGAATTTTACAGCATTACGCTTGTAATTAACCAAAAGCACATTGAAATAACCCCCAAAATTGAAAAAGTAAGAAAAATAGAAATATACTTGCATTTTCTCCAAGAATTTATTAACATAAATTTAAAAAAAAAACTCATTAATTTGTGGGAGGAAAATATGAAGATAAGGCTAGTACAACAGATCTTGAAGAAGACAGTTACATTTGCAATGGCGGTATCAATGACGGCTGTCAGTATTGGAACTTTAATTACACCAAAAGAAATAAAAGCTGCGGAAAGTGCAATTACAGAGGATTTCGAAGAAACCTACAATAATTGGAGTTTTATAAAAACAGGTGAAATCGTGCAAGATCCGGATAGTTCAAAAGACAATAAAGTATTAAAAGTGAAACTGGATAATGTAGATTGGGGCTATAGCAGATGGGAAGTAGCTTTAAAACCAAATACTTCTTACATGATGGAAGTAAAGGTAAAGGGTGACATCAATTCCCTGCAGAACCAGTTCAGTGATGGCGTTTACATCAATCTTGAAGGTAGTAACGGATATCCAATGGATTATGAAAATAATTTCCAGACAGAAGATTTTGACTGGATTACCATGAAAATGTATTTCTACACCAATTCCAGAGGAAAGACAAATATTCAGTGTGGTCTGGGAGATTGCTCCGGTACCGCTTATTTTGATGATATTAAGATTACAGAATATACATATACAGAGGCTGACAAAGAGAAAAGAATTATTGGAGAAACAGAAAATATTCGTCTTAGTCTAAAGCCGGAAACAATAACGGAATCAGGAATTTCTGAGGAAAAATACCAGCAGCTTTTAAATAACTTACAAAGTACCTATGAAGCTTATTATGAGTTAACAGGAAGTGCACCGTTCTATGGAGATAAATTGAACATGCTTGAAACCTTCCAGCCTGCTTATTTAAAATATGGAGCTGTTTCAGGAAATACCATACGTTTAAGCAATAGTCAGGTGGAAGCATTACAAGCTTATATGGAGAGTGGTTTTGTTAATTTTGGCTGGCTTCATGAAATAGGACATGATTTTGATAATGGATCGGAATTAAGTACAGGAAGAATTTACAATTATGGCTGGGATTTTCATGACGAATTCTGGGCAAATACCAAAATGCTTTATGTGCTGGATACCACAGATGTATCTACAAATATTGGCGAAATAACAGCAGATTCTTTAGAAGAAATACTTCCATATTACAAACGAAATTATGATAAGTGGAAAGCAGATGAGAATGGTTTATTTGGTGACAGTTACCATGATGCATTGACATATATTTTCGGAACCATAGCAAAGGATATAGGCTGGGAGCCTTTTGTGAAAACATTCCATCAGTTTACAGCAGGAGAAATTCCAACCCCTGCTACAAGATTAGCGATGTTGGAACGCTTTTTATATGGTCTTCAGCAAAATTATAATCCAGGTGGTAATGAAGTAAAAAGTTATTTCCAGGAAGGGGAATATGAAGCAATTTATAATTATTACTGGTATCTGGACGAGAATGGAAATGTTGAGTTGGATGGACGAAAATATCTTGCAGATGAAGGAATCTTAAATTTAGTTGGAGACAAAGAATATCCGGAAGTGATTAAGAATGCGATAAACAGTGAAAAACAGCATATTTTATATGCAGGAAGTCAGGAAGAACTGGATCAGATTATAGAAAATGTGAAAACAGTTGTTAGTCCTATTACAGTTTCTTATAAAGATTACGATGAAAAAGTGATTGCTGTGCAAAAGCTTCAGCCGGGAGCTGAAATTCCAACAAATATTGCTTCGGGTGAAAGAGAGTATTATACATTTGAAGGATGGTATATGGATAAGGAAGGTACAATACCGGCAGAACAGGGAACTACGGAAACATTAGAAAAAGAAATTACTATTTATTCCAAGTGGAAATTAAATAATTATACAATTCATTATGAATTAAATGGTGGTACAAATTCTGATTCAAATCCTGTTGCTTTTAGTGGGGAAGACGGAATGATTGTATTTGCAGACCCGGTAAAGGAAGGATATACCTTTGAAGGCTGGTATCGAAATGCTGATTTTACAAAACGTATTTATGATTTTGAGGCAAAGGATTTTTCTGAGGAAGTATTAGAAAACTTTACTGTTTATGCAAAGTGGGAAGAAAAACAGGCTACAGTAACCCCAGAACCAACGGTCACAGTAACCCCAGAGCCAACGGTTACAGTAACGCCAGAACCAACCGCTACAGTAACTCCAGAGCCAACCGCCACAGTAACGCCGGAACCAACCGCCACAGTAACGCCGGAACCAACCGCCACAGTGACCCCAGAGCCAACTGTTACAGTAACGCCGGAACCAACAGTCACAGTAACGCCGGAACCAACCGCCACAGTGACCCCAGAGCCAACTGTTACAGTGACCCTGGAACCAACCGCCACAGCGACGCCGGAACCAACCGCCACAGCGACGCCGGAACCAACCGCTACAGCGACTCCGAAACCAACATCTACAGCCATGCCAGAGCCAACAAAGGCACCAAAAAAAGTTTCTATAAAGAAAGCAAAAGTTGCCAAGTTGTCCGCTCAGTACTATTACGGTAAGGCAGTGAAACCGGAAGTAAAAGTCACATATCAGGGCAAAACATTAAAGAAAGGCACAGACTACAAGCTTTCCTATAAAAATAATAAAAAAGCAGGTACCGGAAAGATTACAATTATTGGAAAAGGTAATTATACAGGAACTAAAACAGTCACCTTCAAAATTGTAAATGGATATGTAAAATACAAAGTAACTTCCAAAACTGCTTTATATAAAACTGCTTCTGACAAGTCCAAAAAACTTACAACCTTGTCCAAAGGAAAGAAAGTAAAAGTCTATGTAGGTTCGGAAGTAAAAGACTCTAAGAAAAAGAAATGGGTCAAAGTAAAGGTCGGAAGCAAAACAGGCTATGTATTAAAGAAAAAATTAGAAAAGGTAAGCGAAAACTAAAGATTGACCATATCTGCTTATATCATGTATACTAATTGGGTAGAATACTATATAAAAGATATGGGAGGGACTCGTATGGCATATGAAGTGTTAGTACTGGATATTGACGGTACCTTAACAAACTCTAAGAAAGAAATCACTCCAAAAACACTGGATGCAGTCATCCGGGCACAGGAGGAAGGAATCAAAGTAGTAATTGCATCAGGAAGACCAACTCCGGGAATTACGAAAGTTGCGAAAACAGTCAAGTTAGACGAGTATGGTGGCTACATTTTATCCTTTAATGGAGGTAAGATCATTAATTTTAAAACTGGGGAAATTATTTATAATGAGACACTTCCGATGGAAATGATACCAGCTATTTACGAAGAAGCAGTGGAAAATAATGTAGGAATCATTTCATATGAAGGTGATGATGCCATTGCTGGAAATGGAATTGATGAATATAATGAGTTAGAAGCGCGTATAAATGGAATAGGGCTAAGAGAAGTAGAAGACTTCCCGAATTACATTAAATTCCCTATCAATAAATGCCTTCTTACTGGAAAGCCGGAGCATATGGCAGAAGTAGAAGAGAAAATGAAAGGGCGCTTTGGAAACTTCCTGAATATCTACCGTTCCGAACCATTTTTTGTGGAAGTTATGCCCCAAAATATTGACAAAGCATATTCTTTGGGAAAACTTTTAAGACACCTGGAATTAGACCGTTCCCAGATGATTGCCTGTGGAGACGGATTTAATGATTTGTCTATGATTAAATATGCAGGATTAGGCGTGGCAATGGCAAATGCCCAGGAAGAGGTAAGAAAAGCAGCAGATTATATTACCCGTTCTAATGATGAAGATGGAATTGCCCATGTAATTGATAAATTCATGTTAAATGAATAAATGATACTGTTCACTCGCAAGCTTGACACTCACTGTCAAGCTATGCGCCAAGAAGTGGGGCTGAAATTGGTTACTGTTTACAGCATGCTGTGAACAGTAACGAATAAATATTTCGTGAAGTAATTTATAATTCTTTTATTTGACAAATGGGTGGAAACACGCTATACTAATGCGAGTGAATGCTTGAATAGATGTTGTTTAATCGGACAGCGATTTCAGGTCAGTACAATAAAAATGTTATAAAATTTCCGCACAGCCGGGGAGTTAGCGGTGCCCTGTACCTACAATCCGCTACAGTAGGGGTGATGCTTAGACTGAGGGTTTTTGCTGTGTATAGCTGCCCTTGATAAGTGGCGTTGACGTCTGGGTCTTGCGCGACGGTGCCTTACGAACCGTGTCAGGTCAGGAATGGAGCAGCACTAAGTGAGTGATTTCCGGGTGCCGCAAGGGTGCCTGGGCCGAGCAAACTGTCAAGGTAACGTGTATGTGGTTTGGTTCGAAGCTAAGCGTGCGGAGTAAAAATAAATATAGGAATGTTTTAAGTGAAAATAAAGCGGTTGGATTTCAACTTTAGAAATAAAGTGAAATCCAGCCGCTTTTTATATCATATGTAAAATTTGTAAATAAAGATTTTGCATATTGTCTGATTATTTAGTTATCTTCGTTTTTTCAAGAAAGTCTCCAATATTTTTCGCTCTAGCAGACACTTTAATCCATTCTTTCAGAGTTTCCAAGGAATGTTCCTGGAGAATTTTTTCTTCCAGCCATTTAGGAACCGTGTCATGCTCCTGTAAAAGTTCCAGGATGGTAGTTGCTTTTGCTCTTTGTTCCGCAGCGGCAGCCTTTTGTTCTGCGGAAGCAACTTTTTGCTCTGCTTCCGCAGCCCGCAATTCAGCCTTTCTTGTATTTTCCTGTTCCAGTCGGCGTCCTTTGTCTATTAGCATTTCTTCCCGTTCAAATATTTTCATATATTCCAATGACACCTCCTCATCCTGTTTTACGATGTCCACCATGTGCTGAATTTTCCTTAATTCATCATTAATTGCATAGGAATCTTCGGTATGCTCCATATATTGCAATAATTGTTTCAGTTCTTCCGAAGGATTTCCCTTGGTACCTTTCGTGTATAAAAACAGTGTTTTAGCACCGTCTTCGTAGGGCATATCCGGTTCTTCCAGACACATATTTTTAATTGTATAAATCATCCGGTCCAAGTTAAATGGATCATATGGCATAATCATAATAATAATCACATTTTTTAAGGTATGGTAACTTTCCCCGGATTTTAAACTTCTGGCATCAATTTTAGCATGATAAAACCGTACTCGTTTTGGCAAGGCACTTACATACGCTGCACCATCTTTATTATCCGGTTCAATATCATAGATCGTAGTTGCAGCAGGCAATACATCCTCTGCAAAATCTTCTTCCAAATACACGTCCAGCCTCGTTCCGTGTTTATTGGTATCACTTCCATAGTATACCTTCTGCGGTATTACAATTAATTTTCCAAAATCCTTCTGAAAAATGATTTTTAACAGTTTTCTGCTGAATTCTTCCCCGATTCCCGGATAAGTGACCATGGAACCGAACAGAAAGTCATCCAGTAAATTCAATTCTTTTAATGTTCTTCTCTGCATACACATCTCTCCTTTGCTTATCGGATGAGTCAATATGCAGTTTTCTGACCATCCGACATATTTAATTTTCATATGTGGATTGTCAACCGAACTGGTTAAGAGGCCGTCCAGATATGTGATTATATTGTAGCATTTAGGGGTGATGTAGTCAAGGATTTTTGGCTGTTAATATAATAGATACCACTTGACATCTTCAAGAAAACACGTCAGAATAAAGATATTAACAACAAAGCAGATGCATGGCTGACATTTTTCAGTATAGACGAACCGGAAGAGATTATAAAACTAATCACCGCCTACCCTGAATTTAAGCCCATGTATGATAATGTCTATGAACTTTGCCGCAACGTGGAGAGGGTGATGAATATGTTTTCAAAAGAGCTGCAGATACTGGATGAAAATACAGTGCAGTACATGATGGACGAAATGCAGGATGAAATCGATGGATTGAATGAAAAACTGGAGGAAGAAAATTCATATAAAAACATTTTAACTGAAGATAAAGCGGTTGGATTTAACCTTTAGAAATAAAGTGAAATCCAACCGCCTTTTTATATTACATGCAAAAAAACGGAGCCGGAGGGATTCGAACCCTCGTGCCGGGGATAAACCCGACAAACTGATTTCGAGTCAGCCTCGTTATGACCACTTCGATACGACTCCATAAATAAATTGCAACAAATAAAATGATACCACATATTTTGGAAAAATCAATGGGAAATTCTAAGATTAAAATGTACTGAACTGTTACATTAAAATAAACGTGGCAGTATTTGAGACAATATGATAAACTTATTAGGAATGTTAAAAAGTGAGGTAACAGAAATGATATTTGACAGTCATGCCCATTATGATGATGGGGCTTTTGATGAAGATAGAGAAGAATTATTAGGGAAAATGAAGGAAAACGGAATATCCCATATTGTAAATGTGGGAGCAAATATAGAAAGTACCAGAAATTCCATAGCACTTGCGAAAAAGTACGACTATATTTATGCAGCTGCAGGAGTGCATCCAAGTGATGCAGCAGAATTGAATGAAGACAATTATCAGGAACTATGCCGTCTCATGGATGAGGAAAAGGTAGTAGCAGTAGGAGAAATCGGACTGGATTACTACTGGGACGAACCGGACAGGAAAATTCAAAAAGAGTGGTTTGCCAGACAGCTTAGCACAGCAAAAGAAAAGAATAAGCCAATTATTATCCACAGCAGAGATGCAGCAGCAGATACTTTAGATATTATAAAAGCAGAAAATTCATGGGAAACTGGCGGAGTAATTCACTGTTTTTCCTACTCTGTAGAAATAGCAAGAGAATATTTAAACAAAGGATATTATATTGGAATTGGTGGTGTACTTACTTTTAATAATGCCAAAAAGCTGAAAGAGGTGGCAGAATATGCACCTTTAGAGCAGATTGTATTGGAAACCGATTGTCCATATCTGGCACCGGTACCCAACAGGGGTAAAAGAAATTCTTCTTTGAATTTAACTTATGTAGCTGATATGTTGGCACAGATTAAGGGCATAGACAGAGCAAAAGTAGAAGAGATTACCTGTGAAAATGCAAAGAAACTATACAGAATCGTGTAAATATTTGGAGGAAAGTAAATGGCAACTTTAGGAATTCCGCAGAATACCATAGAAGTACTGCAAAAGTATAAATTTAATTTTCAGAAAAAATTTGGACAGAACTTTTTAATAGATACCCATGTGTTAGATAAAATTATTTCATCTGCCAACGTAACCAAAGAAGATATGGTGCTGGAAATCGGACCGGGAATCGGAACCATGACACAGTATCTGGCTGAAAATGCAAGAAAAGTAGTAGCAGTAGAAATTGATAAAGCATTAATTCCTATATTGGAAGATACCTTACAGGAATATGACAATGTAAAAGTAATTAATGAAGATATTTTGAAAGTAGACATCCGTGCACTGGCAGAGGAAGAAAACGGAGGAAAAGCGATTAAAGTAGTGGCAAATCTTCCATATTACATTACCACACCAATTATTATGGGCTTATTTGAAAGCCATGTGCCCATTGACAGCATTACGGTTATGGTGCAGAAAGAAGTGGCAGACAGAATGCAGGTAGGTCCGGGAACCAAAGACTATGGTGCCTTATCTCTTGCAGTTCAGTATTATGCAAAACCGGAAATTGTAGCAAATGTTCCGCCAAACTGCTTTATGCCACGTCCAAATGTAGGCTCCGCAGTCATTCGTTTAACCAGACATTCTGAGCCGCCAGTGGTAGTAAAAGATGAAAAATTGATGTTTCGTTTAATCAGGGCATCTTTCAACCAAAGAAGAAAAACTTTGGTAAATGGATTAAATAATTCACCAGAACTTTGTTTCTCAAAAGAAGAAATTGCCAAAGCCTTAGAAACTATGGGTCTTTCCCAGACTATCAGAGGGGAAGCCTTGACTTTAGAACAGTTTGGAGAATTAAGTGATATCTTGTACGATATGAAACGCAAATAAAGAAAAGCAAATAATAGAAATGCAAATAAGGAAACGTAAATAAAGAAAAGTCATAAAATGGCCTTTGTCTGTATATATTTTATAAAAACAGACAGAGGTCATTTTTATGTCAGAATTTAGACGATTTATTTCTTATATTTATAGTTATCATAAAGCAGAAAAATTGAAAAATACAGGATTTGCAAAAATAGAAGCAAGAGGAGAAGTGTGTCGGGTGGAAATACATATTAAAGGGGCATATCCAGGGAAAATGCTTCCATGTAACGCTTACGGATTTTATCGAAAAAATGGTTTGATAAAAGGTGTTTTTCTAGGTACATTTGTGGTGAAAAATGGAATTGGTGATATGCGGATTGTTACTGACAGAAATAAGATGGGAAATACCATTAAAAGTTTAGAAGACTTGGGAGGACTCTATATTACCATAAATAATGAAGAAGACAATGCCATGGCAAGCGAATGGGACAATATTCCTGTGGATACAGGGCTTTTTCAGATACATAGCATAGAGGATGAAGCAGCGGAGGAAGTAGAGGAAGAAGTGGCAGAAGAAAGTGTGTTTCCCAGGGAAGAGGATATGGGAGAAGATACACAGAAGGAAAGCCCGGAGACAGCCAGAGAAACAGGAACAAAAGGAGAAGGGGGAGCAGCTAAAGCAGGTAGAACAGCTGAAGCAGGCAGAACAGCTGAAGCAGGCAGAACAGCTGAAGCAGGCAGAACAGCTGAAGCAGGCAGAACAGCTGAAGCAGGCAGAACAGCTGAAGAAGTTAGAGCAGCTGGAGAAGTTAGAACAGTTGAAGAATTTGAAACAGTTGAAACAAATAAGAAAGTTGAAACAATAGCAGATGAGGAAGAAGGAATATCAAAAAAAGCAAAAATAGTTGCAAATGTAGAAGAAAGAACGGTGCAGGCAGAAACTGTAATCCAACAGGAAGAAGTTAAGCCAGATAAGCCCCAAGAGTCGGCATCTAATTCCATAGAACAGACAACGGTAGCAAAAGATAACAAAAACACAGAAGTTCAATCAGAAACCATCATAAACGAACAGTCCGTTTTGTGTGGAGAAATGAATATAAATGTGGATAATTTCCAAAAATACGATTCTGAATGTGGAGAAAAAACAGAGTGGAAAACATTATTAAGAGAGTACCCAATAGTAAATCCATTCGCATATATGAATAACATAGAAGTAATAAAAATCCAGCCAAAAGACCTGAACAGACTGGCAAAGAAATACTGGGTCCTTGGAAACAACAGTTTTCTGCTTCATGGGTACTGCAGCTATCGTTATCTGATTTTAGGAAGAAACATCAAAGATGATACCTTCTTTATTGGTATTCCTGGTATTTTTCATCCGAGAGAAAAAATGATGGCATCCATGTTTGGTTTTAATGAATTCCGCATGTCAAGAAACGGAAGACTTCGCCAGGGAGAGTTTGGGTATTATATTCGTCAGGTAGAGCTGGAATAATCGGAATATTCTCGTTGCTGTAGTTTTTTGCTTGTGGCTTATTGCTTTGGTTTATTGCAGTGGCTCGTTGCAGTGGAACGTTGCTCAAAAGAACCAGATTAAGAGGCTTATTCTTAGCTACCACGGATAAACACATTGGAAACATAGTGCTGTAAAATTTCTTTATACTCCTTCAGCTGGTCAAGGGAAGGAGCATGAAGATCTTTTACAGTAACTCCATCTGAATTTACAAAACTTTGTAAAAATAATTGATCGGCACCTTTTAATAACTGCCCCATATTCTTCATGGCAGCGGCAGTATGTAACTCTTTTACCACTGTAGTACGAAATTCATAAGGAATTCTGCCTTCCAATAAAATAGAAATGGAACGTAAAATGGCAGATAGATTAACAGAACAGCCACAACACTTTTCATATTCATCTAAAGAAGATTTTATATCCATTGCTACATAGTCAAGGAGATAGTTTTCCATTAAGATTTCCAGCATATCAGGATTAGTTCCGTTAGTATCTAATTTTATCAGATACCCTAAATCCCTAATTTTTTTTATAAATTCCGGAAGCTCAGGATTTAAAGTAGGCTCTCCGCCACTAATGCATACACCATCTAAAATTCCCTGACGTTTTTTCAAAAATGCAAACAGTTCTTCTAAGGTATATTCTTCCACAGGATGTTCTAAAAAAGAACTGTTATGGCAAAAAGGACAGCGCAAGTTACAGCCACCTAAAAATATAGTGGCAGCTACATGGGAGGGATAATCTAATAATGTGGTTTTTACCAGTCCTGAAATTATCATAAAAAATATCCTTTCTATAAATATTGCTCAATATTTGCCCAACATCTACATGAAAAAATTATTTACATGTGAAGCATGGAATGAGTTGTTAATGTTGGCGGAAAACTGAGAACATTAGCAATGATTTCAAAACAATGATGCTGGTTACAGTATAGAACAACTCCATAGGCAAAACAAGAAAATTATAGTATACTTAGGAATTAGTGAAGTCCATAGTGTTCACAAAAACTGTGAACAGTAACACAAGAAAGGTAGAAAGACAATGACCATAGAAGAAAAATACATGAAAGAAGCCATCAAACAGGCAAAAAAAGCATATCGCCTGCTGGAAGTACCCATTGGCTGTGTAATTGTTTATGAAGATAAAATCATTGCAAGAGGCTACAATAGGAGAAACACAGATAAAAATACATTAGCCCATGCAGAGCTGACTGCAATCAAAAAAGCCAGCAAGGTATTAGGTGACTGGAGATTAGAAGATTGTACCATGTATGTAACCTTAGAGCCTTGTCAAATGTGTGCAGGGGCTTTGGTTCAGTCCAGGATTTCTAAAGTAGTAATCGGAAGCATGAATGCAAAGGCCGGATGCGCCGGTTCTGTGCTGGATTTATTTCATATGGAGCAGTTTAATCACCAGATTGAAACTACTTATGGAGTGCTCCAGGAAGAGTGCAGTAGCATGTTAAGCAATTTCTTCAAAGAACTTCGAATGAAGAAAAAAGAAGAACGTGAAAACAGAAAAAATAATCAGGAATAAATTAGAAGATTTTTCCAAAAATGAGAGGTGCCGAAAAAGCACTTCTTTTTTTGGTTAAAATTACGAGAATTGTGAAAAGTGCAAAAGAAGTAAAACAAAATTCTACGAAAATCTTGTACAAATTAATTTAAAATCTTTGTGCATGTTGTAAAAAGTGCATTAAAACCATATTAAATAGTTGAATATTTTGGACAAAATGCATTATACTAGTAGAAGCGAAAAAAGCATTTCGTAGTAAATTTTGCTATGAAATGAAAAAATATGAAGAAAGAAAGGAAGAGTAAGTAGTATGAGCGAAAGTAGAAAATCCTTTTGGGGAAAAACAGTTTCAAGAAAAGTAATCAGCTGGCTTTTAGTATTTGCTATGTTATTTGGCTTAGCACCGGCAGATTTCTCATTGGTAGCCAAAGCTGCTGGTGAAATGAATATTACAGTTCATTACCAGACAGACTGGACAACTCCGGCCGTTCAGGCATGGGATGGAACCTATACCTTAACAGGAAATGGAGATGAACAGGAAGTTGAAGGCTGGGATGGAGCAAAAGCAACACCAATGACAGCAGAAGAAGATGGATGGTATTCCATTAATATCAAAGGAAGTGTGGGAGGTTTCCAGTTCCTTGATTTAGATGACCCTAACAAGAATAACACTAATGGTACAGTTTACGATGCAGCTATGGCAAACTATAATGAAGATACTGCAACAGATCTTTATTATATCAATGGTGTATGGTATCTGAATAAGGAAGGTACAGAAGAAATGCCTTTGTCAAAACCAGTAAAGGCATCCATTCACTTTTATAATGCAGAAAAATTTACAACACCTGTAATTAATGCATGGAATAATGTTACTGTTTCTGGTAATGATGGAAAAGCAGTAATCGAAGCCTGGGGAGATCAGAGTAAAGAAAAGTTTACAGCTGGAGAAAACGGGTGGTATACAGTAACTTTAGAGTGTAAAAGTGCTATTACAGGTATTCAAATTGTAGATGCAGCTACAGGTACAAAAATTGAACTATCAAGCCAACAGTTGGCAATTATTAATGCATGTAATGATACTACAAATGGAACAAGTGTATATTTTGATGGTACTGTAATGTCCTTAAATGAGAGTGACATTCCGATAGGAGAAGTATCTCCAGGTACACCAACACCACCGAGTGGGGGAGAACTAAGCACACCGGATGTACCAGTAGATATGCAGAGTCCTGTTTATAATGAAGATGGTACAGTAACCTTCAATGTGGCAACAAATGAAGCAAAGGCAGCAGTAAAGGGCAGCTTTTCATCCTGGGAAGCTATCAGTATGGAAGCTGTTGCAGGTGGATTTACAAAAACTTTAGAGATTCCTACAGATGGTGGATTGTATCCATATGGAATGGTAACAGGTGCTACAGATGAATGGGTTGGAGATCCATTAAATCCGGTGGAAAAGGGAAATCCGGTAGTAGTACGTAATCCTGAAATTGGTAACGGTACAGTTACAATTTACCAGCCATATGTGGGAACATTAGATGGAAAGGTATTATATCGTGAATTAGGAAGCACTGCAGATTATCAGGAAAAAGCCTTCGAAGCAGTGGAAGGTGGAAAAAATCTTTACGTAGCAGTAATCACAGATGCAAAAGCAAATGTAGAATATGAATATGTAATTAAGAACGGTGATGAAGAACCGGTTTCAGATGCATGCAATTTTGCTTCTGTAAAAACAGTAGATGGAACTAAGGTAACAACTTTTACTGCAACAGCAGAAGTAAAAGCACCAGAATATACGAGCCCTGTTATTAATGCAGATAAAACAGTCACATTCAACTATTTCTCTGCAACAGCAAAAGAAGTATATTTAGCAGGTGATATGAATGGCTGGGCTCCAAAGGCTACAGCAATGATAAAAGATGAAGCTACAGGATTATTTACTGTAACAGAAACTTTAACAGCTGGAAACCATGAATACAAATTTGTAGTAGATGGTGAATGGGTTACAGACCCTAAGAATAAAAAAACATCAGCAAGTGGAAATTCTATAGTAACAGTACCAGCTTCTGAAGAAGGTGTACAGAGTCCAATCGTTGATGAAGAAAATGGAACAATTACATTCAACTTTGATCCAAAAGATTATGGTTTGGAAGGAGTTGAAGGTGTAAACTTAATGGGTACAGTTCCAGGAACTGACTGGACCAATGGACTTGAGATGACCTTAACAGAAGAAGGTTACTTTACAATCACTGTAAAGGATATCCTTGCAGGAAGATATCAGTATAAGTTTAGAACATCAGGTAATTCCTGGTTAACAGATGCTAAGAATGCAGAACAAGAAGGTGGAAACTCTTTAGTTATCATGCCTGGTATGATGATTTCAGGATCCAATATTGCCGGTGCGGGACAGTTCCAATATATTGCAGATGGTGTAGCAGATGAAGGTAGTGTGAAATTCTCACTTGCAAAGAAAAAGGTAGGATTCTCTATTACAGAAGATGGTCTTTTAACTGTAAAGAGTTATGCAAAGACAGGTCTCTTTACCTTAAGAATTGATTATGCGGTAGATGGAGTTGAGAAATACTCTGTATCCGAATTTTACTATACAAAACGTGCAGCAATCTATGAATATACATACAAGGACGACTCAAAATATTTAGGAAAGTCTGATATTTATACATGGAATAATATCGATGGTACACCAAACTATCCATTTGTACAGAAGGATGGAAAGTACACTGCATATATTAATGTAAACGAAGCAGTTAATTCTTTCGGATATATTGTCAGATTAGAAAGTAAGTGGAGTGGTGACGAAGTTACCGATCGTGAATTTAAAGATAGAACTCTTGTATTGAATGAAGGTGAAAGATATACAAAAGTTCGTGGTGGTGAAGGAATTGAAGTTCCTTATGTATGTGCATCAGGAAAAACATGCTACGATAATGGTATTATCTTCAAGTACAGAGATGATGATAAGTTCTATAATGGAACAATGGATACAATTAAAGAAGCAAAGGTTGTTATCAATGATGAAGAATATGATATGACCTACAATGAAAAAGACGAATTATTTACATATGCATTCCAGAATATTCCAGATGGAGATTATGAATATTATTTCATTATTGATGGTAAAGAAGTAGCTGATCAGTACAATCCTTCAGGAAAACTGCATTATGAAAGACCTGAAATTAATGCAAGCTATTCTATTACACCAGAAAACGCAAATTACGATCAGAACCCTGTAGTTTCTCTGTTTATAACAAATAGTGAAACAGGGGAAGATGTGGAATTAAGTAGCATTGTAGCTGATATTACAAGTATTGCAGGAAAAGAAATGAAGGTTCCATTTAGTACTGTTACCAAGAAAGGTGTATTATACATTGACAGAAGTGTGGAAAGTGGAACATATACGATTCCAATTACAGTGACAGATTTCTATGGAAATACAAATTCCTTATCCATTGCGGTGGAAGTAACAGATAAGACAACAACAGATACTTCATGGGATGAATCAAGAGTTTACTTTATTGTAACAGACCGTTTCAATGATGGAGATGCATCTAATAACGGAACAGTAGGATATGATACTACAAAAGCAGAATCATACCATGGTGGAGACTTAAAAGGTATCACAGAAAAACTTTCCTACTTACAGGAATTAGGAATCAACACAATCTGGATTACACCAATTGTAGATAATGTAGACTGGATTGTAAATGAAGATTTGACTCAGACAGGATATCATGGATATTGGGCTCAGGATTTTACAAAATTAGATGAACATTTAGGAACAACAGAAGATTTGGATGAATTATTAGACGAAGCTCATAAACATGGAATTAAGGTTATGGTAGACGTTGTTGTGAACCATTCCGGATATGCAAGAACCGATGGAACTGGATTAGAAAATTTTGATGGTATGCTTCGTACAAAAGAAGAAACCGGAACAGATTTCTTAACTGGTGGATCTAATGCAGATCTTCCAGACTTTAAGACAGAGGATGCAGAAGTTCGTGCTAAGTTAATTGCATGGCAGACAGCATGGGCTAGTCATACAACAGCAGCGGGTAACCGTATTGACTATTTCCGTGTAGATACAGTAAAACACGTAGAACATGAAACATGGGCAGAATTAAAGGCAGCGTTAGCAGAAGTAAATCCATACTTTAAGATGATTGGTGAGTTCTATGGAGCAACTATCAGCAATACAGGGGATTACCTTGGAAATGGTGAAATGGATGCAGAGCTTGACTTTGAATTTAAAACAGTGGCAGGAAGTTTTGTGAATGGAAACATTGATAGTGCAGAGAAGAGCTTAGAAGCACGTAACAGTGTACTGACAAGCAGTGTTACAATGGGACAGTTCTTAAGCAGTCATGATGAAAACGGATTCTTATATAACCAGAACTTTGATATGGCAAAAGGTAAAATTGCAGCATCCCTGCAGATGACAGCCAAAGGTATTCCGGTAATTTACTATGGTGAAGAAATCGGACTTTCCGGTCCAAATAGTTTTGGTGTATATGATAATAACCGTTATGATATGAAGTTTGACAATCTGACACCAAACCAGGAAGCAATGCTTACACATTATAAGAAATTATTGGCTGCACGTGAAATGTATTCTGAAACATTTGCAACAGGTACAAGAACCAAGATTGCAGGTGGAGATGAAGATGGATACTTGGTATTTAGAAGAGGAACAGGAAATGATGCAGTATATGTAGCAATAAATGCCACAACAGAAGAAAAAACAGTTACCATTAATTTAAATGGAACAGTAACACCAGATACACCAGCTGAAACAAAAACAATGACAGATATTTATTCTGGAAAGACAGTAGAAGTTGTAAATAATGTTGTTGAAGTCAAAATTCCAGCAAGTACAGATGGTGGTACAGTGATTCTTGCAGAAGGCAAGCAAATGACAGGTATTGAAGTAGTAGAACCTGCAAAGGTTGAATATAAAGTTGGAGAAACACTTGATTTATCTAACTTAACAGTAACAGGTGTTTATGGAGATGCTAAGATTGCACTTTCCAAGGATGCTTATGTGTTAGACAGCAGTTCTGTAGATACTACAAAGGCAGGTACTTACACAGTTAAGGTAACAGCAGGTGATTATACAGACAGCTTTACAATTGTAGTAAAGGCAGCACCAACAGCAGTACCAACTGCAACAACAGCACCAACAGTAACACCAACATCAATACCAACACAGAAACCAATAGCAACAGCAACACCGACACCAGTACCAAAATATACAATTAAGTATGTAATGAACAAAGGTACAAACAACAAGGCAAACCCTACAACTTATAGTACTAAGAATGTGAAGTTGAAAAATCCAACAAGAAAAGGATACACATTCTCAGGATGGTATACAGATAAGAAGTATAAGAATAAGATTACTACAATCAAAGCTTCCACAAAGAAAGCGGTTACAGTATATGCGAAATGGACAAAAGTAAAAGTTTCCAAACCAACCATTAAGTCTGTAAAGAACTCAAGTAGTAAGAAGATTCAGGTAACACTTAAGAAAAAAGTAAGTGGAGCAAAGGGATATGAAATCAGCTATTCTTATAAAGACAATAAGGTGAAAAAGTCTGTTAAGAAGGTAACAACTACCAAGATTAAGAGTACAATAAAAAACCTGAAAAAAGGAAAAACATACTACGTAAAAGTAAGAGCTTACAAACTGGATTCTACAGGACAGAAAGTATACAGCTCATACAGTAGTGTGAAAAAAGTTACGGTTGCTAAATAATTATTATATAACAACATTCTAAGATAATGAGGTCGAAATCCTCCGGTACTTGCCGGGGGATTTTGATATGTATACCTTGACGAGTAGGAATAGGCGAGGTATACTAAATTTAGGTTATGTAAAAATAGGCAAAAGAGTTTTAACAATATGTTTGAAATGGAGGAGAGTCATTTGAACGTTTTGTTTTTCCTAACACCCAAAAGTGATGTAATATACATTTTTGATGATTATAAGATTACAAAAGTCATGGATATTATGGAAGAAACAGGCTATACAGCACTTCCTATTATTGACAGACAGGGGCATTATGTAGGTACCCTTACTGAGGGTGACATATTATGGACGATGAGGAAAAACCCGGAACTTAATTTAGACTGCATAGGAGAAATTGTTGTATCCAATATGCAGAGAAAAACAGAAATTGAGCCTGTTCGTGGCAGTGCAGATATGATAGACCTGATTAAGATTGCTTTAAAACAGAATTATGTTCCTGTAGTGGATGACAATAACATTTTTATTGGAATTATTACAAGGCAGGATATTATTCAGGTATGTTATGCCAGAGCGAGAAAAGATTTATAAGATTTATAAAAATAAGAAACTACAAACCGTATAGGCAGTGCTTATACGGTTTTTTCACTAAAGAGAATTAAGAAAAACTTAATGTTTTCTATGAAACAATATTAATTTGAGGCAAGTATATTTTTTATGAGGTGATGAAATGTTAAATGTTTTAGTGTGTGATGATGATAAAGAAATTGTAGATGCAATTGAAATATACCTGGTACAGGAAGGTTATAATGTATTAAAAGCCTATGACGGAGTTCAGGCATTAGAAATGTTAAAAGAAAATGAAATCCATTTGTTAATTATAGATATTATGATGCCAAAATTAGATGGTATCCATGCAACTTTGAAGATAAGGGAAACAAGTAGTATTCCGATTATTATGTTATCAGCAAAAACAGAAGATGCAGATAAGATACTAGGACTTAATATTGGGGCAGATGATTATGTGGCAAAACCATTTAATCCTTTGGAATTGGTAGCAAGAGTAAAATCTCAATTGAGAAGGTATACAGAACTGGGCAATATTTCAGAAGACAGCTCTAATGTTTTTAAAACAGGAGATTTAGTAATTAATGATGACTTAAAAGAAGTGGTGGTGGATGGCAATCCGGTAAAAATGACACCAATAGAATATAATATTCTTCTTTTACTGGTGAAAAATCAGGGAAAAGTTTTTTCTATTAATCAGATATATGAAAGTATTTGGAACGAAGATGCTATTGGTGCTGATAATACAGTGGCAGTACATATCAGACATATACGTGAAAAAATAGAAATCAATCCCAAAGAGCCAAAATACTTGAAAGTAGTATGGGGAATTGGATATAAAATAGAGAAATTGTAAGTTTTCGAAAGGAGCTGCTTCATGCACAGTATACAATACAGCAGAGGGATTAAAGCAACAGCAATTATTTTACAGACCGTTTTTGTGGTGGTTATGACGGTGGGGCTAAGCGTCTGTTTCGGTTATCAGGGAACCACACAGGGGACCGGAGATATGCTGGAGGGAAAAGCATTTATAGATTCTGCCTACTATGAAAGTCTGGTAGAAGAAAAGCTTTACGACCTTTCTGAATATGTACACATGTGTTCTGTATTTGAAACAGATGGAGGTTATGATCCTGAAAAATTAATAGATATTGAAAGTTATGTAAAAAGAAATGTAGTAGAAAGTTTTGTAACTGAGGATGAAGAATGCATTTGCTATCATTTGGAAGACTTAATAAAGTGGAGCAAAGAAGGATTAAGCTATGGTAGTATTGAATTAACAGAAGAAGAAACCGAAAAAATAAATGCTATGGAAGAAGATGGGATTGAATATACCAAAGTTTTGGAGAGCATGCCGGAAGCAATAGAGAACACAGATTCCAAAGTTATTCATAGCAATACCCAGATGGAATCTGATGGAGAAACGGTAGTATATTTGGACGAGTATTATCTTCCGGTAGATGGAATCAGCTTGGCAGACCGTTTCTATAGTGACAGAGAACGACAGCAGTTTTATGTATATTTAGAAAATGCAATTGTAAAAATAGCTGCTGACTTTGAACAGTATAAAATCTATGAAAGTAAATTTAATCTTAATAATACAAACCTTCATTATGCGGTAGTAGATGTGGAAAATAGCCAGATTTATACCAATGAACAGGAAATTAAGGCTACTTTTGAGTCAGGGGAGCCTATGCAGCTGGAAAATCTGGCACAAGATTTAAAACGTTATGGAACCTATTATTTTATGAATTCTGTCAGTATGGGATATGACAGTAGCTTGAAACTGGAAAATGACAGGTTTTTAGAGATTATGCGTAAATGGAATAATGTGCTGACAGGAAACTATTATATTGCAGCTGCCGTGGATAATAATTTCATTGTAAAAGATAATTTTTACATGGAAAAAGTCCAGTATGAAAAGATACAGCCATGGTATCGTATTGCATGTATTAGCGGAATGATAAGCTGTGCGGTTGCTTTTATGCTATTTGTATATATTACATTTGTTTCAGGACATGTGGATTCTGCTGATAAGGTCAGATTAAATTGGTTTGACCATATAAAAACAGAATTGGCGGCATGTATTATGTTTGCCATTGGTTTTCTTGAGGTCATGGTAATACAGGCAGCCAGTGTGGATTATGAGTTTGGTCTTTGGAATAATGTTATTGTAGGAGTAGAGACATTTGTTGTGAATCTTTCTTTCATGGCAGGATATCTAAGTCTGGTAAGGAGAATAAAAGCTGGAAAACTATGGGAAAATAGTATTCTTCATGTAATTACAAGCTTTATTTCAAAAGTTTTCAGAAACAGAAAAAATACTACTCGAACCATTATTTTGTTTGGGATTTATGTGGCGTTAAATGGTGTCTCGATTATTTATGGCGTATGGTATGGTGACATATTTATTGGAGCAGGTGTTCCTTTGGTAATTAGTATTATTGCAGGAGTTTATGTGATTAAAGATGCCATAGAACGTCATGAAATTCTAGATGGTGTCAGCAAGATTGTAGAAGGAGATTTAAATTATAAGATAAATCTGGAAAACCTTCACCAGGATAATTTTAACCTTGCCCAGTCTATCAATAATATTGGTAGTGGTTTAAGAACTGCGGTAGAAGAAAGCACAAGAAATGAGCGAATGAAAACAGAGTTGATTACCAATGTTTCTCACGATATTAAAACGCCCCTTACTTCCATTATCAATTATGTGGGATTGATTAAGCGGGAAAAAATTGAAAATGAAAGAATTCAGGGGTATGTGGAGGTGCTGGAAAATAAGGCACAAAGATTAAAGCATCTTACAGAAGACCTGGTGGAAGCGTCTAAAATCAGCTCGGGAAATATAGAACTCCAGATAGGACGAATTAATCTGGTGGAATTGATTTATCAGACAGCAGGAGAATTCGGTGAAAAGTTCGATGGTAAAAATCTAAATCTGGTTTTGAATATACCAAATACACCGGTGGTGGTTATGGCAGATGGAAGACGAGTCTGGCGAGTTATTGAAAATCTCTATAATAATGTAGCCAAATATGCCTTAAATGGTACCAGAGTATATGCAGATTTAAATGTAACAGAAGAAAAAGCAGTATTCTCTTTGAAAAACATTTCAGAAAATCAGCTGAATTTTAAGGCAGATGAATTAACAGAAAGATTTATACGAGGAGATGTATCACGAAGTACAGAAGGCAGCGGTCTGGGATTATCAATTGCGAAAAATCTCACAGAACTTCAGGGTGGAGAATTTGAAATTTATTTGGATGGGGATTTATTCCGGGTTACTGTTTCCCTGCCTCTTGCAGCGGAGATTGCTGAAGATATTACAGCAGAGCTATCAGAATAGTTTGATTTTTACAAAGGCTTGGATTATAATAAAGTTCAATAAAAGATAAAGTGGGTTAGAAGTATGAAGAAATTTTTTGACGCAGATGGAAGCGTTATGCGGGCGTTGACCCGTCTTGCAGATTTGGCAATTTTAAATGTGCTATGGATGTTATGTTGTATTCCTATAATAACAGCAGGAGCGGCCACCACAGCAATGTTTTATTTGACACTGAAAATGATAAAAGATGAAGAAACCTACATTTTCAGAAGTTATGTGAAAGCCTTTAAAAATAATTTTAAACAGTCTACGATTGTCTGGCTTATCTTACTGGTAGTTGTGTTGGTTTTGGGAACAGATGCTTATATTATGGGAAACTGGGATAATTCTCTAAGATATCCTATGCTTACACTTGTGGTAGGTGCAGGATTAGTAGTATTGTTTATTGGACTCTATATTTTTGCTTTAATTGCAAAATTTGAAAATACAGTGCCGGAGCATTTCAAAAATGCATTGTTAATGAGCGTGCGTCATTTGCCATATACAATTTTGCTGGCAGCTATTTTTGCAGCACAGGTGTATGGGGATTTTTATATGTTAGTGAATAATCAATATTTGCCGATAGTTATATTGTTTGGGGGTTCTGCCTTTGTATATTTAATGTCATATATACATGTAAAAGTATTTAAGAATTATATTGATGAGGGAGAAGAAGAGATAGTATAAATAAGTGATAGAAGGTGTAATTGGCTATGAAAAAGGAAGAAAGATACAAAAAGGGAAAAGGGAAACTACAGAAATTCAGTGTGCAGCAGTCCGTAGCAGCAGGTCTTGTGCTGATGATAATGGTGATTTTTATTTGCAAAATCTTTGTATGGGAAGCAAAGTTATATATTTGCGATGAAACTCAAGTCAAAGTAGAAGATACAACCAAGGCTTGCGCTTATGGATTTGAGAAAAAATTAAGTGAATATACACAAATGGTAAAAAGTATGGTTTCTTGTTTACCGGATAATCAAAATGTACTAAATACTGAAAATTTAAAAACCGTTAGGGAACTGAAAAAAATTGACTATATTTATTCTTCTTATCTTGTGGATGTTTCAGGAACAGCAATGAATCATCAGGGAGATACTGTTGATTTAAAAGATAATCAGTTTGTAAAAGATACTCTAAAAACAGGAAAACAGGGGTGTTCCCAGCTTACTTATGGAGTGAATGGTGAAAAAGCAGTTATTTATATTGGAGTACCTGTGTTAGACGATAATCAGGTGCTTACCGGGATGGGACTGATTGCAGTAAAAGTATCAATTTTTTCGGAAGATATTTCGGAATCCAAGACCATGGGAAAAAGTACCTGTATGTTGATTGATGAAGAGGGAATTGTGGCAGATTCCTACAATGGACAGATGACAAAATTAAAAGAAATAGAAGATTTATTTACTTATTTAGAAGATGCAAAATATCCGGGGAGAGAGGGATATACAAAAATACGAAATGAAATTGCTGTTAAGAAAACCAATCAGCAGGAATTTGAAGAGGATGGAAAAAGATATTATATTACTTATACACCTGTCAAATCCATTGATGGATATTTCACAGCAATTTATGAATATGATTATATTTATGGTGTGGCCCTGAAAATTGACCAAGATTCCAATTATATGGTAGCAGTTATTGTAATGGTTTTCCTGATGTTTTTTATAACACTTTTTGTAATTCACAGAATTGTTAAAAAACAGGCAGAGAACAAAAATAAAGAGCTGGAAGAAAAGGCAGAAATTGATGCCCTTACTACCCTTTATAATAAAGCTGCAACAGAAAAGTACATTCGAGATTACCTTGAAAATGAAGGGAAAAATGCCCGTTCTATTCTGTTTATTGTAGATGTGGATAAATTTAAGAGCATAAATGATACCAAAGGACACGCTTTTGGAGATTTGGTATTAAGTACTATAGGAAAAAAAATAAGTTCCGAGTTCCGGGCAACAGATATTGTAGGACGTATTGGCGGAGATGAATTTTTAGTCTTTTTAAAGCATATTCCAAATCACGAAATAGAAGTGAAAGAAGCAGAGAAAATTGTAAATTTCTTTCGGGAACTAGAACCGGGTGATTATGTAAAAACAAAAGTTACTGCTAGTATAGGTGGAGCAGTTTATCCGGATGATGCAGAAGATTTTGAAACATTATTTAAGGCAGCGGACGAAGCTGTTTACAAAACAAAGGAACGTGGAAGGGATGGTTATTCCTTCTATAAGCAAGATGTGAATAATTAAAAAAGAATAAAAAAGTTAAAAAAACCAGAAAAGAGTTTCGTCAACATGTATATCAATCCTCGTTGTTCTTCGGCAGAATGACGGGGATTTATCATTCTGACCAAAGCATTTCAAAAATCTTTGTGGAATAATGGTATTTTCGAAAACGAAAAGATCGTTTATACTAGTAAACAGCTTGAAGACAAAAATTATATTTTAGGAGGAATAAATTAATGGCAAGTTTATCATGTAAGAATATCTGCAAAGTATATCCAAACGGATATGAAGCAGTTAAAGATTTTAATTTAGAGATTGAAGATAAGGAATTCATCATTTTCGTTGGACCATCAGGATGTGGTAAATCTACTACACTTCGTATGATTGCTGGATTGGAAGATATCAGTTCAGGTGAATTAAGAATTGGGGACAGAGTTGTAAATGATGTTGAACCAAAAGATAGAGATATTGCGATGGTATTCCAGAACTATGCGTTATACCCACATATGACAGTATATGATAACATGGCTTTTGGTCTTAAATTAAGAAAAGTACCAAAAGATCAGATTGATAAAATGGTAAAAGAAGCAGCTAAGATTCTTGACCTTGAAAAATTACTTGATCGTAAGCCAAAGGCTTTATCAGGTGGACAGAGACAGCGTGTTGCTATGGGACGTGCTATCGTTCGTAATCCAAAGGTATTCCTTATGGACGAACCTTTATCAAACCTTGATGCAAAATTAAGAGTACAGATGCGTATCGAAATTGCAAAATTACATCAGAGATTAGGAACTACCATCATCTACGTAACACATGACCAGACAGAAGCTATGACACTTGGTACAAGAATCGTAGTTATGAAAGATGGTGTTGTTCAGCAGGTAGATTCACCACAGAATCTTTACCAGAAACCAGCTAATCTTTTCGTAGCAGGATTCATGGGAAGTCCTCAGATGAACTTCTTAGATGCTAAATGTATTGTAAACGGAGATAAAGTTACATTATCTACAGCAGGATACGATATCGAACTTCCACCTACAAAGTCAAAAGCTTTAATTGATGGTGGATATGCAAACAGAACTGTAGTTCTTGGTATTCGTCCAGAAGACGTATATGATTCACAGGTTATGATCGAAACTCATCCAAAGGCAGTTATCGAATCTACAATCAAAGTATATGAATTATTAGGTGCAGAAGTTTACTTATACTTCGACTTAGGTGAATTCCCAATGACAGCAAGAGTAATCCTCGTACAACTGTTAGAACAGGAGATAAGGTTAAATTTGCTCTTGATGTTGAAAAGATTCATGTATTTGATAAAGAAACAGAAAAGACAATTACAAACTAAGAATAATAGGAACCATGCTTTTGTAAAGTGTGGTTCCTTTTTTATTTGTGGTACGGACGCCCAGGAGGGGGAGCACTACTACCTCAGAAGACAGAGACAACGCTCCGACGAACTAACTGCCAACTGCGACTAAGCCTTTCGGGTGAGGCCTCAAGCCTAAGTCTTGGTAGGCAGTGGATTTCGTCTCTGCTAAGGACGTCTCTTAATTGTCTTCTGAGGCAGTAGTGCTCCCCCTCCCCGGCTGTGCTTTGGTGGACGCAAAAGGATAAAAGAAACAATGTATAAAACCCCTTGCTTTTATCCCTTGATTGGTTTAAAATTAAAAAATACAGGCTTAAAATAGGAATAAAAGGAGTGGATTTCGTGATAGCGAACCAGATTATACAGACAAGTATTGACGAACTTCGTGGAATAACAAGAATAGATTTATGTGTGATGGATTTGGATGGGATGGTGCTTGCAACAACATTTGATGTAGATGAAATTCAGCCAACAGAAGTGCAGGCTTTTGCTGAATCAGCAGCAGACAGCCAGGTGATAAGAGGTTATCATTTCTTTAAAGTGTATGATGACAGACAGTTAGAAAATGTACTTGTGGCAAAAGGTGACAGTGATGATGCTTACATGATTGGTAAGGTGGCAGTATGTCAAATTCAGAACTTAATTATTGCATATAAGGAACGTTTTGATAAAAACAATTTTATACAAAATCTTATTCTTGACAATTTACTTCTTGTGGATATATACAACAGAGCTAAAAAGCTTCATATTCCAATAGAAGCCAGACGAGTAGTTTATATTGTAGAAACGAAATATGAAAAAGATAACAGTGCAATGGAAACCTTAAAAGGTTTATTTTCTAACAAAACAGGAGATTTTATTACAGCTGTAGATGAAAAAAATATTATTTTGGTAAAAGAATTAAAGGAAAATGAAGGGAACGAAGAATTGTTAAGCATTGCTAACATGCTTGTGGATATGCTGAATACAGAAGCTATGACACAGGTAAAAGTTTCCTATGGAACTATTGTAAATGAAATTAAAGAGATTTCTAAATCCTATAAAGAAGCTAAAATGGCATTGGATGTAGGAAAGATATTCTATACAGAAAAGACAGTGGTAGGTTATAGTACATTAGGAATTGGACGTTTGATTTATCAGCTTCCAATATCACTTTGTGAAATGTTTATGAATGAAGTATTTCATGATGTTACACCAGACTCTTTTGATGAAGAAACATTAGTTACTATTAATAAGTTTTTTGAAAACAATCTGAATGTATCAGAAACATCCAGACAGCTGTTTGTACATCGTAATACTCTGGTATACCGTTTAGAAAAGCTCCAGAAGAGCACAGGTTTAGATATTCGTGTTTTTGATGATGCATTAACCTTCAAGATTGCGTTAATGGTTGTAAATTACATGAAATATATGAAATCTCTTGATTATTAGATTGCATATAGTATAGACACAATGTAAATGGGTTACATAAAGCGAGGAAATAAAAATGATTCGTACAATTAACACAGATAAAATCACAGAAACAATTAGAGAAATGTGTATAGAAGCCAACCATTTTCTGTCCAAAGATATGGATAAGGCAATGAAAGATGCAGTAGAAAAGGAAGAATCTCCATTGGGAAAACAGATTCTTTGCCAGCTTCAGGAAAATCTTCAGATTGCAGGAGAAGATATGATACCAATCTGTCAGGATACGGGAATGGCCGTAATTTTCATTGAAGTGGGACAGGATGTGCATGTAGAAGGCGGAAGTTTGGAAGATGCTATTAATGAAGGTGTAAGACAGGGGTATGTAGAAGGATTTTTGAGAAAATCCGTAGTGGGAGATCCACTGATTAGAGAAAATACTAAAGATAATACACCTGCAATTATTCATTACAGCATTGTAAGTGGAGACAAGATAAAGATTACTGTTGCTCCAAAGGGATTTGGAAGCGAAAATATGAGCCGGGTCTTTATGTTAAAGCCGGCAGATGGAATAGAAGGCGTGAAAAATGCAGTGCTTACTGCAGTAAAGGACGCAGGTCCTAACGCATGCCCTCCTATGGTAGTTGGAGTAGGTATTGGTGGTACCTTTGAAAAGTGTGCAATTATGGCAAAGCATGCACTTACCAGAGATATGGAACAGCGTTCGGAGATTCCATATGTAAAGGAATTAGAAGAAGAACTTTTAGAAAAAATAAACAATCTTGGCATTGGACCTGGCGGCTTGGGCGGCAGAGTAACTGCTCTTGCTGTAAATATTGAAACCTACCCTACCCACATTGCAGGACTTCCGGTAGGAATTAATATTTGTTGCCATGTAAATCGTCATATTGTAAGAACTATTTAGGAGGCGGAAGATGGATAAATATATTAGTGCTCCTTTTAAAAGTGAAGAAATGAAAGATTTGAAATCCGGAGATTATGTTTATATTACCGGAACCATTTATACAGCCAGAGATGCGGCTCATAAAAGAATGTACGAAGCTTTAGAAAGAAAAGAAGAGCTTCCGGTAAGCATGGAAAATAATGTGATTTACTATATGGGACCATCTCCTGCAAGAGAAGGCAGACCAATTGGCTCTGCAGGTCCGACTACAGCCAGCAGAATGGACAAATATGCTCCATCTCTGCTTGATTTAGGGTTAAAAGGCATGATTGGAAAAGGAAAACGTTCCAAAGAAGTTCAGGATGCAATTGTGCGCAATCAGGCAGTATACTTTGCAGCAGTAGGTGGTGCAGGTGCGCTTCTTTCTAAATGTATCAAAAAATCAGAAGTAATTGCATATGATGACTTGGGAACAGAAGCAATTCGTAAACTGGAAGTGGAAAACTTTCCTGTAATTGTTGTAATTGATGCTCAGGGAAATAACCTTTATGAAACCGCAATCACAGATTATCAAAGGTAAAAGAATATGAAAAGACTTGTAATTATGTTTTTAAGGAATTTTTATGTACTTCCTTATTATTTTGTCAAACTTATGTATGTAAGTGTGTCAAAAAGCTATGCAAAAAAGTATAATGAAGAAGAGGTATTTCAATTTATAAGAAAAATCACCAAAAGAGCCAATCGTGGTGGATTTGTAAAAGTGGAATATCACGGAATGGAAAATTTGCCGGATAAAAATGGCTATGTAATGTTTCCGAATCACCAAGGACTTTATGATGTGCTGACTATACTGGAAGTGCATCCCCATCCTTTTACTGTGGTAATGAAGAAAGAACTGATGAATATTCCTTTGTTGAAAAATATATTTCTCGCTTTAAAAGCATTGGAAATTGACAGGGAAGATATCAAACAATCCATGCAAGTAATTATGGAAATGGCAAAACAGGTACAGCAAGGAAGGAATTTTCTAATTTTTGCAGAAGGTACCCGTTCTAAAAATGGAAATAAGTTATTGGAATTCAAGGGTGGAAGTTTTAAAGGTGCAATGAAAGCAAAATGTCCGATAGTTCCAGTGGCACTGTTGGATTCCTATAAGGTATTTGATACCCATTCCATAAGTCCTGTTACGGTGAAGCTTTATTATTTAGAACCATTGTACTATGAAGACTATAAAGATATGAAAACCGTGGAAATTGCTAAATATGTAAAAGAGCAAATAGAGAAAAAAATAGCAGAAGTAGAGGGAAAATAGACCTCTGCTTCTTTTGCTTTGGGCACCCGCGGTGCGGTGCATGCGGCTAATTAACTACAGAATCTCCTTTAAAATTGATGAAGAAAGAAAATTGAAAAAAGTGATTGACAATCACATAAGTCTTTAGTATAATAAATCATGCGTTGTGAAACGTAAAAAGAATACGGATTAAAAATTCGGATACGGAGAAATACTCAAGAGGCCGAAGAGGCGCCCCTGCTAAGGGTGTAGGTCGTTCACGCGGCGCGAGGGTTCAAATCCCTCTTTCTCCGCTTTGGAAGTGATGAAAATCACTTCCAATTTTTTGCCAGACAGGACAAGCTAAGAAAGCATGCTGGAAGGCAAAGTAAAGAACACATTCTGACTGTGTAAAATACATTTTAGAAAAATGTAAAAAAAGTTGGAAAAAAGTGTTGACATGAGTGTTGATGTGTGTTATATTAATACTCGCCGCTGAGAACTGGCGGCAACAAACCTCGAATCTACAAGGGTTTCCAGTGTTGACTCAAAGAGCTCCTGAGAAACAACTTGAAAAAAAGATTTGAAAAAATAAAAAAAGTT
>JAFQCM010000082.1 GCA_017399445.1 Lachnospiraceae bacterium | reverse complement strand
CTTTGTGTTTTTTTTGATTTAATGGGATTTGAAACCGTTCTGCCAGTGCATCAATGACACAAAAACCGATATTGTGTCTTGTATTGGCATATTGTTTACCTGGATTTCCAAGACCTACTATAATATACAAAATAATCATTCCTTTCTGTATGTGTCTATCTGAGAAAATTCTTTGAACTTACCTAATTATAACGAATAAATGGGAGTTTGGCAAAACAATGTTTGCGGCTTTGGAGCAAAGATGAATTTTTTGACTAAAACAACAAAATAATAATTTTCGTAGGTGTAAGAGGATATTGAGATTTATGTATTTATATATAAAAGAAAAAAGCTCAGCGATAAAACCTTTGTGATATTTGGTAAAAAAACAAGTGTGACAAGTCATTTTATACGAAATTTCGGGAATAAAATACAGAAATATTCTACATTTTATAAGCTTGTCAAAGTGGTTTTCGTAAACTATAATAATGGCACAGTATAGAGGGATTCCTGTAAAAAGGAGGTGGGAGTGTGGCGCTCACAAAAGAAGATTTACAAGCTATATCTGATTTGATGGATGTAAAGTTACAACCTGTCAAAGAAGATTTAAGCGAAGTAAAAGAAGACGTAGCCGTTTTGAAAAAAGATGTAGCAGAATTGAAAGAAGACGTGTCAGTCTTGAAAGAAGACGTGTCAGTCTTGAAAGAAGACGTTTTAGTCTTGAAAGAAGACGTGTTAGTCTTGAAAGAAGACGTGTTAGTCTTGAAAGAAGACGTGTCAGTCTTGAAAGAAGACGTGTCAGTCTTGAAAGAAGACGTGTTAGTCTTGAAAGAAGACGTGTCAGTTTTGAAAGAAGACGTGTCAGAATTGAAAGAAGACGTGTCAGTTTTGAAAGAAGACGTGTCAGTTTTGAAAGAAGACGTGTCAGTCTTGAAAGAAAATGTCCAGGAACTTCAAGAAGATGTGTATGAATTAAAAGGAGACATGTGCGTCTTAAAAGTAAAAGTAGAAGATTTGACAGAATCTACAGAAGAGATTCGTTCATCTACCAATCGATTGATTGGCTGGGCTGATATAGCAGAACATAAAATTGGTGTTCCAATTATGTAAAAATATAATAAGTAGTGGTATTCTGAGAAAACCATGCATAACATATTTCAAAAGGTTATGCATGGTTTTTTGCTTTATAGGAAACTTCGTCTTATAAAGGAAAAAACGCGACCCGAGGATGCGCCCAAACCAGGTTGCTTGTAATAATGTAAAAACAAATATCTGTTGAAATGAAGATTTTGACAAAAATATGCAAAAAATATGAAAAAACAAAGTAAAATAAGTTATAATGCATATAAAAATTCAGGAATTAAAAGAAAAATCTTGTATTTGTGTATAAAATTTGTTATAATTAGGAACAGATGGGAAGAAAAGGTGTATAACCGAATTTCCATAATTGCTTAAGTGACGAGTAGAGCATGAGAAGGGGTTCTTTCGTTACATGTTGACACAAAGAGGGAGGTACATAATATGGAAGGGAATATTATCGTTGGACAGTCAGGCGGACCAACCGCCGTTATTAACTCAAGTTTAGCAGGTGTAGTAAAAACTGCAAAAGACAGGGGAGCAAAGAAGATTTACGGAATGCTACATGGTATTCAGGGATTTTTGGATGGAAAGTATGTAGATTTGTCAGATTACATTAAGACAGAACTAGATATTGAGATTCTCAAGAGAACACCATCTGCATATTTGGGATCATGTCGTTTCAAGTTACCAGAGATACATGAGAATACAGAGATTTACGAGAAGATTTTTGAATCTTTGAATAAGTTAGACATAGAGTGCTTTATTTATATTGGTGGTAATGACTCTATGGACACCATTCGTAAGTTAAGTGATTATGCAATTATTAAAGGATATTCGCAGAAGTTCGTAGGTGTACCAAAGACCATCGATAACGATTTGGCGATTACCGATCATACACCTGGATTTGGTAGTGCTGCTAAGTACATTGGTACTGCTACAAAAGAAGTAATTCGTGATGCTATCGGATTGGCATATGATAAAGATATCGTAACTATTATAGAAGTAATGGGACGTAATGCAGGATGGTTAACAGGAGCAACAGCTCTTGCAAAAGGCGAAGATAGTCCGGGACCGGATTTGATTTACTTACCAGAAGTTACATTTGATATTCAGGCATTTGTTTCCAAAGTAAAAGCATTACTTAAGAAGCAGAAGACAGTAGTAGTCGCTGTTTCGGAAGGAATTAAGACAAAAGAAGGTAAATACGTATGTGAATATGGAGCAGCTAACGATTATGTAGATGCATTTGGACATAAGCAGTTAACAGGAACTGCAACATTCCTTGCAAATACAGTTGCAGCTGAGATTGGATGTAAGACACGTGCCATTGAACTTAGCACATTACAAAGAAGTGCAGCGCATTTGGCATCCAGAACAGATATCAATGAAGCGTTTGCCGTAGGTGGTGCGGCTGTAAAAGCAGCATTCGAAGGCGATAACGGTAAGATGATTATCTTAAAACGTGTTTCCGATGATCCATATCAGTGTACTACGGATGTATATGATGTACACAAGATTTCTAATGTAGAAAAGCTTGTGCCAAGAGAATGGATTAACAAAGAGGGAACCTATGTAACAGATGAATTCATTAATTACATTGATCCTCTTATTCAGGCTGAACTTATTCCGGTACAGGTTGAAGGTATTCCAAGACATTTGGTATTGGATTTAACGAAAAAATAAAATTGCGAGAAGCTCCGCTGAAGTAATTTAGCGGGGTTTCTTTTTGTTTTATAGGAAACTTCGTCCTATAAAGCAAAAAACGCTCCTCGAGGATGCGCACGAATTTGTTTGGAAGATGTACTGCGTACCAAATTGGGCGCAGCAAAGCGTGCAAGCACATTGGGAAAGTGTAATTTAGGTTATGGGTATTTGACATCCGAACCAATATTAAAAATTATAATAGAAATAGTAATAGAATGAATCGTAATAGTTAAATTCCAAAGAAACAGTAATATTGATTTGAATTTTTTTAAGAAAAATTAATTGTGTTAAAAAAAATACATTTTTAAACAGGAAAAATATGGTGCTTATGGCAAAAAACTACATAAAACGTGGATAAGTGTGTCAAAAATTAGCTAAAACACGGTGGAAAACGTGGCAGATGAAGGAAATTAAAAAAAAGTTGTTTTATGTAAAAAAATGGTATGAAATCCCGAAAAGCCCGTAAAATCAAGAAAAATAGAGATGAAAATGCAAAAAAAAGCAACACAAAATGAGTAGAAGAACCTCACATTAAGAAAAATTTTAGGAAAGATATTGAAATTTGTGAAAAAAGGTGTTAGAATGAGGGAAAGTAATTGATAGTGATGTGTATAGGTCACTCTGTAGTGAAAGAGGGAAAGAGTGTATGCTATACTTGGAGAACATTATCAATTCTTTTCGAAAGGGAGCTTTCCTTTGTGGAATGGTTTTACCTTTTCACATTTTGTGCGACTCGTTGTTGGTTGGCCCGTCTCGGGGCACCCACTTTTCCCTCGGGTTGCTTCCTTGGCTGGTCTTCACTTTCGGTTGTGCGGAAAGGAGAAGATGGATTAAGAAAAATTAGTGGTATCCCGTGGAACGGATACTGCGGAGGATGTAACTAGTAGTTTGTTAGAGAGAATTTCACACATTTCGTTAGGGGAGTTTTTCTAACTAGAGCAAAAAATGATTGCTCTAAATTTACTTAAGCATGACATCATGCGACATTATTTTAAGGAGGACATGTATATGTACAACAATTTTTCATCAAAGAAAACTAAAAAAGTAATTTCAGCATTACTTGCATCTGCATTAGTAGTGACAGCTGCTCCTATCACAGCGGATGCAGCAACTACAAAGGTTTTAGGAGTTAACAAGACATTTTCTGTTTCTAAAAAAGCATCCGCAAAAGTTAGCGGATTATCAAAAGCTGAGAAAAAAATAGTAAATGTTACTATCAGCAAAAACAAGAAGAAAGTTACTGTAAAAGGTAAAAAAGCAGGTAGCGCTACATTTAAAGTTGGTTCTAAGAGCTATACAGTTAGAGTTACAAAAGTAACAAGCATCAAAAAGAAAACTTTCGCAACAACATTAACTGCTAAGAAGAACAAAAATGTTTCTGTAACAGTAAACGGTACAAACGTAAAATATGATAAAGCAACATGGACATCAAGCAATAAAAATGTAGTTAAGGTTGCAAGCGCTACTACAAAAATAAGCTCTAAGAAAGTAGCATCAAATACTTTGAAACCACTTAAGAAAGGTACTGCTACAATTACTGTAAAATCAAAAGCTACAGGAAAATCTTTAAAAGTTAAGGTAACTGTTAAGGCTGCTACTACAGCAACAACAGCACCAACTACAACACCTAGTGTAACACCAGCAACAACACCTGCAGTATCTGCAACTCCAGATGCAACAGCAAGTGCTACACCAGCAACAACACCTGCTGTATCAGCAACTCCAGATGCAACAGCAAGTGCTACACCAGCAACAACACCTGCTGTATCAGCTACTCCAGAAGCATCAGCAAGTGCTACACCAGCAACAACACCAGCTGTATCTGCAACACCAGATGTATCAACAAGCCCAGCAGTTTCAGGTGCACCAGATGTATCAACAAACCCAGCTGTATCTGCAACACCAGATGTATCAACAAACCCTGCAGTTTCTGCTTCTCCTGAAGCATCAGAAACACCTGCAACAGTAGTATCTGCAACAGCTATTACTGGTACAGCAGTTGGAGCAAGCAAACTTCAGGTAGTATTTGATCAGCCTGTAGCTACTGGTAGTGCAGTATTTACAGTAAAAGTTGGAAGTATTGAAAAATCAGTAACTTCTAAATCTTGGACAGATGAAAAAACAGCAGTATTAACTATGAATGAGAAGTTAACAGAGAATACTTATAGCATTGTGGTTAGTGGTGTTGCAGAAGATAATTTAGCAACTACTGTAATAGCAGAAGACGAAAAAGCTACTCGTTTATGTATCGATGATACAAAATTAGCACTTACAGGTTTTGAAGGTTCTTTTGCAGCTTCAGTAAGAAACCAGTATGATGAAAAAATGAGCGTAACAGGAATTATTGCTACAGGATACAACATGACACAAGGCGTTAATGACGTAATTACTGTTATTAATGATACTGCAAATACTATTAACTTCGGAGGAACAAAGACAGCAATTGGTGATACAGTGCGTGTTACTTTGACTTATGGTAATTTAGAGGTTGTAACTGGTACTTTAGAAGTTGTAACTGGAAAAACAGCAGCTGACGTTTCATTTGGAACATTTGAAAAAACAACCAATATCGATGAAGCAAAGTTAATGAATGAAGATAAATTTAAATTGCCTATTCAGATTTTGGATCAATATGACCAAGCAATTACTTTATCAGATGAGTCATGGGTTAGAGAAGAGGGAGCAGAGGATGCAGATAATTATACAAGCACAAAAGTTGTATTAACAAATGGAACAATTATTACAAGTAGTGATGCGTCCGTTGTAGACTTGACAAAAGTTGAAGTTAAAGATGGCATTCCAACATTTACTGCTAACTATGGTGGAGAAGCAGGAAGTGCAACAGCCAAAACAGCTACAATTAATGTATTGACACCAAGTACAGGCAAGAGCGTATCCTACACAGTAAATACATACGCTGCTAGAGTTGCAACAACTCTTACAGGTTTTAATACAAAAGGTGCAAGCCAATTAAAATCAGAAAAAACAGTTACTGAAAACCAAACACTTACAATTACATCTGCTGATTTTACCTATGCGGATCAGTACGGTGATAACTATGAATTAGCAACAGATGAAGTTCCAGCAATTATTATTAAAGATACATTAAGTGATACCACTGAAGGTGATGCTCCAACATTAGCTAAAAATGGTGCAGTACATGTGAAATCTAGTGACGCTATAACAACTTCTATTACATTTACTAGTGATCTTACAAGTGCAACTATTTTAGCAGCTAAAGAAGGTACAGAAAAAGTTACTTTTACTTTAGGTAGTAAAACATTGACAACAACATTAAATGTTAACGCTGCTGTAACTGCCGTTGTTGCTAAAAAAGATAGTAAAACTAAATATACAGCAGGTGATGAGGTGACTATTACATTAACAGCACAGAAAGATACTACTGTTAATGGAGATACTGTTAAGAGTACAAATACTGCATATAATGCAACAGATTATATTGCATTTACTACTAAAAAAGCTAAAGATGGAGAGCCTGTAAAAACATACAACAAAGAAGTTGTTTTTGTAAATGGTGTTGCAACCGTATCTATTCCTCTAACAAAGACAGAAGAAACTACAATTACAATTGGAAATATTGCAGAACAAACAGTTAATGCATTAGAAGATTTAACTGTTGTAGCTGGAAGCTTTTCTAAATATGCGGCAACTGTAAGTGATGGCGGTGTAACTTTAACTCCAAATGATAAAAATGGAAATGCTACAACTACAACAGTATCAAGCAAATTAGTAAATGTTTCTGCAGTAGATAAAGATGGAAAAACAGTAGAAGTAGAAGGACTAGACGAAAACAAATATGTGGTTGCTGATGTGGATGCAAATGGAGTAGTAACATTAACTGGTGTAACAGGTATTAGTGCAACAAATGTTATTACAGTAGTAATTGATGGCGCAAGTTATACTGCAACAGTTGAAGCAGCTGAGTAAATTAAATAGTTGAGAAAGACATTTGTTAATTATCATAAATCAATGATTAACAAATAGTACCCATCTATATAATTACAGGGTGATACAAAATACCTTCCGTTCAAATTTGTACGGAAGGTATTTGCTGTTATAAAGACTAATTTTAAAAAACGTGTTTTATCAACATTTTAAATTAGTAATATGGCTAAAAGTAAAGAAAAAAATTGTGAGATTATTTTTTGACTTTATATAATGTATTGAATAGGAATTTAAATCAGACTTATATGAATATAAAAAAGAAAGGAAATAATAGAATGAAATATCCAAAAACAAAGATGTTAGCTACCTTTTTTTTGATTTGCAGTTTACTAATTTCTGCCTGCAACAAAAAAATAGCCGAAGTAGATTACAAAGAACTCTCATATGCTTCTACCAAAGAACAGTTAGTCCAAACCGTTGGTTCTGAACCGGATGAAGAAGAAAAAGCAGAGGATGGCTCTATTACTTATGTATACAAGAAAAGCAAATATTTAGATTACACAGGCCAAATGGATTATTATTCTGTAAATGATGCAATCCTATATTCCAGATGGGAATATGTTGCAGATGACTTGGAGAAAGGCAAGAAGGTCTATCAGGAAATCTGCAAGGATTTAGAAATTAAATATGGAAAAGGCGAAGAAAATACAGCTACTTTTTCTACTACTTTTGTTTCCACTGGAAAAACAGTAATTGTGTCTTATTTGGAACAGGATAAACAAATGACAATCTCCATTACTGATATGGAACAAAATCCTAATATCCAGCCAACCAGCACGCCAAAAACTTCTGAGAAAGAAAAAAAGGCGAATGAGAAATCTGAAAATATCGCGGAGAAAAAGGGGAAATAACAACTATAGAAGGAATTTATGGCTGAGTGGAAGGAAAATACTAATAAGTGAAGAACCTATAAATAAATTACAAGGCAATGTTCTAATTTTGAGATGGAACATTGTCTTTTGTTCTGCCAAACTCACTGAAAAATTCCACACTAATCTCGCTGAAAAACTATTTCTTCCACAATTCCCATCCAACTTTCCACATTTTCCAACCACTCCCGAATATCCACTTTCAAATCTCTCACCGAAGAATTTGAATTCTCCAGCCAGTTCCCCAAAACTATACCAAAATTTTTCTATGGCATCCGTAACCACTCCAATTTCAAACATATATTATTTTCATGGATAGTATTTCTGTCTTGTTGCATTATGAAAAAGCAGGTATAATATAATTAGAAGCAGCAAATCAAAAGGATGTGAGAAAGATTTTTGAACAACTACAAAAAAGAGCCACTAAGATGTTAATTACTGAAGAAGCAATTGAACGGGTAAAAGTGATTTCTGTTGATGAGTTTGACAAGGAAGAAAACGAAAAACTTCAACAACTGCACAAACAATTATTATCTCTTGCAAAGACGAAAAATAAGAGTAACGAAGTTGGATTTCTTATCAATTTGATGGATTGGTCATATATCGTAATTTATGGAACAGAAAATGGAATTTCTCTTGGTTCTCAGGAAGAAGCGAAGGAGTTGATTTGTACTGCACCACAAAAAAGTTTAGTATTTTTGCATAATCATCCGAAAAATTCTATTTTCTCGGAAAGAGATTTAGAGTCTTTCTTTACTGCAGACAGTATTTTGTCAATGTCTGTTGTTTGTAATAACGGATTTGTATATTTGCTTACGAAAGAGCAAAGTTATGATAAGTACCAGTCACTTGTGACATATAATAAAATTTATGAGGATAATGAAGAAGGTTGTGTTCGTGAATTTTTGAGGATTTGCAAGAAAATCGGACTATCCTTTGATTATGGAGGTGAATGATATGAGACATAGGGAATTTATTCAACCAACACCAGAAGAAATTGAACGACGCAGAGCTATGTATGCACAAGCAGAAGAACTTGGAATTGATTTATTGAGCTTTGATGAGCAAAAGCAGGAAGCTTCTCATCGTAGAGATGTCTGGGATGCTGTGTTCTGTTTAGGAACAGGTCAAACAATTCCAGCAGAATTAAGAGAACGGCTATTACAATATAAAAAAGTTTCTTAAGGGTTTTCATGATGAAGAAAGTATTTAGCACTTCATCCAGAGGAAATTTCGTTGTCAGAGGAATTTTTCCCAGGTGTAGAGGACTTGTGTATGGAAATCAAAGTCAAAATGATTTATGGAACAGAAAACAATGATATCATTAGTCAGTATGTGTATTTTTCTAAAGTCTACAATGAACAGAGAAAATTACATGGTTCAACAAGGAAAACCGTTGAGGAAACTATTCGTATCTGTAAGGATGCAAATGTATTGAAGGAGTATTTGGAACAGAGAAAACAGGAGGTGGTTACTATGATGATGACACTATTTGACGAAGAACAGCTGATGAAGAACCATGATGCCAATATTCGTCGTGAAGCAGCTGAAGAAGCTACTAAAATTGCAACTGAGAAGGCGAATGAAAAGGCAATTGCAAGTCTTGTACGCATGTGTAAAAGAATGAATGGCTCTATGCTAGATGCAATTGAGAGTGTCGTTTCAGACTATGATTATTCTGAAGAGGATGCAACAGCCATCGTCCAGAAGTATTGGAATGAAGCCCCTGTGACTATCAATATCCAAATACCAAAAGAAGATTAAAAATCAAAAGATGGGCTGTTGTATTAAGAGAGTCGGTACAATATATAGTATATCTCTGAGCGCTTTTTGCGAAGAGATGTCACCCGATAGTAAACACGCCAGTTTCATTTATTGTGAGGCTATGTGTTGCAGGCGTGTTTACTATGAAACTTAGGGAGTACAAG
>JAFQCM010000081.1 GCA_017399445.1 Lachnospiraceae bacterium | reverse complement strand
TAGCACTGTCTGTAAATTCTTTTACTGGACCGTCATCTACTGAATAAGTTCCCTTATCCGCATTCTTTAAGGTAAGTGTAATTGTTGTTGTTTCTGTGTCAAAGCTTGCTCCATCTTTCATAGAAGATTCAATACTCATTTTTTCTTCTATTGGAGTTGGTGTGTTCGTTGGCTTTGGTGTGTTAGTTGGCTTTGGTGTAGCTGTTGCTGTGCTGATTTCAATTTCTTTCCAGCTAGTTACATATTCATATGCTTTTCCTTTCACATAATCGTATCCACAACTCTGTCCCTCAACATTCTGCGGTGTTTGATTTGTTCCATCTGTAAATATGACTTTAGCTTTTGAAACACTATCATCAAAGGTATAAGAATATATTCCCTCACCTTCATCTGTCATAGATGTTCCAGGCCATTCTCCTGTAAGTTTTGTTGCTGTAGTTCCATCTACATAAGCATAAATTTTTGCTGAACTCCAGTCACTTGGCTTGGTAAAGTAAACTGTATTCTTTTCTACCTTACCTGCTTCTTTCTTTGTATAAGAGAAAGTCTTTTCTGTAGTTGTTCCATTTTCACCTGTTGCAGTAATTTTAACAGTTACCTTAGAACCATAAGCTGTATCTTTACCTAATGTTAATTTTACACTGTCTTTAAAGCTTTCAGCTGTTCCACCATCTATAGAATAAGTGGCACTTGTTGCATTTGCAACTGTAAAAGTTACAGCTAAAGTTTCTTCTGTAAAACTTGAGCCATTTGCTGCAGACGCAGTTACACTTGGTCCTGCTGGCTTTGAATCGTAAATAACTGCAATACCTGAATCACCAACAGTACCTGAAATGGTAGTAGCTGTTACTGTCCATGTACCACCAGAAACTTCATCTACATATGTACCCGGTGCTGTTGTTCCACCACCATTTGTAATAGAAACTTGTCCACTTCCGCTTCCCTTAACGATAACTGCACCTGTTTCACGACAGACTGCTGCTACACTTCCATTCTGTGAATAATATTCTTTCTGTCCTACACAGGCATTCTTTAAATGATTGACTGCTGCTACTTCTTTTGAAGTAAAATGTGTACTTCCTTTTACTCCAGCCTTAATAGATTCCTTATTTTTTTCATAAGGTCTGGAAAAATACAAGGAACATGCTTTTCCCTGTGCTGCCAAAAGTGCATATGCACGGTCAACTACATTCTGATCAATCCACTGTGTTGCTTTTCCATATTGACCATTATTAGAATAAGTATCATGGCTTTCTGCCCAGTAAACCAGTTTATCTTTTGATACTCTACGCTCGGAATAGTTACCGATAGCAGTTGGAACTCCTCCATCCTTTAAGGCATTTAAGAATCCATCTCCATACTCGTCATCCGTAACAGACATATATTTTGTATACTCTGCCATCAATGTATCATTATTGTACTTACCATTCAATGGTCCGTTCAGAATTTCACCATAATTATACAATCCCGGACTGGTAACTACAGGCCAGAACTGACAATCTTCACTTGGCAGACCAATATGTTTTGCTGCATCCCAACGGATACCATCTACACCAATACTCTTAAGTTCTTCAATATATCCTTTTACCTTATTCTGTACAGTACTGTGTTCTGAATTTAAGTCCGGCATACCAATTCGTTTATGTGTTACATCATAGCGATTAATAGTGTCATCGTATTTGATTTCACCTTCATCATAATGATAACAATCACCGCCTAATCCATCATCACCAATGGCACGAGTATGATTAGCAACTACGTCCACGATAATATTGATTCCATATTTTTCAGCCTCGTCACACAATGCCTGAAGTTCTGCCTTAGTTCCTAAAGCATTTGGCTGAACAGAAAATGTCTGTGGCTGGTATAACCAATACCATACATCCCCATCCCCTTTCTGTGCCGGTGATGTCTGTACTGAACTAAATCCTGCTTCTGCAATGTTAGCAAGTTCTGCTTTGATGTCACTGTACTTCCAGTCAAAACAATGTAGAATTGCTCCGTCCTGAATGTTATCCACAAGCCCATAATCTGATGAAGCATTTACGGTATTTTCTAAAACCTCCTTCTCGCTTTCTGATTCCGAACTTCCTGTTTGTTGAACCTGTGCGGTTCCACTTGCGTATACAGTGCCAATGCTTGCACCAGCTTCTCCCAGCATCAAAGATACTGCCAAAGCAACAGCTACTGTATTACGGAAAAACTTGAAAATGCGTTTTTTATGCATCTTACATCCTCCTTTTAGTAATATCTTACTAGTTGTTACGAATTTATTATATCATTTTGACGTTTTATTTGCACACATTATTTTCTTTTTATTGATTTTCTACGTTTTGTACAAAGTTTTTTTTTCTTTCTTTCATGATTTTTTTTCCATTCTTAACCCAAGGATGATAACCCTTTGATTTTCTTGATTTTTCCATATCTCACTTTTTTCTTTATTTTTTTTGTTTTTTACATTTTTGTGCATTTTGCACAATTTATCTTCTTTTTCCCCAAAAACATTATCCAAATTATTTTCTTCCGAGAACATTTTTATAATCGAAATGCTGTACATAGGTTCCCCCATGTACAGCATCTTTTTACAATTTTCCACATTCACGAACGGAAGTCGGCTTTGTATTACAATCAAATGCAGGATTGAATGCATAGAAATTCTTCTCATCCAGTTTATCCTGAACCAATCTTAATGCTTCACCAAATCTCTGGAAATGAACAATTTCTCTTTCTCTCAAAAAGCGAATAGGATCTGCTACTTCGTTATCATGCACCAGTCTTAAGATATTATCATAAGTAGAACGGGCTTTCTGTTCTGCTGCCAAATCTTCTACCAGGTCTGTAATAGGATCTCCTTTACTTTGGAATTCACAAGCATTAAAAGGAATTCCTCCCGCTGCCTGAGGCCAAATTCCTGTAGTATGGTCTACATAGTATTTATCAAACCCTGAAGCTACAATTTCTTCCGGAGTCAGGTTTCGGGTCAACTGATGAACGATAGTTCCAATCATTTCTAAATGTGCTAGCTCTTCCGTACCTATGTCAGTTAGCACCCCCATAACTTCTCTATAAGGCATGGCATATCTTTGAGACAAATATCGCATAGAGGCTGCCAATTCACCGTCTGGACCTCCAAACTGGCTGATTATCACCTGTGCCAGTTTCGGATTAGGATTCTTAATATTTACCGGATACTGAAGTCTTTTCTCATAATTCCACATTTAACAGTTTCCCCCTTCCCAAGGCCAAGGTGACATTACCCATTCCCATTTTCCTTTATTTCCTCCTGCCAGATCCAGGGTAAGCGGTTCAAAATGATTCGAATATTCCATAATAGCATTCTTCCTCATTTCCAGAACCTCATGGTAAAACTTCATCGCTTCCTCATCGCATGGATGGGTATCCAAATACAATGCTGTTTCCACTACTGCAAAACTTACCATATTAATCCAGTCGAAAAGCTGCTCCCTACTCATTCTGTTACATGAATAATTCATCGACACGCCCTCCTTCCAATAAATGGTTTATCTAGTTCCGGAAATAAGGTTCCATTATTTAAGGCTTTATCTAATTCGTATATCTGATTCCAATTCTGCCATGGTACGTATGCCATGCCCACAGGAAATTCATCCATACATTTTTCGTTTCTGTCTCGAGAATTTCTTTGGGTCATTCCTCTGTTACATCTACAATCTGACATTATGAAAATCCTTTCTAAGAAACTTCAATATTATATTATGTAAAAACAATATATCTGTTCCTATCGAAAAAAATTATCCAAAACAAATCATTTTTATGGTAGCCAGGATAGCCAGATGCACCGGATAGAAGGCATAAAAGAAATATTTATTTATCTTTCTTCCCTTTTGCCCATTATAAAAATAAATCAGTACAAAAGAGAAAATTGCTGTAACTTCCCAACAGAAACCGATAGCACCAGTAATACACTGACGTTTCTTTTGCTTTCTCAATAAATAAAGAAGTGCTATCATTACTACTCCAAATCCGCTGTAGTCCGTTTTCAATAATTCTGCCGCCATTGCCATAATGAATATAACAAAGACTTTTAACATCATTTGTTTTCCCTGTTCCGATATTCTTGCTTCGATTTCTTTCAAACACCAGATACACAGCAATCCAATGGTTAATGTAAAAAATACATTTTGATATTTGAAAGTCATACCACCCATAATAGCATAATCAAAAGGTATTTCTGAAATGAATGCAAAAACTGCTAATCTTGTTATGTACTTCTTTACACTTCTTGTATGTTCTAGTCCCTCTACTATGAAAAAACAGTAAATTGGAAAGGCAATTCTTCCAATAAAACGCATAATCATATAAATTGTATTCCAGATATCTCTTTCATCTCCCTGCAAAGTATTTACATATTCCCATATAACCGAAGCTCCAATATGATCAATAAGCATGGTAATCACTGCTATAGTCTTTAATGCATTGGCATTTAGTCCCTTGTTATTTTCCATCTCTCTCCTCCTATTTCACTAAATATTCCAGCATGGCTACATACTGTTCTTTCATAGTATCATATCCATGCTGGTAAAATTCTGTTAATACTTCCACATTTTGTTCTGTTTTAGAAACTTCTTCTATTGATGGTCTTAAAACAAAAATTTTTCCTTCATTTTCTAATCGTTCAATTAACTCCATTTGTTTATTATATACTTCTGGACGATGAATCATGCTATTTACAAGCTTGGGATATTTTCCAAGAGCCGCAATATACAACTTTTCTAATTTTTTGGAATGTTCCTTCCTATACCCCTTTCTTCTGGTAAGAATCACTACACACTTTTTATAGCCTCTACGTAAAGCATGACTAATTGGTACGGAATCTGAAAGTCCTCCATCCAGATATGGTACTTCATCCACTTCCACAACCGGAGATATCAATGGCAGACTGCTGGAGGCACGGCAAATCTGCATAAGCCTCTGTCTGTCTTCACGTTCTGTCAAATATTCTGCTTTTCCTGTTTCACAATTGGTAACTACTACTTCCCAATCTATTTTTGAGGCAAAACAAGTATCATAATCAAAAGGATAAATTTCATTTGGATATTTATCAAATATCATATCCATATCATACAAAGAACCGGTTTTTACTGCCTTCTTAATGTCCACATACCGGTTCTCTTTTTCCTCAATAATCATACATTGCTTGGTGCGTCCCCTTTGTTTTGAAATGTAATCCACTGCATTACATGCTCCTGCAGAAACTCCAACAACATATTTAAAGTACATATCCTTTTCCATCAAATAGTCCAGCACACCTGCTGTAAACACTCCTCTGGTAGCACCACCTTCTAATACAAGCCCTGCTTTTACCAAAATATATCCCTCCTCTATTCTCATTTCTCACTTTTGTATTCGAAACCAAACAGTATTGTAGCATTTTTCCTATCGTATTTCAAATAGACTATTCATAAAAATCTGAAGTAGATTCCTTATATGTCTTCATATTTCAATCTTCTTCGAATCATCCTTTTGCAAAACTCTTTCAAATTAAATGGAATCACCGGATAAAAATAGCCGGAACCTGATATCGTTTTATTACTTGCCAGCAATACTATAGTTAAAATAATCCCCCCAATAAATCCATATAAATCAAACAATTGTGTTAACACCAATAAAATCATTCTCATAAATTTCAAAGCATATCCCAATTCATAACTTTGCTGAGTATAATTTGCTACCGCTACAAACGCCATATACAACATAGCTTCCGAATTAAACCATCCTGACTTTACCGAAAATTCTCCAAGCACCAGTGCCGTAATTACACTTAAAGGAGTACTTAACATACTTGGTGTATTTACTGCCGCCAATTTTAAACCATCAATGGCAAATTCCAAAAGAATGAGCTGTAAAAATATAGGTACATGAATTTCATCTGTAATTACTGTAAACTGAAGCCAAGAGGGGAGCCATTCTGGATTTTTCACAAACAACAACCATAATGGTGTCAATAACAAAGTTACCACTGCAATTGCATATCTTGTAAGTCTTAAATAAGTTCCTGTAATCGGCGGAAAATAGTAATCATCTGCTTCTTCTATAATGTCAAAAACAGTATTGGGCAATATGATACAAGAAGGTGAATTATCTACCAAAATTACAATATTTCCCTCTAAAACCTGTGCCGCTGCTGTATCCGGTCGTTCCGAAAATTTAAACTTCGGGAACGGATTATACCATTTATACTGATAAAGACATTCGGCAAGACTTTCCTGATTTAATGTAAGGGCATCTACCTTAATAGAATCAATCCGCTTTAAAACTTCCTCTAAGAATTTCTTATCTACTCTATCTTCCATATAACACACTACAATATCTGTTTTGGAACTTTCTCCCACAATTTTTATTTCCATAGTCAGTTCCGGCGTCCTGATACGTCTGCGAATCAACGCAGTGTTAAACACAAGTGTTTCTACAAAACCGTCTTTGGAACCTCTCAACACTTTATCCTTTTCTGGCTCAGAAATACTTCGCATAGGATAGGTACGACAGTCAATTGCAATACATTCACTATATCCATCCAAAAACATAATGGTTACACCCGAAAGAAGGTTCTTCAAAATTTCCTCCCAGTCAGATAAAAGATCCACCTCTCCATATGGCATAAACAATTTTGACATTTCATGGGCACTACCCGGCATTTCTTCTTTTTTAATGGAATTAAAATATTGAAGCATTTTCTGGAGCATTTCATCTTTTAAAAATCCATCCACAAAATAAAAGCAAGCTTCTTTTTCTCCAAACTTTATTACTCTGTAAACAAGATCAAAATTTTTGTTCACATTTAACACATTATTGAAATATGTGATATTTTCTCTTAAATTCGTTCTAATCTTCTTCTCTGCGAATTTCATAAAAAAACTTCCTTTCTGCAAACTACTGGTAATTATTAAGTAGTTTCCCAAAAAGAAAGTTTTTTATTCCATCATTCTTCAGTTTTCAATCAATATATTACCACTCTAACAAAGTAGCTCCCCAAGTAAGTCCTGCACCAAAACCTGACATTACAATCACATCACCTTTTTTGAAAGTTCCTGCAGAATTTAATTCATCTAATAAGATAGGAATACTTGCTGCTGAAGTATTTCCATAATGCTCAATATTGGTAGGAAATTTCTCAATTGGAACATTCAGTCTCTTTGAAACAGATTCAATAATTCTCTTATTTGCCTGGTGCAACAGGAAATAATCCACATCTTCTACAGACATTCCTGCTTTCTCCACCACATCCTGAATACATCTTGGTACCATCTTTACAGCAAATTTAAATACATCCTGTCCCGCCATTTTAGTATATGGGAGTGTAATTTCATTCTTCACATATGGGTTATTAGAAGCACGGTTTTCACAGGTTAATACTCCTCCACCTGCTCCATCTGAATGCTGGGTAATTGCCTTAATTCCTGTGGCATCTGCCTTCACAACCGCAGCTCCAGCACCATCACCAAACAACACACAAGTACTTCTATCTGACCAGTCCATCATTTTGGACAAAGTTTCTGCTCCTAACACTAATGCACATTTATAAACTCCAGAACTTATATATGCATGGGCTGCATTTAATGCAAACAAAAATCCAGAACATCCTGCACTAATATCATATGCTACCGCGTTTACTGCACCAATTCTTTCCTGTACCAAACACGCAGTACTTGGATAACACATATCTCCGGAAACAGTTCCTACAATAATAAGTTCAATTTCTTCAGAGCCAACTCCTGCTTTTTCCATAGCCTGTTTTGCTGCATCTGCTGCCATATCTGTTGTAGTCTCTGTTTCTACCAAATGTCTATTATGGATTCCTGTTCTTGTGTATATCCATTCGTCTGATGTATCCATTATTTTTGCCAGATCATCATTTGTTACTTTTCTACTAGGAACTGACCTTCCGGTACCAATAATTCTTGTTGTCATGACATCTATTTCCTCTTTGACTTTCTTTCTATTATTTTGATTATCAAACTATTTTCTAATCAAAGTATACTAGTTTGCCCAACATTTGTCAACCTTAAGCGGACTTTTCCCACGACAAACGCATGAATGTTTATCCAGCCTCATTCTTGTAAATTCTATTTTTTAAAGAGATAGTATTTTTTTCAAATATTTAACTGGATTCATGCTTATGTTAAATCGTTTCCGAGGCATAGACATTTTCTTCCCATTA
>JAFQCM010000080.1 GCA_017399445.1 Lachnospiraceae bacterium | reverse complement strand
GCTGCTGAAATGGAAGAATTGCTGTATGTGAAAAATGAAATCATACAAGAGGAAGAGAAGGAATATCAGATCAGCAGAGAAGGATGGTGGGTAGAAATACCATCGCTTTCCTTGTGTCTGCATGAAGGGGTATTCCTTGTGTATGATGAAGAAGAACAGGAGTATTTACCTGATTTTTCGATTACCATTATTCGTGAAACAGGACAGGAAGGGTGGCTGTATTTTGAGCAGGATGGAATGCTAGTCAGTCTTGCAAATTTTATGGCGGGAAAATGCAGCATGGAGGAAATCCAAAACATGGAATGTATCCTTCATATACCGAAGGAGTAGGGATTGGATGTACTAGGCATGGTGCCTGGTGGTGTTAGAATAGGAGGCATGAGAAATGGAACAAGCGAGAACGTTGACAAATGAGGAATATATCATTGAATTATTAGAAATGCTGACACAAAATCAGAGAAAAGAGGATGCGAATCTCTTGTATGAAATATGTTCGCATATCGAGAGCATGGAAAGTAAACTGACAGCTGTAGAAAAGGAGTTAGAACAGGTTACCAAGCAGATGAACATGATGCATGGCGGTGGTACGGTTGAAAAGACAAAGGATACTGTGACCGCTGTAGCAGGGCACTTACAGGAACAGAGTAGCAAAGTAAAAACTCAGATTTCTCAAATCAAGGCAACGATTTTGGATACGGCAAAAAACATTGTAGAAGGTGTAAAACAAAAGGGAAAAGAAGCCTTATACCGTGTTGCAGAATTTGCCAAGATCAAAGAAAAGATGAGCAGTCTGAGGAAGAAAGTAGAAAGTAACATCAAAGATGTGAATGGAACCATTGATAAGATTACAGAATTTACTTCCGTAGTGCGAACTGCAAACCAGCAGGTAAAGAATGCAGCAAGAACCTTGGCAGATAAAGAAGAAAAAGATTATTCAAAACAGACAGGAAACACAAGGATGACGGAGCTTCTTACCATGCCATGGAGAGTGCAGCGAGGATTGCTTGCAGGAATAGATATGCATGCAGAATCAATCATAGAAGCTGTGGAGCAGTTATCAAAGCATGTAGAAAGAAAAAAGGATGCAGAGAAAGGCAGAGAAGAAGAAATGGAGCGTGTAACGGGCGATGTGGTAGATGCCCCGGTAGTTGCAGAGGAAAGTGTCTATGGATTGGATGCTTTTGATGCGTATGTGGAAAAGAATGGAACAGAAAAGTTGCAGGAGAGGATAAAAGAAGGAGGTGGGGAAAGTAAAAAAAGATAGAGGAAGGTAGCTGAATGAAAACTACGAAACATGGTCTGGCAATCAATAGGATTGCCAGCCATGTTTCGTAGTTATTGTGTATAGGAAAATTCGTAGGATTTATGTTATAATGGATTTATTAGAAAATAGTCATTTGATTTTGTGGATAATATGTGAATAGTTCGTAGATTGTATGTGGATAAATATAAGAAGGGAATAGATGTTATTGAAAAAGAAAATAAAAGGAATAGAAGGTTTAGACATTACTATAAAAAAGGAATTGGTAAAAAAAATTATTGATAACGATTTTAAAGTTAATATGACTCATTCGGTTATGTTTGTCAGTGTCGAGGAAAGAAAATATGCACTTAGAGATGCCGATGTAATGGAATTAGTTGCTTCAAATATTAAAAAAAGGTTATTGTTAAAAAGAGGGATATCCGTTAAAGAGTTTTACAAAAGAAATAGTACATATAGAGGATATCGGTTGTTTGATAAATCATCAAGACCTGAATTTCAAGAAGGAAAGTTAGTTGAAGATAAGGGGAAACATGGGCTTTATTTTACAATTGAGTGTAAAGATCTGTTTAGAATATTATTGGCATCATACTTTGAAGATTTTGGAGATTCTTTGGCAATAATAAGCCTCATTAGTGTGGACGGAAAAGGGACTCCGGTCCGCAAAGCATCAATTTCGCGAGGGATGGATACAACTAATACATATCATTCCAGGGCATTTTACATAGAAAAAATTTACTCCTTAGATAATTATGAACTTATATTAAAAATGTATGAAGCTGCTCCAGACAATTACAAATTACTGATTTACGACGAAACAGAGGGAGGTATGTATATGGGAAGCGTAAAGTATTATAGAAAAAAAGGATGCAATGAGATTGTACGGGCACTTAATGATATTCATCAGATAGAAAAGAAAAAACGTGGATTTGCCAAGTAGAGTGTTGGTCAAGTTCTTGCTATATCAATGTTCTGATAATGGGATTTACAAGATATACTTGGTGTTGATTTCATGTCATAAATAAAGCAAGTTTGAAACAAAGGTAATGGATAGAAGAAAAGTTTATCGCATAGCAAACAAGACATTTTTCGGTGTCTTCAAAATAGAATATATATACGACACCTAATCAAGTAGCAGAAACAACATCATCTTTGATGGTGTAACTACGAAGTCGGAGTAGATTAAGTGCCTGTAAAGTGGTAAGAACTTTGTTTTCCTACACAGGACGTGATTCAAGAAAGTCTTCTGCTGTATATAGTTTTAAATCTGTGAGTATGTGTCAGATAGCGGTCAGGAGCATACGATAGGTTGCGAAGATCCAGGTTTGTGGACATCAAGTCTACAACCGTTTTTTTTGAATGATTTTAAAAGACATTAAGATTACCTCTGAAACATTATAGTTATAAGCTGACAGTGACTGCTCATCCGGAAAAGTAGAGTTGACTTTGGAAGAGATAAGTTTATGGTCTACTGTTATGCACCATTCATTAATGCCTTAACGAATGACCAGCAACATATAAAAATGCGAGGTCGCCGCTATACAGACCCGAACTCACCTCTACGTCTTCTGTAGTGTATCAGTCTTATAACTGGATAATATCAGAAAGAAGATAAATTGAATAGCGAAAGTTGGTCAACGGGTTGTATAAGCCCATTGGTGCCTTTCGCAGAAAGGCGAATTATAAAAATGAAATATAAAAAGATAGCAAAAAGCGACATTTTTTTGAGAACAGCAATGTGGGAAGTATATGGAAAAAAATGCTTATATTGTGGAGTAGCATTAGATGTACGCCATATAGAAGTCGATCATATTTTGCCTGATAATGAGAATGAAATTATGAATAGTAAGGATCCAGATTTGCTTGCATATATTTCTGAATTAAAAAAAGATGGATTTGAAAAGAATTCTATTCAAAATTATGCATTATCATGTGCGGATTGTAATAAAAAAAAGAAAAATTATGCATTTAAAACATCAAATTTCCGGTTTTATCATGACTATGTAGCAAGACATACAGAAAGTATTGAAGAAAAAATGCAGAGATGTAAGATGGGAATTTCAAAACATGTAAAAGAGAGTAGTATTATTGGAAAGTTTGATAAATATGACTTAACTGAATTGTTTTGTGACAAACAGGTAGTTTCTTGTTTGGAACATATCAGATTTAGATATGGATTGGGAGAGGTTAGAATTGATGCATTCATACCAGCATCATACGATGGAAGTATGAGTTGTATGTTATCATTTAAGGAATTATATCAGACAGATATATTTATTACTTATGATGAGGATGTGATTAAGGATTTTTTATTTTCGGGTTATCAAACTGACATAAAAGAAAATAGCAGAAAGTGGTGCATTTATTATGATTTTCTGGGTGATAATAGCGTATTTGAGATACATTTACCTAATATTAGATTAAAAACTTCGGAGGAAACGGTTGCTCAAATGGCAAAAATATGTGACAGTTTATATGAAGAATATTTACTGCAGGAAACATTTATTAATAGCGTTCTTGGAACAGAAAAGTTCCCTAAAAAATCAAAAAATTCTTATGCATTATTTGGAATGAGAAGTGACTTGTTTCAGATATTTTGGGAATATATGCTAAATCATAAGTATGATTCTAAGGATGATAAGGAAAAAAATATTTTTAATTTACCATATTATAGAAATGATTTTTTTTATATACAACCTAATATGTATCATAATGATATTGCAAGTACTTATGCATGCATCCAAGTTGAGAAAAATGGAGAGTATTATGATTTTATATGGAGGCTAGGACCTAGTTCTGTACCAAGTCAGGAGCTAGCAGAGTTTGATGATAATATAAAATGGACCGCAATTTTTACATATAAAAAAATTATAGAAGAATTCATTCCTGATGCAATAAGGGAAGATAACAAGAATAAACATTTGGCTATTTGGTCGTTTTTTTCAAAAAAATCAAATGTTAGTTATGATGAGGAATATTTGATTGATCAAAAAATGATTAAATCATATATGTGGGATACTGAGAAAAATTAAGAAATTGGAGAAAATGATAGATTTGGTTGCAGATAGAGTGTACATGGTGTATGCTCTATTTTTTAATTGACAACCCACACAATGCGTGATAAGATAAAAATAAGAAAAAGGGGATCTGTGGAAAGGAAATGATGTAGTTGAAAGAGTACAAAGACATTATCAAAGAAGCACGAACCGAGGCTGGAATGACACAGAAGGCTTTTTGTGAATACTTTGGTATTCCGCTTCGTACCTATGAAGATTGGGAAGCCGGAAGAAGAAAGATGCCATCTTATGTGCTTCGTCTGATGTTGTATAAATTGAAGATTGAGGGGTGTGTAGAGCATATTTCAGAAGATGTTCTTGACGAGGAATGAGGTGGTTGTTATGAGGAAAGGGTTCGTGGGTGTTTTAATAGCAAGTTTGGTTATGACAACGGTTATGCCGGTGCAGAAACCGATTGACGCAAAGACGAGAACAGTGAGCTTGTCCAGGCAAAAAGTATCGTTGGTGGAAGGAGATTGTTATACACTAACCATAAAGAATACATCTTCGAAAGCAAAGGTAACATGGAAAACCAGTAATAAAGAGATAATCAAGTTTACATCAAAAAGCAAAAAGAAAGCACGATTTGTAGCTTTGCAGGCTGGCAAGGCAACAGTGTCGGCTATATATCAACTCGAAAGAAAAAAGAAGGTGTTGAAGTGTAAGATTTCCGTAAGAAAACACAGTTTCAGTGATGAACGGAGCGATAACAAACCAGAGGAAAACGATACTGATACGAATAAAGCAGAAAACCAAAAGGCGTGTTTGAACGTTACCTGTGCATCTATTTACTTTATTGATCCATATTTTGAAGAAAAAGTAACGGCTGAAGAAGGGCACAACGCAGAATTTTCGTTCAAAGTATGGAATACGGATAAAAAAGTGGAAACTTGGGAAATGGTAGGAGAGAATGCAAGCAAATTTTCTATCACGGATACGGGGATTGTCAGTGGAAGATTTGCTCCTAGCTATGATATCAGTGGAAAGTTAAATGCATACGAAGGAACAGTGCAGGCAACATTGACAGACGGAACAAAGTTACAGGCAAAGGTGCTTTTATATGATGAGGTAGTCAATTATCTTTACCACTACTTTGATACATTCATGGCAAATTACATTAGTGAGGATATGACAGAACTGGAGAAAGCCACTGCCGTTGCAAAATACATAGGGGAATGTTCGGATTACGATCCGACTATGCATGGTTGGAAGGATTTGTTTATCTTTGAAAAAGGTGACTGCCAGGCGAGTCGGTATGCGGTGCAGTATCTGTGCCAGTACATGGGCATCAAAGCGGGTGCCTGTCGCAATGTGGATTATCATGGAGAGACATTGGTATTGGCAGATGGAAGCTACTATATCGTAACAACCGGTTTTGATATGCCAAGACCAAGAGAGTATATGATTTCAAGAGTACCGGATGATCAGGTGGAAGAGATTATGGAAGAACGAGAAGTGATAAAGTCCTATTTTCGTTGAGGAAGGTGAGAAAATGATAAGTAGAGAAGACATGGAAAAGTTAATTGTGGTCAGTGATCAATTGATGAACATGAATCAATGTCTGGAAAAACTTTGTGGTGGAAGTTACGGGGCGGGAGACTTTAGAAGAATTGATGCATTGTATGATGTAATTCAGAATAACGTATCGGCTGTCTTTAAACAAAATCTGGGGAATGGGGAAAGTACATCAGATTTACTGTATTCTATTATACTAAATCAAAAGCTAACGCCGGCAGAGAGAACAAATATGATTATGTCTGATTTTATTCTATAAATGAGAAAAATGTCTAATATATGTAAAAAAATTTCGCAGATTACCCTAATCTGCGAAATTTTTCTGTAAATACTGATAAATGGCATTTTATCAATTCATTTTTTATATTTGACCACTTTTTTGACCACTTTCAGGTGTGCTTTGATTTATTTGTGCAAGTTTATTTTCAAAAGAAAGGTGCACATATTTATTTAAGGTTGTCTTTACATCCGAGTGCCCTAATATTTCACTTAAACATTTAGCTTCCATTCCATTTTCTATACAGTTTGTAGCAAAGCTATGCCGCAATGTATGAAAATTCCGGTTTGCAATCCCAAGTTCCTTTAACATTCTTTCAAATTTATACTGATAGGTTCTTGGTTCCATCAAACGATTTCCATTTACAAAATATTTGGTTTTTGGCATGTCAGTAGCTAAGATTTCTAAAAGTTCATCACAAATAGGAATCATTCGAACAGAACAGGGCGACTTTGGTTTATCTACCCGCAATACTGTTTTGGTAGCACAGCTTCCATTGCTTTTAATTCTCTGAACTGTTTGTGTGATAAAAATCTTTTTTTCATCAAGAGAAATATTGGAAGTTTCCAAGGCACATACTTCTCCCAATCGAATTCCGGTATAAAGACAGAGTAGGATGCCCAAATGATAGCTATCTCTGTGTTTTAGGATATAAGATACCATCCGCCGTTGTTCCGATTTTGAAAATACAGAAATTTTCTCTGTGCCATCCTTTTCCTTTTTCACAATCTGAAGTTCTTTTTCTATAAGAGATCCATTTCCCTTTTTTAAAATTTGAAACAAGACATTTCGAATACTGGAAACCGTACTTTTACTGAGATCTGGTTTTGACAAAATCTGATTACAGTCTCTTATGGTAACCGAAAGCAATTCTTTGGTTCCGATATTCTTTTTAATATGGTTTTCGTAAATATTTTTATATTTAACATAAGTAGAATATTTCTTGCTTCTGGCAATATTCTGTAGCCACTCCTGTGCAGCTTCTGATACAGCTACGCTCGGCTCTTGTTCGTGAATGATTTTAGGTGTAGACACGGATATGGTATTCTGCATAAGAACAAGAATTTCTCCATAACTTTTAGCATAATACGATTTGTATTTGATTTTTCCTGATGTTTTTTCGGGAACAGGACACCTCCATTCCCATCGTCCATCCTTTCGTTTTCGAACATTATGAGCAATTTTAGGCATACGCTTTTCTCCTTTCAATTTATGATTTTCGTCATAGTGCATTGTAGGTCATAAATCTGACCACTTTTTTGACCATTTTCAAAAATATTATAGAAAATCCATTGTAAAATTGCACAAAGAAAGCAAGGGTTCCTATCTTCGATTATCCTTTTTTTACAAAGAATTTGACAATGTGTTCGTGAAGCGTTATAATTATTTTATAGTTTTTGGGGTTTTATTGTTAAAGGTGTCGTTTCGCAGATTAGGGTAATCTGCGAAATTTTAACCGGAAGCTTATAATATATTTTTAACCAATAAGGGTGAAAATATAAAAAAAAGGGGCAAAAAATCATGTTAGTGTACAGACAATTTGGAAAAAGGGATTCTGGATACAGTTTGATATTTTTGCATGGCTCTACTATGAAAAAGGAAAGCATGCTTCCTATTGTAGAGTGGTTTCAGGAATATAACTGTATTGTGCCGGATCTGTCACATCATGGAGAATCTTCAGGTAACATGCCTGCATCAATCGAAGATATTGCGAGAGATGTGGAAGAGACCATAGCGAATCTGCAGAGAGAAAATATTGTGCAGGGAAAAGTGGTTTTACTGGGATATTCTATGGGAGGTGCAATTACTTACGAGGTTGCATTGCGAAATAAGGTAAAGGTAGACGGTATTGTATTTTTAAGCAGTGGTGCAGATTTGAAACATCATACGCCACTGGTGGAACAATTAAAAAACATATCTTCAAAGCGGTTTAGTACGAAGAATATTGTGGATTATTTATTTGGCACTTTGGCTGGAGAGCAGGAGCAGGAAGAGATCAGTCGCATGTTTTTGGAAAACAGTGTAGAAAATCAAACAGGTTATAATGATTTGATGATTTCCAATGCGTATGATCGTCTGGAAGATGTAAAAGAAATACAGGTACCTACACTATTGGTTCACGGATGTGATGACAAGATTGTATTACCATCGGCTGCAATTGATACATGGAAACAGATTGCAGATAGTCAGTTGCTTATGGTTCCGTATGGCGGACATGCGTTGATTTTTGAGAATCCTGCATTGGTTAGTCAAAGGGTTAAGGGGTTTGTGGAAAGAATATAGAGAATTTTCATAAAACTATGGTGTTTATGTTTTTCTCTTTTGTTCTTTGGTTAAGGGGGAATACGTTATGGATAAAGAAGTGGTAAACAGTGAAGAAAAATTTATGAATTCCATTCTTTTTTTAGCAAATATTGTAGTTCCAATTGTAGCATTTAGTTTTGTTATGCTATTTTTGCATGGAAACAAAAGAGACGCTATTGTTTTTTTGATGGTTGCAGCAGCTGCTGTTACCAGATTGTTTGAGAAAAAGCTAGGAAAGTATGCGAAATATGTATATGCTTGTATCATTCCAATCTTAGGTGCTGTACTGATTGCGTTTGCATATGATGGGCATTATGGGGCAATGTCTCATGGATTTTTTATGGTAACCATTGTAGTGATACCATATTATAATTACAGATTATTGATCACGAATGCAGTTGTAACAGTTGTGGCAAATGCAATCAGCATGATTCTATTTCCAAAAGGATATTTAAATATGCATAGTGCTGCGGTTTGGGTATTTATTGCAGCGGTGTATCTGGTTGTTGTTTTAATCTGTATTTTGATCATTTATAGAACAAAAAATATTTTCATAGCACTGGAGCAAAAAGAAGATAGTGCCAATCAAGTACTTGGCAGAGTTAAGGCTGCTTTTGAAAAAATTCAGGTTGCGTCTGATCATATTAAAGAATCACTGGATGATTTTGAAGGAAATACACAGGAGATTGCACAGTCTACGCAGGGAATTGTAGAAAATGCACAGACACAGATTGATCAGGTCAAAGGAAATATTAATATTTTTGAAATGTTGAATGGTCAGATCACGAAATCAGAACAACAGGTGAGTGATACATTAACAACAATCCAGAATTTGGAGAAAATGAACAATGAGGGAGTGACTGCAATTTCAGGGTTAAGCAACAATTTTGAGGAAACCATTCATTCTACGGAAGAAGCTTCAGAAGGAATACTGGAATTGTCTCACAAATCCAGCCAGATTAGTGAAATTATTGAAAGTATTACTCAAATTGCAAGTCAGACGAATTTACTTGCTCTCAATGCTGCCATTGAGGCTGCAAGGGCTGGAGAAGCAGGAAAAGGCTTTGCAGTGGTAGCGGATGAAATTAATTCGTTGGCACAGGAAACAGCAGCAGCTACCAAGAAAATTGATCTGATTTTACAGGATATTATAGAAACCGTGCAGTCTACCAGCCAGATTATGCAGCATAACACAGATATTGTAAATACATCTAATGAGGATTTGAACAATACTGTAACAGTATTCAAATCTATGCTTGCTTCTTCTGAAAATGTAATTGAAATCACCAATATGCTTCAGGTTGGACTGGAAGGTGTGGTAGAAATGAAAGATAATTTACAAAAAGCAATGAATCAATTGGAAAACATCTCTGAGGAATCTGTGGATACCGCAACTTCTATTTCAGCAGCAACGGAAGAACAGGTGGCAGGTGTATCAGCCATTGTTGCTTCTATGGAGCAGGTACAATCAGGTATGGATGAGTTGTTAGAACTTTTTAATTAGGGGGAATTACGATGAAAAGAAACGCGATTATTAAAGATATTGCATATTATCATCCAGATAATGTAGTTGAAAATGATTTTTATATTGATCATTTCAAAAAGAAAAATCAGGATATTGAGGGGTTACTGAAAAGTACAGGACGTAAAACAAGGTATATTGCAGACGATCTAGAAGAAACAATTATTCAAATGGGGGTACAGGCAGCAAAGAAAGTGTTAGAAAAGGCACATGTGAAAGCAACTGATCTGGATATGATTGTTTTTTCATCCGGTACTCCGGAATATATTTCGCCAACAAATGCACTGATTGTACACGATCATTTAGGAGCAAAGCAAAAATGTGGTGTTTATGATATTAATACAAATTGTGCAGGTATGTTAGTTGCATTGGATCAAATTTCGAGAAGCATGCAAAGTAATTCTGAATTAAAGTATGTACTACTAGTAGGCTCGGATCAATTGAATCGTTTTTCCAGATACGGTGAAGCAATTACATATTCTAATTTTGGAGATTCTGCTTGTGCGGTACTTTTGGAAAGCATTGCAGATACGGATAGGGGGCTTATTGGTTCAGATTATTATACAAATTCCAGTACACATAATCGAATTTTATTCCCGGCAAAAGGATTATCTACTGTAATAAGAGACAGGAGTCTATCTACGCAGGATAAGTTGCTTCAGTGGGACGATTTTAATTTTGATGGTGCATTTAATAGTGCGCATATTTCTATTGAAGATTTGCTATTTCGCAATAATATGAAGAAGCAGGATATTAAAAAGTATTGCATTTCCCAATTTTCAATAGGAAAAATACAGGAGATATGTAGAGATTTAGATGAAGATATCAATAAATTTATATTTGTGGGTGATGAATTTGGATACACAGGAACAACAAGTCCATTGTTAGCGTATGCAAGAGCTGTTGAAAATGGAGATCTGGAAGTTGGAGATAATGTGATTTTTTGGACCTTAGGAGCAGGACTGACATGTGTGAGCTTGTTATATAGGTATTAGGTAAAGAACGTGTTAGAAAGTATCCAAATGGAACTTTGTGAACGGTTATGAATATCATCGGCTTTTGATGATATGCAAGAAGGGGCTTTATAAAATACATAGGAAAAGATGTAGCATAAGTGTTTAGGTTTTTGTGTGATGGATATGTACTAATCCTGAGTTATTCACAGCAGCAACAGATGTATATTGAGCAACTGGTCTGTGTGATGGCTGTGAATGAAAACCCCAATCCCCCAGCTATGCTGGGGCGAATAGTGTAAGCAGGAGCGTAGAGGATAATCAAAAAAGCCTCCTATGATATAATGAAATAGGTGTTGCAAGCCAATTTCATGAATAGGAGGCGGTCCAAATGGACAGTAAAAGTTTATCACATACTAAGTGGAAATGCCAGTATCATATTGTTTTTATTCCTAAATATAGAAAGAAACAATTGTATGGTAGGCTTAGAGAAGATGTAAGAGATGTTCTAAAAACATTATGTGAATACAAAAAGGTGGAAATAGTAGAAGGGGCAGTTTGCTCAGATCATGTACATTTATGTGTATGTATTCCACCTAAAATGAGTGTTTCACAGTTTGTGGGATATCTAAAAGGGAAAAGCGCACTTATGATTTATGATAAGCATCCAGAGTTAGGAAGTAAATGGAATAAATCATTTTGGGCAAGAGGATATTATGTTGCAACAGTTGGAAATCTTACAGAAGAGGCAATAAAGAAATATATTCAAGAGCAGTCTGAAGAATCCAAAAAAGAAAGTGATCAAGGAACCGCTTTTTAGCGGTAGTTGGTAACAGTGTTTGCAACACCCCGCCTTTAGGCGGAACAGCAATCAGCCCTTATAGGGCTAAAATCAAACCACCACTTGAAGTGGTGGTTGGTGACTGATTCGGGCTGATTTTAGAAAATGAGACTATGCATCCAAGGGGTAAGAAACAGGGGGAATCTGATATGGTAGAAAGTAAAATGCAGGAACGTAAAATGAACACCATCATGTTTGGGGGCTGGGGATTTTTGATTCCGATTGCAGCATGTGCATTTGTTCTTTTGTTTTTAAATGGAAATGTGAAAGATCTGGCTACTTTTTGTATGCCTGTCTTTGCTATTTTCATTCGGATTTTTGAACCCAAATTGGGAACAAGAGCAAAATATCTGTATGCATGTGTCATGCCTGTTGGAGGATCCATTATAATGATTGCCGATGGAGAAGGCAGATTTGGTGCTATGACACAGGCGTATTTTCTGGCAACCGTAATGATTATTATTTATTATGATGTTTCTGTTTTGATTACAAATGCAGTGGCAACTATAGTATTAAATTTGTTTGCAATGCTTATAGCATCAAAAGCATATTTGGCATTACATCATCTTATCGTTTGGATTTTTATTGTGGTGGTATATGTTCTTTTGGTGATTACTGTGTATTTGATCATATCCTACACAAATAAATTATATCAACAGGTGGAAGATCAAAAAGAAGAAACAGAAGGTGTGTTTGAAGATGTGCAACATGCATTTGACAGTTTAGAGAGTGCTTCTTCCGCAATTTTTCATTCCTTGCAGGAGTTTGAGGGAAATACAGAGGAGATTTCAGCATCCACTCAAGAAATCACTGGAAGTGCAGACAAACAGATTAGTGAAGTGGAAAGCAGCCTTTCTATCTTTAATGAATTGAATGATAAGATTGCAATCTCGGAAGAACGGGTAGCACAGACCGTAGAAACCATGAAAGCATTGAAAAACAAAAATGATGAAGGTATTATGGCGATTCGTACCTTATCACAAAAGTTTGAGGAAAATATCAAAACCACACAGATCGCATCGGAGGGTGTGGCAGAATTATCCCATAAGTCCAGCGATATTGGTGGTATCATAGAGAGTATCAGGGAAATTGCACAGCAGACCAATCTTCTGGCATTGAATGCAGCCATTGAGGCGGCAAGAGCTGGAGAAGCAGGAAAAGGCTTTGCAGTAGTGGCAGATGAAATCAATTCGCTGTCCACAGAATCTTCCAACGCCACAGCCAAGATTGATGCGATTCTGAAAGACATTATTCAAACCGTGGAGGATACCCATAAGGTGATCAATCAGAACAGTGCGGTAGTAAACGCTTCCAATGAACAGTTGGAAGATACCGTTAAGATCTTCCGAATCATGCTGGAATCTTCGGAGAAAGTTATCAGCATTACAGAAATGCTAAAGAGTGAGCTGGAAGGTATTGTTACGATTAAAGAGCAATTGTTGGGAGCTATGAAACGGGTGGAGGATATCTCACGAAGTTCCGTGGAGACCACAGGAGGAATCAGTGCTGCCACAGAAGAACAGGTGGCAGGATTGGACAATATTGTAAAATCCATGCAAAACATGCAACAGGGAATGGAAAAATTATCTCAGGTATTGCATAAGCAGGAAAACGAATCAAGATAACAAGAAACAGTTTAGCTAAAAGCTAACTGTTATAAACTATTTGATAAAGGGCAAAGGTATGAGGTGTTCCCCCTATACTTTTGCCCTTGCCCCTATTTTTTAGATAATAGAAAACAACAATTTAATAAAATTGGGTGTTTCCATTTTGTTGATTTTGATTTGGTATGTGATGTCATTGGAAAAGGAAGAAGTTTCGATATAAAATATAAGGTCGATAATTCTTGACGAATGAGAGAAAAGAATGTTATGAATGTGAATTGGAATCAACTTTACAAAAAACGATGAAAGAAGGCTTTACAATGAAAAAATTATATGATTTATATGGTGAATATATTCCAGGGTTTTTCAAAATAAGCATTAATAAGGAATTACATGAAGGTATTGCCTGGAACGATTTTAATGAAGAAGAAAAAGCTACACTAGTTCATGAATATATACATTTTCTTCAAGATATTTCAACAACAAGAGGAATTAATAATTTTTTGTATGTTGCTAATATACTTCAATTAAATTTTGCTAAAGCGTATGAGATGAAAGATTGTATTGATTTACCGATTGACTTGGAAAAGTGTGGGAATGATGATGCCTATAAAGAAAGCGAATTGCAATCATTTTATATGGGACATGATAGTCATTTTCGATTTCATCATATTAACAAAATACTTCGACAGCAAGAGGAAATAATTAACGAGATTGTGGATAATAATGAAGAGCGAATGTATGTTATAAATATTTATTATGATGATAAAGATTGTCCGTATATGTTTGGAAATACTGCTATTGCAGAAAGTATGGCGTATTTAATAGAAACCACTAAGTATGGTGGAATGAAAAGAAAAAATGAATTTCCGTATAATGCATGTGAAATTGTTTGTCAAGAAATATGTCCATCAATATTAAAAAATGTAGATATTATGGTGGCAGCATGTGAATTATCGATGATGCATTATCATTCAGGGGATATGTTTTGGCATATATTAAAAGAAATTAATGAAAATAATCTTAAATTTAATTGTGTGAAAGATTTTGAAAAATATTTTTTTAAAAGAACATATTTTCTTTATGAAAATATGAGTGAAAATTTTGAAGAGATTAATCCAAAACTTGAATTCATGTTTCCAGCAGAGGTGCCACTATTATCAAATACAGGAAAAAAATTTTTTTCTCTTATAAAGAAGGGGTATAATGCTAGAAAACAAAACAAATTATTTATATCGAAGATAATGGAAGATAATTTTTCTGATGCAATATTAAGGTTAATTTCTTGTTTTGGAATTCCGATAATATGTGATAAAAATTATAATATATTTTTAGGAGATAATGATTATAAATATATGCTTGGTCCGTTGGCACTATACAATTTTTTTGTAAGCAGATGTGAAAATCAGTGTCATCTTGCTCAGTTTTGTAATAAACAAGGCGTTGCAGTCTATGATGAAAAAGTATGTAATGAATCGCCATGGAATCAAGCTGATGCGAATGAGCTCTGTCTTTTCGGAATGTATTGGCATCTATATTCGTTAGAGGGAAAATCAGTTAAAAGAGATTGTTAATGAAAACATGAATAAGAATTGGATATTGAAAAAATAAATTGAAATTTTTTGTTGTAATAAAAAAAGAGGAGGAAAATACATATGAAAATGTTGGTCAAATTTATTGCAGTAAAGTGTAAAAAGTTAATAGTAAATAATGAAGATTATATTATGGAAATATATGAAACAATTAAATCGGCAAGCCTGATTAAAAGCCTCAATTTAACACCTGATGAGGTAATGTTTGGCGCTAGTCCAATAAGACAACTTGATGAGGAAGACAATGTGTTCGTGTTACAATTTAATGGTGAAGAGAACGGAAAATCGGATATTTGGAGTATTTTTTTTCAATACGGAACATTTAATGAATGTAAACAATTGGAAATTAGTATTTACTCTGAAACATATTTGCCAAATGTTCAAAATGAATATTTGGAAAGATTAAAGTTGAATATCAAAAAGAGTGTCAAAAGAGATTGGGATAAGATTATTTGGCTAGTTGATAAAGATTCGGAATGTTTATCAATAGAATTATATCCTCAAATTTACAAAATTGAAAATCTAATGAGAGAAGTACTTAATGAAGTAATGAATAAGCAATATGGAACAACTTGGTGGGATACTTTTGCTCCAACCAATATCAGAAAAAAGCATTCGGATAGATTAAAGGAATTTAAAGCAAAAATTCAATCTTTTAATGATGTGGATGAAAGATTAATGTGCATTGATATTTCAGATTTATTGGAATTGATGACACTCAAAAGATACTGTTGGAAACCTGCATTTGATGCGAAAATTAGTGGTATGTTGAATGGCGTTCAAGCATATAATGAAGGTGCAATCCGTGATTTATTGTTTAAGCAGTGTGAAATAGAAATTGATTTATGGGAAGATCAGTTTTCTAAATATTTACCAAATGATTTTATTGAACGATATCGTGTTTTTGCAAAAGATAGAAATCATATTATGCATAATAAATTAATAGATCGTTCTGCGTATATGACAATGAAAGAAGTGGCTGAACAGGTACAAGATGATTTGCAGAATGCGTTAGAAAAATTACATAAAATAATTCTATCTGAGGAAGAAAAATTAGAGATAGAAAAGCAGAGACAGATTGAAAAACAAATGATGGAGGAGTTGGATCATGAATGCAGGGAAAATGATGCTGATGTTTCAATCAGAGACAGCATTGAAATAAAGGATTTATTGCTCGAATGCTTAAGTTCATTTGTTACAGATGTTGAAGAAAAATTACGTTTTCGTAATGATATAGTTATTTTATCAGATGATGTTTTTGACAAGGATATTACAGATTGTGTTATGTTTATAAAATCGAATATTGATGATTCTCAAATAGAATTGCAATTTGATATAAATATTGATGATAGTGAAGGCGGAAATAGTACTTTGAATATTTATGACAAAGATAAAGAATTTAGCACTGAACTTGTGTATATAAATGGAGCTGTAGAGTATGACGATGATAGTGGTTTATATATGCCAATTACGCAAGATGAAATTGGAAGTGTAAATAAAATGGTAGATGATGTAATTGAAATGATTGATGAGGAGATACCAAACTATAAGGAAAACGCTTCCTCTGGGGATATCGCTGAATTTGTTGGTTGTAGTGAATGTGGAGACGATGCTATATGTATAAATGAGGATATGTTGTCGATAGGAACATGTATGAATTGTGGACATATTAACAATGTATATCAATGTGAAAGATGTTCAGCATGGTTCAATCACGATGAGGAAGGTATGTATGAGGATGGCATCGCAATATGTCAAAATTGTCTTGATGATTTAGAAGAAGAATGATGAGTATTTGGTTGAAACCCAATTTTTGGAGAGTTATCCCTTTTTAGAAAATAGTATATATACATTTCTAAATCTGAGTGTAGATAATTTAATACTTTATTATATATATGTTTGAAATGCCAGTAATTGAAACAAAGATGAAAATGGCTTTATTTCTTTAGATTAGGTTTAGTTAGTAACGGTTCTTTTCTGATAAGTTATTTTGATAATTCTTTGAGTATGTCAACACCATTTCAGATGTATTTTTTGGTAAAATGCTCTTAGGTTAAGATGTTTACAATAAAACATGTAATTAGTTATTAAAAGACAACAGTGCAGATGGGAACTAATCATGTGTCCCATATGCACCGTTGTTTTCTTTTAGAAATGTCGATTTGCTAATTTCCACAGGGCGAATACGATATCCCTTTGCTTGCAACAAGATGAATTTAAAATCCAATAGGGAAGCAGGTACATTTAAAATGCTTGCCGTTTCAAAAAAGGTGTATTCGTTTAGAAGTTCAAGAACTTGTTCGTCCTCTAATAGCAATTCTGCTGCGAAGAGATTGGCTTCATATTCCATGGGCGCAGTCTCTCTTTTTTCGAAAAATTCCAGTTCCTGAAAGCCGGACATCGTGGCTAGTTCTTTATGTAAAAATGCGTGTCCCAGTTCATGGGCAATCAGAACCGGTTGAAAGATATCTATTACATTATCGTCGATTACGATATTGGTTATGCGATTGATTACTATAAAATATCCTTTTAGTTTATGTTGAAGATCCATAAAGCGTAGTTTGTAGTCGAGAAATTTACAGATATCTTTAGGATTTCGGGTTCCGGTTCTTTTGATCAGAGCATTAACCTGGTTAATGATATAATCAACCTGCATGTAATCACTTCCTTTGTTTTACTGTGAGCAAATGCTATAAAAATTGGATTATAGCAGAAAATGGTAGCACAAGTGTAAAATATTTTGAAGCGGATTGTATCTATTCGATGGAAGGTTTGCTTCTTTTTTTTCTTGGAGAAAATTTTTCTGAAGCATCTTTTTTCGAGTCAAGATATACCTGTAAAAGTGATTGCATAAAGATTTCCTTGGCTTCATCATCTAAGTCTCCGCCGGCAAATAGTGCCCCTGCTTTATCTAACAGTTCCTGTGCCTGTCGTGCCCCTTTATATCCGTATTCTGATTTTGCTGCTTTGATGAAAAATTCTTGATCTAAGTGTTTTTGGCTGTCTGTTTCATCTTCATCCATCAAATAGGTGACAGATACATGAAGGGCATCTGCAAGTTTTCTTAGGTTATTTTTTCTTGGCATAGTATTGAGCTGTTCATAGGTATACAGAGAGCGTTCTGAAATACCTGTGATGCTTGCCAGTTCTGCTTGTGAGAGATTAAGTGTAATTCTTGCGTTTTTTATTTTTTCTCCGAAAGTCATAAGAATACCTTCTTTCTAATAAAATTTACAAAACTTCTGATTAAAGGTTGACAAACTTCTTGTTAGTGCTATAATCATACTTGTTAATTACTTCTTGATAATTGTATCAAATCGGAAGTTGTGTGTCAATAACTTCTAGTAAAATAACATAAACTTCCGAAAATGTGTGTAAGATAGTTTACTCATTTGATATGTAAAATGGATTGATGCAATAGTTTCGTAACAGTTCAGCCTAAGACTTAACTGTTATGGTATATGATAGTATGGGTATGGAGTTATTTTATATTAAGAAGAAACTCCGTATATTTGTTAGTGGACTGTATAAGCCCGGTACATAAATAGTCTGCTTTTTGAACCGAGTAATCAACGGTTTATAGTAACTTGTTTGAGGTAACATTCCTTAAGATTAAGATGGAAAGTAAGAAATGTTTCTAGGAAAGGAGAACAAAGATTATGATGAATGTAAAAGAAATCAGAACAAAGAATAAGGGTGTCAAGATTGGAGATACGATTGTGGTGGATACACAACCAGTAGCACTTGTAAAGAGTGGAAAAAAGATGGATACATTGACACTGGATGAATTTGCGTCGCAGCTTTATGGGCGCAAGGTTACATGTAAAATAGAAGAAGCAGTATAAATGGTAATGTAGCTGTTAGAAAAGTAGTGAAAATTTAGCAACACTAGAAAATCACAAAATGGTAGATTTTCAGGTTGTAGATTGCTGTTGAGCACGAGCACGTATAGATGACTTATGCCGGAGCAGATAGAAGAGATCCTGTTAGGGGGTTCTTTTCTGTCTGCTCTTTTTTTGTTTGAAACGAATGCTGGAAAGAATGTGAGGTGAAGCGAATGGAGGAAAGTATAAAAGTAAAAGAATATGACAAGGAAATTCAAAGAGACATTGGAGGCAGAATACAAAATTGTAGATTAAAAAAAGGGATTACCGGAGCTGATATGGCAGCGTATTTGGATATTACGAATAATAGCTATTCAAGAATAGAACGAGGAGAAACAAAGTGTGACATCGGAAAAATCTATATGATTTGTCAGGTGCTTGATGTAACAGCAGATTATTTGGTCTTTGGAACGGTAAATAAATGCTATATTACATTAAAGCAGATGGAAGCGGTTCAAAATGTGGTGCAGGCGTTTTCTTGATTTGCATTTGTTAGTTGACATATTTTTTTAAAGAGGTTAATATAATATTAGAGACAGGCAACATGAGTGTCTGCCAAGCGATGATATAAGGTGTTGTGCCAGAGAGCAGTGCCTTATGAGCTTTATAAGGGTTTGACATTTACCACAATCTGGCTAGAAATCATGGATTTCGAAAGAAAATGTTGAGGGCTCTGCTTTTGCAGAGCCTTTCTTAATTTAAGGAGGAACGACAGATGCGAAATATCATAGATTGTGTGAATGCATTTCTACCACTTTTGCATACGGAATATGAAATAATACTCGGAAGAAAAGGTGTTTCTGTAGAATTAAAAATTGTATTTAATAAGAAAGATTGTTTTCATCTAATGGGATTGCAATATTTGATAGACAGACCAGAACTAAATAGAGATAGAGGAAAAGTTTTTGATGAAATTGTAGAAGGAAAAATAAAAAAAGAGCAGATTGAGTCATCCGATTTTTACAAAAAAATAGAGAAAAGGGTGCATTATCTTCCTTTGTTAGAAAACTTATTAGACAGTAATGATACCGTATTTAAGTATAATCGCAAAGCAAATATTTATTCAATGATTGAGGCGGATTATTTAATGAAGAATAATATGGAGAGTAGGAACTTGTTTTTGTTTCTTTCCAAGAATAAAGAGGATAATTACTATTGTAGATCTTTTTTTCCGGAAGAGAAAAGAGATTATACAAAAAATCAGGCTTCGTGGACTTTGTTATCCAAAAAGAAGAGAGATTTGCTGTCTGGCAGTGAGCAATTATTATATAACCGATTAAAAGCTAAGTGATTATTAAAAATTTAATATTGAATATAAAATACAAAAACTCTGTGGATTATTATCCATGGAGTTTTTGGTTTATGCACAAGATTAGTAACTTATATTCGAAAATAAGGTAAACAATCAGTATAGCATAAAGTTTAACAGGAACTTCGTCATGGTGTGATGAACATAAGAGGAAACTTCGTCGTTTGGTGTCGAACATGAAATGAAATATAGAGGTATCATTATTACAGTGCTATGAGGCACAGATATATGAGAGTGAAGGCGCCAAAACTCTCTGATACAAGTAATAGTAAAGGAGAGCTTATTATGACAGATAAGATGATGGAAGGAAGAATTTTTTTAAAGACAAGAAAGGCAGATGTTAATGTGGAAAAAATGTTGAATGCTATTCAGATGGAAGCAGAGCAACATGGAATTATGGCAGAAGAGGCATTGATCGACCGCGGTAATTCCAGGGACTTGGATAGGGATTGTATTGGAGAGTTATTGGATACATTGTTATCGGAAGATGTGCAGGCATTGATTGTGATGCAGGTTGGAGATATTACTGACGATATCCATGACTTAGTGCAGTTTATGCTGGATGCGGAAGCCTGTGGGGTTGCGGTATATTCTATGGATTTAGATTTTCGGAAGTGGAATAATCCGGGAAGGTATAAATCTGAAGAGAACTTATCAGATGAGGGGGATAATTGAAAATGAAAGTGGATTTATTTACGATTGGAAACAATCTACGTGAATTGCGTGAAGAAAAGGCTGTAACCCAAATGGAAGTGGTTGAGGCATTAGGTGTAAGCTACACACATTATGCCAAAATTGAAGAAGGGGTTAGAGGAATGAGTATAGGTATGTTATTTAAGTTGATGCAATACTATGATACGGATGCAAACACAATCTTAAGAAGCGGCAGCAAGGGGGTAGCATAAGATGAATGAGCGACGTCAGAGGAGAAAGCAAAAGAAAAAAAGAAAGCATTATGCAGAAGAAATTCCGTGCATTGTCTTTCTTTCTACAAAAGAAAATAAATCTTTTGATTTGGCAGAACAGAAAGAAGAACGGCAACTGCGTTATATAAATCAATATGCAGATTCACATGGTTTAGTTCCAATGAAAATCATTCGAAGAGGCTGCTTTGCCCCAAAGGTACGGGATGAATTGTTTGAAAAATGTATTTGCATGATGAAACAGGGAAAAGCAAGAGCTATTTTGGTTGCAAACATGGAGTACATTTCGTCAGGAGAAGCAGATGCTTATCATAAAATCGGAATGGTTAGAGAACAGGGGTTCCAGATTTTTTCTGTAGATGAAGGGGAATTAAAGTTGAATTTAAAACGTGCTTGAAGAAAGGTGTGTTGAGTTATGAGCAAGAGAAGAAAAAGAAGACGTGGAGATATTATCTGGGTAGATTTGGGACAACATCCGGGAAGACATATTCAGTCGGGAAAAAGACCATGTTTGATTGTGAACACGAATAGAAGTAATGCAGAGGTTTATACTGTTATGCCAGGAACATGTAAGATCAGTAAGATGGGATTTCCGGTTCATGTTACAGTAACACCAAAAGAAGTTCATGGAATGTTAAATCAAACTACTATTTTTATGGCGGAACAACTTGTCACAGTAGATGAAAGTCAGGTTTTATTAAAAGTTGGACATATAGATAAGAAGTCTGGAGTTATGGAAAGAGTAAATGAGGTATTGCTTCGGCAGATGGGAATGGAGGAATATTGTGAAAAAACAGGATGATAAAAGGGCAGAAGAGAAACCAGTTAATGAACCGGTAGTTTTGGAAAATATTCCTGTGTGGAAGAGATATTTATTAACGGTATTAGAGGCGGCAGAGTACTATCATATAGGTGAAAATAAGTTGAGAAATATTATAGAACTGCATTCTGAGGCTGATTTCTTGATTATGAATGGAAATAGATATTTGATAAAAAAAGAAAAATTTGAGACTTTTTTATCAGAAGCTACGGTATTATAGAAAGACAAAAAATTAAAACATAAAGTTCACAAAAGTGTACACAGAGAGCCTGATTTGTGCTATAATGTAATTGTAGATACTGGGCTCTCTTTTTTTGAAAGGAGTTTTGTAGTATGGCAAGTAAACGACGCGATAAAAGAAATCGAATTCTACATAATGGAGAGTACCAGAGAGCAGATGGAAGATATAGATTTAGATACATAGATGTGAATGGTAAAGAACAAAATATTTACAGTTGGAGATTGGATAGACACGATCCAATTCCAAAAGGTAAGAAGGCAGAACCATCACTTCGAGAGAAGGAAAAAGAAATTGAATTAGCCATGTTTGAGCAAATTGCTGTAAATGGTGGGAAATTTACAGTTTTAGATTTGGTCGAAAAGTATGTTTCTTTAAAAACAGGTGTGAGACATAATACAAAGGCTGGGTATAAGACGGTAATTAATGTTTTAAAGAAAGATGAATTTGGAAAAAAACGCATTGATAAAGTTAGACTGTCGGATGCAAAACAGTGGCTAGTTAAGTTACAAAAAGAGGATGGAAAGAGTTATAGTTCGATACATTCTATTCGTGGTGTTCTTCGTCCAGCATTTCAAATGGCGATGGATGATGATCTGATTCGAAAAAATCCATTTCAGTTTCCCTTGGTTTCTGTTATTGTTAATGATAGTGTAATGAGAGAGGCAATTACAAGAAAGCAAGAGAGAGATTTTCTTAAGTTTATTAAGGAGGATCAGCACTTTTGTAAATATTATGATGCAATTTTTATTCTGTTTAAAACAGGACTTCGTATTTCAGAGTTTTGCGGATTGACTATTAGCGATATTGACTTTAAACAGAAGCGCATAAATGTGGATCACCAGTTGCAGAGGAAGAGAAATATGGAGTATTATATTCTCAAGCCTAAAACAGAGGCTGGTAATAGATATGTGCCTATGACAAAAGAGGTAGAAGAGTGTTTTCAAAGAATTATTGAAAATCGAGTTAAACCAAAGATTGAGCCAATGGTAGACGGGTATGTTGGTTTTTTATTTTTGGATAAGAATGAGAAACCAATGGTAGCGTTGCATTGGGAAAAGTATATGACGCATATTAGAGAAAAGTATAATAAGATTTATAGGGTACAGATGCCTAAAATTACGCCACATGTTTGTAGACATACTTTTTGTTCTAATATGGCAAAGTCAGGTATGAACCCCAAATATTTGCAATATATTATGGGACATTCAGATATTAGTGTAACGCTAAACACATATACGCATGTTGGTATAGATGATGTACAAGAGGAAATGGAGAAGTTCTCAAAAGTGATGTGAAGCCTTGAAAATAGCTGTTGGTAAAAGAATTTTTTTTACCAATGTTTCTACCAATTTTGTGTAAAAAAACTTAAGAAGATATAAGAAGATATAAGAAAATAATGTTGAAATGTAAAAAAATGGAAAACGCTAAATCCCTTGATTTTAGCGTGAAATGCAAAATTAGAGAGGATTTTGATAGATGATTCGAGTTTTATTTGTATGCCACGGCAACATCTGCCGTTCGCCTATAGCAGAATTTATTATGAAAGATTTAGTAAAAAAAGAGGGGTTATCCCACCAATTTTCCATTGCTTCTGCAGCTACCAGCACAGAAGAAATTGGGAATGATGTGCATTATGGAACAAAGCGGATTTTAGAGAAATATAACATTCCATTTGCAAAACGAGGTGCGAGACAAATCACAAAAGCAGATTACGAAGCCTATGACTATCTAATCGGGATGGACACGGCAAATATCCGTAATATGAATCGAATATTTGGGGATGATAATGAAAATAAGATATATAAGCTTATGACCTTTGCAGGTAGTGGAAAAGATGTGGCGGATCCATGGTATACTGGGGATTTTCAAGAGACCTATGAGGATGTGTTACTTGGCTGCAAGGGATTGTTAGAAAGAATCGTTAATGAATCGTAAAAGAGGTAAAAATAAAAAATGGAGAAATGGAAGAAAAAATATCTGGGAAATGCTGATTTTTATCGAATGGTATTATTGGTGGCAGTTCCGATTATGATACAAAATGCCATTACAAACTTTGTTAGTCTTTTAGATAACATTATGGTTGGGCAGATTGGAACGGAGCAAATGTCAGGTGTGGCAATTGTAAATCAGCTTATGTTTGTATTTAACATATGCGTCTTTGGTGCAGTATCAGCAGCGGGAATTTTTGGGGCTCAGTTTTATGGTAAAGGAGATAATAATGGCGTAAAGGAAGCCTTTCGATTTAAAATACTAGCCTGTGTAATACTTGGAATTTTATGGATGATGCTTTTTATTTTCGGAGGAGAGGCATTAATAAAAATGTTTCTACATGAGGGTAGTGATGTAGGGGACATAGCATTAACCTTAAGGTATGCCAGAGCTTATATGTTAGCAGTTATGCCATCTATGTTGCCATTTGCATTGATACAGGCATATGCACAGACTTTGCGGGAAACCGGAGAGACCATTTTGCCAATGAAAGCAGGATTGATTTCTGTGGCGGTAAACCTAATATTAGATTATGTATTTATCTTTGGGTTTATGGGCATAGAAGGAATGGGTGTTTTGGGAGCAGCCATTGCAACGGTCGTAGCAAGAATTATAGAGTGTATTATCGTGGTGGTATGGACCCATTGGAAGAAGGAGAAGAATACTTATGTGATTGGATTATATAAGAATTTCAAAATTTCATGGGGCCTT
>JAFQCM010000006.1 GCA_017399445.1 Lachnospiraceae bacterium | reverse complement strand
TTTATGTTAAAAATGGTCCAAACAATTCTGTAGAACTTAATCTGGATGATGAATTGACCAAGTGGGTAGAGGAAAATGCCGATTCAACAGATATCTTTTTGACACCGGCATATACAGTAAACAGACTGACTTTGGGTGGTGCGATGCTCTATAATGGCTGGCAGTATTTTGCATGGTCTGCAGGTTATGATACAGCTTACCGAGATGAGCAGGTTATTGCAATGTATTCCGCTACTTCATCAGATGAATTAATGGAATTAGTTGAAGACAATAATATACGATATATTGTGGTAGATATAGATTGCAGAAATAATACAGAATACAATCTAAGAGAAGATGTGATTGCAGCTACTTATGAAGCGGTTTATACGGAGGGAAGCGGAGATAGTGCATATACGATATATGATACTCTGATGACGATAGAGCAATAGATTAGAAATCAGAGGATGACTAGAGAGAGGAAACAAAAATGTTAGCAGTTGGCTATTTATTAATATGTCTTTTTGTTGGATATACAATAGGAAAAAGCTTTGTACCAGAAATATTTCAAGCGACAGTGCAGTCTTTTTCAAAAAAGAAAATAAAACTTTCATCATTTATGGTATGGATACCGGCAGCATGGATAACCGGTATCCTGTTGGTTACATGGAGTGTGTATATAGTAGCACATTTCTTTTCATCTGCCAGACATCCATTGATTTATGCAAATGCTATTGTAATTACTTTTTACATAGTTCTTGCAATGGGATTGCTTTTTTGGAAGAAGAAAGCTTCAATTTCTTTAAAGAAATACACAAGCAGTGATAAAACAACGTTAACAATAGAATCAATATTTGTTCTTATTTGCATTGTATTCATCAGTATTCTTATGTTTTGGACTTTCTTTGTAAAAGAAGATAGTTTGTATGTGGGTTATACTATATTTGGTGATTTTTCACCGCATCTTAGCATGATTCGCTCTTTTTCTAAAGGAAACAATTTTCCAACATGGTATACATTTTATTCAGGAATTGATGTAAAATACCATTTTATGTTTTTGTTTCTTGTAGGGAATCTAGAGTTTCTTGGAATGAGAATTGACTATGCTTTTAATGTTCCAAGTATTATGGGAATGGTTTTTGTTTATATGTTGCTTTATGTACTTGCAGTAAAAATAAGCGGAAAAAGAAAAGTTGGATGTTTAGCAGGATTATTTTTTAGTTTTCGAAGTGCCAGCAGTTTCTTTACATTTTTGGTAAACACTCCAGCAGAAGAGAACGTATGGACTAAACTAAAAGAAAACACTGCATATTTGAGTAATACTCCAAATGAAGACTGGGGATTGTACAACTTTAATGTATTTGTTAACCAACGACATATCGCTATATGTTTGGCAATACTTTTGCTTGTGCTTATACTGGTTCTTCCATATTTGTATGAAACTTATGATATGTGGAAAAACATGAAGTTAGAAGGAGCAAAAGGAATTCGCTCCTATTTTGGGAAAACCTTTTTCAAAAAAGACGGATGGAAGATAGCTAACTGGAAACTTGCTGTTTTTGTAGGTTTGTTAAGTGGTGCCAGTGCTTTTTGGAATGGTGCGGTTTTAATTGCACTTTTGATTGTGCTGTTTTTTATTGCTGCACTTAGTAGAAAAAGATTGGATTTTGTTATTATGGCTGGATTAGCTGGTGGACTGTCTTTGGTACAGTCTAAAGTATTTATGGAAGAATCTTCGCTGGCAGCCAGATATCAGTTTGGTTATCTTGCTGCAAATCCTACACTCTTTGGTGCTAGTTCTTTTATCGTAAAACTTATGGGGGTTTTACTAATTGTTTTGGTGGCAGCATTTCTTTATTATAAAGGGGCTCGTCGTTATATTATGTTTGCTTTTGCTACACCACTAATTTTTGCATTTACTTTTTGCCTTACAACGGACATGAATGTAAATCACAAGTATGTATTGATATCTTTTATGTTATTAGATGTTATTGCGGCAAATTTTGTGGCAGATATGATAAAGAAAAAAGATATTATTAGAAATATCGGAGTTCTGGTTTTGATAATTCTTCTTACTTCTACAGGTGTTTATGATACTCGTTGTGTATTCAAAAATAATGGGCCTGAAAAATCATTGGTAGTAAAACTGGATGCTCCTGTTACAAAATGGATTGAAGAAAATGCGGAGTCAAGAGATATTTTTCTTACACCACCATATACGATTCATGCCATAACTATGGGTGGTGCAATGCTTTATGAAGGTTGGCAAACTTTTGCCTGGTCTGCAGGCTATGATACCGCAGCAAGAAATGAACAGGTAATTGCAATGTATTCTGCAACTTCACCAGAAGAATTAATAAAATTAGCAGATGAGAATGAGATCCGATACATTGTTGTAGATGATAATTGTAGAAATAGTGAAGTTTATACTTTGAGGGAAGATATTATTGCTGCTACATACAAGGCGGTTTACACAGAAGGTGAGGGACAAACAGCACTAACGATCTATGATACCATGGAACAATTGGTAGAAATAGAAGAATAACTAAGAAAACTGTTAAGCTAAATAGAAGAATGTAGTCTTTACCTTTACAGCTAAAAATGTTAAAATGTAATAAAGTGCAGCAAATTAGGGAGGGTGTGGCATATGAGAAAAAAGTTCTTAAAGATAGCTGGAACTGTTTTATTGTTAAGTGTGATTTCTTTTGGGGAAGATTTTATAATTTATGCGTCTAATACAGAAAATACGGAAATGACAGAAACAAAAAAAGAGTATAGTATCCGTTATGAACTAAATGGTGGTACCAATAATGAAGAAAATCCGGAGTCTTATGTTCCTGGAATAGGTGTTTCTTCTTTCAAAACGCCATACAAATTTGAACATAATTTTGAAGGATGGTATTATGATGCAACTTTTCAAAATAAAGTAGAAAAAATTGATGGTGATATTAGTGGAGATATTGTATTATATGCAAAATGGAGTTTATATAATTATGACTATACCATTCATTATAATACAAATTATGGATTCAATGGTGAAACCAATCCTTCTGGATATTACGAAGGGGTGGGTGTTCATAAGCTGGAGGATGCTGCCAGAAAAGGATACGTCTTTGAGGGATGGTATTTAAAAGATGACAAGGCACCATATTCAAATAAAATAGAATTTATTGATGAAAATAGTAGTGGTGATATTTACATAGAAGCAAAATTCACACCTGCCGTTTATAAGATAGAATATGAAGCATATGAGGGGACTTTACCAGAAGATATTCAGGAGGAGTATACTTTTGGTAAGGGAATAGAAAGTCTGCCAAATCCTGTATTGGAAACCAAACGGTTAGAAGGATGGTATACAGACGAGGGATTTACTCAAAAAGTTACTTCTATTGACAAAAAGACCTGTGGTGATATAAAACTATATGCAAATTGGATAGATGCACAGGCGGAAAGTATAAAATTAAATGCTACAAATTTTTCAATTAAACAGGATGCTGCTACATATCTTCAGGTAACAGAAATTTTACCAATAGATACGGCAGATAAAACAATAACTTATGAAAGTTCTAATCCGTCTGTAGCTACTGTAGATGCTAGTGGAAAAATCACTGGAATTGCTGCTGGAAATGCAGTTGTTTCAGCTAAAGTCGGTGAAATTCAGCAATCCTGTCAGGTAACAGTATTGCCATATATTGTAACATTTAAAGCATCACAATATGATGTAAAAGCAACCAAAAAAGTAACTGTAAAGGTTCAGTTAGAATCTGGAGATAAGGTAAAGAAATATACTTCCTCAAACACAAAGGTTGCTACTGTCACTTCGAAAGGAGTAGTAAAAGGCAAAAAGGCAGGAACTGTAAAAATCACAGTGGAAACCATAAAAGGAGCCAAAGCCACATGTAAGGTAAAAGTTTCTCCTAAAATAGTAAAAACCAAGAAACTTAAGGTAAATAAATCAAAAGTGGTACTGAAAAAAGGAGCTACTTTTAAAATTAAAGTGACAATTTCTCCTTCAACTTCTACAGAACCTGCAACCTATAAGTCTTCCAACAAAAAGGTGGCATCTGTAAATTCAAAAGGAGTCATCAAAGGAAAAAGAAAGGGCAATTGCATTATCACTGTAAAAAGTGGAAGTAAAACAAAAAAAATACTTGTAACAGTGAAGTAGGACAAAACAATGACAAACATAAAAGAATATTTAAAAACATATAAATTAGTTGCTGATGGTGCGTTTGGAACGTACTATCAGCAACTTGCTGGTGAAAATGCTGAAATTGCAGAAGCAGCAAACACAACTAACAAAGAACTGGTAAAGAGAATACACAAAGAATATATTCAGGCAGGGGCAAAGTTGATTCGTACGAATACCTTTGCTGCTAATACTATATCCTTAAAAAAAGATATTAATGCAGTAAAAATGATATTACGGGAAGCCTATAATAATGCAGAAGTTGCAGTAAAAGAAAGTGGAAAAGAAGTCTATATTGCCGCAGATATCGGTCCAATTCCTGCCATGCCATTTGAAGATGATGTAGATATTGAGGACGAATACAAAGAAATCATTGATACCTTTTTAGAATGTGGTGCAGAAATTTTTTGCTTTGAAACTTTTTCTGATATGAAACATCTTCCAGAACTGGCAGAATATATAAAATCAAAAAATGAAAATACTTTTATAATTTCACAGTATAGTTTAAATAAATATGGATATACCAAAATGGGAATCAGAGCCGAGCGTATCATTAATGAAATCAGCCAGATAGAATGTATTGATGCGGTTGGCTTTAACTGTGGAATTGGTTCTGCCCATCTATACGAAATTCTGAAAAAGTCTAAAATAGAATCCAACAAGTTTATTACTTCTATGCCTAATTCCGGCTATCCGGAACTATTACAGGATCGGGCAGTATATTCAGGAAATAGTGATTACTTTGCAGAAAATGCAGCAAAAATTTCGGAACTGGGAATTAATATTTTAGGGGGCTGTTGTGGTACCACACCTCTTTATATTGAAAAAGTAAATGAATTAATTGACTTTAAGAATAATAGGGAGTTTATTACGCAGGGAACTGCTGAAAAGACAGTGGAAGTGAATCCGTTGCAAAATAAATTTTATCAGCAGATGGAAGCTGGAAAAAAGGTTATTGCTGTGGAATTAGACCCACCATATGGTGCCGATGACCAGAAAGTGATGGATTGTGCCCATATGTTAAAAGCCACAGGGGTAGATATGATTACGTTTGCCGATTCTCCTATGGGAAAAGCCAGAGTGGATTCTATTATGATGGGAATTAAAGTATCAAATGAAGTAGGAATTTCGGTCATGCCTCATATTGCCTGCAGGGATAAAAACGCAATTGCCATGAGAGCCGGACTTCTGGGAGCTTACTTAAATGGTATTCGTAATTTCCTTTTTGTAACAGGAGATCCTGTTCCAACAGAAAACAGAGGAGATATTTCAGGAGTATTTGATTTTAATTCCATTAAATTAATGCAGTATGTGAACGAAATGAATAAAGAACATTTTGCCAAAGAACCTCTCTGTTTTGGTGGAGCTTTGAATTATAACCGTCCAAATCTGGATATGGAAATTCTTCGTATGGAGAAAAAAATAGCTGCAGGAGCCAGTTATTTTCTTACCCAGCCAATTTATAGTGATGAAGATATTGAACGGATTGCCAAAGTAAAAGAAAAAGTGGATACAAAAATCCTTTGTGGTATTATGCCTTTAATCAGCTATCGAAATGCTTCTTTTATTAAAAATGAAATCTATGGAATTAATGTTCCGGATGAGGTACTTGCTCGTTTTTCACCGGATATGTCCAGGACAGAAGGAGAAGCGGTAGGTATCGAAATCGCAAAAGAAGTAATGGTGAAATTAAAAGATATTGCAGATGGATATTATTTTATGCTTCCATTTAACAGAGTTCATCTGGTAGAACAAATTTTAAATAACTAATCGAGGAAAACTAATATGACAATAAAAGAATTTAATCAATTGGTACAACAAAAAGTTTTGATATTGGATGGTGCTACAGGTTCTAACCTTTTAAAAAGAGGTATGCCTGCAGGAGTTTGTCCGGAACAATGGATCATAGAAAATCCGGAGGTTTTGAAAAAATTACAACAGGAGTTTGTGGAGGCTGGAAGTGATATTGTTTATGCACCAACCTTTGCTGCGAACAAAATTAAGCTAGCAGAATACGATTTGGCTTCAGAAATTGAACATATTAACAAAACGTTGGTTGCCATTTCCAAAGAAGCTGTTGGCGGAAAAGCTTATGTTGCTGGTGACCTTACTATGACAGGAGAGCAGCTTGCTCCAATGGGAACATTAGATTTCGAAGAACTGGTAGATATTTATAAAGAGCAAATTACTTATTTAGTAGAAGCAGGGGTTGACCTTTTAGTAGTAGAAACTATGTTAAGCCTTCAGGAATGCAGAGCGGCTCTAATTGCAGCAAAAGAAACCTGTGATTTACCGGTTATGGTAACACTTACTTTTAATGAGGATGGAAAAACTTTATTTGGTACAGAACCATCTGCTGCAGCAGTAGTTTTAACCAGCTTGGGAGCCGCTGCTATAGGAATCAACTGTTCCGCAGGACCGGACAAAATGATTCCAATTATAGAAGAAATGGCACAGTATACAAATCTTCCATTAATTGCAAAGCCTAATGCAGGACTGCCGGAATTACAGCCGGATGGTACTACAGAATATAGCATGGCACCAGATGAGTTTGTTCATTATACCAAAGAATTAATTCAAGCAGGAGCAGAAATTGTAGGTGGCTGTTGTGGTACTACACCAGAATTTATAGAAAAAATTTATGAATTTACAAAGGATTATCAGAAACCAGACAGAAGGAAATTAAATTTAAGAGTGCTTTCTTCCGAACGTAAAGCTCTGAAAATTGATTTAGATGGAAAATTTTTAATTGTAGGAGAACGCATTAATCCTACAGGGAAAAAAGCGTTACAGGCAGAATTAAGAGAAGGAAATTATGCCAGAGTATTAGATTTTGCCAGAGAACAGGAAGAATGTGGTGCAGCCATTTTAGACATCAATGTGGGAATGAGCGGAATCGATGAAAAGCAAACCATGTTACAGGTAATTGAGGAAGTAACTATGGCAACAAACCTTCCACTTGCCATTGATTCTAGTCATGTAGATGTAATTGAAGCGGCTTTAAGAAGATACCCTGGAAGAGCATTGATTAATTCTATTTCTTTAGAACGTGAAAAGTTTGAAAAGCTTATTCCGATTGCAGCAAAATATGGTGCTATGTTCATCTTGCTTCCATTATCGGATGAAGGATTGCCGGAAAATTTGGAAGAGAAGAAGAAAATCATTGATACAATTTATGAAGCAGCCTTAAAAGCAGGCATGAAAAATACTGATATAGTAGTAGACGGATTAGTGGCTACTGTTGGAGCTAACAAAAATGCTGCAAAAGGAACCTTAGAAACTATCCGTTATTGTAAAGAAGAGTTGCAGATGGCAACGATCTGTGGTTTATCTAATATCAGTTTTGGACTTCCGGATAGGAGTTTTATTAACACTACGTTTTTAACTATGGCGATTTTAAATGGATTAACTATGGCAATCTCTAATCCTTCTCAAGAAATGCTGGTAAAATGTGCCTATGCAGCAGATCTTTTAATGAATAAAGAAAATGCTGATATGGAATATATCAATACCATTAATCGTTTGAAAAAAGATGAAGTAGAAGTTTCTGTAGGAAAAACAGAAAAAACTTTAAAAGAATTAATTTATGAAGATGTATTAAAAGGAAATAAGGCCACGATTGTGGCAAAAACAAAAGAAGCTGTAGAACAGGGGGAAAGTGCATCTGTACTTTTAAATGATATTTTAATTCCTGCTATAAATCAGGTAGGTGACTTGTTTGACAAGCAAAAATATTTTCTTCCTCAGTTAATTTCTAGTGCTGAAACCATGAAAGTAGCAATTGATTATTTGGAACCATATTTACAGACGGGAGAGGATAATGAAAATCTTCCAACCATTGTAATTGCTACTGTAGAAGGAGATATCCATGATATTGGAAAAAATCTGGTGGCTTTAATGCTGAAAAATTATGGTTACAGGGTAATTGACTTAGGAAAAGATGTTTCAAAAGAAGAAATAATTGAAACAGCTGCCCGGGAAAAGGCGGATGTAATTGCATTGTCTGCCTTGATGACAACCACCATGCAGGAAATGAAAAATGTAATAGAGTATGCAAGAGAAAAGGGAGTAACTGCCAAGATAATCATTGGAGGAGCGGTAATTACACAGGATTATGCAGATGAAATTGGTGCAGATGGGTACTCAAAAGATGCTGCAGATGCTGTAAAACTTGTAAAGCGATTACTTGGGGCATAAAGCTGGAGGGAGAAATGACAAAAGGAGATTCAAAGCGATTTATTTCATATAGTATGGGACTTGTTATCTCGACTATTATCATTTATTTTGTCCTTAATATTTTATATAAAACTAATCGGATAGGGCTTATAACAGCAAATTTTTTAAGTCTTATTATTAATGCCATGCCATTTTTGTTGGCTTTATTTCTGGCAGGAATGGCCAAAGATAAACTAGAACTTATGCGAATGAAACGAAGATTTGGACTTTCCATAAAGGCAGTTTTAGGCGTTGTTTTTATGGGAATCCTTGCACTTTTGGCAGGCTATTTTGTTGTGAAAGAGTATACTAGCCTTACCATTGGTTCTTATGTAACAGGCTTACTTAATTCTTTGAAGGTCATATGGTATATTTCAATTGTTGGAGCAGTCTCTAGTGAAGCTGGTTTTCGGGGGTTTTTAAAAAGTCATTTTGAAAAAACATATTCTGTTCTGGGAAGCTCCTTTATGATAGGTGTAGTGTATTCTATATGGCTTACCATATTTGTTTTTATTTCTGAAAATCCCTCGTTCTTATGTTTACTGGGTGTTGCTATACAGTTTATTTTACTGTCAGTGTTTTTAGGAATAATTACCACACTAGGGAAGAGAAACTTATATCCAGCCATAAGCTTTCACTTTGTGTGGAATCTGATTGCCCATACTATGAATTTTCAAAGCAGATTGGAATTTTTGGTGTATTCTAATGTGGTTTTATTTATTCTTTGCATTGTGGCTTCTTTATGTTATCAAATTATAAAATTTGGTAGAAAGCATAAAGGAAACAAAGGATAGCTTTGGTCATTCCTGTAAAAGGCAAAGGGGAAGAAAAGCGGAGTGGGCGAATTCATAATTGACAAATATCGCGCATCTTGTTACAATGAATAACGGTGGTAAACCAGAAGGGTAGGAGATACATAATGAAAAGACGAGTATTTTCACTATTAGTAGAAAATACCTCTGGAGTTTTAAGTCGAATTGCAGGACTTTTTACCAGAAGAGGCTATAATATTGATAGTATTACCGCAGGCGTAACAGCAGATGAACGTTATTCCAGAATTACAGTGGTTGTTGTAGAAGATGAAATCATGTTGGAACAAATCGAAAAACAGCTGGCAAAACTGGAAGAAGTAATTGATATTAAGGTGTTAAAAAATGGAGCATCTGTTTGTCGTGAACTTGTTATGGTAAAGGTTTCCGTAACACCGGAAACAAGACAGGAAATTATTTCAGTAGCAGATATTTTCCGCGCAAAAATTGTAGATGTCTGCACAGACTCTTTAATTATTGAACTTACTGGAAATCTTGACAAAGTAGAAGCTTTTATTAAATTATTAGAAGGCTATGAGATTTTAGAACTTGCAAGAACTGGAGTAACCGGACTTTCCAGAGGAACTTTTGATGTAAAAATCTTAGATTAATTTTGTTAACTAAAACCTATTAAGGCTGTTAAGTTATAAATACATTCTTATTTTATTAGGAGGAATTTTAAAATGGCAAAAATATTTTACCAGGAAGATTGTAACATTTCTTTATTAGAAGGAAAAACAATCGCAGTAATCGGCTATGGTAGCCAGGGACATGCTCATGCATTAAACGCAAAAGAATCAGGATGTAACGTTATCATCGGATTATACGAAGGTAGTAAATCTTGGGCAAAAGCAGAAAAACAGGGATTTGAAGTATTTACAGCTGCAGAAGCTGCAAAAAGAGCAGACATCATTATGATTCTTATCAATGATGAATTACAGGCTTCTATGTACAAGAAGGATATCGAGCCTAACTTGGAAGAAGGCAATATGTTAATGTTCGCTCATGGTTTCAACATTCACTTCGGTCAGATCGTTCCTCCGAAGAACGTTGACGTTACCATGATCGCTCCCAAGGGACCCGGACACACTGTAAGAAGTGAGTATCAGGCCGGCAAGGGTGTACCTTGTTTGGTAGCTGTACATCAGGATGCTTCAGGCAAGGCTTTGGATAAGGCTTTGGCTTACGCACAGGCTATCGGTGGCGCAAGAGCAGGCGTTCTTGAGACTGATTTCCGCACAGAGACTGAGACCGACCTCTTCGGTGAGCAGGCTGTTCTTTGTGGTGGTGTTTGTGCACTTATGCAGGCTGGCTTCGAGACTTTGGTTGAGGCTGGTTATGACCCCAGAAATGCATACTTCGAGTGTGTTCATGAGATGAAGTTGATTGTAGACTTGATTTATCAGTCCGGCTTCGCAGGAATGAGATATTCCATCTCCAATACTGCTGAGTATGGTGATTATATTACCGGACCCAAGATTATTACCGAAGATACCAAGAAAGCAATGAAGAAGGTTCTTTCCGATATTCAGGACGGTACTTTCGCAAAGGACTTCCTGCTTGATATGTCCGCAGCGGGTGGTCAGGCTCACTTCCGTGCAATGAAGAAGCTTGCTGCTGAGCATCC
>JAFQCM010000079.1 GCA_017399445.1 Lachnospiraceae bacterium | reverse complement strand
GCTATTGCTTCATCACTCAACATTCCGTTGTCTAACGTCTCAGCTTCTGGTTCTTCCTGTTTTTCTGTTTCCGTATTTTCTTCAAGTACTCCCTCAGCCTCACTGCCCGCAAACATGGCAGCTATCGCTTCGTCACTCAACATTCCGTTGTCTAACGTCTCAGCTTCTGGTTCTTCCTGTTTTTCTGATTTCTCAGCTTCTACAGGTGTCTCCTCAACCTCACTAGTTTCAAACATTGCAGCTATTGCTTCGTCACTTAGCATCCCATTGTCTAACGTCTCAACTTCTGCGTTTTCTGGTTCTTCCTGTTTTTCTGTTTCTGTATTTTCTTCAAGTACTTCCTCAGCCTCACTAGTTTCAAACATTGCAGCTATTGTTTCTTCACTCAACATTCCGTTGTCTAATACTGTATCTTCTGTTGTTTCCTGTCCTTCTGTTTCTACATCTTCTACAGCTGTCTCTTCCTTCTCACTGTTCGTGAACATGGCAGCTATTACTTCGTTGCTCAACATCCCATTGTCCGAGACTTCACCGTCTTCTGCATCTTCACAATTCTCTAATTTTGCTAAGTCCAGCTCACTTTCTATTTTTTCCGTTTCATTTAAAACATCATCTACAGACATTTCCATCGCCTGTTCCAAGGACAATCCCTCTCCTACAGTTATTTTCTCTATACCATTTTCCATTATTTCATCATTTTCCATGAAATCAACTTCCCCAGCACTGGTTTCAGGTTGTCCTGATGCATTTCTTAATAATTGATCTAAATAGTCTTCTGTAGTACTCATAATCTCACCCCTAATCATTTTTCATCAGTATCTAAAATATTGGAAATATGCCATTTCAATACTATACACTATGTCTTAGTTTAACATATTTACAATTATAAAACAATTCTATTTATTGAAAGAATTCTACGGAATTTTTATGATAAGAATATGCTTTTCCTTTCAATCCTTCTGTCAATTGAGGATATGCTCCATTAATTCTGACAAATACAGCCTTTTCATTTATAAATGCTACTTTTTCAAAAGCCCAACGAATAATAGATGGATATTTAAAGTCTACGCCTAATTCCAACAGACACACTTTTCTATTTAAAGTACCTGTAAGCCACATTCTGTACTTTTCCCAACTTTTCATGTAACCACTTTCCAAATATTTTTCTGCTTCTACCGTATTAAATACAAGTTCTTTGCCACATTTTCCACATACTGGCTTTGTAATTTCCGATATGGTTACCTCTGGCTGTTTTAATTTTGAAATAACTTCCTCCACTACAGTAGTTGCATCTATAATACTTTCTTCACATCCACAACTACATTGAAGTCTATATATACTTCCACAGGGAGCTGTTATTTTTTCTTTTTCTAATTTTGACTTCCCAATTTGCTCATCCTCATTTAATGTAACAACAAAATAATTTTTTCCTTTTATTAATTGATATAAATTATCATAAGCTTTTAAGATTACTTCTGGTTTGTCATAAATGCAACCATAACTCTTTATGAAAGGAAGCAACCATTCTGCCTCCTTTTCCAATCCTTCTGCTTTCTTCTTCTCAGAAAATATTTTCATTACTTCCTGACTTAAAACATTATATGCAAATTCTCTTCCAATTCCAATTAATACACAATCAGAACCTTCTACTATTTTCCTTAATTCTTCCACGTCTTTTTTCATTCCTTTTCTATCTAGTATAAAAGGGGACAGAACCTGTCCCCTATAAACAATTATAGATTTTGTTGTTTTTTTATCAATAATTGATCGATTTCCCTAACTAAATTTCCAATTTCAGGTTTTGCCAACTGCGCATCTGCCCCAAGCTGCTCTCCCTTTCTCCTCATTTCATCATTTACAAGAGATGAGAAAATGATAACTGGAATATTGCTTAAAGCAGAATCATCTTTAATTAATTTCGTAAGACGATGACCATCCATAATTGGCATCTCAATATCTGTAATAACACAACCAACATTCTGCTTTATAGTTCCCTTACGCTTGTACTCAGATATTTTATCCCATGCTTCTTTTCCATTATTATTAATATTCAAATTTACATAACCAGCTTTTTTCAATGAATCAGTGATTAATCTGTTTAATAACGGAGAATCTTCTGCAATAACAATTGGAACCATATTACGTTCTCTTTCTCCTAGTTCATCAATTTCCGACATTTTTAATCCGGTTTCTGGACTAATATCTGTTACAATCTTTTCAAAATCAAGTATAATAATAAGTTTATTATTCATTTTTATAATACCAGTAGATACCCCTGCCCCTGCTGCATTGATGGTAGCATCCGGTTTAATTATTTCTTCCCAAGAAACTCGATGAATCCCCAGTACCGCATCAACTCGAAAAGCAATATTCAACTTATTAAAATTAGTAATAATTAATAAGCCTTTTTCTTCATTGTCTGCCATACCTATACTTTTTTTCAAATTAACCACTGTAATCATTGTATCACGCGGCATAAAAATCCCTTCAATACTTGGATGTGCATTCGGTACCGGTGTTACTTTTTCATATGTTAAAATTTCACGTACCTTTGCTACATTAATCCCATAATGATTTCCCCCCAATGTAAATTCCAATACTTCCAGCTCATTTGTACCATTCTCCAATAAAATTTTTGTATCCATTCTATTTCCCTCCTACTTGTACAAATTTTGTAAAAACCCAAATCATACATATAATTAGAATATCTGCATTTTTTCTGCCGTTCTTCTTATAGGTTACATTATAACATAAAGTTATCTAAAAATACAGAAAATTATGCAATTTTTACTATTTTTTTGCGAATGTTGACTGAGAATTAGTTAAAAAAGCTATCAATTCCATCTGCCATTCCTTTCACCAGCTTCTTTTGGTATTCTTCTGTCTGCATTAATTCATCTTCTTTTGGATTACTCATAAATCCCATTTCTACAATAGATACAGGAATTTCACACCAATTAATTCCACTCATAGTATCTGTCTCCATAACCCCTTTATTTATCGCCCCTGTTTCCTCTACCATAGCATTTAGAATTTCTTCAGACAATTCCCGGCTTTCTGCAAATATCTGAGAACAATATGGATTATTTTTTGTTGGTGAAATTGTTAAAATCCCCGATACTGACTGATTTTCCGAACCATTAGCATGAATTCTGATAAATATATCTGCTCCTGAATTATTTGCTATCTCTGCTCTTTCTGCGTTACTAATATTCACATCATGGGATTCTCTTATCATAATGACTTCATATCCCCGATTGATTAACTCCGCTTCTAATTTCTTTGCAACTTCTAAAGTTAACTGATATTCAGGAATCCCTGTAGAAACCCCTGTAGTTCCACTGGCAACTTTAGCTTTTGTTTCTGTTGCTCCTGGTCCTATTGCCTCCTGTTCTGAATTACCCTTTTGCTGATGTCCTGCATCGATTGCAATTTTATACTTTTGAACAACTTCATCTTTTTCTTCTATTTTTATCTCCTCTGTAATGACAGGAGTAACAGTAATATTTTCTTCTATTTTTATAGTTTGACTAAGCGTAACCATTTCTTCTATATTAGTAGTAGGTGTGATATTCTCATCTGCCATAACAGTTGAAGTAGCTGTTTCTTCTCCTTCCTCTACATTCTGTACCTCTATTGTATTTTTCCCTCTCGGTAGTCCACTTTCCTGATTTACACAAGCCCCTAATGTTATCATAATCCCACTTAAAATCATTAAAATTTTTTTCTTTTTTCTTATCATTCCCCATATCTCCTATACTTCTTTATTAAAAGTTACTTTTTCTCGCTATCTTTTGCTTTACATTTATTTTCTATCTAATAAATTATAATATTTCTTTTATGACACAAAAAAAACTGTGCATTAATAAACGCCACAGCTCTCTATACTAACCCTATTTACTTCAATTAAAATGTATACCTTCAAAATTTCACATGGATTCCAAGAATTCTTCTACGAAACCGGTCATCTCAAATCTGCTTCGCTTCTTTTCGATGAGGTTTGCTATGCAAACCCTGTGCACAATTCATCCACACTTAGGAAAGCAAGCTTTCCATGTGTTCCTGCATTGTGCTGCCGTTTTCTCCGCTTTTGGTCAAGCCCTCGACCGATTAGTAACAGTCAGCTGAACGTATTGCTACGCTTACACCTCTGTCCTATCTACCTCATACTCTATAAGGGGTCTTACTACT
>JAFQCM010000078.1 GCA_017399445.1 Lachnospiraceae bacterium | reverse complement strand
GAAAATCTCAATTTCTGCACAGTAAAGGGCGAATTAGTGGAGTGTATACCAGGTCGTGTACAAGATTGTATGACAAAACAGCTTAGCAGATGTCCTTTAGAAGAGGAAGTGAAAGCAGAAAAAGAGAAGGCAAAAGAAAAAAAACAAAAGAAAAAAGAAAATCTCAATTTCTGCACAGTAAAGGGCGAATTAGTGCAGTGTATACCAGGTCGTGTACAAGATTGTATGACAAAACAGCTTAGCAAGTGTCCTTTAGAAGAGAAAGTGAAGGCAGAAAAAGAGAAGGCAAAAGAAAAAAAACAAAAGAAAAAAGAAAATCTCAATTTCTGCACAGTAAAAGGTGAACTAGTAGAGTGTATACCAGGCCGTGTACAGGATTGTATGACAAAACAGCTTAGCAGGTGTCCTTTAGAAGAGGAAGTGAAAGTAGAAAAAGAGAAGACTAAAGAAAAGAAAAAAGAAAATCTCAATTTCTGCACAGTAAAAGGTGAACTAGTGGAGTGCATACCAGGTCGTGTACAGGACTGCATGACAAAACAGCTTAGCAAATGTCCTTTAGAAGAGGGAATGTAAGAAGAGAACAGAGTTTACTTCTTAAAAGATGAATTGGTAAGTAAAAGGATGAGGGACATGCCTCATCCTTTTACTTTGCCTTTTGAATAGGAGTTTTCAATGACAGAAGAATACATTATGATGCAGGACATCATACAGGAACATAAAGAAAGAATAGAAAATATTAAAAGATATTACCCATATTTTAAACTGGCAGATAATTCACTTCTTCAATGGAAAGAAGGAAAGTATGCCAGTCTGGATATGGGTTATATTACGTTGGCAGTACTTCGTTTCTTTATTGATGAAAACAATATGAAAGATAAAGATGTAAGATTTGAAGAATACCAAGAATTTTTGCATACTATTTTGGTAAGAGATTTCGAACTTTTTCTTGATGAAGGAGAAGAAAACCAGCTGACTACCTATATTTTTGATAAATTACTAAATGAAGGAAAACCATTTTCTTTTGACTATTTTGATCCTATGGACAAGCAAAAGAAAACTATCCGTATTAAATTGATTGAGAGTAAAATTGAGTCTAATGTTTTATATTATTCTATTACCTCAGATGCAATAGAATTTTACCTGGACACCAAAGAAATTAAGGAAGAAAGCAGCATAAGTGTAGAACAGCTTTTGCTAAGTAAATTAATTGATACCCAGAATTTCCGGGGTGGAATTGAAGTGGTAAAAAGAATTAACAGGGAAGTAAATAAGTTAAAGCTCAGGCGAAATGAAGTACTTACTATGTTAAGCGTTAATGTATTTGAAGGGAAAAAAGCCTATGAAGCTTTTGTAAATGATATTACAAGATGGTTTGATGAAGAACAAAGGCTTTTTAAGAAGAATACTGAATTAATTGAAAAAGCTTTGGAAAAAGCAGAATTAGACGGTAAAGGAAATGAAAACAGCAGATTTTATTCTATGGTAAATGAGATATATACTTTAGAATTGGAAATTAAAAAAGCTATGTACAAGCATAGTGAATTACTATCTCTATGTACCTCTTTGCAGCTACAGGTAGATGAAATTGTAACCAAATCAAAGCTAAGTACCCTTAGAAACTCCTTTGATTTCCGTCATGCCATGAACCAGATGATAGAAAATGATAACATGGAAGCATTAGAGCAAATGATACTTCCATTATTTCAGTTAAAAACAAATAAATGGTTTCTTCTTTCTGATATGGAAAATCTTCTTAGTTTAAGAGCAGAAAACGAAGAAGAATCAGAAGCTGTTTCTCGGGGAGAAGAAATGACCTATGTTTATGAAGATGAAGTAGAGGAACAAAGAATTCAGGATAACTTTGATGTAATAGTAAAAGTATTGTTTGAAAAATTAGAAAAAGAACGAAGATTTTCCTTAAGTGAATTAAATGAAGAATTGACGAAAAAATTCGGAGACAGAGTACTGTTAAATGGAGATTATTATACTTTCCTTATTCATATGTGTCAGAAAGATTTTTATTCTATAAGAGAAATCCGTCAAAAGCCGGATACTTTCTTTGAAGAAATTATTCACAATATGCTGGCACAAACAGAAGAGTATAATAAACTTCAGTTTTCTTTACTACGCAAAGGAGAAGAAACTGTGAAAATTAAAGATATGCTGGAAATATCAGATATCCAGTTTGAAAAGGTGGAACAGTAAATGGAAGAAAGAAATTTAGATAAAGCAATTGATATACTTACCAAACTGATAAATGGAGAAGAAGTAGGAAAAAATTCCGGTGCAAATGTTTCTTTGTATGAAGAATACAGCACCAATGCAGAGGTTTATGATATTGTAAACCGTATGCTAAATCGTATGAACATAAAGCTTTACGAATATAAAAACGGTCTGTATATTACTGGTGGAGAAAACAATCAGGTCTTTGGCTTTAGTAATGCAGATTTAAGAAAAGAATTAGGATTAAAAGTAAACCGGGAATTGTACTTATGCTATTTTATCATGTATCAGGTTATTACTTGTTTTTACACGGATTCCTCAGGATTTAATTTTACCGAATATGTAAAAATTGAAGACATTATGGAAGTAGTAGACAATTCTTTAAAGCATATTATTGATAACCTTGAAATACTGACAAATAATGAAGTGGAAGAGAACAGCTTTAAGACACTGGCAATCCTTTGGAGTGATTTACCGGCGGCAACAGAAGAAACTATAAGAGCGGCAAAAAATTCCAAAGCCGGTTATATTAAGTTGGTGTTAAACTTCTTAATTTCACAGCAGCTTATGGCACAATCAGAGGAGCGATATTACTTAAAAGACAGGGCAAAAGCATTAATTGAAAATTATTTTGAAGAATCCAAGGGGAGACTTTACGAAATTATTCAAGGAAAGGAACAAGAAGATGCCACATATTAATCGAATTCGTGTAAACAATGTAAAATACAATTTTGGAACACAGTTTTATGATGATTTTGTCCTGCGATTTTCCGGAAAGAATACTATTTATGACTTGGCAAATGGTGGCGGAAAAAGTGTGTTGATGCTATTGCTTTTGCAGAACATGCTTCCAAATTGTACTTTAGATGAAAAACAACCCATTGAAAAGCTTTTCCGTTCCGGCAGTGGAAACAGTACCATACATTCCCTAGTGGAATGGCAGTTAAATAAAGATAATATTAAAAATGGATATAAGTATATGACCACAGGCTTTTGTGCAAGAAAAGCAAAAGATACTTCTTCTGAAGGAAATGTGGTAAGAGACAATGCTGCCATTGAATATTTCAATTATGTGATTTTCTACAGGGAGTTTAATGATAATGATATTAAGAACCTTCCTTTAAGTAATGGAAAAGAACGAATTACATACAATGGACTAAAAAATTACTTAAAGGATTTAGAACACAGAGATTACAGTCTGATTATTAAAATATTTGAACGAAAAGGAGAATATCAGCAGTTTATCAGCCAGTATGGAATTTATGAAAGTGAATGGGAAATCATAAGAGGAATTAATAAAACAGAAGGTCACGTAAGAACGTATTTCGAAAGTAATTATAAAACTACAAGGAAAGTAGTGGAAGATCTGCTGATTGAAGAAATTCTTCAAAAGTCTTATTACAACAATACCGGAGAGGGAGCCGATTTTGCAAAGCTTCTTTTAGATATTAAAAATAAACTGGTGGAACTTACTAAGAAGAAAAATGATATTGCCAATTACGATAGACAAATAGAAATTTTAAATAGCTTTGTGGCAAGAGTACAATCGTTAAAGGGTATGTATCATAAAAAAGGTGGCATTGAAAAAGAATTTGTTCATGCATATAATACTTGCTTAAAAGCCATAGAGAAGACCCAGGAAGACAAGAAAACCATTCTTGCTGAACGAGAGCAGCTTCTTTTGGATAAAAAAGAAAAAGAAGCAAAAATCGATACAGCTCAGGTTCAGATGGAGGAAGAAGAACTAATAGAATTAGATAATGCTGTAAAAGCCACCAAAGAAATTTTAGAAGAATTTGAAAAAGAATTGTCTTTAGAAAAAGAGCAGCTTTTATTTAAGGAAAATGCCAATGACTACCTGGAATATTTAAATTACAAAAAGGAATATGAAGCGGCTAAAATTGCTGCGGAAGGGGTTCATGGAAAAAGTGAAGATGCAGTCCAGAAGCTTGCATTGTTAGTAAAACTTTGGAAAGAATTATCTGAACAGGAAAAGCAAGAGTTACAAACAGAATTGTCAGGAATTGTGGCAGAACGAAAAGAAAAGCAGACAGAAGAAGCTGAACTTTCTCATACTTTACAAGAACTGGAGGAAGAAACTACATTTCAGAAAAGCAAAATTCATTTTTTAAAAGAAGATGCAGAATATAATCTTAAAAAGCTGGAAGAACTAAAAAAACAGACTTCTGTACTGTTATTTGAGGAAGTATCTGCAAATAAAGAAAAGTTACAGGACAAAGTGAAATTACTGGAAGAACAGATATTAGTTCTTTCCCAAAAGGAAAAACAGACGGAAGAAACTATAGTAAATAACCGGCTTCGTCTTGGGGTATTAAAAGAACAGGAAAAGAATCTTCTTTTACAGCAGGAAGAATTAGTAGCATTTCAAAAGGAATATGGAAGGAATCGTGAAAGAATTGAAAAACTAAAAGAGTTTTACAATGAAAATGATGAAAGCCAGTTAGAAAACAGCATTTATGGTGCTTATGCAAATAATGCATTGGAAACCTATAAACTAAAAACAGAAATCAAGGAGTTAAAAGAAACCTGTAAAGCCTATGAAAAAGGGCAGCTTTTTGCGGACTCCCAGGAAATCAGTAAAGCTTTAGATATTATGAATGTGGGAAAAATAAGGGCTGTCACCGGAGCTTCTTACATAAATAAATTTGCTGGAGAAAAAAGAGAAGAACTGTTAGAATTGTATCCAATTCTGCCTTATGCAGTGGTAGCTTTGGAAGACTATGAGTCCATACGATTTGACAAAAATTTAAAAAAGCTTTGTAATCAGGGAAATCTGATTCCAATTATTCCTGAAAAATCCTTAACTTCTTTGGGAGACGAATTATATCATCAGGAAAACATAGACTTTATTATGTTAGATAAAGCAGAATTTACTTCTGATGAAACCTTGCAAAAGGCATTAAAGGAAGCAATGAATTTGTTGGAGGAAAAACAAAAAAGAATTTTAACTCTGGCAGAACGAAAAGAGCTTATGAAAGCTGATATTTCCTATATGAACAAGTATGAAAGCCGTTATCTTATGGAAAAGGCGGACAAGCAAAAGGAATATGAAGATAATAAGTTAAAGTTAAAAGATATTTCAGCAGAAATGGAAAACTTACAGGTAGTACAAAATGATTTTTATAACAAAAAAGTTCGTATAAAAGAAGAATTGGAAGCAGAAGAAAAACAGAGGACAGAGTTGGAACAGGAACTAAAAGCAATAGAGGAAATAGAAGAACTGTACCAGCGTTATGAGAAAAAAGAAGAAGAAGTTGTAACCTTAAAACAGCAGGTTTCCAAAAAAGAAGAAGAAAGAAAGCATTTGGAAAAAGAATTAAATGAAACAAGAGAAAACTTAAAATTTCTTGCCAATCGATGTAATGTAATTGAAGTTTCTTTAAAGGAAATGGAAGACAACTGGAATGCTTATTTTAAAGAGTATGAAAAGGAAAACCTGTCCTATACGAATCCTCAGTGGAATGGACTCTCCTTAGAAGAGATTGAAATTAAATTTAAAGGTTTAAGAGATGCCTTTGTAGCAGAAAATGCAGATATTGCAGATAAGAAAAAGCTGGCAGAAAACTACAAACTTCAGATGGAAAAAAGCATTACTTCTATTGAGTACAGAAATGGAAAAATGGAAGAATTAAAAGCATTACATGAAAAGCATCAGATGATAAACACCAGCTTGCATGAGTTGAAAAATCAAAAGGAAAAGATTACGGAAATAGAAGAAAAAATCAAAGTTTCCAAAAAACAGTTGGAAGCATATGCAGAAACTGCTAACAGAAAGTTCGGAAGTATTGCTCATGGAAAAACTTTAGTAGAAGAAAAATATGGTTTTTATGAACCTTTAAAAATATCCGGAGAGCAGCTAAAGAGATTTATTGAAGAATATAAAAATTTAATTCAGGTAATGGAAAAAGATGTAAAAGAATCATTACAAAAAGAAAAGGAAGTAGAAAAAGAAATCACTTCTTTGGAAGGTATGAAAGAAGATATGCTTCGCATGATTCAGTCTGCCGGAATTGAGGACGATGGTGAACAGGGCGTTTTAGAGGAAGAACAGTCTTTAAAGAAAACATATGAAGAACTTCGTGGACTATATGAAAAAATCATGAAGGAAGAATACGAAAGACGAGAAGCATTCGAAAAAGATAAAAATCGTCTGAAAGACACTTTGATAAAAACAGAGGCCTATGAACTTGCCAATGAAGTAGAAAAACATATTGAAAGCCCTTCTAATGAAGGAGAAGCGGAGCGTTTAATTGAAAATATTGCAGATACCATATCCTGTATTGAACTGGAAAAATCCAGCGTGAAAAAGGGAATTGAAGACATGGAAAAAATCAAACATAACTTTGAAAGTCAGTGTCTTCAGACCTGTGTTAACATGAAATCTGCATTAGACAGACTTCCAAAATTGTCAGGAATCCAGTTGGATGGAAAACTGGTACCAATGATTACTTTAAGTATTCCTTACATTAAAGAAGAATTATATGAAGATGCTATGTCTAATTATATTGATGACATTATTCGTACTGCTGACAGCTTCACTACCGAAAGCGAACGAGTAAAATACATTCGAAACCAGCTGGCATGGAAAAAGCTGTTCTCTGTAATTGTAAAAGATATGAATTTAATTAAGTTAAATCTTTATAAGAGAGAGCGAATTAAGGAACAGAGCCGTTATTTGAAGTATGAAGAAGCGGTAGGAAGTACCGGACAGTCTCAGGGTATCTACATTCAGTTTTTGGTTGCCATCATACATTACATTACCAGTATGAATTCCGCAAATTCTGATCCAATGAAGCTGAAAAATGTAATTTTTATTGATAATCCATTTGGTGCGGCCAAAGATGTTTATATTTGGGAACCAATTTTTAAACTATTAAAAGCAAACAATGTACAGCTGATTGTTCCTGCCAGAGGTGCTACTCCTGCAATCACCGGAAGGTTTGAAGTAAATTATATTTTAGGACAGAAGTTAATTGATGGAAGACAGCAGACGGTAGTGGTAGATTATCGGAGTCAAATAGAGAAAAGTGAGTTGGAGTATACCTCCTTGTCCTATGAGCAAAGCAGTCTTGTATTTGAATCATAAATTTAACAATGATAAATTTAATATCCGATAGGAGGAATTTCATCAATGAAAAAGAAAATTGTCATTTTTGTTGTTTTCATGCTGGTAGCGTGTCTGCTGGCATGTGGAAACAATACTATAAATAGTAATGCAGAGTCTTTTGGAAACAATGTGAGAAAAATAGAGAGTACACAAGTAGAGTTAGGAGATTTAACAGAATTTGAATGGGATTACCTATATACTTTTTCACCCTACACACCAAAAGAGACAATAGAAGACGTAGTTGGGTTTGAGTCAAAAGATATTAGAGGGAATATCGTAAGTGAGGGAACCGTGTACTTACTATTCGTAAAAGATAATAAGGTAGTAGCAAACGTGTGCAGTTCTGTAGATTCTTTAGGTTATCATATTAGCTTTGGAAGTTATGATAAATACCTGTGTATAGAATCTTCCAAGAAGGCAGTATTTTCTGTTGAGACAGAGGATAATGTAAAATATCTTGAATATGTCCAGGATGAAGTATACTAATAATTAGATCAAAGGAAATAGGAAAAATAAGATAATTGTCTGAAAATTATACACAATTAAAACAAATAATGTAAAATATTTCCTGTATTTAAAGATGAAACCAGAAAATGTGCAAAAAATTACAAAATAGTATTGACAAATATAGATCGCTGTGATAATATAAACACATCAATTAACAACGAATCATTATTCATCTGATTTCAATAATACTTTACAGAAACGCACGAAACAAATTTTTGTAAAGGAAGAAACGGTATAATAATAGATGGCGTTGCAACGTACAAGAAGCGAAAGAATAAGTACAAGTCAGGAGGTAGATTCCAATGGGCTATGTAATTAACTTATTTAGCAGTGCATAAAGCAGAAAGGTGCTGGAATGGAGGATTGATTCCAATGGACAATTCAGAAAACTTTAATTCAATATGAGTGATGGATAAGTTGAAATCCTGTGAATAATCAATTAGAAAAGAATTATATTACAAAAGTAAATAATACCTTTATAAAAGATTATATTAGAGTTTCGGATAAAGATTAAAATAAAATTGGAAAGTCAAAGATAAAACCATCCGAAAAGAGTGTTACTTATCACATATTGAAACATTAATCACAGTAAGAATGAATATGGATGTGTAAAGAAACAGAAATATTTAAAGTATAAAATGACCAAAGCAAAATAAGAAATATTTTAAGCTGGTTATAGGCATAAGTATTAAGGTTCGATATATATAAAATTTATTATATATATAAT
>JAFQCM010000077.1 GCA_017399445.1 Lachnospiraceae bacterium | reverse complement strand
GTATTATTCCGTATTATTCGTTTAAAATTTGTTGCACCTTTGTTGCAGTAACATGATAATATGCCCTTCAAACCCTTGAAAATACTGGCTTTATTTGTCTAATGACTTCATCGTCGGGAACAACAACACATCCCTAATCGCTGGTGAATTTGTCAACAGCATAACCAAACGGTCAATTCCATATCCGATACCACCTGTTGGAGGCATACCGATTTCTAACGCATTCAGGAAGTCTTCATCTGTTGTGTTGGCCTCGTCATCACCCTGTGCTAACTGCTCTTCCTGTGCTTTGAAACGTTCTCTCTGGTCGATTGGATCGTTTAATTCAGAGTATGCATTTGCCATTTCACGACCGTAGATGAACAATTCAAAACGCTCTACATAGTCTGGATTTTCTGGTTTTCTCTTGGTAAGTGGAGAAATTTCAACCGGATGGTCCATAACAAAAGTAGGCTGAATTAATTTTTCTTCTACAAATTCTTCGAAGAATAAATTAAGAATGTCACCTTTTTCATGTCTAGCTTCATATTCTACATGATGTTCGTCTGCAACTTTCTTTGCTTCTTCTGTGGTTGCAATCTGAGTAAAGTCTACACCTGCATATTTTTTCACAGCATCTACCATAGTAATTCTTTCAAATGGCTTTCCAAGGTCAATCATTTCTTCTGCATAAGGAATCATTGTGGTTCCACATACTTCCTGTGCAACTGTACGGAACATATTTTCTGTTAAATCCATCATGCCATAGTAGTCAGTATATGCCTGATATAATTCCATTAATGTAAATTCAGGATTGTGTCTTGCGTCTGTTCCTTCATTACGGAATACTCGTCCAATTTCGTACACACGTTCCAGTCCGCCAACAATCAATCGTTTCAGATACAATTCCAAAGAAATACGCAATTTAACATCTTCACTTAATGCATTGTAGTGAGTTTCAAATGGTCTTGCTGCTGCACCACCTGCATTAGAAACTAACATTGGAGTTTCTACTTCCATAAATCCATTTCCATCTAAGAAACGACGGATAGCGCTGATGATTTTTGAACGCATGATAAAAGTTTCTTTTACGTCCTGATTCATAATTAAATCCACATATCTCTGACGGTAACGGATATCTGTATTTGTTAAACCATGGAATTTTTCAGGAAGGATCTGCAAACTTTTACTTAATAAAGTCACTTCTTCTGCATGAATAGACTTTTCACCTGTTTTAGTTTCAAATACCTGACCTTTGATTCCAATAATGTCACCAATATCAAATTTCTTAAAATCTTTGTATGGTTCTTCTCCTATGCTGTCTCTTGCCACATAAGACTGGATAGACCCCTGCAAATCCTGAATATTACAGAAAGATGCTTTTCCCATTACACGTTTTGACATAATACGTCCTGCAACAGTAACAGTTTTTCCTTCTAACTCAGCAAAGTTATCTTTGATTTCCATGCTGTGATGTGATACATCATACTTTGTGATTTCAAATGGGTCCTTTCCTGCTGCCTGCAAGTCTGCAAGCTTTTCACGACGAACCTTTAATAATTGGTTAATATCCTGCTCTTTTACCTGTTCATTCTTCTGTTCAGCCATGATTCCACTCCTTAGTTTGATCTCTGGATTTCTAATACCTTATACTGGATAATTCCAGCCTGTGTTTCTACATTTACTACATCGCCTACTCTGGAACCGATTAATGCATGCCCTACTGGTGATTCATTAGAAATTTTTCCCTGTAAGCTGTTTGCTTCTGTAGAACCTACAATTCTAAATTCTACTTCTTCATCAAATTCCATATCAAATACCTTAACGCGGCATCCAACATTGATTTTATCTAAATCTACTTCATCTTCTACTACAACTTCTGCATTCTTTAAGATTTTTTCGATTTCTTCAATTCTTGCTTCAATATCTCTCTGTTCATCTTTTGCAGCATCATATTCTGCATTTTCGGATAAGTCACCCTGTTCTCTGGCTTCCTTAATTTTCTCTGCAACTTCTTTTCTTTTTACTGTTTTTAATTCCTGAAGTTCGTCCTCTAAATTTTTAAGTCCCTCATATGTTAAAAGATTTTTCTTTTCGCTCATTTTATTTCACCCTTTCCAATTTCCGGATATAAAATTCCAATATTTCCTTTTATAACCGGTACTCTTACCTTTTTCCAAATTTCAACAGTCTTAATATTATAAAACAACTATAGCCATTCGTCAAGTAATTGTTGGAGTTTCTCCATAGTTTCCGCAGTATTTACTGCCGCCCTAAGAGCCGCTGAATGTGGAAGTCCCCCGGTATACCAGGAAATATGCTTTCGCATCTCCCTTACCGCTGTATATTCTCCTTTATACTTTAACTGCAAGCCGGCATGTTTTTCTATCATTTCCTTAATTTCCTGTGCTGTAGGACGGGAAATCTTTTCCCCTGTTTCAAGATATGCATTTATTTCATGAAATATCCATGGATTTCCTCTGGCACCTCTTCCTACCATGATTCCATCGCATCCTGTTTCCTTTAGCATATGCTCACCATCTTCCGGAGTAAAAATATCACCATTTCCAATAACAGGAATCGTCACCGCTTCTTTTACCTGTCGGATAATATCCCAGTCTGCTTTGCCGGAATAATATTGCTCTCTAGTTCTTCCATGAACTGCAATGGCACTGGCTCCTGCATCTTCCATTCGTTTTGCCATTTCTACTGCATTCACATGGTCATCATCAAAGCCTTTTCGGATTTTTACAGTAACAGGCTTTTCAATAGATTTTACCACACTTCTTACAATCTCTTCTGCCAGTTTAGGATTTTTCATTAAAGCGGAGCCTTCGTGGTTATTTACCACCTTAGGTACCGGACAGCCCATATTAATATCCAGAATGGAAAATGGTCTTTCCTCAATCTTTTTTGCCATTTCTCCCATAATTTTGGGATCTGAGCCAAAAAACTGTAAGGACACCGGACATTCCTTTTCATGGATTTCCAATAATTCCAGTGTGTTTTTATTATTATAATAAATCGCCTTGGCACTTACCATTTCCATGCAGATTAATCCTGCTCCCTGCTCTTTGCAAAGCAGACGAAAAGGCAGGTCTGTTACCCCTGCCATTGGTGCCAGTACCACATTATTTTCTAATGTAACATTGCCAATTTTAAGTTTCATCTTATATCCTATTCCATTTATATCCTATTCCATATTTTTGTTATAAATAATTCTTAAACCATGAAGTGTCAGCATAGAATCGTAGATATCAATGACATCTGTTTCCTGAGCAATCAGTTTTCCAAGTCCACCAGTTGCTACTGTTTTAACGTTTTCATAACCACATTCCTTCTTCATCTGGTTTACAATATATTCTGTTTGTCCAATCTGCCCGTATACCAGACCTGCCTGCATACTGCTGATTGTTTCTCTTGCAAGAATAGACTTTGGTTTGCAAATTTCAATTTCTGGAAGTTTTGCTGCTTTTTCCCACAAAGCTTCTGCTGCTGTACGGATTCCTGGTGCAGTGATTCCTGATACAAAGCTTCCTTCTCCTGACACCAAATCATAAGTAGTAGCCGTTCCAAAATCAATCACAATAACCGGTCCTTTATAAATGCTGTAAGCTGCTACTGCATCTACAATTCTGTCTGCTCCAATCTGTCTTGGATTTTCAGTAGCTACTTTAATTCCAGTTTTCACTCCTGGTCCTACAATTAGTGGAGTCTTTCCAAAATATTTTACAATAGCATTATTAAAAGAATGCATCACATTTGGTACTACGGATGCAATTACAATTCCATCAATATCTTCTACTTTCAGTCCATTCCGTTCTATCATATTGCAGATAGTAATTCCATATTCATCGGAGGTTCTTGCCATTTTCGTTGTGAGGCGAAATGTGGTAAGCAATTCTTCTTTTTCAAATACCCCCAGTGTAATATTTGTATTTCCTACATCAACTACTAGTAACATCTATTCTTCCTCCTGTACTTCTGCAAGCAGTTCTCCAATATCTTTATGAAGGACAAATGTCTTATAAAAAAGTTCTAAAGATTCAAACAATTCTTTCTTTGTTTCCTGAAGCTGTTTTACTTTCAGAGCACTACCAATTTCATCATAAAGAATATCTTCCTCATCCGCCTCTGTTTCCAGCATAAGGTTTCCCTCATCATCATACACGAGGCTAAATATTCCACCTACTTCTTCTGTAAAAAGTACTGACATAATCTGAAGCTCTTCTTTAATCCCTGTTGGCAAAGCATCAAATCTCTGGTTAAAATAATATTTTTGTTCATATGTGCTGGCTGCACACAATACGTTATTTTCATTCAACATATCCATATATTCCTCTGACAGACACTTCTCCTGCATAGACAGGAATGATTCTGCCATCCTTTTCTATTAAAAGTTCTCCTTCTTCATTGATGCCTCTGGCAATTCCTTCATAATCACCTTTGGCATCCAGTACCCGTACCTGGGTATTCTTGTTTACCAAAAGCTTTTCATAGTCTTCCTGTAAAAATTTCAAATTACCACTCTGGAAAAAATTCTCATAATCCTTTTCAAAGTGTTCCATTATTTTGGCAATTACTTGATTACGTTCTTGTTTTATTCCTGTTTCCAGAAAAAGGGAAGTGGCCTTTTCCTTTAATTCTTCTGGTATTTCTGTGAAATTCAAATTAAGTCCAACTCCAATGATAACATAATTTATCTGATCTACCTCTGCACTCATTTCTGTTAAAATACCAGTTACTTTCTTTTTATTGCATACAATATCGTTAGGCCATTTAATCTGAATGTTCCCTGATTTTTCACCATACAATTCTTTAAGACTTTCCGCCACACTATACGCCATAACTAATGTTAGCATAGACGCTTTGGACGGAGAAATGGACGGTCTTAAAATAATTGTCATATAAATAGAATCTCCCTGAAGTGATTCCCAAACTCTTCCACGTCGTCCTCTTCCCTGAGTCTGGCTCTCTGCTACCACTAAGGTTCCATGACTGGCACCTTGTAAAGCCAGATTTTTTGCTCGAATATTGGTGGAATCAGTTTCTTTATAACAATATATTCGGTTGGCAGCCCACCTTGTAGAGGGATGTCCTGCAATCCTGTCTTTCCTTATCATATCTTCCGTCGGAGGATTTTCCCATAAAGACTCTGTTTCTTTTATCTCTTCCAAAATCTGTCCTCTTTCTTACTTCTAGTATAGCATTTCGAAAATGCTATACTAGTTTATCAATCTCAAAACTAAATTGCCTGCAAAGATGCTACTACAAACAGCATGGCAGCTATGCCAAAACATCCAATGGCTACCGGCTTATTTACTCCTGCTTTTTTTACGCCCCACATACAATTCATAAAGGAGCCCAACACAAAGATAACCGGAAACATAAATGTTTTTACTGCTCCATTCCAAAAAGTAAAAATTGCCGCCAGTATAATAATAATTCCTACAAAAAGATTGACACAATCTATGGTTTGAATATCTTTTTCTGTAATTTTATTCATTATCCTCACCAAGCGTAGCTACCATCACTGCTTTAATGGTATGCATACGATTTTCTGCTTCATCAAATACCAATGATTTAGAAGATTCAAAGACTTCTTCTGTTACTTCATATCCTTTTACTGCCGGGAGACAATGTAAGAATACAGTAGAATCTTTTCCTGTACGGTTCATAAGTTCTGTATTTACCTGGTAATCCTTTAAAAGAGCAATTCTTTCCTGTGATTTTTCTTCCTCACCCATAGAAACCCATACATCAGTATAAAGTACATCTGCATCTTTTACACCATCTAAAGAATCTGTAAGTGTAATGCTTCCACCGGATTCTTTTGCATATTCTTTTGTTAATGCTACCAAATCTTCCTGTGGCCATAATTCTTTTGGAGCTACAATGGTAAAGTGAAGACCTAATTTCCCAGAACCAATCATAAGACTGTTTGCCATATTATTACGTCCATCACCAAGATATACAAAATGGATTCCCTTTAAATATCCAAAATGTTCTTTTATTGTTAAAAAATCCGCCAGAATCTGTGTTGGATGGTAGTCATCTGTCAGACCATTCCATACTGGCACACCACTGTACTCAGCCAGTTTTTCTACAGTACTGTGCTTGAACCCACGGAATTCAATTCCATCAAACATTCTTCCTAACACTCTTGCAGTATCTTCCACACTTTCCTTATGTCCTAACTGAATTTCATTTTTTCCAAGATATTCTGGATTTCCACCTTCATCATTACATGCAACTGTAAAGGCACAACGTGTTCTTGTAGAAGGTTTTTCAAAAATTAACGCAATGTTTTTCCCTTTTAAGCTGTTTCCTAAAATACCCTGTTTCTTTTTTGCTTTTAAATCTGCAGCCAAATCAATCAAATACATGATTTCTTCCGGTGTAAAGTCCTTCAGTGTTAAAAAGTTACGTCCTTTTAAGTTCATCTTGCTTCCTCCTTAATCCGTCTTCTGACTTCATTTCTGTTCTTCTGTTTCCTCTTCCTTTGGCAGTCTGTCTAAAATGATATAAACAAATGGAGGCAGAGGTTCTTGAATTTCTTTCTCTCTAATAGCAGTAATTAGCTCTTCTACTGTGTATATATTATATTTTTGTATCTTAAAAAGCTTTGCCGTGGCTTCCAATATAGATAGATACAAATCTTTATAATCATATTTCTTTAAGCGTAATACTTGGGCAATAGCATCTAAGGTTTCTTCTGTATATTCTCTGTAAACAGATTTATTGCTTGAAGCAGTATATGCGTTATTCACATATTCCATTACCTGCTCATCAATTTCTATAAGCTGTTTTAAATAATAACACTCTTTTTCCTTTTCATCAATATAATAAATTCTGCCGGATAGATTATACAACATCCTTTGAGTATCATAGTAACCTATTTTCATATTATTGATACTCTTTTTGGAATCAAAATTTAATATGTTCCCAAGATTTACTCTTGGCTCCACGCTGTATACAGTTACATCATCGGTTAATTCTACCTGCCGATATCTCCCTGGTCCAAAAATTCGTAGAATAATGATATCTTTATATCCCCTGTTGACCAAAGAATCTAACGGAACATTATTAATAATTCCCGGGTCCATATAGCTTTTCCCATGAAGCTTTTCATGTTTAAATACTGGAAGATATGCACTTGCCAGTAAAAAATCCGGTAATAAACCATCTTCAATTTCTTTTACATCCACATCCAATTCTTTCATCTCATCCAAAGAAAAGGTGTGCAAGTAAAAAGCAATGGTTCCTTCTTTTATTTTCTGCTCATCCACAGCATCAGCAATCAATTCCTTTAAGGGAGTAATATCTGCGCCACCTTCTGAGGTATACTGAAAAACTGCCTGTATCCAATCAGTTAATTTAGCACTTCCATCAAAAAGAGCAGCTACTTTTTCCTCATCAACCTCCATTACTTTGGAATGGCTGATAGTTTTCCAGATATTTTCTGCTGCCTGCAAATCTCCCATGCAAATCAAAGCTCCGTTTAAGGCTCCTACAGAAGTTCCTGCTACTGCATTGATTTTTACTCCGGCTTCCTGCAAGGCATGCCATGCACCAATCTGGTAAGCTCCCCTTGCACCACCACCCTCAAGTACAAGTCCATACTCTTTTGTAATATCAATTGCCAGTTCCATTTTTTCACTCCACTATTCTAAATTATATACATTTTTGCGTGGGATTACAATTATTCTATTTCTCTGCAACTTCCACCACAGATTTTGCAAGACCTGCAATCCCCTGAATTTCAGAAGGAATAATAATTTTGGTTGCCTGACCATCTGCTGCTTTTGCAAAGGCTTCTAAACTCTTAAGTTGTAATACTGCTGCATCCGGAGCAGCCTCTTTTAAGAAACGAAGACCGTCAGCATTCGCCTGCTGTACTTTTAAGATAGCTTCCGCTTTACCTTCTGCTTCACGAATCATTGCTTCTTTCTTAGCTTCTGCACGAAGAATGGCAGCCTGCTTTTCTGCTTCTGCATCCAGGATTGCTTCCTGTTTGTGACCTTCCGCTACCAGAATCGTTGATTTCTTTTCACCTTCTGCACGAAGAATGGCTTCTCTACGTTCTCTATCTGCCTTCATCTGTTTTTCCATGGCTTCCTGAATAGTTGCTGGTGGAATAATGTTTTTAAGTTCTACACGGTTTACTTTTATTCCCCATGGGTCAGTTGCCACGTCTAAAGATGCACGCATTTTTGTGTTAATAGTTTCCCTTGATGTTAAAGTTTGATCCAATTCCAGATCACCAATGATATTACGAAGTGTAGTAGCTGTTAAATTTTCAATTGCCATTAATGGATTTTCTACTCCATACGTAAATAATTTTGGATCTGTAATTTGGAAAAATACTACTGTATCAATTCGCATAGTTACGTTATCTTTTGTAATAACAGGCTGTGGTGCAAAGTCTACGACCTGTTCTTTTAACGGAACTTTCTTTGCTACTCTGTCAATAAACGGAATCTTTACATGAAGTCCTACAGACCAGGTTGCCTGATAACCACCTAAACGTTCCAGAATATATGCCTCTGCCTGAGGTACGATTTTCACATTAGAAACTAATATAATTAAAACGATTACAATAAATGTTATTAAAATATAAAATGCCATCTTTCTTTCCCTTTCCCTCTTTCAAATTTCCATCTTTTGCTTTTTATGATGCTTTCATTGGTTTAACAATTGCTTTTACTCCTTTAATTTCCACTATTTCCACTTCGGTATCCACGGAAATTATTGTTTCTTCTTCAGTACTTCGGGCAGTCCACTCAATCCCTCCAAGAACAATCTGGCCTTCCCCTTTCATGTTATTGATTTCTTTACTTACAATTGCATGTTTTCCTACCAGGTCATCAATATTGGTTTTTGTTCTCTTTAAGTTCAAATGCTTCACGGCAATTGGTCTTGTAGCAGCCAGCATCACAAAGGATACTACTAAAAATACTACCACCTGAATCTTAAAAGGAACACCAAACACTGCAAGTAAAAACGCTACCACGGCTCCACCTGCAAACCAGATAGTGGCAAGTCCCATTGTGGCTATTTCTATTATGACCATAATCACAAGAATTATCAGCCACATAATTGCTAGTCCTTCCATTACTCTCCCTCCTCTTTTTTGTATATTTGTCATTATACTATATTCTCACAATCAAAACAATATGAAAAAGACCGGAATCCCAAACGGCACATTCATCTGAGATTCCAGTCTACATTTATATCACAATTCTAATATTTTTTATTTTACCAAAATACGTGATTTCCAATTACTGTTCCTGTATATCCTGAGGAAACAGAACGGAAATGCTTTGCACTGCCCACATAGTTTACGCCAGACATTGCTGTTTGTGCTGCCTTAATGCAGTCACTTGAAATCCCCCTTGCCATAACACTGGTAAGTGTTCCATTTGTTGCAGGTGGGAACTGTCCCGGTGCTGTAATTACACCATATATACTACTTGGATAAGATCCACTGTTTACACGATTAAGAATTACATTTCCTACTGCTACTTTACCTTCAAAACATTCGTTTCCAGCTTCACACTGTATCATAGCTGCAAGTAATGTAACATCATCACTCGAAAGTGATGTTGCCTCTCCCTGAGTAGCTCCTGCTGCTTCTGCTTGAACTGCTGCCTGTGCAGCTAATTCTTCTTCAATGGTTACTGCAGAACCAAAGGAATATTCCACATTGACGTAGTCTAAAGATACGTAACCCTGTGCATCATCAAAATCCACTTTAATCCATCCATCTTTTATTTCCTTGTCAGCCACTACTAAATTATCATCTGCTGCTACAAGTCCTAAAACTTTGGCTTCTTCTGTTGCATCTTCTCTTACTCTAAGAGTTTCTGTGTTTACTTCAACCATTAAGTTGCCTTTTGCATCAGCTAGTTCCTTTGCAGGTTCTCCAACTAATACATATTCATCCTTTACATAACCAACGACTTCACCAGATGAGATTTTTGTCCATCCATCTTTCTTTTCCAGAAGGGAACCTTTACAACCTGCATAAAGTTTACCAACTATTTCAGACTCCTCACTGGCTTCTGCTCGGATATTCAGTGATTCCTGTACATTTGCCAAAACCACTGTTTCCCATTCAACTGAATTTTCAGCTTCCTCTAGAACCGTATTCTTTGTTTCCTCTACCGGTGCCTCTGTTACCGTTACTGTTTCTGTGACTGCTTCTATTGTTTCTGGTACTTCAACTTCCTGTACCTCAGCTTCTACTGTCTGTGCTGGAACTTCTACCTGTGACACAATATTCTGTGTATCAGTAGCAACTCCTGCAAAAGCTGTAAGAAACAAAAATGCTGATGCGGATGACATCATAGCAAGCAGTTTTCTGTGTCCTACTCTCATATAGCCTCCTGCTTCGATAATAATTGAACTTGGTAGTAGAATTTTCTTTCTAATTCAATTATACCAATTTTGTTACAAAAATATTAATTTTTGTTACGAATTGTTACGAACGAAATTTTATCAAAGGCTAAAGTTATTGTCAAGTTAACGAAAGTTGCAAAAAATAGCTCTTTTTTATGTACTTTTTTACCACTTCTTAAGACTTTCCTAAGATTTTATGTATAATACTTCTAAAATTGACTCACCAATTTTAGTACAATTTGCTATTTATTCGAACGCAAGTTTGTTTCGCTTAGTGAAATGTTCACAAACATTAGATTTTTGACCGATTTTTAAGGATTTTCTCTATATTCTTTCAATTTTTCCTTTAAAATCAAGGGTTTCCACCTCTCCTTTGACGGAAGGCTTCATACATTAAAATTGAGGATGCCACCGCCGCATTTAAAGATTCTAATTTACCACACATTGGTATTTTTACATATTTTTCACATAAAGAAAGGGCTTTCTGGGTCAAACCATTTCCTTCATTTCCTATCAAAAATGCTGTTCCTTTTTCATAAGAATATAAATCATAGTCCTTTGATTCCATCAATGCTGCACCGAAAGTTACAATATCTCTTTCTTGCAGTTGTCTGAAAATTCTTTCAAACTCTTCTTCATTTTCTAAATATACAAAGGGCATTCTGTAAATGGATCCCATGGTGGAACGTATTACTTTTGGATTATAAATGTCTACACATCCCTTGGTCATGATGACCCCCGTAACGCCTGCCCCTTCTGCTGTACGCATAATGGTTCCTAAATTTCCTGGGTCTTGTAAATCTTCTAATATAAGAAGTAAGGGATTTTTTATAGAAATAATATCTTCTATCTGATAGACCGGCTGTTTCACTACTGCCATAATTCCTTGAGGAGTTTTAGTATCGCTGATGGAAGTGAAAATATTGTCAGATATTACCTCGTATCCCATGCCTTTTAATTCATTTTCCAGACTTTTTTCTGCATTTTCAGACACGTAAATTTCTTTGATAAGTTCTTTCGGGGTTTCATTGAATAAACGTGTTCCTTCTATTATAAAGAGATTTTCTTCTTTTCTGTATTTTGACTTTTTCATTAGATTTTGAATCGCTTTTATTTTCCCATTTGAAGCACTTGTTATCACCGCTTTTTCTCCTTTCTCACCTTTTATTTAATAAAATTTCATAACTATCCTCTCTAATTAAAAAAGGGCGATTAACATCGCCCAATCTTTTTTCGGAATACCTTATCTGTTACTAGTATTATACACATCGTCATTTTTTATGTCAATAAATTTCTGATACCGCCCTTGTATACTATCCCCCACCATTAAATCGTCAAATACCGACTCACCTGATATACGTATTCCGGCAAATCCTTTTGCATTGCCAATGCTTCCTCAATATCAAAATCCACATACTTCCCATCCTTATAGGCAACCACACGATTACTTTTTCCTTCACACAGCAAATCCACTGCAAAAGCTCCCATAACGGAAGCGTGTACTCGGTCTGTGGCTGTAGGGGAGCCTCCCCGTTGAATATGACCTAAAATGGAAACTCTGGTGGAGATTCCTGTTTCTTCTTCAATTCGTTTTGCCATTTCTTCGGAATGACCGATTCCCTCTGCATTTACTATAATATGAAGCTTTTTACCTTGTCTCCGGTTTTCTACAATGTGTTTCACTAATTTATCCGGATCATAATTGTGTTTTTCCGGCAGCAGTATATCTTCTGCACCGTTGGCAATTCCGCTCCATAATGCAATATAACCAGCATGTCTTCCCATTACTTCAATAATGCTGACCTTTTCATGGGACATGGAGGTGTCTCTGATACGGTCAATGGCTTCTACCGCTGTATTTACTGCTGTATCAAATCCAATGGTGTAGTCAGTACAGGCAATATCTAAGTCAATGGTGCCTGGAACTCCTATGGTATTAATTCCTTTTGCAGCTAAATCTTTGGCTCCCCGGAAAGAACCATCTCCACCAATGACTACTAAACCGTCAATTCCATGACTTTTACAAATTTCTACTGCCTTATCCTGATATTCCGGTTGTTTAAATTCTTCGCATCTTGCAGTAAATAAAATCGTACCGCCTCTTGAAATGATATTAGATACAGAACGGGCATCCATGTCTATAATTTCATTATTCAGGATGCCACTATACCCTCGCATAATACCTTTCACTTTTAAACCTTTGGAAATTGCAGTTCGAACTACCGCTCTTACTGCTGCATTCATACCTGGTGCATCCCCGCCACTAGTTAAAACACCTATTGTCTTTATTTCTTTTGCCATAGTAACCCTCCTTTACACTGCTAGTATAATGTTCCGAGTTTCTCCATTATTTATCTTAATTTTATACTATCTAACGTACATTTTCAACATTCTTCTCTACCAGCTTCACGCAGTTTTCCCCAAATACGATTTTTAATTGTTCTATCAATTCCACATTTGCTAAAACATTTCTGTTTGGAGGAAGCCGTTTTATGGCTTTTTGGTCCTGCACATAGATTACTACACTGTCATTGCCATCTGAATTTTGGATCAATTCATACAATTCATGTTCTTTTTCCACAAAACTTTCTTTGGTATCAAACTTTATCCACAATTCTTTTGGGATTTCATCAAAACTAATGATTTTGTCACATATGAGCTTGCCGCCACGTTCTTCCTCTACATTGACACGACCTTTGATAAATACTTTGCTATCTTCAATCAGCAACCTGGAATTTCTCTCATACTCTCTTGGCCAAATTATCACTTCCACAGTTCCTACCATATCTTCCAATGTAATAAATGCCATGGTTTGATTCGTTTTGGTATGTTTAATAGTCTTTTCTACAATCATTCCACCTACCACAGCGGTAGCACCATCTTCTACGATTGTTTCATTGGTTTCTTCTTGAATAAGAAAATCCCTGGTAGTGTTAGTGGCATTCTTTTTCAAAAGTTCTAAATAGCCTTCTAATGGATGACCACTAATATAAATCCCCAGTACTTCCTTTTCAAATGCCAATAAGGATTCTTTATCAAATTCTTCTACCTGAGGCATTTGTATTTTAAAATCTTGTTTTTCTTCGGTTCCTGCAATATCAAATAATGTCATTTGACCTGCAATAGAATTTTTCCGCTCACTATTAGCTGCATCCATTAGCTTATTATAAATAAGAAGACATTGACGCCGGCTATGTCCTAAACTATCAAATACTCCAGCTTTAATAAAGTTTTCAATAACTCTTTTATTTACCGTGCCTCTTGGTGCCATTTTATCAATAAAATCCTGTAATGTACTGAATTTTCCTGATAATTTTCTTTCTTCCTCGATTTCATGAATCACTGGAATTCCAACACCTTTAATTGCTGATAAACCAAAACGAATGGAATTGCCTGAAACGGAAAACCCAGAACTTCCTTCGTTTATATCTGGTGGTAAAATTTCAATTCCCATATTTCTACAAGTCATAATATATTCTGACACCTTTCCAGTATTATCTATAACAGAAGTCATTAAAGCCGCCATATATTCTACTGGATAATAACATTTCAAATAGGCTGTCTGGTATGAAACCACTGCATAAGCCGCTGCATGGGACTTATTGAAGGCGTATTTTGCGAAATCTATCATTTCATCGTATATTTTATTTGCTGTCTTTTCATCAATTCCGTTGGCAATACAGCCTTTTACACCTTCAGCCTCATTTCCGTATACGAAATTCTGGCGTTCTTTTTCCATAACAGAAGCTTTCTTTTTTGACATAGCTCTTCGTACTAAATCACTTCGACCTAAAGTATACCCTGCCAAATCACGTACTATCTGCATAACCTGTTCCTGATATACAATACAGCCATAAGTTGGTGATAAAATATGCTCTAACTGAGGACAGTCATAATATATAGAAGAAACATCATTTTTTCCTCTAATATATTTTGGAATAAAATCCATTGGTCCTGGACGATACAAGGAAATTCCCGCAATAATATCTTCCAGACTCTGTGGTTTTAATTCCTTCATGAAGCCTTTCATTCCGCCACTTTCTAACTGGAATACACCTTCTGTTTTTCCACTGCCAATTAATTCCAATACTTTTTTATCATTAAAATCGATATGGTCAATGTCAATTTTTAACCCGGAGCTTTTTTCTGCCAGTCTCACCGCATTTTGAATTACGGTTAAAGTTCTAAGACCTAAAAAGTCCATTTTTAACAGTCCCAGTTCTTCTATAGTAGTCATGGTAAACTGCGTAGTTATGGTTCCATCAGAAGCTCTGGATAATGGCACATATTCATCCACGGATTTCTGACTGATTACTACTCCTGCTGCATGCATGGAGGTATGACGTGGTAATCCTTCCAAACGTTTTGACATATCAATCAATCTGGTTACTTGTGGGTCTGTTTGATACAATTTTCGTAACTCAGGATTTTTATCCAAAGCAAGCTCTATGGTTATATTTAATTCATTTGGTATCATTTTTGCAATGCTGTCCACATAAGCATAAGGATAATCCATAACTCGTCCCACATCACGAATAACACCCTTTGCTGCCATAGTACCAAAAGTAACAATCTGCACTACCCGGTCTTTCCCATATTTTCGCACTACATAATCAATTACTTCCTGCCTCCGTTCAAAGCAAAAGTCAATATCAATATCGGGCATAGATACTCGTTCCGGATTTAGGAAACGTTCAAACAATAGACTATATTTTACAGGGTCAATATTAGTAATGCCCAAACAGTAGGATACCATACTTCCCGCTGCGGAACCACGTCCTGGGCCTACCATAATATCATGTTTTCTAGCATAATTAATAAAATCCCATACAATAAGGAAATAATCCACATAGCCCATTCGCTCAATAACAGATAACTCATATTCTAACTTTTCTGCCAGTTCCCCTTCATCATTTGGGTATCTTCTTGCAAGTCCTTCGAAACATAATTTATTCAGGTATTCCCAAGAGGTCATTCCGTCAGGTACATCATATTTCGGGAGTTTTGTTACACCAAATTCAATTTCTACCTGACATCGGTCTGCAATTTTGCAGGTATTTTCCAACGCCTCCAAAGCATATGGAAATAATTCTGCCATTTCTTCCGGCGATTTTACATAATACTGACCGCCTTCATACCGCATTCGGTTTTCATCATCCAACTTTTTGTTGGTTTGCAGGCACAACAAAATATCATGAGACTCTTCGTCTTCCCGATACGTATAGTGAACGTCGTTTGTGGCAACCAACTGAATGCCTGTTTTTTTACTTAATCCTAAAAGTTTTTGATTTACAAAACGCTGTTCCGGAATGCCATGATCCTGTAATTCCAAAAAGAAGTTTCCTTTCCCAAAAATTGCTTCATATTTATATGCTGCTTCTTCTGCTTCCTTATCCAGACCTCTGACTAAATTTCTTTGGACTTCCCCTGCCAGACAAGCACTTAATGCAATCACGCCTTCATGATATTTTTCCAGTACTTCCATATCAACACGAGGTTTATAATAAAAACCTTCTACAAAACCTTTTGACACAATTTTTGTCAGATTGGCATAGCCTTCATTATTTTCTGCCAGTAACACAAGGTGATAATAACGGTCATCGGAAACTCCTGTTTCCTTATCAAATCTGGAATTTGGTGCAACATAAACTTCACAGCCAAGAATTGGCTTAATTCCAGCTTCCTTTGCTGCTCTGTAAAAGTCAATAACTCCATACATAACACCATGGTCTGTAATTGCTGCCGCAGTCATTCCAAGCTCTTTTACCCTTGCCACGTACTCTTTTATTTTGTTGGAACCATCCAGAAGACTGTATTCTGTATGGACATGTAAATGGGTGAAGTTCATGTTTTTCATTCCTTTCTTGTATGTGTTTCTTCTATATAAAATGTGTAACTTGTGCTAATTATTATTTTGCTTTTTTAGTTTAGCATAGGATATTTGGGATTACAACTAATCCATCCAAATACATGGTTTGCACTTTTGCTTGTTTTATTTTAACAATCCCCATATAACTTCATGATAACAGATTGACAGGTTCAAGTCTAGTATAGCATTTCATAAATAACTCGCCCAATAACACAGAATATTTCTATTCATAAATATTCCTTTTTTCAAAATGCACGTTTAAACTTCCTAGCAAATTTTTTTTTAGGAAAAGAGAAAAAAATTTATAATTCATATTGACATATTAGATAGAGTCTGTTACAATACAGCCAACAAAATAGTTCTAGGACAAGGGAGTCTAGGAAGGTCGTAAGCTTTCCTTCAGACTCTTTTTTTGTTCCCTTCATAAGAATTACCGGTAAAACCTCTTATGCTAATGATAAATATACACAGATTGCGAGGAATGATTATGAAAAAGAAAATTGTTTTACTTTTAGTAGCAGCTACAACTTTAGCAATATCCGGCTGTGAAAATACAGCTAAAGAAACAACTGAAGCAACTCCTACCGAAGTTGTCTCTGAAGTTTCTCCTACTGCACCGGAAACAATGGATGAAACTGTAAATAGCGAATTACCTGAGGTTGTATCCAGAGAAAATGCCCAGGTGGACTTACTAGAAGACTATGATATTCTCCAAACACCGGAAGATGGTGCTTATGAAAGTGACTATTTCTTAGAAACTAATGTAGACACCGTTACTTGGGGACGCTTACCAAATAAAGATTCTGAACCTGTTCTTACTGTAACCTCTGGTTCTACCATTACCATTGATACTTTATCTCATGAAGGAATTTTGGAAGACCAGGGAAAAGACCCTGTTTCATATTTTACAAGCAAAGGGGTTTCTGAAGATATGATTCTTGAGGACGCCATTGAAATCGCTAGTTCCGATTTATCTCATAACTTCGATGAAGACGGTCCTCATGTAATTACAGGTCCTATCTATATAGAAGGTGCCAAGGCTGGAGATGTATTAAAAGTAGAAGTATTGTCTTTAACACCTCGTGTTCCTTATGGAGTAATCTCTAACCGTCATTATAAAGGCACTCTTACAGAAGAGTTCCCAGAAAATGAAGGCCGGCTTGATGGTGCCAGTGCAGAGAATCCTGAAGCATATAATAATGTATCTATTTTTGCACCAATCAAGGAAATTAATGGTGAATATTATGGTTATTTAGATGATGGAAATGGTTCTCAATTAACCTTTAAATTAGATCCATTTTTAGGAACTATGGGAGTTGCAGCTAATTCCTCCGAAAAATCCAGCACAGTACCTCCAACCAGACTGGGTGGTAACTTAGATATTAATGAATTAGGTGTTGGAAGTACTTTATACCTTCCAGTTGATGTAGATGGTGCCTTATTCTACACTGGTGACCCTCACTTTGCACAGGGTGATGGTGAAGTAGCCTTAACTGCTTTGGAAGGTTCTCTTCGTGCTACGATTCGTTTGACTGTTATTAAAAATGATACGGATGAAGTACCGGGAGTTAATCAGGGATTCGATATGGCATTTGGCGAAACGGAAGATTACTGGATTCCGATTGGATTAAATGAAGATTTGGACGAAGCCATGAAAATGTCTGTTCGTGAAAGTATTGATTTTCTTTCTGAAGAATTTGGTTTGGATCGTGCTCTGACTTATGCTTATCTTAGTGCTGGTACTGACTATGAAGTATCACAGGTAGTGGACAAAACTAAAGGAATTCACGCTTTAATTGAAAAGACTGATTTTTCTCCATACATTACTACCCAATTGAAAGTGGGAGAAGCCACTTTCCCAGTTACCCAGATAGATGAATCTTACTATGTGGAAGCCCAGCCTGTCTTAAAAGCTTTGGGAGCAACAGTTACCCAAAGTGGAAATGATTATACTGTGGAATATGAAGATATTTCTTATCAGTTAAGTGCAAATTCCAATATTTATGTAACACCGAAATCAACTAAGATTTTAGACTTGTCACCAGTTTATCAGAATGATACTTTATACCTTCCTGTGTCTTCCTTTATTGATGTGTTCCAAATTCCGCTAAATTTTAGCAGTGTGAAGGGAACTGTAACCGGTACACTAGGATATTAAAAATACTAGCTCTACAAATAACATAGAATATAAAACGATACAGCAGAAAAGACTTTATCTTTTCTGCTGTTTTTATATCAGAATTATTTTTCTTAGTTCCCAGCACTTTCATAAGCTCTGGTTCCAAAATGAAATACTCCGTAAGCAATTGCAAAAAATACTACCGCCAGTACACATTCCACTCCAATGGTACTCCATGCACTCACTCCCGGCTTTAAGAAGTAGCTTGCTGGGAGATAAGCCACGAAACCAAATGGAATAATCCAGGTAATCATAAAGCGAATTCCTTTTGCATAAATTTCGGTAGGATATTTTGCAAAATCAGCTAACTGGTACGCTGTATACAGAACCGGTCCGCTGACTTTCATCCAGAATGCAAAGGAAGCAAACAATAATTTTACAGAAGTATAAATCACAGCGCCTGCAATCATGGATATAATAAATAACAGGATTTTTGTTCCACTGACTGTTATCACTCCATTTGACAAAGAAATTATCAGTAAAAGTATCCCTACCATTAATTCTCCTAAAGCATCCGGCTGAAGTTTTTCACAAATCACCTGAAAAAACAGATTCATTGGCCGCAGCATATAACGATCAAACTGTCCATTTACCACATACCACCAGGCCACCATCCAGATATTATCTGTAAACAGATGGTCAATTCCTCTTGGTATCTGGGCAAATCCATAGATAAAAATAAGTTGTGGCAATGTCCAGTCTGCCAAAGTTGGAATCTGTTCAAATACTAGATAAAGAAAAGCAATTCCCGCTGCCTGGGTTAAGAAAAATCCCATAAGTCCAATGAAAAAATCTGCTTTTGACTGTACTAAATATTTAAAAAACTGTGCCACAAACACTTTATATAATCTGCCATATCTTTTTAATTCTTTCATTTTCTAACCTCCCAGCACAATCAGACGTTTGGTTATCTTTTGCCAAAGAAATGTTCCTAACACATACAGCAATACAATCCAAAATACCTGTCGCAATAATACTGCTGCCAATGCTTCTCCTGAATATTTTCCAAGATATACCATAACCGGTGTATATATCATAGAGGAAAACGGAAGAAAATCAAATACTTTCTGAAATACTTCCGGAAAAAAGCTAATTGGAATCAGCTGTCCTGTCAGAAAGCCAACCAATGCATTTTTTGCCATTTTTAATCCAAACATATAAGTTGTTACAAATGCCATCAATCCAAAGCAGAAGTCAAACAGCTGATAGATTAATACACTGAAAAATGCACTAAGCAAATATAATAATGCATCTTTCACAGAAACCACTTTCATGCCTAGAACTGTTACCTTATATATTTCCAGTCCGATCCATACAAAAATGGATGGAGCCAGAAAACGATAAACAACAACGCCTAATGCTTTAGAAATCAGGCTTAGTCGGTAGTCTATAGGCTTAATCAGATTCATGACTACTGCCCCTTCTCTTACATCATTTTCTATGTAGCCTACCACTCCAACATTAACAATATTGGATGTAACGTATGTCATAAACACATATAGAATCATTTCATTTCTGGTAAGTCCGCCTAACACACCAGTTTCTGAACTTCCATAAATTGCCATCCATAAATAATAGGAAATAAATGCCCCAAAACAACTGCACAAAATAAACAAGTAAAAACTCCCCTTGTATGCCAGATTGCTTTTGATCTCATTTAGTGTAAAGGGCAGATAAATCCTCCATCTTCCTTTTTTCATGCTAACTCACCATGCCTTCTTCACTTTGTTTTGTTTCTTTTTCCATTCCATGGTTATATATTTCTTTTACAATTTCAGATAACTCTGTTTCCTGAATTTGAATATCTTTTACCTCAGTACGTTTCATATACTGTGCAATTACATCTGAAATACTTAAACAGTGCTTATCAAAAGTCACTTCCACGCTGTTGGTTGCCTTATCTGTTGTTACTTCATAAGCTTCTTTTGATACATTTAAATCAGAAGATAAATCTACCTGTAAAGCTTCCTTTAAATTCTTCACTTCCATGGTTACCTTTCTTGTAACACCATATTTTTCTTTCAGATTTTCCAAAGAACCATCATATATTTTCTTTCCATCATCAATAATAATAATTCGACTGCAAAGTTCCTCGATGTCTTCAATATCATGGGTAGTTAAAATAACCGTTGTTTTATATTTCTGGTTAATTTCCCGAATTGCTTTTCGGATATTGTCCTTTACTACCAGGTCCAAACCAATGGTAGGTTCATCTAAGTAAAGCACCTTTGGATTATGTAATAATGCTGCTCCTAAGTCAGCCCTCATTCTTTGTCCCAGAGAGAGATTTCGTACTGGTCTGGTCCAGAACTCTTCTAGTTCTAAGACTTCATTTAGAAATTTCATCTGAGATTCATAATCTTCATCGCTTACATTGTAAATTTCTTTTAAAATTGAAAATGATTCGCTTAAAGGTAAATCCCACCATAACTGAGTTCTCTGACCGAAAACAACGCCTATATTCTGGGCATTTTTCTTTCGTTCTTTACTTGGATCAATGCCGCGAATAAGACATTGTCCGGAAGTTGGTGTTAAAATTCCAGTCATCATTTTAATAGTAGTGGATTTTCCCGCTCCATTACTACCTATGTAACCTACAATTTCTCCCTCTTCAATAGAAAAGGAAATGTCATCTACTGCCATTTTTCTTACTTTTTCATTAGAAAAAAGCCCCTTAATTGCACCTTTTAAACCTGGGTACTTTTTGGGTGAGACGAATTCTTTTGATACGTTGTTTACTTCAATTACCACTTTTTCTCCCTCCTTGTTAAATGTATATTGATTGCTTCACTAACTCAGGCTTTTTGCTGCCTGCACCGCTGAGTTGAGCGATGTTTTTATTGTATCGTCCAGTTGAGCCGTTCACTGAACCCAGATTTTACAATTTTTTTCAGATTTCTTTTATAATTGTGGATACAATCCAATGTTTTTCACAAAGCCCATTAAAAATGCATCTTTGATACATGGGGCTGAAATCTTGTCAGCGTCACTTCTTGGCATATGCTTGACAGCAGGTGTTAAGCATATGAGTGAACAGTAACTTTCACAACAATCTTTACTTAAAAAATTCAGCAGAATAATAGAAACAACGACCTATATTTGTTATAATAACTACAAAATAAAAAGGAGGCAAACATAATGGAACCATTAAACGTAAAACGAGAAGATTTTCCAATGAGCACAGCTTCTGCTGCCGGCATGATACCAATGGAACCTAAAGTAGACAATTATGAAATTTATTATCACGAAGATGTGGTATATGTGGAACGGGCAGGCAGAAAATTGCACTTACAAATTATTGGTCCAATTGATGCAAAAGATGAATTACCATGCATTGTATATATTCCAGGTTCTGCATTCCATGAACAAAATGTCAAGGAACGAATTCCTCAGTTAAGCTATTTGGCACAAAGAGGTTTTGTAGTTGCTGCATTAGAATATCGTGGTTCTGAATGTGCCATATTCCCTGCCCAGGCATTGGATGCCAAAGCAGGTGTTCACTTTATGAAGGAACATGCTAAAAAATATAATATTAATCCTGAAAATGTATTTTTAATGGGGGACTCTTCTGGAGCTCATACTGCTATGATTGCTAGCTTTTCTTATGGAATTAATGAATTAGAGGAAGATGGCAGGCGAAGCAATAAACCAATTGTAAAAGGTGTCATTGATTTGTATGGCCCCACAAACTTTTTAACCATGAATGATGAACCTTCTTCCCAGGATCACCGCACACCAGACAGTCCGGAAGGTTGTGAAATTGGAGGAAAGACGGTATTGGAACATCTCGAACTGGTGAAACCTACTATTGTGGCTAATTATGTTCAGAAAGAAAGAGAAATTCCGCCAATTCTTATGTTTCATGGAACCAATGATGAATTAGTTCCTTTTGGACAAGGGTGTGAACTTTTTGAAGCTTTAATATCAGCTAACAAGGAGGCTGTCTTTTATCAAGTACTTGGGGCACATCATGGAGGAAGAGAATTTTGGAGTAAAGAGGTCTTGGATATAGAGGAACAATTTATTCGTGAATTATGTGATTGATATATACAACATTGATTTTAAAGATTTCATCAATCCAAAATAATTAAACAAGAATCCCCATGAGGTTGCCACTCATGGGGATTCGTTTTGTCCGTATGGACTCTCATTTCTTTTTGCCTATTGCCATTATGGCATATGCAATTTTCTATTGGAATATTCTTTCCCAAAATTATCCGAAGTATCTCTTCAACAGACCTTCAAAAGCCTTGCCATGTCTAGCTTCGTCTCTAGCCATTTCATGTACTGTATCATGAATTGCATCCAGATTCTGCTCTTTAGCACGTTTCGCAAGGTCGAATTTACCTGCTGTAGCACCGTTTTCAGCATCTACTCTCATTTCCAGGTTTTTCTTTGTGCTGTCTGTTACTACTTCTCCTAATAATTCAGCAAATTTTGCTGCATGTTCAGCTTCTTCCCAAGCTGCTTTTTCCCAGTATAATCCAATCTCAGGATATCCTTCTCTATGTGCAACTCTTGCCATTGCAAGATACATACCTACCTCAGAACATTCTCCTTCGAAGTTAGCTCTTAAATCTGCAAGAATATCTTCACTTACACCCTGTGCAACTCCTACCACATGTTCTGCAGCCCATGTTCTTTCTTCGCTCTGTTCTGTAAACTTTTCTGCTGGAGCTTTACAGATTGGGCAAGCCTCTGGTGCTTCATTTCCTTCGTGAACATATCCACATACCTGACAAACGTACTTTTTCATTTTAAATTTCTCCTTTCGATATAAAAAATTAATTTTGTTTACAACTTTCACAGGTTCCATAAAAATATGCCATATGACCTTCTACGATTCCATTAAAATTAGCATTTGCCTTTTCATTAATTTCATCGATACTCTCCATTTGAAGATCTATTACACTACTGCAATTTTTACAGATAAAATGATAATGTGGGAGCGGATTCCCATCAAAACGGTCCGGACCATCCCCCGTTGAAATTTTCATAATCTCACCAATTTCTGCAAGAAGGGATAGATTACGGTAAACTGTTCCAAGGCTAATGTTCGGATACTCTTTCCGTACATTGGTATACACAACATCAGCAGTAGGATGATCTGTTCTTGACATTAGAAAGTTCTTAATAGATTCTCTCTGTCTGCTGTATTTAAGCTGCTGCATATATTTCTCCTTTCGTTTATCAACAATAGTAATGATTACTATTTTAATATACATGAAAGATTCTCATTTGTCAACTGTTTTTCTCAATTAATTCTAATTTTTCTTTTCGTGATAACTGTTTGATTCTATATTCCCTGGCCATGGCTTCTTCTTTGGTCTGAAATTCCTCATAATACCTTAACACTACAGGAATCCTGCTCTTGGTATATTTTGCTCCTTTTCCACTGTTGTGCATTACTATCCGCTTTTCCAGATTATTTGTCCACCCCGTATACAGAGTGCCATCACTACATTCCACAATATATGTATAATTCATAAAATCACCTTACCATAAATATTTTACGATAAGGTGATTTTTCTGTAAATACTAATTAATTTAAATAATCCAAAGGATTTATGGCGGAACCCTCTTTTTCTATTTCAAAGTAAAGATTGCTTCCTTCTTTTAAATAGTATCTGGATGGCTCATTTACACTTCCAAGCACATCTCCTGCTTTGCAAGTGTCTCCTGCCTTTAATGTAACATCTTTTAGCTGACCATAAATTGCCTGATATCCGTCTCCCAAATCTACAGTCATGGTAGTTCCTGTTTCATCTAGATTTTCTATAGATACTACTTTTCCATCTGCCGCTGCTTTTACACTATTTCCTGCCTCACATCCGATAATCAGTGCCGGATTGTATTTATACTGGTCAAGTGTTGCAAAATATACTGTTTTATCCATGCTGTAATTCATGATTACATTTCCTTCTACCGGCCAAAGTAATTTTTCCTCTGCTGAAAAACTTAAATTTGTAGAAGCAGTTTCATTTACTGCAGAAGAAGACATTACCTGAGCGGTTTCATCTCCTGCTGTTTTACTTATTTCAGCTTCCTGATGATTTTCTTCTGTAGTCTGATTTTCTGTAGTATTTGTTGCCACCTCTGTACCGTGGACTGATTCTGTTGCTTCTGCTGTCTGTGTATTATCGGCTGTTTCTGTTGCTTCTGCCACCTGTGTAGATGCATCACTTTTCTTTTCTGCTGTACTTACATCTTCCTCAATATACTCATCTGTGGCATCCATTATGTTATCCAGTCCGAATTCACTTTCTTTCTCCTCTGCTTTTGCTGTTTGCATCTGACTATCCTGTTCCTCATCTGTTGCTTTTGCAGTTTTATTTTCATCTACTTCACTTAAATCCACATATCCCGAACTGTCATTTGTGGTAAAATTTCCCAGTGCGTAAGCCCCCACCATGGTTGCTGCTGCGGTAACAATAAGTGTAAATGCTGCTGCAAGTTTTTTATTTTTGTTCATTCCTATCACCTCAGTAATAGTTTTGACCTAAATATTTTGTTTTATTCATTGACCAATTCTATATTTTTGAAATAGTAATTTAGAATTTTTTGATAATCATCTCCGTTCTTTGCCATCTCATTTGCATTAAACTGGCTCAGTCCAATTCCATGCCCCAGCCCCTTAGTAGTTATTCTTATTTTTCCTTCTGACTCTTCTATTATAAAGCAGGAAGAATTCAAATCTAAAATCTTTCGAAATTCTTCTCCTGCCATAGTACACTCTCCAATCTGCACATTAGTAACATACCCAGCCCCATCTTTACTTTTTACATTTATCTGATTAAGTATACTTTCTGCCAGCAGATTACTTCCAAATTCCTGATTCATTTTTTCTGCTAGTTCTTCTTTACTTATCATTATTACTTTCAAATAATCTTCAGATAAAATATCATATGGATTATCTACCTTTGTCAAATAGGGATAATCTTCACTGTGATATACTTCATTTCCACTTCTGCTGTTTCCGTTGCTCACTGCATGAAAAGAAGGCTCTATGCATTTTCCCTTATATTTCATAATAATTCCTTGGGTTTCTGTAACTGCTTCTTTCAATTTGCTGTAATAATCTTGCATTTTACTATAACCCCAAACTTTTTCCATTTCACTGATACTCATGTACTGAGGAAGATCTTCTGCTTCCAAATCTTTGATTCCCTTGTCTTCCATCATTCTATATATTTGTGTTCTTGCTATCACTGCCTGCGCTTTTAAAGCTTCTTTTTCGTAAGATACAGGCATCTGACTAGCGAGAACCCCTGCCACAAAGAGTTCTGAATCCATATTATTTTCCTCCACTGTACTGTTTCCAATGGAAAAAAAAACATTTTCCGCCTGCACATTATTATGAAACAACACTACACATATATAAGGAAGAAACAGAAGAATAATCAAAAATGACAAAATAAACTTAATTTTTTCTCGCATTTCCTTCCCCCTTTTCTTTACTAAATATATTCATTTTTTCTTACTTCATTCCTGTTTCTTGCATTTTGCATGGGATTGTGCTATAGTGGCAACCATATAAATACAGTGAAACAACTATATCTAATTAACCACAAGGAGGTTTTTATGGATAATCGTAATCTTACATTAATGACAGACCTTTATGAACTTACCATGATGCAGGGATATTTTAAGTCAAATACAAAACAAACCGTAATTTTTGATGTATTTTATCGTTCTAATCCCTCTGGCAGTGCCTATGCTATTATGGCAGGATTGGAGCAGGTCATCGATTATATCAAGGAATTATCTTTTTCAATAGAAGATATTGAATATTTAAAAAATACCGGGATTTTTGAGGATGATTTTTTAGATTTTTTGAAAAAGTTTCGATTTTCTGGGGCAATTTATGCAATTCCGGAGGGAAGCATTATTTTCCCTAAGGAACCTTTGATGAAGATAATTGCTCCTGTTATGGAAGCTCAGTTAATTGAAACTACTATTTTAAATATTATTAACCATCAAAGTCTCATTGCTACCAAAGCTTCCAGAGTAGTCTATGCTGCCCAGGGGGATGGCATTATGGAATTTGGTCTTCGCCGGGCTCAGGGACCAGATGCAGGAATTTATGGTGCAAGGGCTGCCATGATTGGAGGATGTATTGGAACATCTAATGTTTTGGCGGGAAAACTTTTTGATGTACCGGTAAAAGGCACCCATGCCCACAGCTGGATTATGAGCTTTCCAGATGAATATACTGCGTTTAAAACTTATGCATCCCTTTATCCTGATGCCTGTATTTTACTGGTCGATACTTATGATACTTTAAAATCCGGTGTTCCTAATGCCATTCGTGTTTTTCAGGAATTGAAGGAACAGGGTGTTCAACTTTCTTTCTATGGAATTCGTCTGGACAGTGGGGATTTGGCTTACTTATCTAAAAAAGCTAGGAAAATGCTGGATGAGGCCGGTTTTTCAGATGCTATTATTTCTGCTTCCAGCGATTTAGATGAATATTTAATTGACAGCTTAAAAACCCAATGCGCCGCCATTACTTCCTGGGGTGTGGGAACTAATTTGATTACCTGCAAGGATAATCCTTCTTTTGGAGGTGTGTATAAGATTGCTGCAGTAGAATCTCAGGGAACCTTTATTCCGAAAATTAAGCTTTCTGAAAACTCAGAAAAAATTACAAATCCAGGAAACAAAACCATTTACCGTATTTATGATAAGGAAAGCAGGAAAATTAAAGCAGACTTAATTGCACTAGAAAGTGAAATTATTTCAGAAGAAGAAGATTTACTTTTATTTGACCCTGTGGAAACCTGGAAAAAGACTTTACTAAAAGCCGGAAGTTTTTCACTTAGAAAAATGCTGGTACCGATTTTTCTAGAAGGAAACTGTGTTTACACTTCTCCTAAAGTAATGGATATTAGAGACTATTGTTCTCAGGAACTAGATACTTTATGGGAGGAAAGCCGCCGATTAATTAATCCCCATGAAGTTTATGTGGATTTATCTGATAAATTATATCAGATGAAAGCAGAGCTTTTGGAAAATATGCGTTAAAATAATTTCACACACACTAAAAACAGCAGCTGCTCTAAAAAGCATCTGCTGTTTTCATCTTATTGCTCCATCTGTCTTCCCAAAAATCCTGCTGCTGAAACTGCCAGCTTCTTTTCTATTTCTCCTACCTTTGCATCTCTATCTTTACTTAAAATAATTACTGCTCCTATAGAATCGCCTTCTGCTATAATTGGACAAATTACCTGACTTTGATATTCTTCCATATTTTCATCTGCAATGTTGATAAAAGATTTTTCTCCTATAGTAGCAACTATGGTGTCTCTATTTTGAATCAAATGTTCCAAATCAGAAGAAATACTTTTATTCATAAATTCTTTTTTTCCACCGCCTGCTACTGCAATAATCTGGTCTCTGTCTGCAATGCATACTACATTTCCTGTGGTTTGTGCTAATGTATCTGCATATTGCTTTGCAAAATCCCCTAATTCACCTATAGGAGAATATTTTTTTAAAATAATTTCTCCTTCTCTGTCGGTGAAGATTTCTAATGGGTCTCCTTCACGAATTCTAAGTGTTCTTCTAATCTCTTTCGGTACTACTACTCTTCCCAAGTCGTCAATACGTCTTACAATGCCTGTTGCTTTCATATTTTTCCTCCATTTACAAATATAAAATAATATAATTTCTCAAAAATCAAACCGGTAGAAATTTTTATTTCTTAATCCTATTATCTGTAACTAGTGGAATTTTATACCTTAAAAATCATCATCTTCCGCAAGAAAAAAATGAATCATTGCACAGGCAATCGAATGCGGAATCATTACACAAAACAAAGAACAATATAATTTCGGGAAATATCGCTATGTTGTAGATTCGTTACCAAATGAAAATGAACACTAATCTTCTCAGACTAATCTAATGTTTGGCTATATTTTAGTCAGCACCATTGTATTTAAAACTATGAACAAATAATTTTATTTAAACTTTCTTTGTCATATTGTGCAAATTATATTGATTTTTCCTAAAAAAAACATTAAAGTATAAAGGAAATATTTTTTATCCAAACGAGGAGGAACAAATGATAACTTGGACAAGAGCTGAATTAAAACAGCGTGCAAAAGAAAGCGTTAATCGAAATTACTGGTGGTTCGTTTTAGCGTGCTTAATTTTAACACTAGTAGGAGGAACAGGCGGTGGTGGTGGCGGTTCCAGCTATTCATCTTCAAACAACAATTCCTCAAGTTATAGTAGTGATTATAACTATTTTGATGATGACGATTATGACTGGGATGATGATGATTACTATTCTGATGATAGTGACTCTAATTTCGTACTCCCATTAGTAGGTCTCATCGCAGGATTATCCATTGGACTTTTTTTAATCATTTTTGCAGTTGCAATAGTATTCTCCACTTTTATATGTGCACCAATTCGAGTTGGTATTTACCGATTCTTTTTGAATGCAAGAGAAGGCAGAAGAAACTTTGGTGATGTTATTTTTGTTTTTAGTTCGGGACATTACTTAAATGTGGTAAAGATTATGTTTTTAGCTTCTTTAAAAATAGCTTTATGGTATTTACTCTTTATTATTCCTGGAATTATCAAAGCTTATGAATATCGTATGATACCATACATTTTATCTGAACATCCGGAAATTGACAGTAAAACTGCATTTCAGATGACAAAGACTCAAATGGATGGCGAGAAATTAAGTACCTGGGTATTAGAATTATCTTTCTTTGGATGGGCATGTCTTTCCCTTTTAACTTGTGGTATATTAAGTATATTCTGGGTAAATCCTTACTCACAGGCTACTTATGCTGAGTTATATGCCGTACTTAGGCAAAAGACTTTCCAGACTGGATATGCCGGATATGGCCAGAATGGTTATAACCAGAACGGTTACAACCAGAATGGTTACAACCAGAACGGTTACAACCAGAACGGTTACAACCAGAACGGTTACGACCAGAATGGTTACAACCAGAACGGTTACAACCAGAACGGTTACGACCAGAATGGTTACAACCAGAACGGTTACAACCAGAATGGTTACAACCAGAACGGTTACAACCAGAACGGTTACAACCAGAATGGTTACAACCAAAATGGTTATGGTCAGAATTCTTACGATCAGAATAACTATCAAAATAATGATTATAATAACTAATTCAAAAGGCTCTGCAAAACGCAGAGCCTTTTCAATATTCTATCGCCACTTCCAATTCCCAGATATTCACCCCTAAACTAGTATAACATTTTGGAAATACTATACCGAATATTCTGTTTCTCTTCTTTACTGTAATACTGCTGCTAATTTTTCAATACTATTTTGTACATTTTCTAAGGATTTTACAATCGTATTAACTCCTGCTGCCTGTCCCGCTGTTGAGGTTCTAATTTCATTGGTATTTTCAGCAGACTTAACTGAATTTTCTTCCAACTTTTGCATAGATAAAAACAGTTTTTCTTTACTATTTACAATATCTTCTAAATCTCCCCTTAAGACACTTGATAAAAATTAATTTAGTTTTGTTATACTTCCATCACTATAGGTATACTCTCCTACCCCAAACATATAATTCTTCTTATTATCACTATCCCAGTTTCCATTTCCATCATTAAAGCATGCTGTTAATTCAGTCTCTTCTCCCAAATCAATAGTAATAACATATGGAAATCCTTCTATCTGTGAACTTTCTTCCATTTTGATTCCTGGTACGCTTGTCCATTTTCCATTACCGATTTTGTAATGAATATTTGGATTTTCATAACCCTTATAGTATATTGTGGTAGTAGTTATATTCTCTCTGCAATACTCTTTTGTGTCATTGGTAATGCCATCTATTGTGCTATCCTTTTTCACCAGTTGAATCTGATATCCTTCAATGGCACTATTTATATCTTTCGTTCCAGCAGCATTACCGTTTCCTGTCCATCCAAGCCATCCAAAATGTCGGTTATGAGTTCTATAATATACATCACACTGCTCTGCCAATTCACCGCTCAGCTTTATTTTTATTGCCTGTATGTCCTGTCCTTTTCCATCAATAATACTTCCTCCTGTTTTCCATTCTGTCCATTCACCATTTATATAAGCTTTAAATAATATTCCTTCTACCTTTGGAGTTGCAATTGACAATTGTAATTGTCAAATTCGGCAATTTCTCCACCCCACATTCCTTTTCTTATAATCTCAAAATCTCTTTCGCCAATACAATCCATTACTTCATTCCCTGTTGGATTGTAGTTCTGCTGCAATACCTGTAAAAATTTTCTAAATGTTTTAAATGGTAAAACTTTGAGAAACTTTCTTTTATATCAAAGTCATGTCCGATTTCATGCAAATCGCCAAAATTCATATACCCCTGCTCAGCATAATTTTTAAAGTTATTTATTTGATTAAAATTTGTCCGTATGGGATTTCCCGCTACCGCACCATATTGCTGAATATAAGGTTCTTCTGTATTAATTATATTTATTACATCTCCGTTATATGGACAACTTCCTGTTAAATCGGCATAGGCCTCATATGCTTCCTGCAGTTCATCCAGCCACGCCTGATATGCATCTATTCCCACTTCATTTACAATATCTTTTGATATAAAGGATCTTACATTTTTATTTTCCGCCTTTACTTTATTTACTGTGGAATCATTTGGATATGCTTTCTCTTTTATAGATATTTTATCAAAATATGCTGTTCCCTTGAAAGAACCTGAAATACCACATTTTAAAGTAGCTATTCCTTTGGAATTAGTAATAAAGTAAATGGTTCCTTTTTCCAGTCAAAGGTTCCTTTTTGCCAATTGTTTGTATGTTCCACCATATAAGCCGTATTATCTTCAAACTCAATGGTAGTACCATTTCCAAAAGCATTTGCATCACTATCTACACCACGAATATTTTCACCCTTAATATAACCGGTTAATACATACTCTGTGTTTGGATTCAAAGTTAGCTCCTGAGTTATATAGGTACTTCCGTAATAAGGATTTGTCATTTTCAGACACTTAGAGCCCTCTTTTGCCCCTGTAGATACCACTTCTGCAGAGCTATTTTTACTCCATCCCTTTGCGATTAATTTTCCATTGCTACTAGTGGTACTCTCAAAACCACCATTTTCCACTTTTACTGTGGTTGCAGCCTGCACTTCTCTTAAGCTACCAATGCCACTAAAATTTGATAAAGTAATCGCAGCTGTTAATAAAACTGCAATACTCTTCTTTAGTTTCTTTTTTTTCATTACCCTATCTCCTCATAACATTTTTCTTAAAAAGTTAATTTCTTTAACTTTTCCTTAACAATTTCACTCAATTTTTTTATTTATTTCAAGCATTATATGACAAATCTTACAAAGCTCTTACAAAAAGGCCCTGCAAATGCAGAGCCTTTTAAATCTGTTAAAAATATTTAGTTCATTTTTGTTATACTACCATTACTATAGGTATATTCTCCTACGCCAAAAGTATAGTTGTTGCTGTTATTACTGTCCCAATTTCCATTTCCATCATTGAAACATGCTGTTAAACTTGTAGCATCACCCAAATCAATGGTAATTGCATATGGATATCCGGAAACTTTAGAGCTTGTTCCCATCTGTACTCCTGGCACATTTGTCCAG
>JAFQCM010000076.1 GCA_017399445.1 Lachnospiraceae bacterium | reverse complement strand
TTGCTACCCTGGATCCCACCACCAGAGTGTTGGAGTTGGAAAATAAGGAACAGGTATTAATTACCGATACGGTAGGGTTTATTCGGAAGCTTCCGCATCATTTGGTGGAAGCTTTTAAAAGTACATTGGAAGAAGCGAAATATGCAGACTTAATTTTCCATGTGGTGGATGCTTCTAATGAACAAATGGAATCCCAGATGGAAACTGTATACCAGACTCTGGAATCCTTAGAAGTAACTGGGAAACCAATTTACACCTTATTTAATAAAACAGATAAACCAGAGATAAAAGAAAATGAAAAAGAGTTAAAAGATACTCATGCTAAAAAAGTATTAGCAATTTCCGCAAAAACAGGAAAGGGATTTGGAGAAATTAAAGAACTGATTCAGGAATATCTTCAATCCAGACAAATGTATGTAGAAAGAGTGGTTCCGTATGCAGAGACTTCTGTAATTCAGTTAGTACGGAAATATGGAAGTCTGCTAGAAGAAGAGTATGGAGCAGATGGAATTTTTATCAGAGGTTACATTCCAAAAGAATACTATCCCCGTGTCAGTGGTATGAAATAGGTTATATTTAGAAGAAATATGGTAAATGTGTAAGAAAAAAGCAAAAAAAATATTAATTTCTCTATGCAAATTGCAAAAAAGAATTTGATATGATATAATTTATACACCATATGAGGTTAGAAATATTACTAAGGGGGAGTTTGTGTGAAAGAGGAGAAAAATCTTTTTCCGCCACAGATTATTATTGGCAAGGGGATGGAAAACTGCGATAACAATGGTGAGTTATATTTGGGAATCATAGCTGTTTTTATTGAAGAAGGAAGAAAGAGGCTTCCTTTAATTAAACAGCTGTATAAGGAAGCGAATTGGAAGGATTATATTGTTGCAGTTCATGGATTGAAAAGTTCTGCCAATACCATTGGGGCACTGGAACTGGCAGAACGTGCAAAAGAAATGGAATTTGCAGGAAAAGAAAAAAAGATTGATTTAATACACGAAAAAACAGATGCACTATTAAATGAATATCTTGTTTTATTGCAAAAACTTACTGCTTTTTGTAAGAGTAAGTCAGAAGCAGAGCAAATAGAATTTCTGGAAAAAAGTTATCAATAGTGTGTTGTGGATAAGAACAAAGGAGTGAGGGTAATGGAAGATTTAATTGATATCCGTAATAGGAAAGAACAGAAGAATATTGTAAAATGGTATAATTGTAACTATGAAGAAAAGAAAAATATTATTGGGGAAGAAGGAAATGAAATGTATCTTCCTTTGGAAAATGAAAGTAAGGAAGAAAAAGTAGAAGAAAAGAAAAAAGAACCTACAACAAGCTATGCAGAAGATGTGTTGAATAAAATTAATCAGGCAAGAGATGATAAGGTTATGGCTGCTATTATGGAAGGTATGACAGAAAAGCCATAAAATATCACATTGTATGGAAAGGGAATCCTATGAAAAATGTAATTGGAAGCAGAATTTCTATTCCTTCTATTCTAAAGGTGGGTAATGGAACTTTAAAAGAAGTGGGAAAGTATTTAAAAGAAAATGAGTTTCACAGCGTAGTTGTATTCTTTGGAAATGGATTAATTGACATGTTTGGTTCTATGGTAATGGAATCTTTAAAAAAGCATGACATTGCCTTATTGGACTATAGAGAACTGGATTCTACCGATATTAATGATATTGTTGAACTTGCCTTTGGAATAGATACAAAAACTCAAGCGGTATTAGGAATTGGAGGCGGAAAAGTGATTGATGTGGCGAAATATGCAGCATACTTGCGGAAAATGCCCTTTATTAGTGTTCCTACATCAGCTTCCAGTGATGGGTTTTCTAGTTCTAGTGCATCTCTTTTAGTAGAGGGAAAGAGAACTTCTGTACCTGCAAGACTGGCATATGGTATTATTGTAGATACGGATGTGATTAAAAGTGCACCAGATAAGTTTATCTATTCTGGTATCGGGGATTTGGTATCTAAAATTACTGCTTTATATGACTGGGTATACGAAGACCAGCAGGGATATGATACTTTAAATGACTTTGCTATGATGATTGCCAAAAAGGCGGTAAATAGTTTTGTGAGGACTTCCTTTGAAAGCAATAGTATTAAAGATGACTGGTTCTTAAGGGAATTAGTGGACTCGTTGGCAATGAGTGGAATTGCCAACGAAATAGCGGGAAACAGTGCACCTTCTAGTGGAAGTGAACATTTAATTTCTCATGCATTGGATAAGATTTTGACAGAACCACAGCTTCATGGAATACAGGTGGGGACAGCAACTTATTTAATGAGTCTAGTGCAAAATCACAGGTATAAGAGAATTCATCGAATTTTTACTGATACTGGTTTTTTTGAGTATGTTAGTACTTTAGGACTTAGAAGAGAGGATTTTGTAAAAGCAATAGATTTAGCACCATCGATTAAACCATATAGACATACGTATATTCATGAGGAAAAATATAGAGAACTTGCTAAGAAGATTCTTTATGAGGATGAGGTATTTCAAAAAATATTCGGCTGTTAGAGACAGCCGGATATTTTTGTGCTAGAAAAGGAGAAATATAAGGACTGGAAAAATGCAGATGAAAAAAGCTGAAAACCCAATAAGGATTCTCAGCTTGCTAATTTATATGCGGAAGATGGGACTTGAACCCACACAAGCCGAAGCTTACAAGAACCTGAATCTTGCTCGTCTGCCAATTCCGACACTTCCGCATGACGATGTTTATTTTAACAAGTTTTTAGAAATAAGTCAATGGAAATTTTGAAGTTTCAATAAAAAAATTTGAAATTTTTTGATTTGGCAATATTTTTTGAATAATTACAAAAATTCTAAAATTTTTTTAATTTTTTTCAAAAAAGCTATTGACAAAAAAGGAAAAAAGGAGTAAACTATCGTTTGTACTGCTGAGGCAGTAAGAAAATATCTTTGCGGGAGTGCTGGAATTGGCAGACAGGCTAGACTAAGGATCTAGTGATGGCAACGTCGTGTGGGTTCAAGTCCCATCTCCCGCACTGAAATAGTATACGGAATAAGTCAATTTTTGAGTGTTGGTTACATGAGGTAATCTAAAAAGTAATTAAGCCAAAATATTGAAGGGAGATTCCTCTAAGAGTGTTAAGAAAATCGGTTTTTTGACCGGTTTATTTTTTTCTTAAATTAAGGAGAGTAGTTCTGTAAAATATCTAAAATTCTATTACAAAAATCAATAAAAAATTTAGTATCCCTCTATTAATATATAATTTTGAAGGTTGTAGTTAAGTACTTGAGCCGAATGTTTTCATTATTTGCGATAAAATAAATTAAATGATAAGGGCTGAACTGTTTGTTACTGTTCACAGTAAACTGTAAACAGTAACGAATTTCAGCCCATTTAAAATGCATCTTCGATACATGGGGCTGAAATCTTGCTAGAGTCACTTCTTGGCATATGAGTGAACAGTAACAACTGTTACAATTATTCAGGTATAGAACTGTTGGGGTTCTTGCAATTTATTATTGAAAATGCTATACTAAGAACATTGTTTAAATATAGAAAGGACAGAACAAAATGGCTAAAATAGATATTATTTCAGGATTTTTGGGAGCTGGAAAAACAACATTGATAAAAAAGCTGATGAAAGAAAGCTTGGGAAATGAAAAACTGGTACTGATTGAAAATGAATTTGGAGAAATTGGAATTGACGGAGGCTTTTTGAAAGAAGCAGGTGTGCAGGTTACTGAAATGAATTCAGGGTGTATCTGTTGCTCATTAGTAGGAGATTTTGGGACTTCTTTGAAAGAGGTACTTACAACATACAATCCTGACAGAGTAATTATTGAACCATCAGGAGTAGGGAAACTTTCTGATGTAATTAAAGCAGTGCAGGGAGTAAGTGAAGAAGTTGAAGTTTATTTAAATAGTACTACTGCAGTAGTAGATGCTTCAAAAGCTGCTATGTACATGAAGAATTTTGGCGAATTTTTCAATAACCAGATTGAAAGTGCAAAAACTATTGTGCTTAGTCGTACACAGAATATTTCTATGGAAAAGCTGGATAAGTGCGTAAAAGCAATTAAAGAACATAATGAAGATGCAGTAATTATCACTACACCATGGGACAATCTGGAAGGTGCCCAGATTTTAAAAGCTATGGAGCAGGAGAAGTCTCTGTTAGATGAGCTTATGAGTGAAGAAGATATTTGCCCGGAATGTGGACATCACCATCATCATGACCACGACCATGAATGCTGTGGACACGATCATGACCATGACCACGACCACGAATGCTGTGGACACGATCACGATCATGATCACGACCATGAATGCTGTGGACACGATCACGATCATGACCACGACCATGAATGCTGTGGACACGATCACGATCATGACCACGACCATGAATGTTGCGGACACGATCATGACCATGACCATGAATGTTGCGGACATGACCATCATCATGAAGGTCATCACCATGCAGATGATGTATTTACAAGTTGGGGTACAGAAACACCTCATAAATATACAGAAGAAAACTTAAAAGCAATTCTTGAAAAACTTGCTAACAGCAATGAATATGGAAGTATTCTGCGTTCGAAAGGAATACTTCCAGCAGAAGACGGAACCTGGCTACATTTTGATTTAGTTCCGGAAGAATATGAAGTGCGTACAGGAGTAGCAGATTATACAGGAAGAATTTGTGTTATAGGAACGAATCTGGATACAGATAAGCTCCAGGAATTATTTGGAATTTAAAGAAAACGTGAAAGGTTTGGACAGAGTATGTTAGAAATACCAGTATATGTTTTTATGGGTTTTTTGGAAAGCGGAAAAACTACATTTATTAAAGATACCCTTCAGGATGAAGAATTTATTACAGGAGAACCAATTTTGCTGATATCTTGCGAGCAGGGAGAAGTAGAATATGACTTAGAGGAATTAAAACGCTGTAATATTTCTTTAGTAGAAGTGGAGGATAAGGAAACTTTAACAGCAGACTTTTACTCGGAATGTCAAAAGAAATATAAGCCCAAAAAAGTGATGATTGAATACAATGGAATGTGGACACCGGAAGCGATGTCCTCTGAGCTGATGCCAAAAAGATGGCAGCTGGTTCAGGTAATTACTACTGTTGCTGCACCTACTTTTGAGTTGTATTTAAACAATATGCGTTCCTTGATGATGTCGCATTTTACAGATGCAGATATGGTTATTTTCAACCGCTGTAATGGAGAAACTAGAAAGCCTGCATTAAGAAAAAGTATCAAAGCAGTAAATAGACGGGCACAGATTTACTTTGAGTCAGAAGATGGAATGCCAGATGTAGAAGTAGAAGAAGAAATGCCATTTGATATTAATGCTCCAATTATTGAGTTAGACGATGATGATTATGGACTTTGGTATCTGGACGCAGTAGATAATCCTCAAAAGTATGTTGGAAAGAAAATTTATTTTAAGGCAGTGGTTTATAAATCTCCGAAATTTCCAAAAGGATGTTTTGTACCGGGAAGATTTGCTATGACTTGTTGTGCAGATGATATAGGATTTATAGGATTTATGTGTAAATGTGAAAGCAGTATGATTGCACCATATAATGTAAGAGAGTGGATATATGTTACAGCAGAAATTGCATGTGAATATCAGGAGGACTATCAAGGCGAGGGACCAGTGTTGTATGCAGAGAAAATAGAAAGAGCAGAGGCACCAGAAGAAGATTTGGTTTATTTTACTTAGAAATATTCGTAGAAAATCGAATAGTTTATGGGTGAGAACAAATAATAGTAAGGAGGGAGTTCTCAATGGAAAGAAAATTCAAGGATATGTCAGAAGAAAATATTCTTCTTATGATGGATGAAATTAAGAAAAAAATAAAGAGGGAAAAGGTGATCAAAGAGATGAAGGTATTCTTCTGGCATTGGAATTTGAACTGGACATTCGGAAAAATGAAGGAAAATTTGTAAACGTAGAACAGCTTGAAAAAATACAGGCAGCAATGGGAAGACTTTATGATGAATTGAAAAATATTGATATGATTACTATATCAAGTGAGAAAGCAATCCCTTCTTTAAGGAGTATTCGTGATGATCTGCAAATGATGGAGCAATATGTAAATAAGCACCTGAATGAACGACAGAATGTGGATGTTACGGATATTGTAGGATAAGAAAATGCCTGTGAAAAGACTGTTTCAATTAAGAAACAGTCTTTTCCACGTAGTTGTTTAGAATGGAAAGGCATGGTAAATATATGAAATATTTGATTCAGTTTGCAATTATTAGCGGAATAACATTTCTTGGAGAGATGTTAAATCTCATACTTCCATTTTCTATACCGGCAAGTGTGTATGGATTGGTAATATTATTGGTTGCATTGCTTAGTGGAGTAATAAAATTAGAACAAGTAGAAGAAACAGCGGATTTTTTTAACACGATTATGCCAGTTTTGTTTCTGGCACCAGCAGTGAGTATGATGGATGTACTTCCAAAATTGGGTGGCAGTATTTTACCAATACTGATTATTACTGTAGTTTCCACAGTTGTGGTAATGGCTGTTACAGGAAGGGTATCTCAAGCAGTTATTCGACATGGCAAAAAGAAAGGGAGAAAAGAAAATGAATGAAATGCTTTCTGAATCGGTATATTTTGGGATTGTAATCAGTCTGATTTTTTATTGGATATCACTTACTATAAGTAAAAAAGTGAAATTAACCATATGCAACCCATTACTTTTAAGTGCTGTATTTATAGTAATTGTGTTAGTAATATTTCGCATTGATTATGATACTTATAATTATGGGGCACAGTATTTGACCTATTTTTTAACTCCGGCTACAGTATGTCTTGCAGTACCTTTGTACCGTCAGATTGAGGTGCTAAAGAAAAATGTATCAGCCATTATGTTAAGTATCGGAGCGGGATGTATTACAAATGCAGTGGTGATTGGAATACTTACCATTAGCTTTAAATTTTCCCCGGAATTGAAGGCGGCGTTGATACCAAAATCTTTAACCACAGCCATTGCCATTGGAGTAAGTGAAGAATTAGGTGGGCTTACTTCTGTAACTGTTATGAGTGTGGTTATTACAGGAATCCTTGGAGCAACCATTGCAAGTGGATTGTTTAAATTGTTGAAAATAGAAGAACCGGTAGCTCAAGGACTTGCCTGTGGAACCGCATCCCATGCTATTGGAACTTCTAAAGCCATTGAACTAGGAGAGATTCAAGGTGCCATGAGTTCTCTTGCTATTGTAGTAACAGGAATTATTACAGTGGTAATTGCCCCTTTGATTATGAATCTGATAAGTTAGAATTATTTCAGAAAAATTTTAAAAAATTTTTTGAAAAAAACAAAGGATTTTGCTTCTTTGAGACGAATTATATTAGAAAGGGGTATTTTCTGTGATGATTCGCAAAGTTATGAAAAAAGGAAAGCAGGAATGGAAGGGTTCTATGCAATTAAAAATTTACTGAATTGGGTATTCCAAAAGTATGGAAGGGATAAGAAATGTATTACGGTGATGATTTAATAGAAGAAGTTCGAATGAAAAACGACATCGTAGATGTGGTATCGGGTTATGTAAAACTTCAAAAAAAAGGCAGTTCCTATTTTGGACTATGTCCTTTTCATAATGAAAAATCCCCATCTTTTTCGGTAACACCAGGAAAACAGATGTATTATTGTTTTGGATGTGGAGCAGGGGGGAATGTTTATACCTTTGTAATGCAATATGAAAATTATGATTTTGTAGAAGCAGTAAAAATGTTAGCAGAACGGGCAGGAGTGGAGCTGCCGGAAGAAAATCAGGATGTAGAAAGCAGACGTTCTGCTGATTTTAGAAAAGTACTTTTGGAAATCAATAAAAAAGCAGCTTATTTTTATTTCTATAAATTAAAGCAGGAAGATGGAAAAACAGGGTTTGATTATTTGCGGGGGCGTACTTTGTCTGAAGAAACAATAAAACACTTTGGACTAGGATATGCTGGGAAATATCGGGATGAGTTGTACCGGTATTTGAAAAAAGAAGGATATTCTGATGAGGTGTTAAAAGAGTCCGGTTTGATTACTTTTCATGAGGCAAAGGGAATTTATGATAAATTTTTTAATCGTGTTATGTTCCCGATTATGGATGTAAACAGCAGAGTCATTGGTTTTGGTGGCCGTGTAATGGGAGAGGGTGAGCCAAAGTACTTAAATTCTCCAGAAACAAAGGTTTTTGATAAAAGTAGGAATCTCTATGGATTAAATATTGCCCGAACCTCAAGAAAGCCATATATGATACTATGTGAAGGATATATGGATGTGATTTCCCTTCATCAGGCGGGCTTTTCTAATGCAGTGGCGTCGCTGGGAACAGCTTTTACTTCCGGTCATGCCAGTTTATTAAAGCGATATACAGAAGAAGTAGTACTCTCCTATGATAGTGATGGTGCAGGAGTAAAGGCTGCATTGCGAGCCATTCCTATCTGTAAAGAAGCAGGACTTCGTGTGAAGGTGCTAAATATGAAACCCTATAAAGATCCGGATGAATTCATTAAAAATCTGGGAGAAGAGGCTTATGAGGAAAGAATTGGACGGGCACAAAATGCATTTTTCTTTGAAATCGGCATTTTGGAAAGTCAGTACGATTTAAAAGATCCGGAAAGTAAGACATTATTTATTAATGAAATAGCAAAAAAATTATTAAATTTTGAAGAAAAGATAGAAAGAAATAATTATTTGGAAGCAATTGCCGAAAAATATAATATTGGAACTTCGAATTTAGAAGGTCTGGTGAATAAGTTTGGTCTTCAAATGGATTCTTCCACAGAAAAGCGCCAGCCGATGCAAAGTAGTAAAAGGCAGGAAACAATCAATGCAATGGAGGAGTCGCAAAAGCTTTTGCTTACTTGGTTAATTGAAAAACCACAAATATATTTACAAATAAAAGAACATATTACACCAGAGGATTTTCAAGAAGGTGTATACAAAACAGTTGCACTTCATTTATATAAGCAATTAGAAGAACAGGCTTTAAATCCGGCACAGATTTTGAATATTTTTCAAAATCAGGAAGAACAGAATAAGGCAGCAGCATTGTTTAATACAAAATTGAATTATTTGGAAACAAAACAGGAGCAGGAAAAAGCACTAAAGGATATTGTTCTAAAAGTGAAGAAGAGCAGCATTGATTATGCTACAAAAAATCTGGACCCGTCAGATATGGCAGGGCTTCAGAAGATATTGGCAGGAAAAAGTATGATACAGGAATTAGAGAAATTGCATATTTCTTTAGATTAAGGACAAAATATAAACAAATTATGGAGGACGACACAATTATGGAAGAAAATACAATGGAAAAGTTTAAAGAGAAATTAAAGGAGCTTTTGTCTATTGCGCAGAAAAAGAAAAATGTGCTGGAATATCAGGAAATAAGCGATTTCTTTCAAGAAATGGAATTAAATGCAGAACAGTTTGAAATGATTCTGGAGATGTTGGAGTCTAAAAATATTGATGTTTTAAGAATCACAGAAGATGATGATGACGATGAAATTATTTTGGATGAAGAAGACGAAGTAGATGTGGAGACCATTGACCTTTCTGTACCGGATGGAGTAAGCATTGAAGACCCGGTTCGTATGTACTTAAAGGAAATTGGTAAGGTACCACTTCTTAGTGCGGAAGAAGAAATTGAGTTGGCAAAACGTATGGAACTAGGAGATGAAGAGGCAAAGAAGAGACTTGCAGAAGCCAATCTGCGTCTTGTAGTTAGTATTGCAAAACGTTATGTGGGGCGTGGAATGTTGTTCCTTGACTTAATTCAAGAAGGAAATTTAGGTCTGATTAAAGCAGTAGAAAAGTTTGATTACCGCAAAGGATATAAGTTTAGTACTTATGCAACATGGTGGATTCGCCAGGCTATTACAAGAGCTATTGCAGACCAGGCAAGAACAATCCGTATTCCGGTTCATATGGTAGAAACTATTAATAAATTAATTCGTGTATCACGTCAGTTATTACAGGAACTAGGACGTGAACCATTACCGGAAGAAATTGCAGAAGAAATGAACATGCCAGTAGAACGTGTTCGTGAAATTTTAAAGATTTCTCAGGAACCAGTTTCTTTGGAAACACCAATTGGTGAAGAAGAAGACAGCCATTTAGGTGACTTTATTCAGGATGATAATGTACCGGTACCAGCCGATGCAGCAGCATTTACTTTGTTAAAAGAACAGCTAGTAGAAGTATTAAGTACTTTAACAGAAAGAGAACAGAAAGTATTGCGCCTTCGTTTTGGATTAGATGATGGAAGAGCAAGAACTTTGGAAGAAGTAGGAAAAGAATTTAATGTAACAAGAGAACGTATTCGTCAGATTGAAGCCAAGGCATTAAGAAAGCTTCGTCATCCAAGCAGAAGCCGTAAGCTGAAAGATTATCTGGATTAGGAGTAGTCAATGGAGTTATCGAAGAGACTTTCTGCTGTTGCCGCATTGGTAAGCCCTTGCAAGAAAATGGCAGATATTGGCACAGACCATGGATATATTCCTATCTACCTAATAGAACGGAAAAAGGTATCACATGCCCTTGCAATGGACATTAATAAAGGACCTTTAGAGCGGGCAAGGGAGCATGTAACACTGCATCAACTGGACGAATACATAGAGTTAAGGCTTTCTAATGGAGCGGAGAAACTCCAACCGAAAGAAGTGGACAGCGTAGTGATTGCTGGTATGGGCGGCAGATTAATGATGAAAATTATTGAGGAAAGAAAAGAAGTATTTCTTTCCTTAGAGGAATTTGTAATACAGCCTCAGTCAGAATATGGAGCAGTAAGACATTTTCTGGAAGAGCAAGGATTTCAGATACTGGAAGAAAATATGGTAGAAGAAGATGGAAAGTATTACCCCATGATGAAAGTTTCCCAAGGGGAAATGAAACTTTTGAAAGAATGTTATTATGAGTATGGAAGTTTTCTTTTGGAAGAAAAACACCCTGTGTTACATGAATATTTGAAAAAAGAACAGGAAAATTACAAGAAAATCAGAGAAAATCTGCTGGCAGGAACATCAGAAAAGCAAAAAATGCGTCTTTTAGAAGTGGAGAAAATTTTGGACATAAATAAAGAAGCACTGACATATTTTGACTAGATAGGACAAGAGTAGATAAAAGAGGTGACTTATTGTGGAATGTAGTGAAATTATTTCCCTGTTGGAATCCTTGTCTCCATGCTTTTATGCAGAAAGCTGGGATAATGTAGGACTTCTGGCAGGAAATCGAAAAAAGGAAGTTTCTAAGATATATGTGGCACTGGATGCTACAGATGAGGTAATTGAGGAAGCGGTCCTTATGGGAGCAGATATGCTGGTTACCCATCATCCGTTGATTTTTTCTGCTATGAAGAAAATTACAACCGATGATTTTATTGGAAAACGTATTGTGAAAATTTTAGAAAATAGTATTTCTTATTATGCTATGCATACAAATTTTGATGTAACTCATATGGCAGAATTGGCGGCAGACAGAATGGGAATGACTGCAAGAAGTGTATTGTCTGTAACCTGTGAGGGGGAAACAGGGAAGGCAGGAATTGGGAAAGCAGGAATTTTGCCAGAAGAAATGACAGTAAGTAAATGTGCAGAACTTGTGAAAGAGCAGTTTGGATTATCTCAGGTTAAAATTTTCGGAGAGCCATTAAGAAAGGTTCAGACTGTAGGAATTAGTCCTGGTTCTGGGAAAAGTGTTATTAATGATGCGATAAAATCCGGAGTAGAAGTTTTAATTACCGGGGACATTGATCATCATGAAGGTATTGATGCAGTGGCAAGAGGACTTACAATTATTGATGCAGGACATTATGGTTTAGAGCATATTTTTGTGCCATACATGGTAAAATATTTAGAGAAGGAATGTAGTGGAGTAGAAATTTATTCCGCTGTAAAGAAAGAACCATTTTGGTATATATAAAGGGGGCATTTTTATGTCAGAGAAGGTAAAAGTAACAGTTGGGGAGCAGGTAAAGGAATATTCTAGGGGAACCTCTTTTAAGGAAATTGCAGGGGAATTTCAGAAAGATTATAAAGAAGATATTGCTTTAGTAATGGTAGGAAACCGTTTGCAGGAATTAAATAAGCTGGTAACAGAAGAATGTAAGATACGTTTTCTTACTACTGCTGATGATGCAGGTCATAAAGCATACAAAAGAAGTGCAACACTTTTAATGTTAAAATCCATTTATGATGTGGCAGAAATTACGGAAGCAGGTACTATTGAAAAGGTAATGATACACTTTTCGGTGGATAAGGGCCTATATTGTACCATAAATGGGACAGTGACACTTAATCAGGCTTTTCTAGACAAAGTGGAAGAAAGAATGCGAAAGCTTTCTGAACAGAAGATTCCAATTAATAAAAAAAGCATGCATACGAAAGATGCAGTTGCTCTGTTTAAAAAGTATAAAATGAAAGATAAGGAAAGATTGTTCCGCTATCGAAGAGTTTCTAATGTAAATGTTTACAGCATGAGCGGTTTTGAAGATTATTATTATGGTTACATGCTTCCGGATGCAGGTTATATTAAATATTTCAAGCTTATTTTATTTGATGAAGGTTTTGTGATACAACTTCCTACAGTAAAGGATATGAAAGAGGTACCAGATTTTGCACCAAGACAGAAGCTCTTTAATGTTTTAAAGGAATCAGAACAGTGGAGTGAAATGCTGGATGTAAGCACGGTAGGAGCGTTAAATGATAAGATTGTAGATGGTAAGATGGGACAGTTGATTTTGGTTCAGGAAGCCTTGCAAGAAAAGAAGATTGCAGAAATTGCAGGAGAAATATGTAAGTGTAGTGACAAGAAGTTTGTTATGATTGCAGGGCCATCTTCTTCTGGAAAAACAAGCTTTTCACACAGGCTTTCTGTACAGTTACTGGCACATGGAATGAAGCCTCATCCCATTGCATTGGATAATTATTTTAAAGACAGAGAACTTACACCAAAAGATGAATTTGGAAACTATGATTTTGAATGCTTAGAAGCTATAGATGTGGAACAGTTTAATAAAGATATGACAGCGTTACTACATGGAGAAAGAGTGGAAATTCCATCCTTTAATTTCAAAATAGGAAAACGAGAATATAAAGGCGATTTTATGGAACTTGGTAAGGAAGATATTCTGGTAATTGAAGGAATTCATGGGTTAAATGATAGGCTTTCTCATTCTTTGCCAAGAGAAAGTAAATACAAAATTTATATCAGTGCTTTAACGCAGCTAAATGTAGATGAACATAACCGTATTCCAACTACAGATGGACGTCTGATTCGAAGAATGGTAAGAGATGCAAGAACTCGTGGGTCTGATGCGAAAACTACGCTTGGTATGTGGTATTCTGTAAGGCGTGGTGAGGAAGAAAATATTTTTCCATATCAGGAAGAAGCTGATGTTATGTTTAATTCTGCTTTGATATATGAATTATCAGTGTTAAAACAGTATGCAGAACCACTACTGTTTAGTATCAAACCAGAAGATGAAGAATATTCGGAAGCCAAGAGACTACTAAAATTCCTGGATTATTTTCTGGGTATCAGCAGCGAAGAAGTGCCAAATAATTCTATTGTTAGGGAATTTATTGGTGGAAGCTGTTTTAAGGTGTAATGAAGGTGTAGAAGAAAAATTCTTGACAGAAATAAAAAACTTCTGTATGATAGCTTGTGGTAAGTAAGATAAATGATCGCAGCTGCAAGTGTTGAAAGACCGCAGGTGAGGAAAGTCCGGGCTTCATAGGGCAGGGTGCCAGATAACGTCTGGTGGAGGTGACTCCAAGGCTAGTGCAACAGAAATGTACCGCCATATGGGTATTCCATGTGGTAAGGTTGGAAGGGCAGTGTAAGAGACTACCGCCTGTCTGGTAACAGACAGGGCATATGTAAACCCCACTCGAAGCAAAACCGAACATAGACATAAGGCGGCCCGTCTGTCTTAGGTAGGTTGCTGGAGGCTGTCGGCGACGACAGTCCTAGATAGATGATCATTCACGACATAACCCGGCTTATCGTCTTGCTTGCTGTAATGATGAAAAATGAATGAGGAAATCCCGCAGAAATCAGTAAGGAATACCGGTTTCTGCGGGATTTTTTTGAAAACGTATATGAAGAAAAGCCGTAGGAACAAAAGCCACAAAATCTATATTGTAAAACCTCTCCATTTATTATATAATATACAAAAATGTACTTGGGCAGACAAACTTAAAAAGCCCATTCGTAAGGAGGAATCGTGATGAATACAATTGAATGCATTAATACCCGTCGTAGTATCCGTAGATTTACAGAAGAACCGGTATCCAACGATACTATGACAAAAATTATTGAAGCAGCAGCAATGGCACCATCATGGAAAAACACACAGATTACACGTTACATTGTGGTGGAAGACAAAGAAATTAAAGAAAAAATTGCCGCAGAAGCAACTAATGACTTTAATGCAGCAACTATCCGTTCAGCAGCAGCAGTGGTAGCAGTCACTGTAGTAAAAAAAAGATGTGGTTATGAAAGAGATGGTTCTTTTTCCACAGTAAAGGGGGATTCCTGGCAGATGTTTGATGCAGGAGTGGCAAGCCAGACCTTTTGTTTAGCTGCTCATGAATATGGCATTGGTAGCGTAATTATGGGGATTTTTGATTATGACAAAGTTGCAGCAATGTTAGAGGTTCCGGAAGAACAGGAAATGGTAGCATTAATTTCCATTGGACACCCGGCAGAAACACCACAGCCTCCAAAACGTAAGACAGTGGAAGATTTATTAAAATATAAATAAGAGGGGAAAACTACTTTCTGGGTTAGAAAGTTATGAATTAAAAGAATAGAAAGTCCGCAAAGCGTACTTTCTATTGTTTTGTGTGAACAATAAAACCGAAATCTTAATATATTGTATAAAGGAGAACGAAATGCGACACTTAATAAGCCCATTGGATTTTACAGTAGAAGAATTAGATGAAATATTAGATTTGGCGGGAAAAATAGAACACAATCCTGAAAAATATGCTCACGCATGTGAGGGAAAAAAACTTGCAACGTGTTTTTATGAGCCAAGTACAAGAACCAGATTAAGTTTTGAAGCAGCGATGATGAATTTAGGTGGAAATGTATTAGGATTTTCTTCAGCAAACAGCAGTTCAGCAGCTAAAGGAGAGAGCGTGTCAGATACCATTCGCATGATTTCATGTTATGCTGATATATGTGCCATGCGCCATCCAAAAGAAGGTGCACCATTAGTAGCATCCCTACATTCTTCCATACCGGTAATTAACGCAGGGGATGGAGGACATCAGCATCCAACCCAGACCATTACAGATTTGCTGACTATTAAGTCTTTAAAAGGAAGATTGGGAAATTTAACTATTGGTCTTTGCGGGGATTTAAAATTCGGAAGAACAGTACATTCTTTAATTAAAGCACTCACTAGATATGACAATGTGAAATTTATACTGATTTCACCAGAAGAATTGAGAGTGCCAAGTTATATTAGAGAAGATGTATTAAAGGCAAATAATAAAGAGTTTGAAGAAGTGGTAACTTTAGAGGAAGTTATGCCAAAACTGGATTTATTGTATATGACAAGAGTTCAGAAGGAACGTTTCTTCAATGAAGAAGATTACGTGCGCATGAAGGACTTTTACATTTTGGATAAGAAAAAAATGGATTTAGCAAGAGAAGATATGTTAGTATTACATCCACTTCCAAGAGTAAATGAAATTTCAGTAGAAGTAGATGATGATCCAAGAGCAGTGTATTTTAAACAGGTTCAGTATGGTGTATATGCCAGAATGGCACTGATACTTACCTTACTGAATATTAAAGTGGATTAGGAGGCAGTTATGTTAAACGTTGGAAAGTTAAATGAAGGATTTGTATTAGACCATATTGAAGCTGGAAAAAGCATGTCTATTTATCATGATTTAAAACTGGACAAGTTAGACTGTTGTGTTGCCATTATCAAAAATGCACGCAGTGAAAAAATGGGTAAGAAAGATATTATTAAGGTAGAATGTGATATTGAAAAATTAAATCTGGACATTCTTGGATTTATTGACTGCAATATTACAGTTAATATTATTAAAGATGGGGAAATTGTGGACAAGAAGGAGTTAACTCTTCCAGAAACCATTGAAAATGTAATTAAATGTAAAAATCCACGTTGCATCACATCCATTGAGCAGGAATTGAAACAGATTTTTATATTGACAGATAAAGAAAAGAAAATTTACAGATGTAAATATTGTGAAGAAAAATATGGCTCAAAAAGATAAATACAAGAATTGAGGTTATGGTATGGATTATAAACAGGCTCGGGAATATATGGAAAGTATAAATAAATATGGAAGTGTGCTTGGTCTTGAAAATATTCGGGAATTATTAAACCGGCTTGGAAATCCACAGGAAAAACTTTCTCTGATTCATGTGGCAGGAACCAACGGGAAAGGTTCTGTAGTTTCTTACCTTTCCACCATATACACAAAAGCAGGATATCAGGTAGGAAGATATGTTTCTCCAACCATTTGCAAATATCGGGAACGGATTCAGAGCAATCAACGATATATTGAGAAAGAGGATTTTGCAGAAGGAATTACCATAATCAAAAAAATTATAGAGGAGATGGTGGCAGAACAGCTGCCTCATCCTACTCCTTTTGAAGTGGAAACGGCCTTATCTTTATGGTATTTTGAAAAAAAGAAATGTGATTTGGCAATTTTAGAGTGTGGAATGGGTGGCAGTCTGGATGCTACTAATGTAATAGAGAAAAAGGTCTGCACAGTGTTTGCATCCATTAGTCGGGACCATATGGGATTTTTGGGAGAAACTTTGGCGGAAATTGCAAAGAATAAAGCCGGAGTTATGAGAAAAGGAGTGCCGGCAGTATCTATGGCACAACCAGAGCCTGTGAAAAGGGTGCTAATGGAAGAAGCTGCCAAGACAGGTGCAGAGCTTTTCTTTGCTGATGGAAAAGAAGCAAAAATCATAGAAACAGGAATAGAAAGGCAAAGATTTTCCTATGATAAGTATGAAAATATTGAAATTTCTTTAGCTGGAATTCATCAAATCAGCAATGCAGTGCTAGCTCTTAAAGTAATAGAGGTACTGCAAGGAAAGGGTTTTCCGGTTTCGAAAGAAGCTATATATGAGGGATTTGCAGAAACCAGATGGGTAGGAAGGATGACTACCATTTATGATAAACCAAGAATTATCGTAGATGGTGCTCATAATGAAGATGCAGCAAAGAAACTGGCAGAATCTATCAAAGAAAATTTAAATGGAAAAAGAATGATATTTCTTATGGGTGTATTTAAAGATAAGGAATATGAAAAAATTGCAGAGCATACGGCAGAGCTGGCAAGTCAGATTATTACATTTACTATACCAGACAATGAAAGGGCGTTAAATGGAATTGAACTTGCATATGCAGTAAGAAAATATAATGAGAACGTAACTGCAGCAGACAGTTTAAAAGAAGCCTTGGATATGGCACTGTTGTTTGCAGGAAAAGAAGATGTTATAATTGCTTTTGGCTCTCTTTCTTTTATTGGTAGATTAATGGAACTAACAGAGGTCTTAAAGAAGAAAGAAACCAAAGGTATTTGAAAGGCTTGGTAAGAAAATGGACAAAGAAAAAATCATGGAGGCGGTAAAGCTTTTACTGGAAGGCATTGGTGAAGATGTAAACAGAGAAGGCCTAAAAGATACTCCGGAACGAATTGCGCGAATGTATGAGGAAATCTATGGTGGACTGACAGAAGATCCGAAAGTTCATTTGGAGAAAACCTTTTCCGTAGAAAATAATGAAATGGTAATTGAAAAGGACATTACCTTTTATTCTACCTGCGAGCATCATTTGATGCCTTTTTATGGAAAAGCTCATATTGCTTATATACCAAACGGTAAAGTAGTGGGACTTAGTAAACTGGCAAGAACTGTGGAGGTATTTGCAAAACGTCCACAGATACAGGAAAAAATGACAGGACAGATTGCAGATGCATTAATGGAATATTTGCAGCCACAGGGGGCTATGGTAGTGGTAGAAGCAGAGCATATGTGTATGACTATGCGTGGTGTGAAAAAGCCGGGAAGTAAGACAGTTACCATAGCTTCCAGAGGTGTTTTTGATACGGATGAAGCATTAAAAAATAAATTTTTTCAGTTAATGAAATTGTAATTAAGGGAAGACGAAAATGGAAAGGGTAAACCAGATTTTAGAAAATGAACTTTTTCGAAAGTGTTATAAGAAAATAGAAAAATGTGAGAAAAAAAGGGAGTTCTGCCGCCACAATATGGTGCATTTTATGGATGTGGCAAGAATCGCTTACATCTATAATCTGGAGGAACAGTTGGACATAAAGAAAGACGTTGTTTATGCAACTGCACTTTTACATGATATTGGAAGATTTAAGCAGTATGAGGACAAAACACCTCATGAAAAAGCAAGTTTAAAATATGCACCTACTATTTTGGAGGAAAGTGGTTATTCCAAAGAAGAATCTGAAATGATTTTAGATGCTATAGCACAGCACAGAAACAAAGAAGTTGCAAAAGAACACAGTTTCCGGGGGATTTTTTACCGGGCAGACAAAGCTTCCAGAGCATGCTTTTCTTGTAAAAGTGAATCGGAATGTAACTGGAAGAATGAAAAGAAGAACCTGGAACTAATTGTATAGTAAAAATGGAGGAAAAGGTATGAAAATAGGAAACAGAGAGTTTGAATTAGGAAAACACACATATGTAATGGGGATTTTAAATGTTACACCAGATTCTTTTTCTGATGGAGGAAAATACAACACCATAGAAGCAGCCTTGAAACAGGCAGAAAAAATGATAGAAGAAGGTGCGGATATCATTGATATTGGTGGAGAATCCACCAGACCGGGTTATACCCTGTTAAGTGATGAAGAAGAAATTGAGAGAATTGTACCTGCCATTGAAGCAGTAAAGAAAAGATTTGATATTCCGGTTTCTATTGATACCTATAAAGGAAATGTGGCAAAAGCAGCTATCGAAGCAGGAGCAGATTTGATAAATGACATCTGGGGATTGAAATATGATGATATTTTGGCGGGTGTTATTGCGGAAAGCAAACTGCCATGTTGTTTGATGCATAATCGGAAAGAAAAAGATTATAAGAATTTTATGGAGGATGTACTTGCTGACCTATGTGAGACTGTTCAGATTGCAGAAAAGGCAGGAATTGCTGATAATAAAATTATATTAGATCCAGGAGTAGGATTTGCAAAAACTTATGAACAAAATTTAGAAATAATCAACAAATTAGAGCAACTTCATGCACTGGGCTATCCTATTTTATTGGGAACTTCCAGAAAGTCAGTGATTGGACTTACATTGGATTTACCGGTGGAGGAACGAGTTGAAGGCACTTTGGTAACTACAGTCATGGGAGTTATGAAAAAATGTACCTTTGTCCGGGTACATGATGTAAAAGAAAATAAAAGGGCAATTCAGATGGCAGAGGCGATTTTAAATGGATAAAATTAAAATAAAGAATTTAGAAGTGTTTTGCAACCATGGAGTGTTTCAAGAAGAAAATGTGCTGGGGCAGAAGTTTCTGGTTTCTGCGGTTCTTTATACAGATACTCACATGGCGGGTCTTACCGATGATTTGACAAAGTCCATTCATTATGGAGAGGTAAGCCAGAAAATAGAACGTTTTATGAAAGAAAATACCTATCAGTTAATTGAAACAGCAGCAGAAAATCTGGCAAAGCATTTGCTGTTAACTACAAAGAATTTAGAAAAAATTTCTTTGGAAATTAAAAAGCCATGGGCACCTATTGGTCTGCCGTTGGAAACCGTTTCTGTGGAAATAGAACGAAAATGGCATACTGCTTACATCGCTTTAGGTTCTAATTTGGGGGATAAAGAAGGATATTTGAATCAGGCAATGGAAAGTCTGGATAATGAAGAAGGCTGTGAAGTGGTAAAATGCTCGGATTTTATAGTTACTGAGCCTTATGGAATGACAGAACAGGAAGAATTTTTAAATGGCTGTTTAGAACTTCGTACCTTACTCTCTCCAGTGGAGTTGTTAAAGTTGTTAAACAGATTGGAAAAAGAAGCTCACAGAGAGCGAATTATCCATTGGGGACCAAGAACACTGGATTTGGATATTATTTTTTATGATGATATCATTTGGGATTCGGAGAAATTAATCATTCCTCACAAAGATATGAAAAACAGGGATTTTGTGTTAAAACCACTGGCACAGATTGCACCATATAAGAGACATCCGGTGTATCGGAAGACAGTGGAAGAAATGTTGGAAGAATTAAACAAGTAGAGAGATTTATAGAATGAAAGCAATCTTAAGGTAAACGTTAGGTTGCTTTCATTTTCAGGTTAGGAAGAAATTATATGATATAACACAAAGCAAAAAAGGAGGAAATATTGAAAAAGGATAAGTTTTTATCAGAGGTTGATATTTAACAAAGATTAATATTAATGGATGAATTGCGTGGTTACTTTGAGGAGATGTAAAATGGGCGAAAACTTTGGTCTTATGATGAATTGAGAAGATTGTAAAGAAAATTAGGGAAAAGGGAGAGCAAAATGGAGATACAAAAAGAAATTGAACAAAGATTGTTTGAATTAGAGGACAAAAAGTATAAAGAATTTCATAGTAAACTGATGCCTACGGTAAATCCTGATACGATTATTGGTGTACGTACTCCTGCAATGCGAAAACTTGCGAAGGAGCTGGCAAAACAGCCAGAATATATGGAGTTCATTCATATGTTGCCTCATAAGTATTATGATGAAAATAATTTGCATGGATTTTTAATAGAGACTATTAAGGATTATGAAGACTGTGTGGCAGCGGTAAATGAATTCCTGCCTTATATAGATAATTGGGCAACCTGTGATTTAATGTCTCCTAAAGTGTTTAAAAAGCATCGGGCAGAATTGTTGGAGCAGATTAAAGTATGGATGTGTTCAGAACATACTTATACCATTCGCTATGGAATTGGAATGTTGATGACCCATTTTCTGGATGAGGATTTTAAGAAAGAGTATCTGGAATGGGTGGCGGAAGTACGGTCAGAGGAATATTATGTGAATATGATGATTGCATGGTATTTTGCTACAGCACTGGCAAAGCAGCCAGAGGAAACATTGCCTTATATTGAGGAAAAACGGCTAGATGTCTGGGTACATAATAAGGCGATTCAGAAGGCAGTGGAAAGCTACCGGGTTTCTTCGGAACAGAAGGAATATTTGAAGACGTTGAAAATAAAGAAATAGGATGGAAATATGAATTATTGTATTAGAGAAATTTAAAACACAGAATATATTATGGTGAAGGAACTGATTGAAAATCCTAATCCTCTAGCAATGCTGGGGAGAATGGTATAGACACAAGAAGGAGAACATTATGGGACTATTTAAGAAGAAAACTTTAGTGTTGACATATGATAAGGAAAATAAGAAGCCGGTAATTAAGTCAAGCATTTGCAATGGTGAGCAAGTTGCAGGTTTTAAAGATATTCATACAGGTAAGATTGAAGAGGTAATGTTGATTAAAAGTCAGGCAGATCTTGATAATTTTAAGGCATTGTATGGGATAAATGAAGAAATAGCAAAGGAATATTAAGCAATGGCAAAGAGCAAGACTTCTGTTGCACAGGCTAACGGCGGTCTGGAGAATATGATTAACTGGTAAGGGATGGAAGTAATGGTAAGGAAGAAAGTGCTGATTGATGGGGAATAAAAAATGCAGCTATTGGAGAAGAAGAAAGCTTTTTCAATAGCTGTGTTTATTTTAATTATGTTAAAAACAAGAAATAATATATAGAGGTTCCAGAATAGAAAATAGTTCTAATTGACAGAGGAGATTTTATAGAGTAGAATAAAGAAAGAACATCTGTTCTTTGGCGTGTGTGGTGAATTGGCTACTCAGGTGTAGCTAATTCATATAAGAAATAATATGGTAAAATTAACTGTAATAGCTATGGATAGATTTTGAAATTACACAAATTTGTGGCTGACTGTAATCAAAGCAAATGCGTGAAAGAGGAGGAACAATATGGATGAATTTGTATTACATTCTGAATATCAGCCAACCGGCGACCAGCCCCAGGCAATAGAAGAACTAATAAAAGGTTTTAAAGAAGGCAACCAGTTCCAGACCCTGCTCGGTGTTACTGGTTCGGGAAAAACCTTTACCATGGCAAATGTGATTCAAGCATTAAACAAGCCAACTCTTATTATTGCCCACAATAAAACGTTAGCAGGCCAGCTATACAGTGAATTCAAAGAATTCTTCCCGGAAAATGCAGTGGAATATTTCGTCAGCTACTACGATTATTACCAGCCGGAAGCCTATGTACCATCTACCGATACTTATATTGCAAAAGATTCCGCAGTAAATGATGAAATAGACAAACTACGTCTTTCAGCCACATCTTCCTTAACTGAACGAAAAGACGTAATTGTAGTAGCCAGTGTTTCATGTATTTATGGGTTAGGAAGTCCGGAAGATTATATGGGTATGATGATTTCCCTAAGACCGGGAATGGAAAAGAACCGGGATGATGTATTACGGGCATTAGTAGATATCCAATATACAAGAAACGATATGGACTTTAAACGTGGTTCTTTTCGAGTAAGAGGAGATGTGTTGGAAATCATTCCTGCAAACTTTTCTGATACTGCCATTCGGGTAGAATTTTTTAGTGACGAAATTGATCGAATTACAGAAGTGGATGTGTTAACTGGCGAAATTAAAAGAACCCTAGAACATGCTGCTATTTTCCCGGCTTCTCATTACGTAGTGCCACAGGAAAAAATTAATCTGGCAGTAAAAGAAATTGAAAAAGAATTAGATGAGCGAGTGGCTTATTTCAAAAGTGAAGATAAGCTTTTAGAAGCCCAAAGAATTTCCGAAAGAACTCATTTTGACATGGAAATGCTAAAAGAAACGGGATTTTGTTCTGGAATTGAAAATTATTCCAGACACTTAAATGGAATGCCCCAAGGAGCACCACCTCATACCTTGATGGATTATTTCCCAGATGATTATTTGATTATTGTAGATGAATCTCATATTACCATACCGCAGGTGCGAGGAATGTTTTTTGGCGACCAGTCCAGAAAGAACACATTGGTAGATTATGGTTTCCGGCTGCCTTCTGCAAAAGACAACCGCCCATTGAATTTCGAAGAATTTGAGGAGAAAATCAATCAGATGTTATTTGTTTCGGCGACTCCATCGGTATACGAGGAAGAACATGAATTGTTCCGCACAGAGCAGATTATACGTCCTACCGGCTTGTTAGACCCTGAAATTGTAGTGAAGCCAATTGAAGGACAGATTGACGATCTGATTGGGGAAGTAAATAAAGAAATTGAGAAGCATAATAAAATTTTGGTAACAACCCTTACCAAGAAAATGGCAGAAGATCTTACCGAATATATGCGGGAGGTAGGAATACGGGTAAAATATCTTCATTCAGATATAGATACCTTGGAAAGAGCAGAGATTATCCGGGATATGCGTCTTGATGTGTTTGATGTGTTGGTAGGAATTAACCTGTTGCGAGAAGGATTGGATATTCCGGAAATCTCTCTGGTTGCTATATTAGATGCAGATAAAGAAGGTTTCCTTCGTTCTGAAACTTCATTGATACAGACTGTAGGACGTGCCGCCCGTAATGCAGAAGGGCATGTTATTATGTATGCGGATAATATAACGGATTCCATGAAAGCAGCTATCTCAGAAACGGAAAGAAGACGTAAAATACAGCAGAAATACAATGAAGAACATGGAATTACTCCGCAGACTATTAAAAAGAGTGTACGTGATTTAATCAGTATTTCAAAAGAAATTGCAAAAGAAGAACAGAAATTCAGCAAAGATCCGGAATCCATGAGTAAAAAGGAACTGGAAAAATTAGTGAAACAAATTGACAAGAAGATGAAACAGGCAGCTGCAGAATTGAACTTTGAGGCAGCTGCAGAATTAAGAGATAGAATGTTGGAACTGAAAATACAGTTACGGGAATTGGAAGAATAGGAGTAAAAACATCATGAGTGACAATAACAACAGACAGTATATAAAAATACGTGGTGCCAATGAGCATAACTTAAAAGGTATCGATTTGGATATTCCAAGAAACGAATTTGTTGTATTGACAGGATTAAGTGGTTCTGGAAAGTCCTCTCTTGCTTTTGATACCATTTATGCAGAAGGTCAAAGACGTTACATGGAATCTTTATCTTCTTATGCACGACAATTTTTAGGACAGATGGAAAAACCAGATGTAGAAAGTATTGAAGGTCTATCCCCGACTATTTCCATTGACCAGAAATCCACCAACAGAAATCCTCGTTCTACTGTAGGAACAGTAACTGAAATCTATGATTATTTTCGTTTGTTATATGCCAGAATTGGAATTCCTCATTGTCCAAAATGTGGAAGAGAAATTAAAAAGCAAACCGTAGACCAGATGGTAGACCGAATTATGGAATTGCCAGAGAGTACAAAAATACAGTTACTGGCACCAGTTGTCAGAGGAAGAAAAGGGGAACATGTAAAACTCTTTACTCAGATAAAGAAAAGTGGCTATGTAAGAGTAAGAGTAGATGGAAATATGTATGACTTGTCAGAAGAAATTAAACTGGAAAAAAATATAAAACACAATATTGAAGTAGTGGTAGACCGATTGGTGGTAAAACCGGGAATTGAGAAAAGGCTGGCAGATTCCATTGAAAATGTACTGGATTTGGCAGAAGGATTGTTAATTGTAGATATTATTGATGGAGAACCAATGAATTTCAGTCAGAGTTTTTCCTGCCCAGACTGTGGTGTTAGTATTGATGAAATTGAACCAAGAAGCTTTTCTTTTAATAATCCATTTGGTGCCTGTCCGGATTGTTTTGGGTTGGGATACAAAATGGAATTTGATGTAGATTTAATGATTCCAGATAAATCTGTTAGTCTGGCGGATGGTGCCATTATTGCAATGGGCTGGCAGTCCAGTTCTGAGGAGGGAAGTTTTACAAATGCTATTTTAAAGGCATTAGCAAAAGAATACAAATTCGATTTGAAAACACCGTTTGAGGAGTTATCAGAAGAAATTCAGAATATCATTATTTATGGAACTGGTGGAAAGTCAGTTAAAGTGTATTATAAGGGACAACGTGGAGAAGGAATTTATGATGTGGCCTTTGAAGGGCTGATTAAAAATATGGAAAAAAGATACCGGGAAACCGGATCTGATACCATGAAAGCAGAGTATGAAAGTTTTATGAGAATTACTCCATGTAAAACCTGTAAAGGACAGCGTTTAAAACAGGAGTCTCTTGCAGTGACTATTTGTGATAAAAACATTCATGAAGTAACTTCTATGTCTATAAAACAGCTTATGGTATTTCTGGAAAATCTGGAATTAACAAAACAACAACAATTAATTGGTAATCAGATTTTAAAGGAAATTAAAGCAAGAGTAGGATTTTTGATTAATGTGGGTCTGGAATATTTAAGCCTTTCTAGAGCTACCGGAACATTATCCGGTGGAGAGGCACAGAGAATCCGACTTGCTACGCAAATTGGTTCAGGATTGGTAGGAGTTGCCTATATTTTGGACGAACCAAGTATTGGACTTCATCAAAGGGACAATGATAAATTAATTGGTGCCCTTAGAAATCTGCAAAGTCTTGGAAATACTTTGATTGTGGTAGAACATGATGAGGATACTATGTTTGCGGCAGATTATATCGTAGATATTGGACCGGGTGCTGGAGAGCATGGTGGACAGGTAGTTGCTACAGGAAATGCAGAAGCAATTATGGCTAATGAAAATTCTGTTACAGGGGCATATCTTAGCGGAAGAAGAAAAATCCCTGTTCCGGAAATAAGAAAAGAGCCAACAGGATTTTTAAAGATTATTGGAGCCGCAGAAAATAATTTAAAGAATGTGAATGTTGATATTCCACTGGGAGTTATGACCTGTGTTACAGGAGTTTCCGGTTCTGGAAAAAGTTCATTGGTAAATGAAATACTTTATAAAACTTTGGCAAAGAAATTAAACAGAGCGAGAACGATTCCAGGAAAATATAAGGAAATCAAGGGAATTGAACAACTAGATAAGGTAATAGATATTGACCAGTCTCCAATAGGAAGAACACCACGTTCGAATCCGGCAACCTATACAGGGGTATTTGACCAGATTAGAGATTTATTTGCAACAACAGCAGATGCTAAAGCAAAAGGTTACAAAAAGGGTAGATTTAGCTTTAATGTAAAAGGTGGAAGATGTGAGGCATGTTGTGGCGATGGGATTTTAAAAATTGAAATGCACTTTTTGCCGGATGTCTATGTACCATGTGAAGTATGTGGCGGAAAACGATATAACAGAGAAACTTTGGAAGTTAAGTATAAGGGAAAAAGCATTTTTGATGTATTAGATATGACAGTAGAAGAAGCTATGACATTCTTTGAAAATGTTCCATCCATTTATCGAAAAATAAAAACCTTAAATGATGTAGGACTTTCTTATATTAAACTGGGACAGCCTTCCACTACACTTTCTGGAGGAGAAGCTCAGAGAATAAAACTTGCTACAGAACTCAGTAAGCGTAGTACAGGAAAAACTATTTATATTTTAGACGAGCCAACTACAGGACTTCATTTTGCCGATGTGCATAAACTGGTAGAAATCTTAGAACAGCTTGCAGAAGGGGGAAACACAGTAGTAGTAATTGAGCATAATCTGGATGTAATTAAAACTGCTGATTATATTATTGATATAGGACCAGAAGGAGGAGAAGGCGGTGGAACTATAGTGGCAACAGGCACACCGGAGCAGATTACAAAATGTAAGGAATCTTATACAGGAAAATATATCAAGAAGTATTTGGAAAAGTAGTTGAAATTGACGCAATGTGATAAAGGAGAAAACAAATGAAGATTATATTAGCATCAGAATCCCCAAGAAGGAAGGATTTATTACAACAGATTGGTATGGAATTTTCAGTGTTATCATGTGGTGGTGAAGTACCAGTGGAAATAAAGATTCCAGAGGAAGTAGCAAAGGAACATGCTTTGCAGAAAGCGGAGGCAGTAGCAGAAAATATTTTGGAGGAAGCGGTTATTATTGGTGCAGATACTGTAGTGGCTTTTCAAGGAGAAATTTTAGAAAAGCCAACAGACAGACAGGATGCAATAAATATGCTTACCAAACTTCAGGGTAATACCCATGAAGTTTATACTGGTGTGGTATTAATCAAAATAGAGCAAGATGGGACGAAAAACAAAAAGAAATTCCATGAATGCACAAAGGTTACTTTTTATCCAATGAGTAAGGAAGAGATAGAAGAGTATGTAGATACAAAAGAGCCCATGGATAAAGCAGGAAGTTATGGTATTCAAGGTATTGCGGCAAAGTATATTAGGGAAATTACAGGAGATTATAACAACGTAGTAGGATTGCCAGTGGCAAGAGTATATCAGGAATTAAAAGAATTTTAAAATATAGATGGAAAGCGAAACAAAAAAGGGAGGGGTTAATCCCCTCCTGGTCCATCCTTACGAGGACGTGTTGATTCTGGTAACGGCTCTACAGAAGTATAATCTTTTGGTAGATCAACTTCTGGAATGTTGCCGTCATCATAAGCATTTTTTGTACTGGTAGTGTTTGTTGATTTTTCCATGGTACACCATCCTTTCATGATTAGTATGTGCAAAAGAAAAAAATATATCAGTGGTTTGTAAAAAAGATGCAGCTAATTGAAATAGGGCTACCGCAATTCCGCTAATCTTACACAATGGGTAGTTCACGAGATAGAAATATCATGTTATAATGAAACAGGAAAAAGAGATCTTTGAGAATGGAGAACAAAATGATAAAATTAGTAGCAAGTGACATAGATGGTACTTTGATTACCGAAGGAACCCATGAATTTCCAAAAGAATTATCAGAAATTATAGACCGGCTAAAAGCCCATGGAATTATGTTTGTGGCAGCCAGTGGCAGGCAGTATAAGAGCATGTACCGATTATTTCAGGAAAAGTCGGAAGATGTGATTTTTGTTTCCGGAAACGGTTCCTATATTCGGTGCCGAAATTATGATATTAATGAACATAGAATGCCAAAAGAAATTTTAGAAAAGTTAGTGAAAGAAATTCGTGAAATGGGAGAACAGGGATATCGTTTTGTTGCAGAAACAAAAAATGCAGCTTATGTAGAAACTGCTGACCAGGAGTTTTTGGATTTACTTATCAATGGATATCATTATGAAATTACACCAATCAAAGATGTTTTAAAAGAGTGTGATGATATTCTGAAGATTTCCATGTACCATAAAACTAAGATTCAGGAAGCTGCTGATAAAATGATTCCAGAGTGGGGAAATTGTTTACAAGTGCTTCGTTCTGGCACCAACTGGGTAGATTTTATGAAGGAAGGCGTGGATAAAGGAAGTGCTATTGCTTCAATTCAGCAGGTGATGGGAATTTCCAAGGAAGAAACCATGGTATTTGGAGATAATAGCAATGATGTAGGGATGTTTGCTCAGGCAAAATATAGTTTTGCAGTAGAAAATGCGGCGGATTCTGTAAAAGAACAGGCAGAATATATTGCAGATTCACCAGAAAAGAAAGGTGTTTTAAGATTATTGGAAGAATTGCTGGAGAGATTGGATTCTGGCATGGAAAATTAAAGAAAACCGGAGGTAGAAAAGATGTATGATGAAGTATGTTTGCAGTGTTTTTTAGATAATCAGTTAAAATTGTTTCCTGAAAAAGTAGCAGAAACTTTAGAGGAAGCAGAAGAATTTTTAGAAGACTGTATGGCAGTAGTGTGCAAAAATGTGAAGGAAGTAAAAGCATATTGGGAAGAATGTGGCATTGATATTAGTGGAATGTCAATAGAAGAAATTAAGGAATCTGAAGAAGTTTTTGAACTTCCGGATGGCAGATTTCTAATTGTAGAAGGATAATAGATACTGCCAGGCTTATGACAATTGAGTAATAAGTCTGGCAGTTTTGAGATGAATTAATTATGAAAAGAGAAAAAGTAATAGTAACATTAATTAATTTTCAACTGTTGGAGTTGCGCCGTCTTCCACAGCTTGCGTGGCAAATTCTGTGTTTACAATATCTTCATAAGGAACACGTTCACTTAATTCACCGGCTTCTTCCAATATGTTTTGTAGTAAAGTGAAACTGTCCTCTTCAAAAATTAAATTTTCTTTCCAGGTATCCTGTTCTTGATATCTGGTAACAATCGTAACTAGAGTACTCATATCTGTATCCGGAAATTGTGGTGAGATGACCTTTGCGATTTCCTCTGGTGAATGAGAGTTCACATAATCCATTCCTTTTTGTAGTGCTTTAGTAAAGCCAGAAACTGCTTCAGGATTAGTTTCTAAAAAGCTCTTTTTAGCACTGTAAGCTGTATAAGGTACATATCCGGATTCTACGCCAAGAGAAGCCACCACATATCCTTTTCCTTCCTGTTCTAAAAGTGTAGCAGAAGGTTCAAATTCTACAGTGAAATCTCCCTGACCACCAGAAAAAGCAGCAGCAGTAGAGCCGAAATCAATACTCTGATTGATATCTAAAGTGGCAGGGTCGATGGAATTTTTCTTTAAAATAAATTCAAATACCATCTGAGGCATTCCACCTTTTCTGCCGCCAAGAATGTTTTTTTCATTAAGCATATCAAAAGAAAAATTGTCAATTTTCTCTCGGGCTACTAAAAAATTGCCAGCACGCTGAGTCAATTGGGCAAAATTTACAATATAATCATCAGTATCCCCAAGATAAACATAAATAGAAGATTCAGAACCCATAAAACCAATATCAGCCTCTCCAGATAAAAGGGCAGTCATAGTTTTATCGGCACCAAATCCGGTAGTCAAGGTTAAATTAATTCCCTCATCTTTAAAGTATCCTTCTTCAATTGCAACATACTGAGGAGCATAAAAAACAGAGTGTGCTACCTCATTTAGTACCAAAGGAGTAGCTTCGGACTGAGCAGAGTTTTTACTGCATCCCCCAAAAGCCAACAGGGTAAAACAAAAAATCATTAATAGAGCCAGAGTTTTCTTTCTCATAGTAACCTCCTGGTTAAATTACTATTATAGTATATTGAAGTTTTTGAAAAGTGTGCGTAAAGAATAAGAGAAAAAGAGGGGCTGTTATTGACGAAAGGTAGGAAAAACACTATAATTTTAAACAGTGACAGAAGGGGAAATGTTATATATATAGGAATACTTGATGAAAGAAAAAGAAACAGTTACGAAGAAATAAGCAAAAATAAATGCAAGTGCTAATAAAGGGTGCTTGATTTAAAGAGGAGAAATGTTATGAAATATGTATTAGATACCCATACCCATACAATTGCCAGTGGACATGCTTACAGTACCATTGATGAGATGGCAAAGGCAGCATCTGAACGAAATCTTGAAGTTTTAGCAATTACAGAACATGCACCTAAGATGCCGGGAAGCTGTCAGGAAATTTACTTTAGCAATTTAAAAGTAGTAGCAAGAGAAAAATTTGGTGTGCAACTTTTGTTTGGTGTAGAATTAAACATTATGGATTACAATGGAACTGTAGACTTATCAGAACATTTATTAAAACAAATGGAATTAGTAATTGCCAGCATGCATACGCCTTGTGTTCCTCATGGAACAATAGAACAGAACATGTCAGCTTTTATAGGAGCCATGAAAAATCCATATGTAAATATTATAGGGCATCCAGATGATGGAAAATATCCTGTAAATTATGAAGAACTTGTATTAGCAGCAAAAGAACATCATAAACTGTTAGAAGTAAATAACAATTCTTTAATGCCCCACTCCTTCCGGGAAAATGCCAGGGAAAATGATATTACCATGCTTCAATATTGTAAAAAATATCAGGTACCGGTTGTAGTAGGAAGTGATGCTCATTATGTTGATTATGTAGGAAGACATCAGGAAGCGTATGCAATATTTGAAGAAATAGATTTTCCGGAACGCCTGGTAGCAAATGCAGATAAAGAGTTGCTATATTCTTTCTTAACAAATAAATGATAGAAAAAAGAGTTCGCAAAAAATATGTTTTCTTATGAATTTTAATGGAATAATTAAACTTTGCAATGAAAATGAAATCAAATGTAAATGGGGATGAAATCGAAACAATGAAATAGAGATTTGAAATTTATGGACTTTTCGACTTTAGTATGTTAAACTGTAAAGTGTTAAAGCGGAAAGGAAGTAGTGATGATGAACAAAAAAATACGTTCAGATGCAGTAGATCAATTATTTGATGCAGTTTTAAGTCTTGAAAATAGAGAAGAGTGTTATGCTTTTTTTGAAGATATTTGTACAGTAAATGAGTTACTTTCTTTGTCCCAGCGTTTAGAAGTAGCTGGAATGTTAAGAGAAAAAAAGACATATTTAGAAATTGCAGAGAAAACAGGCGCATCTACAGCCACCATTAGCAGAGTAAATCGTTCCTTAAATTATGGAAATGATGGATATGATCTTGCGTTTGAAAGAATGAATAAGAAATAAAAAGATAAAGCCCTTTTATTTGGCTTTATCTTTTTTTACATCCTTTTTAGATTCTGGTTTTGGAATTTGGTCTATTAGTTTTTCAATGAGCATTTTTTTAATATAAACATCAAAACTCAAAATACAGATAAAAGAAAATAGTTGTAAAAATTCTTGCTCTTCTTCCGGTGCATCAGAAAAAGCAGTAGAAGATTTTTTGTATTCTTCCACAATATCTTTCATAAGGTATTCTGCATGTTCCTTTTCAAATCCAAAAACTTCATTATAAATATCCTGAAGATTCATTCCATCTTCTGTATTAAAATATTTATCTGTAAGGGGATTTAAAAGACTTTGAATATCAGTAATGGATAGGATATTTTTAAAGTAATAGATAAAAATTAACAAAAGCATATGTTCTTTCGAATATTTTTTCTTCACTGGTGGAGGAAGTAAATCGTTTTTTGCATAGTTATTAATCATGGTTTTCGTTAATATTTTATCTGAATCATAACGTTTTGTGGACTTTAAATGTTCGTCCATAAATGTAGTAACCTGATCCATATATAATTCTATATTAGGAATATCTTCCGGTTTGATATAATCAATGTTTTTTAATCGGTTTAATACACTTTTTAAACATTCTGATGAATTTGTTTTCATTTGCCTCACCTCTGCTACACATTATATAGTAATTAAAACTAGATGGCAAGTGAAATTCTTTAAAAATCATCATAGGAAAAGCGAACTGTAAGAGGAAAGAAAAAATCTCTAGAAATAGAAAGAAATTTTTAAAGTTGTAAAGCAAATATTGCATAAGGAACACTTGTTTGATATAATAAAAAGCAAACGGGTGACGGAGGAAATAGTATGAGTATTTATGATTCATTAAATGATATGCAGAGAAAAGCCGTGTTTCAGACGGAAGGTCCAGTACTGATACTGGCAGGAGCAGGCTCAGGAAAAACCAGAGTTCTTACCCATAGAATTGCATATTTAATAGAAGAAATGGGTGTAAATCCATGGAACATTATGGCGATAACATTTACCAATAAAGCAGCAGCAGAAATGAGAGAACGAGTGGATAATCTGGTAGGATTTGGTTCAGAGAGTATCTGGGTAAGTACCTTTCATTCTACCTGCGTACGCTTTTTAAGACGATACATAGACAGACTTGGGTATGATAATAATTTTTCCATATATGATACAGACGACCAAAAAAGCGTGATGAAAGAAGTGTGCAAAAAACTTGATATTGATACCAAAATCTATAAAGAAAGAAACCTGCTTTCCGCTATTTCAAAAGCGAAAAATGAGATGATTCTTCCGGATGAATTTGAATTAAATGCAGGAGGAGATTACGGACAGAAAAAAGTAGCTCAAGTATACCGGGAATATCAGAAACGTTTAAAGAGCAACAACGCGCTGGATTTTGATGATTTACTGGTGAAAACAGTAGAATTATTACAAACAGCTCCGGAAGTTTTAGAATACTATCAGGAGCGGTTTAAATATATTATGGTGGACGAGTATCAGGATACCAATACAGTTCAGTTTAAATTTATTAGTCTTTTGGCTTCAAAATACCGGAATTTATGTGTAGTGGGGGATGATGATCAGTCTATTTATAAATTTAGAGGAGCTAACATTAGAAATATTTGGGATTTTGAAAAAGTATATTCAGAAGCTGTTGTGATAAAACTGGAGCAAAATTATCGTTCTACTCAGAATATCTTGGATGCGGCTAATAATGTAATCCGTAATAATTCAGAGCGAAAAAGCAAAACCTTATGGACAGACAATGGAGAGGGTGAGAAACTGGAATTTAAGCAATTTGACTCCGCCTATGAAGAAGCAGAATATATAGCGTATAATATTGCAGGAAAAGTGCGACGAGGGGAAAGCGATTATAAAGATTGTGCCGTTTTATATCGTACCAATGCCCAGTCCCGTATTTTGGAAGAAAGATTTGTAGCAGAGAATATTCCATATAAAGTTGTTGGTGGTGTAAACTTCTATGGCAGAAAAGAAATTAAAGATATTCTTGCTTATTTAAAGACAATTGATAATGGAAAAGATGAAATTGCAGTAAAACGTATTATTAATGTACCAAAACGTGGAATCGGAGTTACTAGTCTTTTAAAAGTCCAGGATTTTGCCGATGAGAAAGAAATCAGCTTTTATGATACACTAAAAGTAGCAGACCAGGTTCCGGGACTTGGAAGAGCAGTGTCTAAGATTACACCTTTTGTTACTATGATTCAGGCGTACCGAAGTAAGCTTCCTCATCTTAAATTAACAGAAATTGTAGAAGAATTACTGGAAGAAACAGGATATGTTAGAGAGTTGGAAGTAGAAAATACAGAGGAAGCCCATGCAAGAATAGAAAATATTGACGAATTTATCAGTAAATTAACTGCTTACGAAGAAGAAAACGAAAATCCAACCTTAAGTGGCTTTTTGGAAGAAGTAGCTTTGGTAGCAGATATTGATAGTCTGGAAAATGGAAATAATTATGTAGTGCTTATGACATTACATAGTGCAAAAGGTCTGGAGTTTCCAAACGTATATTTGGCAGGTATGGAAGATGGAATTTTTCCAAGCTATATGACAATTACCGCAGATGACAAAATGGAGATGGAAGAAGAACGAAGACTTTGTTATGTGGGAATTACAAGGGCTATGGAAAGACTTCATATAACATGTGCAAAAATGCGTATGATAAGAGGAGAAACTCAGTATAATAAAATGTCCAGATTTATCAAAGAGATTCCAGCAGAATTATTTGAAGTACAGCCGGAAAAAGAAAAATTTGTTCCGGAAGAAAAAGCATCAGTATATCAGCAAGCAAAAGCAGTATTCCGTACAAAGCCTATGACAACAAAGCAATTTACAGTGACAAAGGCAGATTCTCTAGACTATGAAGTAGGAGATACTGTAATGCATAAAACTTTTGGAGAAGGAATCGTGATGAACATTACAGAAGGTGGCAGAGATTATGAAGTAACGGTAGAATTTACAAAAGTAGGGGTAAAAAAGATGTTTGCCTCCTTTGCAAAACTCCAGAAAATGTAAACTTTATATAAATCGGAAGTTTTTTTCTAAAAAAAATATAGTAAAAGTGTACATTGTGTGATATACTAATAGAAACTTTGGCATAAACTATATATGCTTGAAAAAAGAAAGGACGTGTAAATCATGAACAAATTAGAAGATTTAGTAAGTGCAGCAAAATTAAATGACCTGTTACACAAAAAGGAAGAAGAAAAAGCAAAGAATACTGTTCTCTGGGCATTAGCTATTATTGGGGCAGTAGCAGCAGTGGCAGCAATTGCTTATGGAGTATATCGTTTCTTTACACCAGATTATTTAGAAGATTTCGAAGATGATTTTGATGATGACTTTGATGATGATTTCTTTGAAGATGAAGATGACGACTTTGCAGAATAATTCTTAAGAAAATAATAATGAGGAAAAAAGCCATGCCATAAGGCATGGCTTTTTAATTCGTTACCAAAAGTATCTCCAAAAAATGTAACAGTTCAGCCCACGCCATTCGCAAAGTCGCACTAACGTGCTTTCCGTTGCTGAGCAACTACCTTTGCTCACATATCATGGCTGAACAGTTACCAAAAAATTCCAAAAACGGAAGAAAGTTGTTGAATTAAACAGGGGCATATATTATAATTATAGCATTGTAGAAAAATATTAAGTACTAGGAGGATATCATGAAAAAGAAACTCATTGGAATACTTATGTCACTTGCTGTAGTTGCATCACTTACTGCCTGTGGAAATTCAGACGCACCAACAACAGGAGATGCACAAACAAATACAGAAGGCGAAAATATAGAAAGTGAAGATGCAGATGATCCGGAAGCAGTAGGGGAAAAAACCACTTTTACCGTAGGATTTGATGCAAGCTTTCCTCCGTATGGATATCAGGATGATAATGGAGAATATGTAGGATTTGACTTGGAACTGGCTCAGGAAGTATGTGACAGATTAGGATATGAACTTGTAAAACAGCCAATCAGCTGGGATGCAAAAGATATGGAATTAAGTTCTGGTACTATTGATTGCATCTGGAACGGGTTTACCATGAATGGTCGAGAAGATGATTATTGCTGGACAGAGCCATATTTAAATAACAGTCAGGTATTTGTAGTGGCTGAAGACAGTGGTATTAAAACAAAAGCAGATCTTGCTGGAAAAACAGTAGCAGTTCAGGCAGATTCTTCAGCATTAAAGGCATTAGAAAACGAAGAAACTACAGATTTGAAAAATTCTTTTGCTGAATTGTTACAGGTGCCAGATTATAATACTGCTTTTATGAATATGGAAGCAGGTGCAGTTGATGCTGTAGCAATGGATGTTGGTGTGGCACAATATCAGATTCAGACAAGAAATGGTGGATTTGTTATTTTAGAAGAGTCTTTAGCAGATGATGAAGTATATGGAATTGGATTTGAAATTTCTAATACAGCTCTTCGTGATCAGGTGCAGGGAACTTTGGATGAAATGGCAGCAGATGGAACATTTACAGAAATTGCCACAAAATGGGGATTAGAAGACAGCATCATTTTAGAACACGAATAAACAAACAGAATAATATGAATAGTAGGAGTAGGGAGTGTCAAAGCTCCCTATTCTTTTAGGAGGATAAAAATGGATATTCTTTCAATCATACAACAATTAGGAAGTGGAATGATTACATCCATAGAAATATTTTTTCTTACTTTAGTTTTTGCACTTCCTCTTGGATTACTAATTGCCTTTGGTCGAATGTCAAAAATTAAGATAGTACAATGGATATTTAAAGCATACATATCAATTATGCGTGGAACACCGCTGATGTTACAGCTCTTAGTAGTTTATTTTGGACCTTATTATCTTTTTGAAATTAAAATAGCAAAATGGTATCGAATGGTTGCAGTTATTATTGGTTTTGTGTTAAATTATGCAGCATATTTTGCGGAAATTTACAGAGCAGGAATTGAAGCCATTCCAAAGGGACAGTATGAAGCGGCAAAAATGCTTGGTTATACAAAGACACAAACCTTTTTCAAAATTATTTTTCCACAGGTTGTAAAAAGAATCCTTCCACCAGTTACCAATGAAACTATTACTTTGGTGAAAGATACTTCTTTGGCATTCGTAATTGCAGTAACCGAAATGTTTACCTTGGCAAAACAAATTGCGGCAAATGAAGCGTCAATGGTACCATTTGTGGCGGCAGGTATTTTCTATTATGTATTTAACTTGCTAGTAGCACTGGTAATGGAAAAATTTGAGAAAAAGCTGGATTATTACAGGTAGGTGACAATATGAATTTATTAGAAATGAATCATGTAAGTAAAACATTTGATGGCTTAGAGGTACTAAAAGATATTTCCATACAGGTAAAAGAAGGCGAAGTAGTTTCTATTATTGGGCCTTCCGGTTCTGGTAAATCTACTATTTTAAGATGTGCAACCATGTTAGAAACTATTGATAGTGGAGAACTTACTTATTTAGGAAGAAAAGCAGCCTGGAATGAAGGAGGAAAAGCAGTATATGCTGCCCACAATGAATTAAAGGAAATTCACAGATATTATGGTCTGGTATTCCAAAATTTTAATCTGTTTCCTCATTTTAATGTGTTAAAAAATATTATTGATGCCCCAGTATCTGTATTAAAAGTGCCAAAGGAACAGGCAATTACAGAGGCAAGAGAACTTTTGAAAAAACTGGGTTTAGGAGATAAGGAAGATTATTATCCACATCAGTTATCTGGGGGGCAGCAGCAGAGAGTTTCTATTGCAAGGGCATTGGCGTTAAAACCAAAGATTTTGTTCTTTGATGAACCAACTTCTGCACTTGACCCAGAGCTTACCACAGAAGTACTGAAGGTAATTAAAGAACTGGCAAAAGAGCACATGACTATGATTATTGTAACCCATGAAATGCAGTTTGCAAAAGAAGTATCCGAGCGAATTATTTTTATGGAAAATGGTTACATTCAGGAAGAAGGAACGCCGGAAGATATTTTCAATTCAGAAAATACTAGAGTGAAAGAATTTATTGGAAAGTTAGAAAGCAGATAGTCTTTACTAATTCTTGTCATAGGTGACAATTTGTGATATACTTCCACATGTTAGTTAAAAATATGTTGATTTTTAGGAGATTTACTTAGAAGGCAGGAGGCTGCAATGAAAGAAAAAATAGATAAAATTAATACACTAAAAAAAGAAAAAAATGCTGTGATTATGGCACACTATTATGTAAATGATGAAATCCATGAAGTAGCAGACTATATTGGAGATTCTTATTTCTTAAGTGAAAAAGCAACTCAGGTAGAAGCAGATACCATTATTTTGTGTGGAGTATCTTTTATGGGCGAAGGTGCAAAAATCCTAAACCAAAAGAAAACAGTATTAATGCCGGATGCTACTGCCGACTGTCCTATGGCACACATGGCAACAGCGGAAAGTATTAAACAAGTTCGTGAAAAATATGACGATGTTGCTGTAGTATGCTATGTGAACTCCAATGCAGAGTTAAAGAGAAATGCAGATGTATGTGTTACTTCATCTAATGCATTAAAGATTGTAAAGGCACTTCCAAACAAATATATTTATTTTATCCCGGATAAGAATTTGGGCAGATATGTGGCAGAACAGGTACCGGAAAAAGAATTTATTTTCAATGACGGATGTTGTCCGGTACATGCTAAATTAACCAAAGAAGATGTGTTAAAGGCAAAAGAAAAACATCCACAGGCAGCACTTTTAGTACATCCGGAATGCGAAAAAGAAGTGGTGGAACTTTCTGAATATGCAGGAAGTACCGCAGGAATTATTACATATGCAAAACAAAGTGATAAGAAAGAATTTATAATCGGAACAGAACTTGGCGTGATGTGTGAACTTAGAAAACAGAATCCGGACAAGAAGTTTTACCCATTAGCAGAAACGTTGATTTGTTCTGATATGAAAAAAATTACATTGGATAAGATTATAGATTCTTTGGAAAAGAATACATTTGAAGTAAAATTAGAGGAGCAGTTTGCAAAAGAAGCACATGCACCTTTGGTTAGAATGTTAGAGCTTGCAAAATAGGAAAATATGGGCTTACAAGAAAGGTAAAACCCATTGGGAGGCAAATATGGAAAAAGAATATGATGTTATCATTGTTGGAACAGGAGTTGCCGGATGTTATGCAGCATTACATCTTCCAAAAGAAAAGAAAGTACTTATGATAACAAAAGCGTCATTAGAAGAAAGCGATTCTTTTTTAGCTCAAGGTGGAATCTGTGTTTTAAAAGATGAAGATGATTACGATAGTTTTTTTGAAGATACCTTAAAAGCAGGACATTATGAAAACAGAAAAGAATCGGTAGAGATTATGATTCGTTCTTCTCGTTCTGTAATAGAGGAATTAATTGAATATGGTGTAGACTTTGCTATGGAGAGTGGAGAACTGGCATTTACCAGGGAAGGGGCTCATTCAACTTCCAGAATCCTTTACCATGAGGATATTACCGGGAAAGAGATTACCACAAAGTTACTGGCACAGGTACAGAAACTTTCCAATGTGACCATTTTAACAGAAACTACCATGGTAGATATCATTTCCAAAGATAACCGGTGTGATGGAATTGTTGTGAGAATGCAGGATGGAACTATTTTACCGGTCTTTGCTCATGATGTACTGTGGGCTTGTGGTGGTATTGGTGGTGTTTATAATAATTCTACTAACTTCCCACATCTTACAGGAGATGCACTGGCGATTTCCATTCGCCATGGAATAGAATTAGAACATGTAAATTATGTGCAGATTCACCCAACCACATTGTATTCTAAGAAGAAGGGAAGACGTTTCTTGATTTCGGAATCTGTAAGAGGAGAAGGGGCAGTACTTTACAATAAAAATGGAGAACGTTTTGTAAACGAATTACTGCCAAGAGATTTGCTTACCAACGAAATACATAAACAAATGGAAATTGATCAGACGCCGTATGTGTTGCTTTCTATGAGCACCATAAAGGATTGTGATATTAAACAGCGTTTTCCAAATATATATCAGCATTGTTTGAAAGAAGGGTATGATGTTACGAAAGAACCTATCCCGGTAGTGCCCTCCCAACATTATTTTATGGGTGGTGTTCATGTGGATTCTGTAAGTAAAACTACAATGGAACATTTATATGCGGCAGGGGAAACCAGCTGTAACGGAGTTCATGGAGCCAATCGCTTAGCCAGCAATTCTTTACTGGAAAGCCTAGTATTTGCAAAACGTGCGGTTCTGGATATGATAGAAAAATGGGAAGAACGGAATGATTATCAGGTTACGGATAGTCAGGAAGAACTTTTCAAAAACTATCAGATAGATATGGAAATTTATAAAGATATAGAAAACTATAACGAAGAAAATAGAAAACTGGTTGTAAATGCAATCAGAGAAGAAAACAGAAAGGATGGAAAAGATGAATCCAATCACAACACTGTTGAATGTAGATAATTTAATTATGCAGGCATTAAGAGAAGATATATCTAGTGAAGATGTTACTACAAATGCCATTATGAGAGAAAGTAAAGCAGGAAGAGCCGACCTTATTTGTAAACAGGACGGAATTATTGCAGGGCTTGATGTATTTAAAAGAGTATTTGAATTGTTAGATGATACTGCAAAGGTAACTTTTCAGGTAAAAGACGGAGACGAAGTAAAAAATGGACAGCTTCTTGCAGTGGTGGAAGGAGATATTCGTGCATTACTTTCTGGAGAACGTACTGCATTAAACTATTTACAGAGAATGAGTGGAATTGCAACGTATACTCATAGTGTGGCAAAATTGCTGGAAGGAAGTAATACAAAACTGCTAGATACCAGAAAGACAACGCCAAATATGCGTATTTTTGAAAAATATGCAGTAAAAGTAGGTGGTGGCTACAACCACAGATATAATTTATCGGATGGTGTTTTAATCAAGGATAACCACATTGGAGCAGCAGGTGGCGTGAAAAAAGCGGTAGAAATGGCGAGAGAATATGCTCCATTTGTAAGAAAAATTGAAGTAGAAGTAGAAAATTTGGATATGTTAAAAGAAGCTTTGGAAGCTGGTGCAGATATTATCATGTTGGATAATATGACACCTGAGATGATGAAGGAAGCAGTAGATTTGACAAAAGGTAAGGCAGAAACAGAATGTTCCGGAAATGTAACAAAGGAAAATATTCAGAATATTATTGATATCGGTGTAGACTATGTGTCTAGTGGAGCATTAACACATTCTGCGCCAATTATGGATTTGTCATTGAAGAATTTGAAACCGATAGATTAAGAAAACAGGTTTAAAGTAAGTAATATAGATAGAAAGAGAGTTTGTTTGTGTGTGGACGCACGCAGGGAACTCTCTTTCTGTATATATGGAAATTAAAAAGAAAATAGAATGTGGAAGATTAGGCAGAGCGAAAGAGATGCTAAATCTCTCTGCCTATAATAATGTAAATTTATTTTTCTCAAACATCAACAGCCCCTCATCCCGCATCTTACATAATTCATTAGACATAGCACTACGATCAACAGAAAGAAAATCAGCCAGTTGCTGCCTATTGAAAGGAATAGTAATTGTTCCGCTATTCTGGCGTTTGGCTTCCTCAGAAAGATAGGAAATCAGTTTTTCTCTTGTGGAACGTTTTGACATATGTCCCAGCTTTTGCACAAGTTTTCTGTTCTTTTCTGACATGGCAAAAAACAAGTTTTGTACTACAATGGAATGAAATTTACAGGCTGAGGAACAGACAGTCAGTATTCTCTTTACATCAAAGAAGATAACAGTACTGTCCTCAACCGCTACGACATCATTTAGCAGTGCTCCACTGTCAGGTGCAGCATAAGCTTCTCCAAACATTTCCCCAATACCGATTACATTGATAATACTACGATTCCCCCAATAATCATCCCTTTGGATATGAAGGCTACCTTCAACCAAAACGGTGATATTATTCAAATACTCTCCTTGTCGGAATACATATTCCCCTTTTTTATAGCTGTCTTGTTTTGCCTGCAAACATCCAAGCATTGCAGAGATTTCCCCTTCTCCCACACCAGCGAAAAGTTTTGTCCGTCTCAGAATTGGAATATATTTCTTCATAAACATCTCCTTTCTGTTGTAAAAACAACCGAATTGTTTTTGCTATTGTACTATGATAGAACTAGAAAGTCAATGAACATTCTTTGACATTTTCTCTTAAAGAAGTGAAATTGTTACTGTTTACAGTAACGTGAAATTCAGTTTCACTGTCTGATAGTTGTGTAATCAATGTATTCAAAATAAAAGGATAGAAGGATAGGAGCAAATGGTATGGTTAGAAAAATTATAAAAATTGATGAAGAGAAATGCAATGGCTGTGGCGCTTGTGCTGCTGCCTGTCATGAAGGTGCTATTGAAATGGTGGATGGAAAGGCAAAGCTTACCCGTGAGGATTACTGTGATGGTTTGGGGGACTGTTTACCGGCATGTCCAACGAATGCAATTTCTTTTGAAGAAAGAGAAGCACCTGCTTACAATGAAGCGGCAGTTCTTGCTGCTAAGCAGAAAGAATCAGCACAGACACTTCCATGCGGTTGTCCTGGTACACAGGTAAAAATTACAAAACGTGAAGAAACCGCTTGCAGTGTAACAAACACAGCATCTGTAGTAAGCCAGCTTATGCAGTGGCCGGTGCAGATTAAACTTGTACCTGTAAATGCACCATATTTCGAAGAAGCAAATCTGCTGGTCGCTGCTGATTGTAGTGCATATGCTTACGGTAACTTTCATCAAGAGTTTATCCGTAAGCATATCACCTTAATTGGCTGTCCAAAGCTTGATGAAGGTGATTATACCGAAAAACTGACACAAATTATCGCAAACAATAATATCAAGAGCGTTACTGTAACTCGTATGGAAGTACCTTGTTGTGGCGGTATTGAGAATGCAGTAAAACGAGCATTGCAGGCAAGTGGTAAATTTATTCCATGGAGAGTGGTAACTATCTCTACAGATGGAAGAATATTAGATTAAATAATTGGAGGAAATAGAAATGGATAATAAAATGTTTTGTTTTCAGTGTGAGCAGACAGCAGGATGTAAAGGTTGTATGGGAGCTGCCGGAGTGTGTGGAAAAAAAGCAGACACAGCAAAACTTCAGGATGAGCTTACAGGAGCGTTGATTGGACTTGCAAGTGCTATTGATGGAAATGGAGAAGTGGTTTCTGATGCTATAGATAAATTGGTACTGGAAAGTCTTTTCACTACCATTACTAATGTAAATTTCAATGATGATAGTATTTCAGAACTGATTCAGCGTGTGGAAGAGGAAAAGAAAAAGCTGGTTCCAAATTGTTTCACTTGTGCTTCTGACTGTGGCAAAAGCGACAACTATGATATGAAAAAACTTTGGAATGCCTATGAGGACATACGTTCACTTAAATCATTGATTTTATTTGGTATCAGAGGTATGGCGGCTTATGCTTATCATGCTGTAGTGCTGGGGTATATGGACAGTGATGTAAATAAGTTTTTCTATAAGGCTCTTTTTGCTATCGGTATGGATGATTGGGGAATGGATGAATTACTTCCTATCGTAATGGAAGTTGGTGAAGTCAATCTGAAATGTATGGAGTTGCTTGATAGGGCAAATACCGAAACTTACGGTAATCCTGAACCTACTGAAGTCCCACTGACTGTTGAAAAAGGTCCTTTTATTGTTATCACTGGTCATGATTTATATGACTTGAAACAACTATTAGAGCAGACAAAAGATAAGGGGATTCATATCTATACACATGGTGAAATGCTTCCGGCTCATGGTTATCCTGAATTGAAAAAGTATGCTCACCTAAAAGGAAATTTTGGTACAGCTTGGCAGAATCAGCAAAAGGAATTTGATGCTATTCCAGCACCGATACTATTTACTACAAATTGTCTGATGCCGCCAAAAGCAAGTTATGCAGACCGTGTTTTTACTACCGAAGTGGTATCTTATCCGGAAATCGTTCATATTGGAGAAGACAAGGATTTTACCCCGATAATTGAAAAGGCATTGGAACTTGGCGGTTATCCAACAGATATGCAGTTTACCGGAATGAATGGTGGTAATAAGGTAATGACAGGATTTGGTCATAATACAGTCTTGTCCGTTGCAGATAAGGTGATTAACGGTGTCAAATCCGGAGCAATCAAGCATTTCTTCCTTGTGGGAGGCTGTGATGGTGCAAGACCTGGTCGTAACTATTATACCGAATTTGTAAAACAGACACCTGCTGATAGTATTGTTTTAACTCTTGCCTGTGGGAAATACCGTTTTAATGATTTGGAACTGGAGAGCATTGGCGGATTGCCAAGGATTATGGATATGGGACAGTGTAATGATGCTTACAGTGCAATAAAAGTTGCGGTGGCACTTGCAGAAGCTTTTGAGTGTGGTGTAAATGACCTTCCGTTGTCATTGATTCTTTCCTGGTATGAACAAAAGGCAGTTTGTATCTTGCTGACACTTTTGCACTTAGGTATTAAGAACATTCTGTTAGGTCCATCTCTTCCGGCATTTGTATCACCAAATGTGCTTGCGTTTCTCGTGGAGAAGTATAGTATTGCACCAATTTCAACACCGGAAGACGATTTAAAGAAGATTGGATTATGTTTTTAATAAGAAAGACATTAAATCGAAGTTTAATATGTATTTAGAGATATATGACCAGAAAAAGGGAAGAAAATTCAAAAATTTTCTTCCCTTTATGCATTCATATTACCACAAAATTTTCAAGAGTAGCCTTTTGCTTTACATAGGGGTATAATCGAGTTTTACAATATTTGTAGTATTATTTTTAGGCACATATTAGGTCGTATGATGATAGGAAAGAGTTTGGGAAAGGTTAGTATGAAAGAAGATTATAAAATACTTATTGCTGCACAAAATAGTAGTATTCATAAAGTTGTTGTACTATAAGGAAAAAAGAAAGTATATATTGGAACAGATTGACAAAATAGGGGGAAAAGTTATATAATAAGACGTGTGTTACATAACAAAGTTTCGTAATGTTTGAAAGGATGTAGAGTATGCCGCCAAAAGCGAAATACACAAGAGAAGAAATTATTGAAAAAGCATTTGAAATGGCAAGAAAGAATGGAATTGATTCGGTTGTTGCTAGAGAGCTTGGTAAGGAACTCGGAACTTCATCTTCACCTATTTTTACAGCATTTAAGAACATGGAAGAATTGCAGAAGGAAGTAAGGAAAGTTGCTATGCGGGAATTTGAATCATATGTTCATGATGCTGTCAACTACACACCAGCATTTAAGTATATTGGAATGAAGATGATAGAGTTTGCCATGAAAGAGCCCAAGCTGTTTCAGTTGCTGTATATGCGTGAGCATGATGGAAGTCAGAACTATGCTATATTAATTGAAGAACTTGGTGATACCGTAGAAGTCTGTATTGAACTTATGCAGAAAGAATATGTCTTAAGCAGGCAGGAAGCAGAATTGTTATTTCGACAGGTATGGCTTCATACATTTGGTATTTGTGTATTGGTTGC
>JAFQCM010000075.1 GCA_017399445.1 Lachnospiraceae bacterium | reverse complement strand
ATTATAGAGAAAGTATTGAAAGAGCAGACAGAACAGGGTATTAATAAGGATTCTTTAAAAGCTGCCATTAATTATCATGAATTCCGTTACAGAGAAGCAGATTTTGGGAATTATCCCAAAGGTCTTATGTATGGTCTGCAGGCATTAGATAGCTGGCTTTATGACGAAACAAAACCATTTATTCATATCGAAGAAAACGAAACTTTTGCTTTTCTGAAAGAAATGGTAAAAACAGATTACTATGAGAAACTGGTGGAAAAATATCTGCTTCAGAATACACATGCATCTTTAGTAGTAATTGAGCCGGAAAAAGGCTTAACCTCAAAAATTGATAATCAGGTCAAAGAAAAATTACAGGCATATAAAGCAACACTTGACAAAGATGAAATCAAAGAACTGGTAGAAAAGACAAAAGCTTTGGAAAAATACCAAGAAGAACCATCTTCCTTGGAAGACATTTTAAAAATTCCAATGCTTAGCAGGGAAGATATGAGGAAGAATGCATTGGAATTTTGTAACAAGGAGCTAACTTTTGGTGAAACCATAGTACTTCATCAGGAATTATTTACGAATGGCATTGGGTATTTGAATCTATTATTTAATATTGAAAAAGTACCAGAAGAACTTCTTCCGTATGTGGGAATGTTAAAATACATTTTAGGTATGGTAGATACCCAAAATTATACTTACGGAGATTTCTTTAATGAAATTAACATGTATTCTGGTGGAATTAGTGTAAGTTTTAATAGCTATACAGATACAAAAGCACCTGAAAAATATAAAGCATTTATGGAAGTAAAGGCAAAAGTAATGTATGATAAGCTTGGCTTTGCTTTTGATATGATAAAAGAAATGTTGTTGACCTCTAAATTTGAAGATGAAAAGCGTTTATACGAAATTATAGCCCAGTTAAAGTCAAGAATGCAGATGAGCCTTACTTCCTCAGGGCACACCACAGCAGTAATGAGAGCTATGTCTTATTTTTCGACTACAGCTTATCTTTCAGAATTAACCAGTGGGATTAACTTCTATAAATTAGTAGAAAAAATAGAAAAAGATTTTGAAAATGAAAAAGAAGATTTAATACAAAAATTAAAAGAAACAGCTTCCTGTATTTTCAGTAGTGACAACCTTATAGTTTCTTATACATCAGAAGAGAAAGGGTTAGCAGGATTGGAAGAACAGGTAGAAAATCTGAAAAAAAGCATTGGAAAAAGTACGCGGTGTAAAGCAGAATATGTATTTGACATTCAGCAGAAAAATGAGGGATTTAAAACATCTTCTAAGGTACAATATGTGTCTAGAGCAGGAAATTTCCGTAGAGAAGGTTTGGAATATACAGGAGCACTTCGTGTTTTAAAAACTATTTTAAGTTACGATTATTTATGGAATAATGTTCGTGTGAAAGGTGGAGCATACGGCTGTATGAGTGGATTTGGAAGAATCGGAGATGGATATTTTTCATCTTACAGAGATCCAAACTTAGAAAAAACCAACAAAACCTTTGAAAATACGGTAGAATATGTAGAAAACTTTCAGGCAGAAGAAAGAGATATGACGAAATATATTATTGGAACCATAAGTGAAATGGATACTCCTTTAAATCCGTATGCAAAGGGAAGTCGTTCCTTAACAGCTTATTTGACAAATTTATCCTATGAGGATCTACAAAAGGAAAGAGATGAAGTATTAACGGCTAAAGATGCGGATATCAGAGCGTTAAAAGCACATGTGGAAGCAGTATTAGCAAAAAAGAATTTCTGTGTTATTGGAAGCGAAGAAAAAATAGAAGAACAGCAGAAAATGTTTAACGAAGTACGAAATTTGTTTGAGTAACCAGTATAGCGTTTCAAAGAGAACTAAGCAACGGGTTCGGTTGGTTCTTCTGAAACGTTATATTAGGAAAGAAAGGAAAAATAATGCAAAATAGTACAAAATCAGGATTTGTAACTTTAATTGGAAGACCAAATGTTGGAAAATCCACATTGATGAACCGTTTGATTGGCCAGAAAATTGCCATTACCTCTAATAAACCACAAACTACCAGAAATCGTATTCAAACGGTATATACCGATGAACGAGGACAACTAGTATTTTTGGATACTCCAGGAATTCATAAGGCAAAAAATAAATTGGGAGAATACATGGTGAAAGTGGCAGAAAGTACTTTAAATGAGGTTGATGCAGTACTTTGGCTGGTGGAACCAACTACTTTTATTGGAGCAGGAGAAAAACATATTGCAGAGCAGTTAAAGAGGGTAAAAACTCCGGTTATTCTAATTATCAATAAAATTGATACAGTAAAAAAAGATGAAATTCTTTTATTTATTGATACTTATCGAAAAATATATGATTTTGCAGAAATTGTACCGGTATCAGCCATGAAAGGGGACAATACAGATGCCTTACTGGAGGTAATTTTTAAATATATGCCGTATGGTCCTATGTTTTATGATGAAGATACCATTACAGACCAGCCAGAACGTCAGATTGTGGCAGAACTTATCAGAGAAAAAGCATTAAAGTGTCTGGATGAAGAAATTCCACATGGAATTGCAGTGGCAATCGACAGCATGAAATACCGGAAAGATGGAAAACTGGCAGATATTGATGCTACTATTATTTGTGAACGAGATTCCCATAAGGGAATTATTATCGGGAAAGGCGGCGCCATGCTGAAAAAAATCGGTTCTGCTGCACGGTATGAAATAGAACGTTTTCTGGATGTGCAGGTGAATTTAAAACTTTGGGTAAAAGTGAAAAAGGACTGGCGTGACAGTGACTTTTTAATGAAGAATTTTGGATATGATAAAAAGGAAATATAGACCGTAATTGGTATTTTTTATCTGGTATAGAAGCCTGACTTTCGATAATACTAATCTTAGAATATGAAACATACATTAAGATTAGGGGGTAAGCTTATGGATAAAGACTGGCAGAAGTTTACTATGACAGGAAGTGTACAGGACTATTTATCATATTGTCACAATGAAAAGCAAACAATAGTAAACGCAAATCAAAATAAGCAGACAGGTGAGAAAAAAGATGGCACAAATCATTACGGTGCTTGGAATGGTGATAGCATCACAACCTATCGGTGAATATGACAGAAGGATTGTAATATTGACCAGAGAAAAAGGAAAGGTAACAGCATTTGCTAAGGGCGCAAGAAGACAGAATAGTAGTCTTCTTGCTGCTACTAATTCCTTTGCTTTTGGAAAATTTTTTTTATACGAAGGAAGAAGTAGTTATACAGTACATCAGGCAGAAATACAAAATTATTTTAGTGAGTTTAGAACCAATTTGAAGGCAGTTTGGTATGGCATGTATTTTTTGGAAGTTGCTGATTATTTTACAAAAGAAAATAATGATGAAAAAGAAATGTTGAAATTATTGTATCAGACTATGAGGGCATTACTTTCACCATCAGTGGATAATGAATTAATACGTTACATATTTGAATTTAAATCTATGGTAATTAATGGAGAATATCCTAATATATTTGAGTGTAGCAAATGTGGAGAAGCAGTAAAAAGTGCTTTTTTTGAACCAGAAAAATTTCAGGTAACATGTAAAAATTGCACAGAAGACGTCAAAAGAAATTATGAACTTTCTCAGTCAGCAGTGTATACATTGCAATATATTGCTGGAACCTCCGTAGAAAAATTGTATACTTTTACTGTTTCACCAGATGTATTTCTTCAAATTAAGAAAGTAATAGAAATATGTGGAAAAAAAGTAATTGATCGGAAATTTAAATCAGAAGAATTTCTACAAAACAATAACTTTTAGTTGAAAATGTAAAATAGAATGGTTATAATGGTTAAGATAAATAGGAGGACAGTGCTATGAAAAAAATAAGTCAGTTAATAGTTATTTTAATGGCAGCAGTGATGATGGTCGGGTGTACTGGAACATCAGTAGCTGAACAGGGCAATGCTGTTCAGATTGAAAAAGATGGCACCATTACAGGGTCATTAGTAGATGTGCTTGATCAGAGTTATTATGATGCAGAAGAATTAAAATCTATGATTGTAGATGAAATTGCTGGAGCAAATAATACACAGGGCTCTACTGTAGTAGAATTAAGTGATTATAAATGCGATGATGCAGGAAATGTAAAAGTAAAAATTAAATACACTAACTCAGATGCATATATGTCATTTAATGGAAAGACTTTTTTTAGTGGAGATGCAGTAACAGCAAAGGACACATATGGTCTTAATGGGAATTTTCTGGATGTACAGGATGGGAAAATTACAACAGATGAAGCAGTAGTGTCAGAAGATGCTAAAGTAGTTGTATTATCAGAAAATTTAAATGTATATGTCCCGGGGAAAATTGTTGCTATCACAGACAACGTAGAAATTACCGGTAAAAAAAGTGCGTCAGTAAAACTTGCAGATGAAAACGGTGAAGAAGAACTGGCATATATTGTATATAAGTAAGAATAAAATGGAGGATAATAAAATGGAAAAAACAATGGATAAAATTGTTGCATTAGCAAAATCAAGAGGCTTTGTATATCCAGGTTCAGAAATTTATGGTGGATTGGCGAATACATGGGATTATGGAAATCTTGGGGTGGAACTGAAAAACAATGTAAAGAAAGCATGGTGGAAAAAGTTTATTCAGGAGAATCCATATAATGTAGGACTAGATTGTGCCATTTTAATGAATCCACAGACTTGGGAGGCATCTGGTCATTTAGGTGGTTTTTCTGATCCGTTGATGGATTGTAAAGAATGTCATGAAAGATTCCGTGCAGACAAGATGATTGAAGAATTCTGTGGCGAAAATAATATTGAGCTTTCTGGTTCTGTAGATGCATGGAGCCAGGAACAGATGAAAGATTTTGTGGAAGAACATAACATTCCGTGTCCAACCTGTGGTAAACATAATTTTACAGATATCCGTCAATTTAACTTGATGTTTAAAACCTTCCAGGGTGTTACAGAGGAGGCAAAAAATACAGTATATTTAAGACCAGAAACAGCACAAGGGATTTTTGTAAACTTTAAAAATGTTCAAAGAACTTCCAGAAAGAAGGTGCCTTTTGGAATTGGACAGATTGGTAAGGCATTTCGTAATGAAATTACACCTGGAAACTTTACTTTCCGTACCAGAGAATTTGAACAGATGGAATTAGAATTTTTCTGTGAACCTGGAACAGATTTAGAATGGTTCAAATATTGGAAAGATACATGCGTTAACTGGTTAAAAACTCTTGGTATTAAAGAAGATGAAATGCGTGTAAGAGACCATGAACCGGAAGAACTTGTTTTCTATAGTAAAGCAACTTCGGATATTGAATTTTTATTCCCATTTGGATGGGGTGAATTGTGGGGGGTTGCAGACAGAACTGATTACGACCTGACACAGCATCAGAAAGTATCTGGTGAAGATATGGCATACTTTGATGATGAAAAGAAAGAAAAATACATTCCATATGTTATCGAACCATCTTTAGGTGCAGATAGAATGGTTCTTGCATTCCTGTGCAGTGCTTACGATGAAGAAGAATTAGAGGGTGGAGATATGCGTACTGTAATGCATTTCCATCCAGCTATTGCACCGGTAAAAATTGGTGTGCTTCCACTTTCTAAGAAGTTGGCGGACGGTGCAGAAAAAATTTATGCTGAATTAGCAAAAACGTATAACTGTGAATATGATGACAGAGGAAATATTGGAAAACGTTATCGTAGACAGGATGAAATTGGAACTCCTTTCTGTGTTACTTATGATTTTGAATCAGAAGAAGATGGATGCGTAACAGTTCGTGACCGTGATACTATGGAACAGGAAAGAGTAAAAATTGAAGATTTGAAGGCATATTTTGAAAAGAAATTTGAATATTAATAATAATACAGAGAAATACTTTCGGGTTTAGAGAGTATTTCTCTGTTTTTTTGTGGTGTATAATGGTTTTTTATAGGAAGAAAATAGGATAATAAGAATGTTCTCCTTTTTTTTTACATAAGATAGAAAAAGAAAAATCTGTCTAAGGAGTGGGGAAAATGGGGCATTTTGTGAATGAACTAGAAGGGATATTGAATGTAGTGGACGGTATTGTCTGGGGACCCATGATGATTGCTTTACTTATGGGGACAGGAATTTTTTTAACTCTTCGAACCAGATTTCTTCCATGGAAAAATTTAGGGTATGCTTTAAAATGTATATTAAATAAAGAAGCCAGGGAAGAACAAGAGGGAGAGGAAGGAGACATTTCATCTTTTTCAGCATTAACTACAGCGTTGGCTGCTACCATTGGAACAGGAAATATTGTGGGAGTAGCTACTGCTATGGTAGCAGGAGGACCAGGGGCATTGGTATGGATGTGGATATCAGCCTGTTTTGGTCTTAGCTTAAAATTTGGGGAATGTATGTTGGCAATTAAATATCGTGTAGTAAATGAAAAAGGAGAAATGTCTGGTGGGCCTATGTATGCAATGAAACATGCATTTAAAAGTAAAAGGCTAGGAGAGTTATTTGGAGGGCTTTTTGCATTTTTTACGGTAATTGCATCTTTTGGAATAGGAAATTTTACTCAGGCAAATTCCATATCAGAATCGTTAGATGCTACTTTTGATATTTCACCAGAGAAAACAGGGCTTGTTATTACCTTTTTAGCACTTGTTATTATTGTAGGAGGAATTAAGGTGATTTCTAAAATATCATCTATTCTGGTACCTGGGATGGCAATTTTTTATATGATTGCTGGGTTATGTGTTATTATAGGAAACATAACACAACTTCCTGAGGGTATGGCAGCTATTTTTGAAATGGCATTTAGCAGAGAAGCATTGTCAGGAGGAACTGCGGGAACGGTAGCTAGGGAGGCAATTCGCTATGGGGTGGCACGAGGTGTGTTTTCTAATGAGGCAGGATTGGGTTCAGCAGCCATTTCAGCAGCGGCAGCACGTACCAGCCATCCGGTAAAGCAGGGATATGTTAGTATGACAGGTACCTTTTGGGATACTATTGTTATATGTACCATAACAGGGCTTGCCATTGCAGCTTCTGGTGAATTAGGTAAGATCAATCCTGCAACAGGAGAACCATTCACTGGTGCCGCACTGACTATGAAAGCATTTGAAACAGTATTGGGTCCGTTGGGAAGTTGGGCGGTATGTATAGGGATTTCTTTTTTTGCATTTCTGACCATTCTTGGGTGGGAATATCATGGAGAAAAAGCCTTTGAGTATCTTGTAAAATCACCTAAATTCAATATAATTTACAGAATAATGTTTTCTGTTGCTTCTTATATAGGCGCTACTACAACTTTAAGAATTGTATGGAGTTTCTCAGACATAGCCAATGCATTAATGGCGATTCCAAATCTAATTTGCCTTCTTTTGTTAAGTGGAGAAATTGCAAGGGACATAGAAGAATATCAAAAGATCTTAAACGGGAAATAGAGTTTATAATTTCAGGAAGATAGCACTGATGAGAGAAAATTGGTAATAATTTAAGAAAGCTCCCATATATTTTTATAAAAGAAAATATGTGGAAGGTTTTCGTCCTTGAAAAAAAGAGTGATTTCCATAAAGAAGAATTTTCTAAATGTATTGATTATTTATATGGTTTTAACAAGTCAGATTACTAATTATTCCGTGATGAGTTTTGCAAAAGAAAAAAGTGAAGAGCCAAAACAAACAGAACTGTATGCTAAAAGTGCAGTGCTTATAGATGCTGATTCCGGCAGAGTATTGTATGAAAAAAATGGAAATGAAGCAATGCCCATGGCCAGTACAACGAAAATTATGACATTAATTCTGGTGCTAGAAAATGCAAATCTTAATGATACAGTAACAGTTTCTAAAAATGCAGCAAAACAACCTAAAGTACATTTGGGAATGAGAGCAAACCAACAATTTAAATTATCAGATTTGTGTTATTCCCTAATGTTAGAATCTCACAATGATTCCGCAGTGGCTTTAGCAGAACATGTGGGAGGCAGTGTGGAAGGTTTTGCAAAAATGATGAATGCCAAGGCAAGAGACATTGGATGTACCAATACATATTTTATTACTCCAAACGGATTGGATTCTCAAGTAACTGTGGAAGGTAAGATAAAAATACATTCTACTACGGCAACAGAATTGGCAAAAATCATGAGATATTGTATTCAGCTTTCTCCATGTAAAGAAAAATTTCTAGAAATCACCAGAACGGCTTCCTATTCGTTTACTGATATAGAAGGAAAAAGTACCTATTCCTGCAATAATCATAATGCATTCTTGTCTATGATGGAAGGTGCGTTATCTGGAAAAACCGGTTTTACAGGAAAGGCGGGTTATTGTTATATAGGTGCATTGGAAAGAGATGAAAGAACTTATATTGTGGCACTTCTTGCCTGTGGCTGGCCAAATAATAAAACTTATAAATGGAGCGATACCAGAAAGTTAATGGAATATGGCATAGATAATTATGAATGCAAAGAAATTTATGAACAGAAGGAAGACTTTGAAGAGATACCAGTGGAGAATGGCTGTATGATTGAAGAAGGAAAGCCAACAATATGGAAAGAAGCAAAAATACAGCCAGTAATGAAAAAAGAAGAACTTTCGATGCTTTTGAAGGAAGAAGAGGAAATAAAAATTGAATATAAATTAGAAACCAAAATACAGGCTCCAGTGAAAAAGAATGATATTGTGGGAAAAGCAGAATACTACTTAGGAAATGAAAAAATAAAAGTTTATAATATATATTCTTGTAATGAAGTTGTAACATTCGATTTGGAATTATGTGTAAAACAAATTTTAGAGAAATTTTTTGTGTAATTTTGTGAAAAATACATTAAAAAAAGAGAAAAAACCTTGAAAAATTTGTAAAAAAGTTTTATAATTATACAGGCATAGATTAAGATCTTGCAATAAAAAGAAGAAAGTGGAGGGCTGGAAAGATGAGTAGTACAGTAAAAAGTTCAGCAAGTAATAGAATAGCAGCATTACTTGATGAGAACAGTTTTGTTGAGATTGGTGCTAAGGTTACTGCCAGGGCAACAGATTTTGACATGAAAAGCAATGAAACACCAGCAGATGGTGTAATAACAGGGTATGGAGTGATTGATGGCAACCTTGTATATGTATATAGCCAGGATGCTTCCGTATTAGGCGGCTCTGTTGGGGAGATGCACGCAAAAAAAATTGTAAGACTTTATGAACTTGCAATGAAAGTAGGGGCACCAGTAATTGGGCTGGTGGATTGTGCAGGGCTTCGTTTGCAGGAAGCAACAGATGCGTTAAATGGATTTGGTGAAATTTATTTGAAACAAACATTAGCATCTGGAATGATTCCACAGATTACAGCTATTTTTGGTAATTGTGGAGGTGGCCTCGCAGTAATGCCTTCCATTACAGATTTTACATTTATGGAAGAAAAAAATGCTAAGCTATTTGTAAATACACCAAATGCCTTGGCAGGAAATAATGCAGGAAAATGTGATACTGCATCAGCAAAATTCCAAGGAGAAATTTGTGGAAATGTGGACTTTGTAGCAGAGGAAGCTACATTACTTGCACAGATTAGAGAGCTTATCGCAATGTTGCCTGCAAATAACGAAGATAATATGTCCTATGAAGAATGTACAGATGATTTGAACAGAGTATGTACTGATTTAGAAAACTGTGCAGGGGATACTTCTATTTTGTTATCTAAAATTGCAGATGATAATAATTTCTTAGAAACAAAGGCAATGTATGCAAAAGAAATGGTAACAGGGTTTGTAAAATTAAACGGTGTTACAGTAGGATGTGTTGCCAACAGAAGTGAGGTATATGGTGAAGAAGGTTTAGAAGAATCCTATAAGAGTGTATTAACACCAGCAGGATGTGAAAAAGCAGCAGGATTTGTTAACTTTTGTGATGCTTTTGAAATTCCAGTGTTAACTATTACAAATGTGACAGGATTTAGTGCAGAAGTAGAAGCAGAAAAATTCATGGCAAAAGCAGCAGCAAAACTTACCTATGCTTTTGCAAGTGCAACAACTCCTAAAGTAAATGTAGTAGTAGGAAATGCCTTTGGCAGTGCCTATGTAGCAATGAATTCAAAATCTATTGGTGCAGATATTGTATATGCCTGGGAAAATGCAAAAATTGGTATGATGGATGCGAACCTTGCAGCTAAGATTATGTATGAAGGGGAAGGCGCTGAAGTAATTAAAACAAAAGCAGCGGAATATGATAAACTTCAAAACAGTGTAGAATCTGCAGCAGCAAGGGGATATGTGGATACTATTATTGATGCAGCGGACACCAGAAAGTATGTAATTGGTGCATTTGAAATGCTGTTTACAAAGAGAGAGGACCGTCCAAATAAGAAACATGGAACGGTTTAGTGAGGTGGCGTATATGAAAAAATTATTAACAGTTTTATGTATGGCAGCCTGTTTGTTTGGATTGACAATTACTTCTTTTGCAGCAGAAGAAACAGAGGATGTAAAGTCATCTGAAAGTTATACTACTTATGGTTCTACATTTGATTCTCTGGTGCAACAGTTAGTATCATATTCAGAAGAAGAATTGGATACCATGTTGACTACAACCACCAGTGAAACGGACAAACAGTTAATTGAACAATGGTTAGCAGTAAAAGATGAAATTGGTGTGTATGTAGGAGTATTGGAATGTGAAGTAGAAGAAGGCGAATCGGAGCTTATTGTCACTATGAAATTTGATTTTACAGAACATGATCTTACTATGATTTATACAGAAGGTTCAGAAAGTGCAAATATCAGTTTCGAAAGAGACATGACAAAAATGGAAATTTTGAAAAAAGCAGGACTTAATACCTTGATTGGTATGGGAACTACTTTTATCATACTTATTTTTATCAGTCTTCTGATTAGTACATTTTCTTTCATTCCGAAGTTGTTTAGCGAAAAGAAGAAAGAAACAACAGAAATTGTAGCAGAAAAGAAGGCAGAACTTCCAACAGAAACATTGGAAGAAGAACTGACTGATGATTTAGAACTGGTGGCGGTAATTACAGCAGCTATTGCAGCAGCAGAAGGTACCAGTACAGAAGGAGTAGTAATTCGTTCAATTAAACGTGCAGATAATGCAAAATGGAAGAGAGCATAGAAAACAGGAGGATTGAAAAATGAAAAATTATACAATTACAGTAAACGGAAACGTATATAATGTAACAGTAGAAGAAGGAACAACAGCAGGAGTTCAGGCACCGGTAAAAGCAGCGCCAAAGGCAGCACCGGTAGCGGCACCAAAAGCAGCACCAGCAAGTGGAGCAGGTTCTGTAAAAGTAACAGCAGGTGCAGCAGGAAAGGTATTTAAAATCGAAGCAAATGTTGGAACAGCAGTGAAAAAGGGAGATCCAGTAATAATTATTGAAGCAATGAAAATGGAAATTCCTGTAGTAGCTCCAGAAGATGGAACAGTAGCAAGTATTGATGTAGCTGTAGGAGATGCAATTGAAGCAGGTGCAACATTAGCAACATTAAACTAAGAATTCCTGTGGGAATTTAAATTAGAAAACAGGAGGTCTTAAGATGGGATATATTGCTGAAACATTTAATAATCTCGTACATCAGACCGCGTTCTTTAACTTAAGTGTTGGTAATTATGTTATGATTGCGGTTGCATGTGTATTTTTATATTTGGCAATCAAAAAAGAATATGAACCATTATTATTAGTTCCAATTTCTTTTGGTATGCTATTAGTTAATATTTATCCGGACATCATGATGACAGTCGAAGAATCTTCTAACGGTGTGGGCGGATTATTACATTATTTTTACTTATTGGATGAATGGTCTATTTTACCATCACTTATTTTCTTAGGTGTTGGTGCCATGACAGACTTTGGACCATTGATTGCAAATCCAAAAAGCTTTTTACTTGGTGCGGCAGCACAGTTTGGTATTTTTTCAGCTTATATAGGAGCTATGTTAATGGGATTTAGCGATAAAGCAGCAGCAGCCATTTCTATTATTGGTGGAGCAGACGGACCAACTTCTATTTTCCTTGCTGGAAAATTAGGACAGACTGCCATTATGGGCCCAATTGCTGTAGCAGCATATTCTTATATGTCACTGGTGCCAATTATTCAGCCACCAATTATGAAGGCATTAACAACAGAAAAGGAAAGAAAAATCAAGATGGAACAGTTAAGACCTGTATCTAAGCTTGAAAAAATTCTTTTCCCTATTATTGTTACCATTGTAGTATGTTGTATTCTTCCTACTACAGCACCATTGGTTGGTATGTTAATGCTTGGCAATTTATTCAAGGAATCAGGTGTAGTAAGACAGTTAACAGAAACAGCATCTAATGCATTGATGTATATTGTGGTAATTTTACTTGGAACTTCTGTAGGGGCTACTACAAGTGCAGAAGCATTTCTAAACTGGGATACCATTAAAATTGTAGTGTTAGGTTTAGTAGCCTTTTCATTTGGTACGGCAGCAGGTGTTTTATTTGGTAAATTAATGTGTAAGATTACCGGTGGTAAGGTGAATCCATTGATTGGTTCTGCAGGGGTATCAGCAGTACCAATGGCAGCACGAGTATCTCAGAAAGTTGGAGCAGAAGCAGATCCTACTAACTTCCTGTTGATGCATGCCATGGGGCCAAATGTTGCAGGTGTTATTGGTACAGCTGTAGTAGCAGGTACCTTTATGGCAATCTTTGGGGTAATGTAAGATAATAAGTTTAGGAGGTAAAGAGGAATGGCAGAAATAGAAAAGAAACCTGTAAAGATTATGGAAACAGTTCTGCGTGATGCACATCAGTCTTTGATTGCAACGAGAATGACAACAGAACAGATGTTACCAATTATTGAAAAAATGGATAAAGTAGGTTACCATGCAGTAGAGTGCTGGGGTGGAGCTACTTTTGATGCGTCCCTTAGATTTTTGAAAGAAGATCCATGGGAAAGATTGAGAAAATTAAGAGATGGTTTTAAAAATACAAAATTGCAGATGTTATTTAGAGGACAGAATATTTTAGGATATCGTCATTACGCAGATGATGTAGTAGAATATTTTGTTCAGAAATCCATTGCAAATGGTATTGATATTATTCGTATTTTTGACTGTCTAAATGATATTCGTAACTTAGAGACTGCAGTAAAAGCCACCAACAAAGAAGGTGGGCATTCCCAGATTGCGTTGTCTTATACATTAGGCGATGCTTATACTTTGGACTATTGGATGGATATGGCAAAACGTGTAGAGGATATGGGAGCACAGTCACTTTGTATTAAGGATATGGCTGGACTTTTAGTTCCATATAAGGCTACAGAATTGGTACAGGCATTGAAAGATGCTACCAAGCTTCCAATTCAGCTTCATACCCATTATACTTCTGGTGTAGCTTCTATGACTTATTTGAAGGCGATTGAGGCAGGCTGTGATATTGTTGATACCGCAATTTCTCCATTCTCTATGGGAACTAGTCAGCCGGCTACGGAGGTTATGGTAGAAACATTTAAAGGTACTCCATATGATACCGGACTTGACCAGCAGTTATTAGCTGAAATTGCAGATTACTTCAGACCAATGAGGGAAGAAGCATTAGAATCTGGACTTATGAATCCAAAGGTATTGGGTGTAAATATTAAGACATTATTATATCAGGTGCCAGGTGGTATGTTATCTAATATGGTATCCCAGTTAAAAGAACAGAACGCAGAAGACAAGTATTATGATGTGCTGGAAGAAATTCCAAGAGTTCGTAAAGACTTAGGAGAACCACCTTTAGTAACACCATCTTCACAGATTGTTGGTACACAGGCAGTGTTTAATGTACTTATGGGTGAAAGATATAAAATGGCTACCAAAGAAACAAAAGCGGTTCTTAGTGGTGAATATGGTTCTACTGTAAAACCATTTGACAAAGAAGTGCAAAAGAAATGTATTGGTGATAAGAAGCCAATTACCTGTCGTCCTGCTGACTTATTAGAAAATGAATTAGATAAGATTGAGGCAGAAATGTCAGAATGGAAAGAGCAGGATGAAGATGTATTATCTTATGCTTTATTCCCTCAGGTTGCTACTGATTTCTTTAAATATCGTCAGGCACAAAGAACAGCAGTAGATCCTTCGGCAGGAGATAAAAAGAACGGAACATATCCCGTATAATTTTATATTTTAGTAAGTAAAAGGCTTTCAGATATATCTGGAAGCCTTTTTAACAGTGGATAAAAAGCGGAAAAAGAGTAAAAATTATTTTTTTTAGTTGACAAGATAGTTCTTTATGTTATAATCCCGTCTTTGACAGTTTCTAAAAGAAAAAATCGCTGTACTCAGTGTATTTACTGGCTTACGGCGATTTTTTTCTTTGTTACAGAGTTTAGTATTTTTTACCTTCCTTTACTTTCTTTTTGAATTGTTTTCAT
>JAFQCM010000074.1 GCA_017399445.1 Lachnospiraceae bacterium | reverse complement strand
TTCAAGGGTTTGACGAGATTTCTATAACAAAATATAACAGTTATTAAATCCCATAAAAATCGTCATCTGAGAACTGAAAGTTTCACCTTATTTCTTTTCTTTTATTTTCATCACAATAATAGGTGAAAATAATGCTGATAATACTACCAACAACCATAGATTTCCTTTAAAAATATTATATGATTGTAATAAACCTGCAAATCCATCTCCAGCTTTGATGTATGATGATAAATCAAATAAATTTGTCAGTATAAACCACATTATGCCGAATATAATATAATCTCTTTTCACACAGTTCTTTATTTTAGGTACTAGCAGATAGGCAACAATAAAAATGCATACACTTAAAATAATTCCACTTAACGGGCGTGCTAACACACCAAGATTAACGAGTACGTATTCTCGAAATCCCCCATTTAATATTGCAATCGGTATAATCATAACCCAAATCAAAAATGCAAACACATACTTTTTCATATAGACCTCCAAAACTATAATTCTTCAATGTACTTTAACAATGGTTCTAAATACGACTTATCTGTCCAATCACACTTTTGCCCCACTGCACACATCAATGCTTTTTGCCAAGGTTCATATTCGTTTGGATTTTGCTTTGCAACTGCTTTCTGTAACATCTTGCAAAGCGTTCTATCCATAAACTTCATTTTCTCTTCATCCCATGCTCCACGACAATAGAACAATGGAATATTACTAAGTGTATCTTTAAAATGCAACTCCCTTACCTGTTGTATTGCTTTCTCATCATATGGAGAAGCACCAACTGCAAATACTACAATCTTCTTGCCTGTCAACTGCCCTATATTTTTCTTTAAGAATTGCAGCCCTGCAATACCAGAAGCATAAACACCTCCACCTAGAATGATAACATCATAATTCAGCAAATTAGCAACTTTAGAATTCTTAGTTTCTGCATAATCATAGCCAAGTTCCTCAACTAACCAATCCACATACTTTTTCGTTGCTCCATATTTAGATTGATATAGAATAATACCTCTACTCATAATTTCGAATCTCCTTTAAATTATCTTCAATTTGTATAATGGTCTGTATAGTAGTCTGTAACTGTTCCTCAGACACTCCCGCAAACATTCTCTTCAAAAGAGCCCTACTCATTTCATCGTTTTTCTCACAAAACTCTTGGCAATAATCAGTAAGTTCAATGCGTTGTTTTCTCTTATCCTGCTCATCCACAGAAATACTTACAAAGCCCTTCTTCTCCAGTTTCAAGAGGATCTGCTTTACATTCTGATGAGAGCTACCCATGATTTCCGCTAACTCCTTAACTGTAGGAGGAGTTTTACATAAGTTGATACATATGATTGCAAAAAACTGTTTCCAGCTAATTTCTTTCATAGTACTATCCGCCATTGTCTGAAATCTGTTCTCAAAGGCACTTAGCAAGCCTAAAAGAAAATATGATGATTCAATGCCTGTAAAATTCACTTTATCACTTCTGATTACTTCCTCTAAATTCATTACGCCCTCCAATAGGTAATATGTTACTTTATTTAAGGTAACACATTACCTTTTCTTTGTCAATAGAAAAAGACGGACAAAATATCCGCCTTTAACAAAACAGAAACTTCAAATTTCACTTCCTATTGTACCACGCATAGTTCTTACATTCCACTTACATTTTTCTGAAGATTTTATAAAAGGTGGACTGCCATTACATAGCAATCCACCCGTAAAATTATCACACTTCCAGACTATCTTCCGCATCCACCCATGCCTGCATCTCCTTGTCTAAAGCCAACCGAGCATATTCCATAGGGTTGTCAATCGCAAGAGCGTTCAATGCTGGTTGTATTGATAAATTATTGCGTGTCCTAGAATTATCATTTAGAACGTAAAACACATTATGCGTTTATATTATGTATATATAATATACATGGTTCTTTTAAACTTTCTCTGGCACATCAGCTGTACAATGTGGACATTTTGTAGCCTTAATATGTATTTCAGAAAAGCAGTAAGGACATTCTTTTGTTGTTTTCTCTTCCACTACTTCTTCTTTCTTTTTGTCAAAGCTTGTTAACTTATTTAATATTTTCATAAACAGGAAAATCACAAATGCCATAATAATAAAGTTAATCACTGCTGTAATAAAAGAACCATAACGGATATCTACTCCATTTAAAGTCAGCACTAAATCGCTGAAATCTGTGCTAGCAAATAAACCAATAAAAGGTGAAATTACATCATTGGTAAGAGAAGACACAATTGCCTGAAAAGCTCCACCAATAATTACACCCACTGCCAAGTCTACTACATTACCTCTTAAGGCAAACTCTTTAAATTCCTTTAAAAATGCTTTCATTTCTTTTCCTCCTTGGTGAAATACCAACTTAATGTAACTTTTTATCTGTCAATTCGGTACACTACTTTCGTATCTGCAATCATATCATGGATACCTTTTTTACTATCCTGAATTCCTACCAAAATATAACCTATATAAAGAATACTGGATAAATACTTTCCAATTACTTCCCTGAAAAATACCTGTCCAAAGGATAAGTCTTTTCCTGTTTCAGACACTACCTGTATTTTCAGCAATTGCTTACCTACGGTTCGTCCTGAAATGTATGTCATAATTACGAAATAAGCACTCATCAAACAGAAATTCAAAATATCAAAAATATCATATTCAAACAATATGTTTTGGAAAATTGCGCTGTCCGACATTCCCATTTTTACAAACCATAAAGGTAGGTTAATCATTCCAATAATACATCCGGTAATGCAGGCGTCTATCAAATATGCTGCAAGACGTATAAAAAATCCTGCTGGAGCCTTTTCCTTAACTGATGTTTCCAGATTGTCCTGTATTCCTTGGGCTTTCTTTGTTATATTAACAGGACCCATAGAATTGATACCGTTTGACTGAGCTCCTCCGTTTGGACCTGCTGGTGGCATGGCTCCCATTGGTCTGTTTATTCCTGCTGGCGGTACAGCTCCCATTGGTCTGTTTTGTCCTGTTGGTGGCATGGCTCCCATTGGTCTGTTTGTTCCTACAGGCGGTACGGCTCCTATTGGTCCATTTGGTCCCACTGGTGGTACTGCTCCCATTGGTCCATTTGGTCCCACTGGCGGTACGGCTCCATTAGACTGCATTGAATTTGTTGAAGGTGTAGGATTTCCTGACCGCATCGGTTCCATATTCTTAGCAGGTTCTCTTTCCCCTGATGGTCTATTATTCCAATCCTGGTTCATAATACATCAGTCCTCCATTCCCCTTATTTTCAATTAAATCACTAATCACTTCTGCATCAGAACGTCCTCTTATCTCCTGTAAGGAAGAAAACAGGCTGGAAAGGCTGTCTGCCACATTATCCGTTTCATAGAAGTAAATATCTTCTCCCAATTCCTCCTTCATCTTATTCTGATAATCTTCATATGTACTGGTTCCATCAATCAGCTTATTCTTCACTGCCTGCTTTGCAGAATAAATTCTTCCATCTGCCAGCTTTCTTACTTTCTTAATATCTAAATTTCTGCCATCTGCTACAATGTCTGTAAACTGATCATAAGCTTCATCTACCAAAGACTGTAAAATCTTTCTTTGTTCTTCTGTTAAATTTTCTCCTGCAGATCCCATTGCTTTATTGGCACCACTGGTAATGTTAATTTCCTGAATTCCTAATTTGTCATATAACCCTTTCATATTAGAAAGACTAATAATAACTCCAATAGATCCTGTCCAGCAGTTTCTATTTGCATAAATTTCATCTGCTGCCATGGCAATATAATAACCACCGGAACATGCCTGGTCTCCAAAATAACAATAAATCTTTCTTCCTGTTTCTTCTTTATATTTCATCAACTTTAAATATAAATCATCAGAAGCAGTTACTTCTCCACCTGGTGTATTGATATATAACAAAATTGCTTTATTATTGCTGTCTGAAATTAATTTATCAATATAATTCATGGTTTTTGGATGATTATATCCTTCCACTTCACCAAACATACCAGTAGTTGGCTCACTATAAATAGTTCCTTCTACTTTGACTACTGCCACATAATCTTCCATGGGAAGAGTTTCTGTGCTTCCGCCAAACAAACTGCTGAAAACATCTACTGAACTCTGGGCATTTGCTGCCTCCTGTTTCGCTGACCAGGTATTCACCATAACACTGGATACTCCGGTAACAACAAACACTGCCGTTGCCACCAATAAACTAATCACTTGTTTCTTGTTCATTTTTTCTTTCTCCTCATCTTAATTTTTAATTTGTTTCATTACCTTTTAATACTTGCAGTATTTCTGCCTTACCATCCCCCATTCCTCTTAAATGGAGTCCTGCATTTTTATATTCTATAAGCAGATTCTGAATTTCCTCTGTCACTAGTTCTCCCGGACATAAGACAGGAATTCCCGGGGGATATACATATACAAACTCTCCCGACACCCTTCCACTGCCCTTTTCAATGGGAATCCCTACAGTTTCCATTTCCTCTGCTTCGGTAATCTTATATACCACATGTGATGTATTTCTCTTATTTAAAATATGTAACTTGTGGCTTTTCCTATTAACTTTTTTATCTATTTGCAAAAGTGCCTGTGCAAGATGCTCCATGCCCTCCCTACTGTCCCCTACACTAGTCATTGCCAAAGCATAGGTAAGCGAAGACATTTCTAACTCTATCTGAAATTTTTCTGTTAACAATTCCAGTAGCGCTCCGCCGGTTATATCGGCACTTTTTACACTAATCACTAGTTTTGATTGGTCAAAATCGTATACACTGTTTTGATTTTTTATATTATTTGTAACAATCTGAAAATTTTCCAGTTCATCATTTATCTGATAAAATTCCTCTATCTTTTCATTTAATTCCTCTAATAATTGATGCCCTTTTTGTTCCATTATTTCCATACATTGGCTGATTCCTGCCATTAAAACATAAGATGGACTGCTACTTTGATAAATAGTTAAATATTTTCTAATCCGCTCCCGGTCTGCAATTTTTCCATTAATATGAAGTAATGCTGTCTGGGTAAGGGATGGCAATGTTTTGTGAACACTGTTAATTACAATATCAGCTCCACATTGTAAAGCTCCTTTTGGAAACTTTTCATGAAAATAGAAATGTGCCCCATGAGCTTCATCTACAATCAATGGAATATTTCTGGCATGAACTATTTTCGCAATTTTCTCTACATCTGATACAATTCCCTCATAGGTGGGAGAAGTAATCATAACTGCCTGAATATCTTTTTCTTCTTCTAGCAGTTTTTGTACAGCTTCAGGAGAAATCCCTCCGTTAATTCCATATTCCTCTATATATTCCGGATATAAATAGCAGGCTTCCAAATCATTTAGTAAAATTCCATGGTAAACAGATTTATGAGAATTTCTTGCCACTGCAATTTTCCCACCCCGCTTCACACTTCCTGAAATAGCACTTAAAATTCCTCCTGTACTGCCATTTATCATAAAATGAGTTTCTTCTGCCCCATAAAGTGCTGCTGCCTTTTCTTCACACTCTTTAATAATTCCCTCTGCATGATGCAAATCATCAAATCCGGTAATTTCTGTAATATCAATTTCATAAGGATTTACCATTTCTCCCATTTGCCTTTTGTGTCCCGGCATATGAAATGGGTAAGCCGTGGATGCTGCATATTCCTTTAATTTTCTATATAATTCCATAACTCACCTTTTCTTAGGAAAGTGCCATGGCAGCCAGTTTCAAAGCACCCAGAATTCCCTGATTATCATTTAAAGAAGGGGGAACAATATAACTTTCCATATTTTCTAACTGTTCTGTCTTCAGATATCCAGCCATATATTCTGCCGTTTTTTTTCTGATAATTGGAAAAAGTTGTTCCTGATGCATTACACCTCCACCTAAAATAATCCTCTCTGGAGATAGAATTAAAATATAATTCATCAGTGCCTGGGCAATATAATCTGCTTCCAACTCCCATACTTCTTTTTCGTTTATCAGTTCCAATGGGGATTTTCCATATCTTTCTTCTATGGCTGGTCCTGCTGCCAGCCCCTCAAAACAAGTTTTATGATACGGACATTTGCCCTGATATTTGTCTTGGGGATTCTTTCTGATAAGAATATGCCCTGCTTCCGGATGCAGCATACCATGTAGTAATTTTCCTTCTACCGCTGCGCCCACACCGATTCCCGTTCCTATAGTAATATAAATTACATTCTTTAGCCCTTTTGCTGAGCCAAATGTCATTTCACCTAGACAGGAGCCGTTTACATCTGTATCAAGTTTTACTGGAACTTTTAATGTCTCCTGAAAAGGTTTCAGTAAATCATACTGTCTCCAGTGAAGCTTTGGTGTATCCAGTATTCTTCCATAATTTTCTGAATCTTCTCTTACATCTATAGGACCAAAACTTCCAATTCCTAATGCCTCAATATTTTTATCCTGAAAAAACGCTATTATTTCAGAGATTGTTTCCTGGGGCATGGTAGTTGGTATACTCTTCTTTTCAAAAATTTCCCCTTTTTCATTTCCTATAGCCACAACCATTTTGGTTCCACCTGCTTCCAAAGCTCCCAGTTTCATCTAAATTCTCCTCTCATTACTCCCGCTGATTTTCTCATTTCCTTATAAAGTATATACAAAAGTTAAGTGATGGTCAATAATTCCATAAATTTCATCACATTTTTGTCGAAAAATATGTTAAACTGTTTTTTGTATAATAAATTCAGGAGGTACCCTATGAAAAAAAAGCTTTACCTATTTCCACTATTTGTAATGTTAGCTTTCTTTTTAAGTATTCCTGTCACTTCATCTGCTTCCACACCGGAACCAAAAGAAGAAAGCAGTAATGTGAATACAAAACAATCCCAAGACGGCTTCATTACTAAGTCTGGAAAAACTTATTACTACAAAAACAACAAAAAACTAAAAGGCTTTCAGAAAATTGAAGGCAAAACTTACTATTTCGATAAAAAAGGTGTCATGTTGACAGGTTTTCAGACCATCAATAGAAAAAACTATTACTTTAATAAAACAGGTGTCATGTTAACAGGCCTAAGAAAAATTAATAAAAAAACCTATTATTTTAACAAAAAAGGTATTATGCAGACTGGTTTTCAAACGGTAAAAAGCCAAAAGTATTATTTTAATAAAAAAGGCGTGATGCTTACCGGTTTTCAAACTATCAAGAAAAAAACCTATTATTTTACCGATACCGGTGTGATGCAGACTGGCTTAAAGAAAATCGGAAACAAAACCTATTATTTTGACAAAACAGGTGTCATGCAAACCGGTTTCCAGACAGTCAGCAAAAAGAAGTACTATTTTAACAGCAGTGGTGTCATGCAAAAGGGTCTGAAGAAGATTAATAAAAAATATTACTACTTCAATACCAAAGGTGTCATGCAGACCGGATTTTTAGAACTCAATAATATTACATATTATTTTGATGCCAAGACAGGAGTAAAATATATCCCTAAAAAAGATGGCACAGTGAAAAGAATCAATAATATATATGCTGTATTTAATAAAGATGGATCTTATCAGGAAACTGCTTCTTATGTGCTGGTAAAGGGTAATAAAATGCATGTGCAGTACTATTCGGATCCCCAGGTAAGCACCGAAAAGCTTTTAGCCGCCATCCTTTATTCAGAATCAGGAAACCAAAAAGACTATCCGGTAAAAGCCACTCTGAACAATAAAGAAATTACTTTATACAAGGGACAATTAGCTGTAGGCTATGTAATTGCCAACCGCATGACTTCTTCTCTTGGCATGAAGGAAGTTATCTATCAACGCTATCAATTTGAACCATCAAGAACCGGAGTGCTGACTAACTATTTGGAAAACTATCATTTAGTTTCTACAGATTGTAAAAATGCGGCAAAGGTTATTTTGTATGATTTAAAGAAGCATACAAATAGCGTACCGGATTTTAAACGTTGTGATTTTACCTGGAAGAATTTCTGGGCCACATATTATGCAAGAACTACCAATTTCTATCAGGTTTATTCGCCGAAGGAATATTATATTATGCAGGGACATGTGTTCTTTAATTTTACTAAGGCAGTGAATTAAAAAAGGCATTGGATATTGGCTACGGGGACGCCGAGAAGGGGGACCGGGAGTGGCTGAGAAGACAGAGACAACGCTGTGATGAACTAACTATTAACTGCGACTAAGACTCTCGGGTAAGTCCTCGAGCCTAAGTCGCAGTAAATAGTGGATTTCATCTCCGCTAAGAGCGTCTCTTGATTGTCTTCTCAGCCACTCCCGGTCCCCCCTTCCACCAATCCAATTCTTACTCGTATCGTAACGCCTCAATAGGATTCATCTTCGCCGCTTTATTGGCCGGATAATATCCAAAGAATACTCCGATTAGAATAGAGAAGGATACAGAGAAAATAATTCCTCCTATACTTGGCTGTGCATCATATCCCATAACACTTACTGCTACGGAACCTAATATGATTCCTAATACAATTCCAATAAACCCACCTAATAAACAGATTACAACTGACTCCATAATAAACTGAAGTCTTATGGATGCATTTGTTGCTCCTAATGCTTTTCTAGTACCGATTTCTCTGGTACGTTCTGTAATGGATACCAGCATAATATTCATAACTCCAATACCACCTACCAGAAGAGAAATTCCCGCAATAATTGCAATTGCTACTGAAATAGTAGATAACATTTCTGTCATGGAGGAAATCATAGATTCCATACTATATGCACTAATCTGATAATTTTCATTTCTGCCATAATACTGGTCAAAAAAACTTTCCACTGTTTCCATAAACGTAGTAGAATCTGTGTCTACACTAGTAATAACTGTAAACTGGGAATAACCTGAAGTATTATGACTCTGATTCTGTGCTGTTTTCAAAGGAATATAAACATCCGTTGAAATATCTTCCTCTGAGTCAGAAGAAAATCCAAAAGAAGATGCACTATATTCATATACCCCTACAATGGTGTAAATATAGTATTTATTATTCAGTGTTACTTCTATGGTTTCTCCAATGGCTGCACTGGTATCTCCCTCAAACAAATTATTTACCAGTTTATCAGACACTAATGCTACTTTTTTTGCTTTTTCCTGGTCCACATCAGTTAAACTTCTTCCTTTCAGCAGCTCTAGTTCATTGGCTGTAAGATAGCCATCATTTACTCCGGTAATATTAATATTAGCATACAACTTTCCATCTTCTGCCGTAGCACTTCCTACGGATTCACTTAAAGAAATGGCATCAATCTCTTGGGGATATGCCTTTTCTAATTCTTCCAGCATTTCATCTGTAATGTAATCTTCATCAGACATGGCCCTGCCTCTTGGACCACCCTCAAATTTCATACCAGATTCTGTTACTTCATCTTCGGTGCTTTTCTGTTGAAGACCAACTGTAATATTATTCGCTCCCATAGACTGCATGGAACTGGTAACAGAATTGGTAATGGAATCACCTACTGTCATAATAGCAATTACCGAACCAATCCCAATAATAATTCCCAGCATAGTCAGTAATGCACGCATTTTATTGGCAACAAGACTGGTAAGGGCAAGCCATATATTTTCTAATATTAACATAAACCGCCAGCCTCCTCTCCAATAATATTTCCATCTTTAATAGTAATAATTCTTTCCGTTTCTGCTGCCAACTCAGGAGAATGGGTAATGAGGACAATAGTCTTTCCTTGTTCTTTATTTAACTTATGGAATAAATCCATGATTTTACGCCCTGTTTTAGAATCCAAAGCACCAGTAGGTTCATCTGCCAGAATAATGGAAGGATCATTTGCCATTGCTCTTGCAATGGCAACCCTCTGCTTCTGACCACCGGAAAGTTCATCAGGCTTATGTCTCATACGTTCTCCCATTTCTACCATTTCCAGTAATTCTTTGGCTCTGGCAGTTCGCTCTTTTCTTGATACCTTTGCATATAACATGGGAAGTTCTACATTTTTTAATGCACTGGTTCTTGGGATTAAATTATAAGTCTGGAATACAAATCCAATTTTTTCATTTCTAATATTAGATAATTCTCTTTCCTTTGCTTCACTTACATCTAATCCATCTAAATAGTAACTTCCTTCACTGGCCCGGTCCAAAATTCCAATAATATTCATTAACGTGGTTTTACCGGAGCCGGAAGCCCCTACAATGGATACAAACTCACCTTTTCTTACCGTAAGGTCAATTCCATGAAGAATTTCCAGTTCATTGGTCTGGCCTTCGTAAAAACGCTTTACTATATTCTTTAAATCAATAATTACTTCTTCCATTTCATCACCTCCGGACTATCTTCCGCCTGGTCCACCACCTGACATTCCGCCTCGTCCGCCACCGTTTCCACCTGGTGCTCCGCCACCTGACATTCCATCAAACATACCACTCATAGCATTTTCATCCTCTGCATTATCAGAAGAGGTTTTTTCTGTAGCAGTTCCTGTAATTACTAACATTCCCTCTTTTAACTCATCGCTACTGATTTCTGTATAGTAATCACTTTCTAAACCAACTTCTACTACAATTGCTTTTCTATTCATTCCTGTACCAGATGCATTACCAGAAGTGCTGCTGCCTTTTCCTCCTCTACTTGGCATTTCACCGTCTACCGGCATTCCCGGTTTCTCACTGTTTCCTAACATTTGTCTATCTTCTGTTGTTTGTGACTTTCTATCTTGTCGAGTTTCTTCTGTACCTTCAGAATTTCCTCTTGATCTTGCGGCTGTATCTACAACATAAATTACAGATTCCCCTGCTTCATTGGTTTCAATAGCATCATAAGGAACTGCAAACACATCTTCCCTGAAAGCTGTTAAAATACTTGCTTTAGCAGTCATTCCAATTCTTAATCTTTCATTTGAAGCTTTCACACTAATCTGAACTTCATAAGTAGAACTGCTGCTGGTAGAAGTGGTCATTCCTCCACTACTGCTTCCGGTAGAAGTGGTAGGGGTGGGTGCTACATAAATTACTTCACCGTCTAATTCCTGATCCCCTGTAGCATCTGTTTTAATTACAACACTCATTCCTTTGGAAATATCTGCAATATCATATTCATCTACACTTGCTTCTACAATAAAGCTACTATTATCCTGAATTACAAGCACTTCTCCACCTGCAAATTTATCATTTTCTGATACCGATAAAGAAGTAATAACTCCGGATATTGGTGCGGTAATGATACAACTGTCCACCTGTTCCTGAATAGTTTCTACCTGGTTTTCTTCATTTTTTGTTGCATTTGATGAAATAAGTTTTGTATTTTCTAAGGAAGAAGCCTGCTGTGCTAAACTGTTTTCGTTATTTCTTGTAGTATCTTCCTGGTCTTGAACTGCCTTTTTATAAGAAGAGTATGCATTTTCTAATGAGGTTGCTGCCTGTTCATATGTCTGCTTTGCAGAAGATGTTGCCTGCTGTGCTTCTTTATATTCCGCGCTCTTTGCTTCGTAATCTGCTTTTGCGGTATCTAAAGATGTCTGATTTTGAGTAATCTTCTTCTGGATGCTTGCAGCTTCATCTTCAGATGCTTTTTTCAATTTTGTTTCTAAATCAGAAATTTCTCCTTCTAATTTTTCAATTTCTGCTGCCTGATTTTCCATGGCTTCCTTTGATGTTTCTTCCGCGGAAACAGCTTCCTGATATGCTGTTTTACTGCTTGCTTCTGTAGCCACTGCATTTGTATAACTTGTATATGAACTGGAAACATTTTCCGAAGCCCTTGTTGCGGAAATTTGTGCAGATTCTGCCGCCTCATCATAGGAACGCTGTGCAGACTCTAGATTATTAGCATTTTGTGCCTGGCTTACAGAAAGACTTGTTTTTGCATCTGCTAAACTGTCCTGTAAATCAGAATCATCAAACTCTACCAATACCTGTCCTGCTGTTACAGTATCCCCTACCGCCGCCTTTAAGCTTTTTACTTGAATATCATTTAAAGTAGAAGTAATAGTCCTGCTATCCGCACTGGCAATAGTACCTGTTACACTAATGGAATTAGAAATATCTCTTTTCTCCAGTGTCATTGTTTCATATGCTATACCTGCTGCCTGTTCCGGCACTTTCATTCCACTGTTATACAAATTTACCCCTACAACAGATCCAATAATTACAACACAAAGGAGAAAGACAAGCTTTTTATGATGTTTTAAAAATCTTCCAAACCAACGAATTCCTTTTTTCTTCTTCGTCTCTCCCTCCACAAGTTCTGTTTCTTTTTTCTTTTTTAGTATACTCAACGATAAAACCTCCTTAAAATGTCATCTAGTTTATTCTCAACAACATCTTAAAGGAGGTCTGTGTTTAATTTATGGGAAAATTGTGTTCAATTTATGAATATTTAATAAATGATATGGCCTTTTTACCCCAACATCATGATATATCTATATGCCGTAGCTGAAATAGCCAAAGTAATCCCAATTCCAATCATAGTACTTACTTTTCTTTCCTTATATTCTTCATTGAAATGAATACATAAAATCGCTGCAGTAACCAGTCCCCCTAGGGCTCCGCCTATATGTCCCAATAAATCAATCCCCTGAGACCAAGTACCTATTGCATAGATTACTCCATAAGCCAAGGCTCTAAAAAGTGACTTACCTGCTTTTTTATTCTGTATAACAGCCGCTGCCAACATAAGTCCAAAGATTGCTCCGGATGCTCCCACAGAATATACCGGCTCTCCTGATGCATGAAAAATCAGGGACAATAAACTGCCACAAAATCCGGATAGAAAGTAAATTATAGTGGTCTTTAATGAGCCAATATAAGACTCTACCAACATTCCTGACACAACTAAAGCCAACATGTTCATTGCAATATGACCAATATCTCCATGCAAAAACATACAAGTCAAAAAACGGTAATATTCCTTATGTTCCACAATCCGTCCATAGTTCATACCGCCTGTTAAATAATAGTCTCCTCCGGCAAATAACGTATATACATAAGCCACTATATTAATCACACACAATATAATTGTGATGATACTTAGGTTGCGCCCTCTGTCTAATTCTTCTTCCATTTTTATCTTCCCTTCCATATATATGTTTTTGGAATATTGTAATAAACAGATTTCCTTAAATTATACTATATGGAATCTGACAAAAATTTACAATTAAATGTTTCTAAATTTTTCTAAAACAAATTCTCTATAAGTGTACTGGTACTTCCTGGTCTAATTTCAAGGTATCTTCTGTTACCACACAATCATATGCCAGAACCTTTACACCCTTAAGTTGGGCATTTTTTAATGCTTCTGCAAACTGAGGCTGGGTATCATGATTTGGAGTAAAATACTTTATACTTTTCATTTGTACTACAAATATTACATAAGACTCATATCCTTCATTTAGTGCCTCTACCAGCTCTTCCACATGCTTTACAGCTCTTTCGGAAGGTGCGTCCGGAAATTTAACCACACCTTCTTCTTCTAATGTGACACCTTTTACTTCTATAAAAATCTTACGTGTTCCGTCTTCCACATAAAAATCAAATCTGGAATTTTTATATTTGTATTCCGGTTTTACAAAAGCCTGCTCACTTTCCTTTAAAATGGAACATCCGGAAGAAGTGAGCCATTCCTGCACTACTTTGTTGGGTGCATTAGAATCCATATTAATTAAAAGGTTTCCTTTTTCTACTGCAACCAAATCATACTTTGTCTTTCTATTTGGATTATCACTTTCTTCTAGAAATACATTACAGCCTTTTATTAACAGTTCTCGGCACCTTCCTGTGTTTTTCACATGACAGATTTCCGTTTTTCCGTTGATTTCTATATGTGCGATAAAGCGGTTTGGACGCTCTATAAATCTTCCCTTGATTATATTTGAATATTTCATTTATTTCTCCATTATGCTTACCTCTGTTGGCATAGCATTTTAAAAATACTATACCAGCATTATTATTCTAAGCTTTTCACCATGCATTCTTTCTTATAAAAGCATATTCCATACTTGGTAATGTTACGATAGCCATCTGCCAGCAGTTCTGCATCATACTTTTTGTCTTCTATCTGCTTTAATGCTTTATCACATCCCGCTTCCAGTTCATCAAAGGTATCTGCCATTTTTACTTCCATAATCACTGCTTTTCCCCGGGCAGAAGGATAGCGCATAACAATATCATATCTTCCTATGCCGCTTTCTCTGTTTGAAGTGACACGATAACCTTTACATCCTTTTAATAGTCCACATAAAAAACCGTGGTAGTAATCTTCTTTGTAGTCGTTATAGCTGATACACTCTAAAAGCTGGTCTGCTACTACAGTAGAGAAGGTTTCGCAGTCACCTTCTAAGACTGCAGCATAAAGTGCAGATAAATCTGTTTGTTCTAAATGCTGCCGAAACCAGTCCTGGATGGTATTCCGAAAAATATAACGAACTTCCCTATTAGGAATTTTCATAGTTAGATATATAGTTTCATCTACTAATACCTCTTTTGTTTTTTTCAAATACCCGGTAAAAAACAGAAAATTCCAGAGATTATCCTGAGATTTATCAATATCTTCGTAGGTAATATCCTCATGAACCGGCTTTTCAATAGTCCCACCCTGAATCAGTGTTTCTATTTCTCCTTTTGCTTCTTCATCTGCTTTCTCTACCAGACTTCTTACTATGCTGTTGGATGATGTATTGGACCAGTATGGTCTTGGCAATGGATTTTTATTAGAAATGGCAGTCTTCACATAATTAATCACACTCCATGGATTATAAACCTCTGTTTCTCCAAAAAGGTAGCCATCGTACCAGTCTTTCGCTTCTGGTATTTTTTCTTTTAAATCATACGCTATGAGCATTTTTTCCACTTCTGCTTCTGTAAATCCAAAATATTCTGCATAATTTTGTGTAAGTATTGAATTGATTTCCAGATTATTTAGTCCGGTAAAGATGCTTTCTTTACTTATTCGAATACAACCAGTAATTATGGCAAATTCCAAACTATCATTTGTTTTTAATGCTGACTCAAATAAGGAGCGCATAAAATCTATCATTTGCTTATAAAAGCCTCTAAAATAGGAGTTTTCTAACGGAACATCGTATTCATCAATTAATATAATGACTCCCATATTATGATATTTCTTTAAGCAATAAGACAAGAATTTTAATGCCTTAGCATAGTCAATATCATCTGCTCTTTCAGACATAATTTTCCTATACTTTTCCTCTTCTTCCCACATCAAAATCTTTCCACTCAACATATAACTATGACGCCCATATTCCTCTATAATCTCATCAATCAAACTAGCGTATGCCATCTGAAAAGTTGGCTGATTGGCTGATTTTAAAGACAATGAAATTACCGGATATTTTCCCATATGTCCAGCATATGTTCCTCCGGCTTTTGAAATATTTTTTCCTTCAAAATAGTGACTGTTATCTATTACCTCTCCACGTAAATTCATTTCTTTTTCAAAATATGTCTTTACCATACTTAACGCAAGGGTTTTTCCAAAACGACGGGGGCGAGTAAATACATTTACTTTTCCCCCTTTATCCAGCAAATCCTTTATGAAGGATGTTTTATCTATATAGTAATACTTTTTGTCTATAATTTCTTTATAATTCTCTATCCCAATAGAAATTGGTTTATTTTCCATATGATATATCTCCCCATTTTCTATACAGTAGTAATCAGCATCTCCACTTCCCCTTCAACTTCAAACTTCCCTGTACCAGCTTCCATAAAGATACTATCACCTTTCTTCACTTCCACTACTTCCTCTCCTGCTCTTATGGTTCCTTTCCCATCAAGTATAAGAACACTGGCGAATGAAGTATTATCTACGGTTCCTGACATTTTCTTTTTTGATTTTCCATCTAAGGTAAACTTATCTACTGTAAAATAATCACAACTAACCAGATGAGAACCAAAATCATTATCACATTTTGGCGGAGTGCATTTGGTCACTGCTTTTGCTTTATCAATATGGAGTTCCCGCTCTTTTCCATCTGCACCTACTCGTCCATAATCGTAGACACGGTATGTAACATTGGAATTTTGCTGTATTTCTGCAATCAGATTTCCCCCTCCAATGGCATGAATAGTTCCCGGTTCAATGAAGAACACATCACCTTTTTTCACTTCTACTTTGTTTAAGACTTCTAATAAAGTTTTATTTTGGATGCGTTCTGCAAATTCTTCGTTGCTGATGGTCTTTTTGAAGCCGTAGTATATAAAGGCTCCCGGCTGGGAATCTATAACATACCACACTTCTGTTTTACCATATTGTCCTTCGTACTTTAGGGCGTATTCATCGGATGGATGCACTTGAATGGATAAATCATTTTTAGCATCGATAAATTTGATCAGTAGTGGGAATTGCTTCATATGCTGACATTTCGTACCTAATATGGCTATTCCTTTTTTCTGAATATACTCAACTAATGTTTTTCCAGAAAATTCACCTTCTGCGATGCTACATAAACCATCCGGGTGGCAGGACAATTCCCATGTTTCAGCTAACTTATCCCATCTAAACGGTTTCCCATATTCTTTTATCAGCCTTGTCCCACCCCATAGATAGTCCTTGCCTGCTGAAGATAATTTTAAAATTGACATGCCTTTACCCTTTCTTATAGTTTACTTATTCCAATTTGTTTCTTTATAATCCTACACCAAACTACTCATCAATTCCGCCATCCTGCTTACATACTTCTCGCACAGTTCATCAGTAGCCGCTTCCACCATAATACGAACTACCGGCTCAGTACCGCTTTCACGTAAGAGAATGCGTCCATTATCTCCTAATTCATCTGCAATCTCTCGCTGGAGTTTTTGTACCTCCGGATTTTCTATAGTAGCTTTTTTGTCTTCCACAGGAATGTTTCTTAAAAGCTGTGGATACATGATAAGACCTTTGCAAAGAGTTCCTAAGGACTGTTTCTTTTCTAAAATAACTTCCATCAGCATAATAGCTGTCAAGATACCGTCTCCTGTAGTAGCATGTTTGCTGAAAATAATATGACCGGACTGTTCGCCGCCTAATACATAACCATTGGCTACCATGGCTTCGTTTACATATTTGTCTCCTACTGTAGTTTTGCAGTAATCAATTCCCGCTACTTCCAATGCTTTAAACAACCCTAAATTAGACATAATGGTAGCAACTACTGTATTGCCCTGTAGCTTTCCACATTCTTTCAGATATTTACCACACACATAAAGGATGAAGTCACCATGAATTTCATTTCCGTTTTCGTCTACTGCAATACAACGGTCTGCGTCGCCATCAAAGGCAAAGCCCACATCTAAATTCTTTTCTTTTACTAATGCTTTTAAGTTCTCTATATGAGTGGAACCGCAGCCCATGTTAATATTGGTTCCGTCCGGTTCATTTCCTACTACATAGGTTTTGGCACCTAATGCATCAAATACGCTTTTTGCAATGGTAAAAGAACTTCCGTTGGAACAGTCCAATCCTACACGCATTCTATCATAAGAACGGGTTGCCAGGGAAATCAGATAACCTACATAACGATTTCTTCCAATGGCATAATCTTTTGCAACACCAACTTTTTCTCTGGTTGCAAATGGTAATTCTTCTATCTCACCATCTATGTATTTTTCCATAGCTTCTTCTAATTCTGCGGAAATTTTGTGACCATAGGAGTCCATGACCTTGATTCCGTTATCCTGGTATGGATTATGACTTGCAGATACCATGATGCCGCAGTCGAAATTCTCGGTGCGGACTACATAGGCTACGCTTGGTGTAGTGGTTACGTGTAGTAGGTATACATCAGAACCGGAAGCTGTGATGCCGGCTACCAGTGCGTATTCAAACATATAGCTGCTGCGTCTGGTATCTTTTCCGATGACAATTCTTCCTTTATGGTTTTGATTATAATACCAGCCCAGGTATCTTCCAATCTTGTAGGCGTGATCTGCAGTTAAAATTTTGTTAGCTTCACCGCGGAAGCCATCGGTACCAAAATATTTTGACATATTTACTCTCTCCTTAAACTTTAAATTACTTTTATTATTAAATTCTTTTTCAACTATACAACTACTAATTCTCAGCTAATTATTTATTTCCCTTCTATTATTATATGTATACTTATCGTACAATTTAGCTACATACATCATTCCCCGGATGACATATATGCTGTCTTTTTCCTATCCGCCATATTATATTTTTCTCATATGGGGGATAGTCAATCGAACCGATTAAGATGTTTCCCAGATATGTAATTTTATTTTAAAGGTTTTGAGTAGGGATGTCAATAATGGGTTGAAGCTGATAGTGTAGAAATCTCCGAAGTAGGTGGAGGTTCCACAAGTGCTGAAACGGCTGCTGAGAAATTGAAAACTTATTCGTTTAACTATGGTGCACCTAGTTCCTCTCCTATCTTTGAATCTATGGCAAACGATTGGTATTAGTTCGGCTATTGGAGAATAATAATTGCTCCAAAATATGACTGTACACGCGGCTGTTAAGCAGACGCGTGTACAGTAAGCATTTGTATCTTTCAAATCTGTTATTGTTCTAATCTGTAGCATAGTAACGCCTCTTTGCTTTGTACATAATTATGTACAAAGTACAACGAGTTATTCATGTAATTCTCCACTAATTATTTATCTCTCTTCTCCCAGATATCCCAAATCTTTTCCTCTGTTTCCCGATAACTTTCCGCCGTTTTTGTAACCGCAGTCTGTATATCTAATCCCAGATTTAATATGGTCTGTAAAGTATTTCTTATACCTTCCTCACGTCCTTCCATATAACTCTCTTCGCGTATCGCATCCAGTACCCTTTCCTCATCATACTCTGTTATACACACATCCATCACCTCCGCTCTATGTTTTCTTAAAAAGTCTGCCAAGACATCTTACAAATAAATATCTATTATTTCAAAATCTTCATATTTCCCCTTATTGTAATATAGCGAAAAAGTCATTGTTAAAATCGCAGTTATGCTATCCAATGCCACATCTTCACCATCCCAATGGACATATCCTGTTATTTCCGATTCCACTTCTATTTCACCAGTAATTTCTATTTGACCATCAAATTCTTTGACATCATAAGAAATAACGTTCATATCTCCAATTCCTTCACACACTCCAAAATCTATTGTATTCTCGACTATATCTTGAAATTCTCCTCCTGTTAAATTGTTGATATAATTAGCAACACTATTATAAATATCATCTGCATAATTATCCTCTATAATTTGTTGGACATCTTTTAAAATAAACATGTTTCACCTCTTACACATATTGCTGAGCCATTCTCTTTAAATAAGCATCTAATTCCTGTGGCATGACTGCATAATTCGTCAATTTAGATATATGTATGTCTCCCTTTGCTGATAAATCCAAAGAAATCTTCTTCATATCAGAATTATATATCAATAATCCACGATTTTGTTTCTTCTTTTTACATAATGATAATTCTTCTTTTACTTTTTCAATAAAACAACATAGAAAATCAAATTCTTGTTTTCCCCTATAATCCAACTCTGGTTGCATTTTTTCTACCATTTTTATGTGTTCACACATTTCTTCCTCTGAAATAGGGTACGCAGTTGAAAACATTCTCTCTATATCTTCCAAATGATATTTTTTCTCTATATCTACAATAGTATTCTTCTTATTTAAGGTCAATACATATAGCTTTTTTTCAGATAATATTTCAAGGTGAAGCTTCTTTTTCTTTTGATGTATTTTCTCCTGTTTTCTTTGAAAATATATCCATGCGTTTAATACTTTTACTACTTCGTGGAATTTACTCAATGCTTCTGTATACATATTACAAATAGTTTCAAAATTCGAATCATCTTCAGAAATAAAAAATTCTCTCTTTATAATCTGTTCTACTGTATACCGTTGCACAAATAAATTTTCAATAGAATAACAAGGTGTCTCAAATACTTCTTCGTCTTCCACCGGTTCATCAAAATCTCTATCTATAAAAAACAAACCTTTGCAATCCTTATATATATCGATCTCCCTAAGCATTTTCCTCATATACAATACATTACTTTTACCTTCGCAACACAAATGCTCTTTTTCTTGTTCAAAATACTTATCAATTCGCAGTCCATAGTATTTATCATCCATTTTCCCCTCATAAAAACAATATATACGTGTAGGATTCTTAGGATATAACTTCATAAATCTATCATATACAATGACTTTTTCTTTTCTATCTTCTCTTAATTCCTGTAAAAAATCCATATTAATTTCCCTCAATATAATATTCCATTGAAACTGCATACTTATCTAATTCATTATCAAAAATAAATGGTGAATGGGTAACTGCTAATAAAAATTTGCATTTTTCCATATTATATATATCTTCCAAATATGTTTTTTGCCATCTAAGTGATAATGAAATCTCCGGCTCATCAAATAATATAACATATTCATTCTCATTATCTAAATAAAGCTTAGCAAATAAAGCCACAATTTGCTTTTCACCAGAAGATAATTGTTCTAATTCTATTTTACGACGCATACCACGTTTTTCATGAATAGTCAATTCTAATGTGTTACTATCTATTTCGACTTCTTTATTAACCAAATAATGATTGCATTTTTTCCCAAATTCATGCAATGCATTTTCTGTTTTTATTTGTTCTTCAAAAATAATACACAGTTTATTAAAAAAATAGTTGTATTCCGGACTCTCCATATCGCTTTTGACGTAATTGTCTATTTTTTCTATTATACTCTCCTTTTTCTCACTATCTATAAGACTCCCATCCATCCTTTTCACAATTGTAATAATAGCTTCTTTGTCCTTGAATTTTTTATTCCTCATCTGTTTATCATCGTAAAAATCAAACATCATTTCTGTAAATATTTTAGAAAAACCATTGCGATAGGATTCTTGTATTCTCTTAGTTGTTTTATCGAGAAGATTTTTTACATCTTTCATACCAAAATTGATACCTACCTCAGCGCTTAACCTTCTAGTATAGCTATCACTTACATCAAGACTCCTTAAATCATCTTCAATTCTTCGAAATGTTGGTAAATAAAGGACTTTTCCCGGCACTTTTTCACAAATAGTTTTTCTTGCAGCTTGCATACTATTTTTCATTTTTTCTTGTCCTGAAATATCCTCAATATATTTTTTAAATCTCAAAATATTTACTCCGTAATTTTTTAATATTTCTTCCGTTTCTTTTAAATTTTTACCCATTTTAGTATCATCTATTATTTTCTTTACTTTATCCGGTGATAAAAAACGATACAAACGCCTAATCTCAATCGGTAAGCGGACTGCCTCCCAAGCAATAATATCTTTCTTTGTAAACTCGATTTTTGTATTATCAGCGAACACTAACTCTATGTTTTGAAAATCATAATATTTGAGTTTCAAAAATTCAGTATCATTATTACATAACGTATAATATATAATATTAAGAATGGTTGTTTTTCCACATCCATTTTCTCCAACGATAATTTTCGCTTTTTCGTCAAAATCAATGTCTATATTTAGATTACCAAATAATTTTCCTATTGCAAATTTTTTAATAAATGTATTCATGTTTATACCTCTCTTACTCCATTTTCTTCTGCATATTCCTTTCTGCTGCTACTCTACGGCCAGAAATATATGCTACTTTCCTATCCACCATATTTTGTTTTATTTCATATGAGGATAGTCAATCGAATTGATTCAGATATTTCCCAGATATGTATTCACATTGTAAAGTTTACAGACAAGAATGTCAATGATTGATTACTCCTTTACACCACAAAATCCCAGCTGTTTTAGCAAGGATTTTTGTCCAATTTATATATTGAAAGTTCTATTACAAGTAATATTTTACAAAGCCCATTTTTCCCACAAAACGTCTTTTTATTAAATATTATATTCCCTAAAATTTCTATTAATTTCCTTAAAGTCCGTAACTGCCTTCTTCCCGATTCCAAAAATCTTTTTTAAATTAATAGAATTAACTCCACCCTGTCTTGGACGGAATGTAATTGGTATGTACTTTATCTTTTGCTTCTTTCTGGCATAGATTACTGACAATACTGCATTTGATAAATTATAGTCTTTTGGAATTAATTTAATATTTTCCCATTCATCAATTCTCAACTAATGCTTTAGCTGCCCGTAACGGTTTGCATTTTTCCATCAGTTTCTTATTTCTTCCGTAATTAATATTTAACATTCGTGCCGTCCATTCATAGCCTTCTATTCTCTCTGTAGTTTCAAAAGCATCGGACAGACGCAATATCTCTTCGTCTTCATGTTCCTCATCACCATTATAAAATACTATGTATTGTGGTGTTGGGAGCTTCATCATGGTCTTACCATAAATACTTAATTTATTTTCTTCTATGTACTTATTATACAATCTGGCTGCATACATAAATCCCCGGATTGGCATGTTGGGATTATAAGTGGACTGATGCTCAAATAATGTCATTCTGCTGTCTCTTTCCTATCCGCCATATTTTATTTTGCTCATATGGGGGATAGTCAATCGAACCGATTAAGATGTTTCCCAGATATGTAATTTTATTGTAAGGGTTTTGGGTGGGGATGTCAATAATGGAACGGGGCTGATAAGTGTAAAAATCTCCGCTGGTATGAGCAGAGATTTTTGGTTAGGCTGTATATTGAAAATATTAAAAATAGTAATATTTCACAAAATTTCTTTTCCATCTGCACCTACCCGTCCATAATCATAGACACGATAGGTAACATTGGAATTTTGCTGTATTTCTGCAATCAGGTTGCCGCTTCCGATGGCATGGATGGTGCCTGGTTCGATGCAGAATACATCTCCTTTTTTCACTTCTACTTTGTTTAATACTTCCAGCAACGTTTTGTTTTGGATACGTTCTGCGAATTCTTCGCTGGTGATGGTTTCTTTGAAGCCGTAGTATATAAAGGCACCTGGCTGAGAATCTATCACATACCATACTTCTGTTTTTCCAGAAAACTTTTACCCTTCTTATATAAAACTAATTCTCAACCAATGCCTTAGCTGCTTCATAATCTTCTAACAAATACTGAAGAATTTTACATGCTTCTTCCGCCGAAACATTTAATGATGTCATCACATTTTCTACTGCCTGGACTTTTTCACGTGCACAACCTTCTCCATATCCTTCCTTACGTCCTTCCTTACGTCCTTCCTCACGTTCTTCTTCACGTATGGCATCCATCACTCTTTTCTCATCATACTCTGTGATACACACATCCATCACCTCCGCCCGATGTTTCCTTAAAAAGTCTGCCAGGACATCTTCTTTAATACATTCATCCACTGCCTGGTTCACTGCTTCCTCTATCGATTTCTTCTCAGCTGTATATCTTTTTATCTTATCTATGAGAATTGCGTAATCCCGTAAGGGCTTACACTTTTCCATCAGTTTCTTATTTCTTCCGTAATTAATATTTAACATTCGTGCTGTCCATTCATAGCCTTCTGTTTTCTCTGCAGTTGCGAAAGCATCGGACAGACGCAATATCTCTTCATCTTCATGTTTCTCATCACCATTATAAAATACTATGTATTGCGGTGTGGGAAGTTTCATCTTCGTTTTACTATATATATTTAAGTTATTTTCTTCTATGTACTTATTATACAATCTAGCTGCATACATAAATCCCCGAATCGGCATGTTGGGATTATATGTAGACTGGTGCTCAAATAATGTCATTCTGCTGTGTATCAGCATGGATACGTCATTTTTCATTCCCATATACACCACATCTTCTATGGTTGTGATTTTTAAATCATCCAGGTTATTGTAACTGGTATCATTTAAAGCATTATACAATTCAAGTAAATTTTGCTTATACTCTTCCTTGCCAAAGATAAGCCGGAACAGTCTGTCTTTATGTTCCCGATTAATCCTGATTTCTGTTTCTGTAGTTACTAGTCTTTCGTTTTCCTGCATATTCCTTCCTCCTGCTCTGCTGCGGATGGAATATATGCTTGTTGCTTTCCTATCCGCCATATTTTGTTTTACTCATATGGGGGATAGTCAATCGAACCGATTAAGATGTTTCCCAGATATGTAATTTTATTGTAAGGGTTTTGGGTGGGGATGTCAATAATGGAGCAAGGCTGATAAGTGTAAAAATCTCTGCTGGTATGAGCAGAGATTTTTGGTTAGGCTGTATATTGAAAATGTTGAAATTGGTAATACTTCACAAAGTTTCTTTTTCTCGTTTTTTATTTTAAATACTTAAGATTTTCTATACAGTAGTAATCAGTATCTCCAATTCCCCTTCAACTTCAAACTTCCCTGTACCGGCTTCCATAAAGATACTATCACCTTTCTTTACTTCCACTACTTCAGCTCCTGCTCTTATGGTTCCTTTTCCATCAAGTACAAGAATACTGGCAAATGAGGTATTATCTACAGTTCCTGACATTTTCTTTGTAGATTTTCCACCTAAATTAAACTTATCTACTGTAAAATAATCGCAACTGACCAGATGAGTTCCAAAATCATAATCACGTTTTGGGGGAGTGCATTTGGTCACTGCTTTTGCTTTATCGATATGGAGCTCCCGCTCTTTTCCATCGGCACCAACTCGTCCATAATCGTAAACACGGTATGTAACATTGGAATTTTGCTGTATTTCTGCAATCAAATTGCCGCCTCCAATGGCATGAATGGTTCCTGGTTCAATGAAGAATACATCCCCTTTTTTTACTTCTACTTTGTTTAAGACTTCTAATAGAGTTTTATTTTGGATACGTTCTGCAAATTCTTCATTGGTGATGGATTCTTTGAAGCCGTAGTATATGAAGGCTCCCGGCTGGCAATCCATGATGTACCACATTTCTGTTTTGCCGTATTGCCCTTCGTGCTTTAGGGCGTATTCGTCGGATGGGTGTACCTGAATAGACAGGTCATCTTTTGCATCGATAAATTTGATTAGGAGTGGAAATTGTTCTAAATGTTGGCATTTGGTACCTAATGCTTTCTTGCCAACAGCTTTTAAATACTCGCTTAATGTCTTGCCCGCAAATTCACCTTCTGCAATAGTGCATAGACCATCTGGATGACAGGATAATTCCCAGGTTTCTGCAAGTTTGTCCATACTAAAGTTTTTTCCATATTCTTTTATTAATCGTGTTCCTCCCCATAGGTACTCTTTACCTGTGGATTTAAGTTTTTTAATTGACATATATCTCTTCCCCTTCTGTTAGCAACAAATCAAAATTCCATCTACCAAACTACCTTTCCTGTCTAGAGAACTTTATATTAAATATATTCTGTTCTGTTGCAAATCTTTAAATTTTCTAAAATCTTCTTAATATCACCAGTATTGTTTTTATGACAAATTAGTGTTGCATCTTCTGCATCTACAATCACAAGATTTTCTATCCCAACTGTAGCTATTAATTTTTTCTGTCCTTCAATGATGCAATTTTTTGTGTCTATAGTAATAACATTTCCTGTTACTGTATTTCCAAATTCATTTGTTTGCTTAATGCGTTCTACAGCTTTCCATGACCCCACATCATCCCATCCGAATACACCTGGAATGGTATAAATATGGTTTGCTTTTTCCATAATTCCATAATCTACTGACTCTGACTTAAATTCTGAAAATTCCTTGTTTAAAACATTAATTTCATCTTCTGTACCAATTGCATTTTTGATTTTTTCTAATCCTTGCATCATTTCAGGCATAAATTTTTCTATGTTCATCAAAATGGAGGAAATTTTCCACACAAACATTCCACTATTCCACAAATATTCACCTGTATTTACATATTCTTTAGCCAGCTCATAATTTGGTTTTTCCACAAAGCAATCCACTGCATATCCATTGTTTAATGGTTGTTCTGTATCAAATTTTATGTATCCGTATCCTGTTTCAGGATATGTTGGTGCTATTCCTAATGTTACAAGATTGGATTCTTTCTCTGCTATTTCGATTGCATCTTTCAACGTTTTTACAAACATTTTGTTGTGTTTTATCAGATGATCTGATGGCAACACCATCATTATAGCATCTTCATATTTTTTCGCCATATATATTGCACCTAATCCTATACATGGAGCTGTATTTTTTCCTAATGGTTCAGATATAATATTTTCCTCTGGAAGTTCAGGAAGCTGTTCTCTAACTAATTTTTTGTAGTTTTCATTTGTTGCAATATACACATCTTGAATATTCACAAGACTATTAATTCTTTCTACAGTTAACTGGAGCATGGTTTTTCCATTATCTGTCAAACATAAAAATTGTTTTGGTAGATTCTTTCTACTTCTTGGCCAAAAACGTTCTCCTCGTCCTCCTGCCATAATTAATGCTGTAATTTTCATTTTTTCACCTTTCCTTTTGTTATTATAGTTTTTATTAATTCTACATAATACTTGTAATCATCATTTTTATGATAAATTAGCACAAACAGCAAATTAGGTACAATAATACAAACAAAACCCTTCACAATAACTTCCCAAAGCAAATCCAATGTTATTAAACTACATAATCCTTTTGTAACTAAAAAGATTACCAAACATATTATTAATTTTTTAAAATACCAAAAGAAGTATTCTCTAGACGATTGTTGAAATACGTATTTAAATACAATATGTGGTTCTATCCAAAAACATGCTAGTATGGTACTTACTGTTGTTCCTATAAAAACTCCAGGGAGTCCTATTTTTTTTACTAACAATATTGAAACAACTAGATTAATTATCGATTCAAATATTGGCTTATACCTGTCATGATAATACACACCTGTTGCATCCCTATAAATATTGAGTACTTTTCTCATTCCAGAAAGATAATTGTTCAAAACAATAATTCCTACTGTAAAATTATCTATGATAAAATTTTTTCCAAATATTAATCCAATTATTGGTTGAAATAAACATAGCATACAAACTGATGAATACATATAAGCATAATACTGAAAAAAAGACATCCTATAAAAAACAATTTTACTTTGTTTAATATCTTCTGTGGCTGTCATGTTGCCAACACTTGCTGTGGCTGCATTCATAGCTTGTGTGATAACACTATTGAACATATTAACTATTAAACTATAATTTGAATATATTCCTGTTATTGCTAGTCCCACAAACTTAGATATCAAGATATTATCAGTTGCATTAATCACCACACAACCAATTTTGTGCCCCACCATAGCTACAGTTTTTTGAATTATTTCTTTTTTCTCTTCCTGTTGTAGTGGTTTTACATTTTTTTCCTTTAAATATGGATAATTTTTATCTGCAATAAAACTAATTCTTATGTTTTCTAATAGGGTGCATATTACTTGTACTCCCAAGTATGCAATATAATTCTTACTTAAAGCCAGGACAAAAATCTGCAATATATTTCTAATCAAACTAAATATTATCACATTAATAGAATCAATATACTTATTTTGATCTGCAATAATCAAATTTCTTTTATAAGAATAAAAATAAGAAGATGCCGTGTTAAACACAAATAACAGATATATAACATCTAAATACTCAATTGCTGGGACTTCTTTTATAAAGTTCTTGTACCAAGGCAACAATATAATCCCCATTAAGGCAATAAATACACCTATTATCCTGAATGTAACTTTATATATTTTCATTAGGCTTTTTACTTTTTCTATATTGTTCTCAGCTAATGGCCGGTACAAACTATAATTTAATGCAACAGCCACTCCCAAATCAGCCAAACATAATATTGAGAGAATATTACTAAACAATCCCGACAAACCTAAATATTCTATTGATAAAAATTTCAAAAACAAAATTCTTGCTATAAATCTTAATACATATTCAATTCCTTGACTCATAAACGAAATAATAATATTTTTCGTAGTCTTTTCTGTTCTAGCCATATCTATGTCCTCTTTTTATATCCCTTTTTCTCAAGCTTTACAATGCATCTTTAAAAATATCATACCATCTTTGTGCTGATTTCTTCCAGCTATATTTGTCAAGCACCTTGTTTTTGTCTGCAACTTCCTGCTTAAGTAATTGTTCTATAGATATATCATAATCATCTGGTTCGAAATATGCAGCACAGTCACCATATATTTCTGGCAGACAACTTGCACTAGAAATTGCTATTTTAGCTCCGCAGGCTAAGGCTTCCAGTGGAGGAATTCCAAATCCCTCATGTTTGGCAGGATGCACAAATAATTTACAATTTTTCATTAATGCTTTGTTTTCTTCATCTGTTACTCTTCCTAAATATATTATATTTTTTGCAACTATTTCTTCTTCTTTTCCTGTTTGAAACATTCTTCCCGCAATCGCAAAACAAATGTTAGGGTTTTTTTCTGCAACTTTCTTTATCCAATTAAAATTCTTATGTGGTAGAATATTACCTAATGCATATACGTAGTCTCCGTTTTTTAATTTAGGAAATTTTTCGAATATTTTATCATCTTCACAAATTCTTTGCATATGCTCCCACCCATTAAACACTACCTTCACTCGTTCTCTAGGGATTTTCATATATTTACAAATATCATTTTTGGAATTTTCTGATACTGTGACAATAGTTTGCGAATTTTTTGCAATTAATTTATATCTATTTTTATACCTTTCCACTTCACTTTCTTCATATCCCCCTTCCTTTGTAATTGGTATTAAGTCATGTAGACAGCTTATATTCTTCTTACCAACTGGTGAGCCATTATCCATTCTGCAATATACTGCCCGTGAAAATTTCAAATATAATGGTAAAACAATATACCTATAACACTTTGGAATATATGACAATGACTTTATCTTTATATTTTCAAATTTAGGTATATCTATTTTCAACCCTCTTGGATAAATGATTTCAACTTTTACATCACCGTCTTCTAAAATTTTGTCCAACTCAACCAAATTTTCTATCATAAACCTATGGATACCACTATGTACATTACTCAGTATACTTCCATCAATTACAATCTTTCTATTCTTCATATTGGCTTTCTCCTATTTATCTAATTGTTTTTATTCCTGAATTTAATATTCATATTTCTTTTATATTTCAATCAAAAAACACTTAATACGCACAAATTATTATTATAGATATTTTATTTTTTCTTATTTACACAAAAAATACAACTTTATGTGCTGACAGCCGCTAAAAAAATTTCATACCAATCCTTTGCAGATTTTTCCCAGCTATATTTTTTTAATAACTTATCAACACCTACAATAGCTTGCTTTTCTAAATCTTCTATATTAACTTCATAATCATCTGGATCAAAATACACAGCACACTCCCCATATATTTCAGGCAAACAACTCGCCCTTGAAATTGCAATTTTTGCACCACAGGCCAATGCTTCAAGAGGAGGTATTCCAAATCCCTCAAGTTTGGATGGGAAAACAAATATTCTACATCTTTCCATAAGTGCTTTATTTTCTTCATCTGTTACTC
>JAFQCM010000073.1 GCA_017399445.1 Lachnospiraceae bacterium | reverse complement strand
TCATATTTAAATTTATATTTGTTCTTTAATTTTCGGCATGTTTTATTCAGTTGTAAACCATAGTAAACAGACTGCAGGAACAGATAGCCGCCACGGTAGAAAGTCTGTTTATCATAATCAAGTTGTCTGTCAGCACGGAAAATTTGACACAAAAAAGCAGGATCTACAAGCCCTGCAAGTACTTTTTTAATATTCAACTGTCAAACTCCCGGCCATACCGGAGGCCAGGCAGATTGTAGCAAGAAAGCAGTATGTACAATGTGTAAGAAAGAGTACGGAGAATTAAATAAGAACAAACATGGCGAAAGCGAAGTGAAAAATGCGAAAGCAGCTACCTGCATGGAAGAAGGCATCAAAACCTACACCTGTAGTGTATGTCAGGAAACAAAGCCAGAAGAAATCCCTGCCACAATCACAATCAACGGTATCACTTACAAGGTGGTAAGCATTGCAAAAAATGCATTTAAAAACCACAAATATATCACAAAAGTAACCATAGGAAAGAATGTAAAAACCATCGGTGCAAATGCGTTTTCCGGATGTAAGAAATTGAAAAATGTAACCATTGGTAAAAATGTAACTTCCATAGGAGACAAGGCACTCTATAAATGTACTGCCCTTACAAAGATTACCATTCCATCAAAGGTGAAAAAACTAGGTAAACAGACTTTCTATGGTTGTAAGAAACTAAAAACCATCACTTTAAAAACCACAAAACTTACGAAAAAGAATGTGGGAAGCAAGGCATTTAGCGGAATTTACAAAAAAGCCACCATCAAGGTGCCAAAGAGTAAAGTAAAAGCTTACCAGCAACTGCTGAAATCAAAGGGAATCAGTAAGACAGTGAGGGTGAAAAAGTAGACTTTTGAGATGAAATTTCTCTCAAATTTTTTGAAAAAATTATGTAATTAAAAATGGCTGGACAATACTTTTATAAAGTAAAGTCCAACCATTTTTCAATTTCAAAGAATTTCATTAATAAAAAAGAAACGTTATTCTATTCTTTGTTCTCCCAGATATTCCATATCTGTTGCTTTGTTTCATGATACTGTTCTGCTGCTTTTGCAACAGCAACTTCCATATCTTCCCCTAAATCTAATATGACTTGTATCAAATTTCTTATTCCATTTAGGCGTTCTTCCTGTAATCCACTGATGCGTCCTTCCTGCAATCCACTGATGCGTCCTTCCTGCAATCCGCTGATGTGTCCTTCCTGCAATCCGCTGATGCGTCCTTCCTCATAGCCCTCTGACCGTATAGCATCCATTACACGTTCTTCATTATATTCTGTGATACACACATCCTTCACCTCCGCCTTATGCTTCTTTAAAAAATCTGCAAGAACATCTTCTTTGATACATTCCTTTATTGCCTGTTCTACTGCTTCTTCAATGCTTTCTTTTTCTCTGGTATATCGTTTGATTTTGTCTACTAAGATAGCATAATCTTTCAATGGTTTGCATTTTTCCATCAATTCCCGGTTTCTTCCATAGTTGATATTTAACATTCGGGCAGTCCACTCATAGCCTTCTGTTTTTTCACAACCTTCAAAGGCATCGGATAAACGGAGTATTTCTTTATCTTCATGATTTTTATTACCGTTATAAAATACGATGTATTGAGGTGCCGGAAGTTTTATGAGTTTTTCACCGTAAATGTTTAAGTTGTTTTTTTCAATGTATTTTGCATATAATTTTCCGTTGTACATCATTCCACGAATAGGCATATTGGGATTATAGGTGGACTGATGTTCGTATAGAGACATCCTGCTATGTACTAGTAGTGATACATCATTTTTCATACCCATGTAAATCACATCATCAAGAGTAGTGATTTCTAAATCTGCCAATTTATCGTAATTGGTGTTGTTCAGAGCATTATATAAATCCAATAAATTCTGTTTATTTTCCTCTGTTCCAAAGATAAGGCGAAACAGTCTGTCTTTATGTTCTCTGTTAATTTGTATTTCTGTTTTCGGGTGACCTTGTTTTTTCTTTTTTGGCATATGCATTCCTCCTAAGTTTAGCGGATGAAGTCATATGCAGGTTTCCATCCGCCATATTTAATTTTTCATATGGGGGGATAGTTAACCGAACAGATTAAGATAATTCCCAGATATGTGATTTTATTTTAAGTCTTTTGTAGAAGGATGTCAATGCCTCTTTTAAAGAAAGAGATGGTATGTGTAACAGAAAGGTTACTATACACAGCATACTGTGTACAGTAACGTAACAAAATTCAGGGTTCGTAAAATTTAAATAAAAGTATTGCAATCTACAAAAAAATCAGATATAATTCAATTCAGAGTGTGACAAGGGTTGCATGAAGGGGTACACCACCACGGGTGTAGTTACCTTCATGTAACCTTTTTTGTTTCAAATCCGGTATCACATCTGTAGAGTACCAGAAGAAACAATATACTGGCAAATCTGTAGTACTAGAGGAAACAATAGATTAGCAAAGGGAAAAGAAAATATGATAGCATTTTGGAAGGGAGCAATATATGGCAAAAATTAACGGAGAAGAAGTAACTAATGCAGCAGGAAAAACGATTATGGAATACCTTACAGAGGCAGGATATGACAGCAGAAGAGTGGCAATAGAACGAAATGGAAGTATTATACCAAAGAAAAGTTATGAAGAAGTAATTATAACAGAAGCAGATACTATAGAAATTGTAAGTTTCGTAGGAGGAGGCTAAATGGTAACACAACAACAGTTAGAAGATGCCATGGATCAAAGGTTTTCCAAAGAAGTTTATAAGAAGCTAAAAAGTGCTAGAGTGTGTATTGCAGGCTTGGGAGGTCTTGGTTCTAATATTGCTTTAATGTTAGCAAGAAGTGGCATAGGAACCCTGAAGTTAATTGATTTTGACAGGGTGGATATTACAAATTTAAACAGGCAGGCTTACCGGATTTCACATATAGGAAAATTGAAAACAGAAGCATTAAAAGAAATGATAGAAGAAGTTAACCCTTATATTCAGGTGGAAACAGTAACTGCAAAGGTAACAGAAGAGAATGTAACAGAACTTTTCAAAGGAGAAAAAATTCTTTGTGAAGCTTTTGACAATCCGGAATATAAAGCATTATTAGTAAATTCTGTGTTGGAACATTCACCGGAAACCATTCTGGTATCCGGTTCCGGTATGGCTGGATATGGAAACAGTAACCTGATTCAAACAAAAAGGAAAATGAATAATTTCTATGTATGTGGAGATGAAATTAGTGATGCATATGCAGGAATGGGACTTTTATCCCCCAGAGTTAGTATATGTGCAGGACATCAGGCAAATATGGTGATACGACTTATTTTAGAGTAACATATCATGAGCGAAACGCCTGTATATGAGCAAAGATTAGTTGCGTAGCAACGGAAAGCACGTTAGGGAGTCTTTGCCAATGGCGTGGGTTGAACTGTTACATTTTAGGAAGAGAGGAAACAGCATGAAACAAGATAAATTAGTCATTGGCGGACATGAATTTGAATCCAGATTTATATTGGGCTCAGGAAAATATAATGTAGAATTAATTGATGCAGCAGTAAAACATGCAGGGGCACAAATGATTACTCTGGCTCTTAGAAGAGCAAATTCTGAGGGAGAGGGAAATATCCTGGATTATATCCCAGAAGGTGTTACTTTGCTTCCAAATACTTCTGGAGCGAGAAATGCAGAAGAAGCAGTTAGAATTGCTAGACTGGCAAGAGAAATTGGCTGCGGAGATTTTGTAAAAGTAGAAGTAATCAGAGACAGCAAGTATTTGTTACCGGATAATTCGGAAACCATCAAAGCTACAGAAATTCTTGCAAAAGAAGGCTTTATCGTAATGCCATATATGTATCCTGATTTAAATGTGGCAAGGGATTTAGTAAATGTAGGAGCATCAGCAGTAATGCCTTTAGCAGCACCAATTGGTTCTAATAAAGGGCTGGTAACCAAAGAGTTTATTAAAATATTAATAGAAGAAATTGACCTTCCTGTCATTGTAGATGCAGGAATTGGGCGTCCATCCCAGGCATGTGAAGTAATGGAAATGGGAGCGGCAGCGGTAATGGCAAATACAGCCATTGCTACCGCAGGAGATATTGTAGCTATGGCAGGTGCTTTTAAAAGTGCCATCGAAGCAGGAAGATCAGCATATCTTTCGGGGTTAGGACGTGTACTTTCCAGTGGAAGTGCAGCATCTTCACCATTAACCGGATTTTTGCAGGAGTAAAAGGGAGAAGATTATGGAAAGAACAAATCATATGGAATATATGGAAGGGATGGAGCAGATTTCATCCCGGATCATGGAACAGACATTAGAGGCGATGGAAGCATATGATTACAATGATTTTACCAATGAAGATGTAAGATGTGCTTTGGAAAAAGAAAATTTAAGCCCAAGAGATTTTGGGGCTCTATTGTCACCAGCAGCAGCACCTTTTCTGGAGGAAATGGCAAAAAGAGCTCAGTTAGAAACCAGAAAACATTTTGGGAATTCGGTCTATTTATTTACACCACTTTACATTTCTAATTATTGTGAAAATTATTGTGTCTATTGTGGGTTTAACTGTCACAATCAGATACGCCGTGCCAAATTGGATATGCAGGGAATAGAAAGAGAAATGGAAGCAATTGCCAAAACAGGTTTAGAAGAAATACTGATTCTTACTGGGGAAAGCAGGGGGATGTCCGATGTAACTTATATTGGAGAAGCCTGTAAAATTGCAAAAAAATACTTCAAAATGGTAGGACTTGAAGTATACCCTATGAATGTAGAAGAGTATGAATATCTTCATCAATGTGGTGCAGATTTTGTAACAGTCTTTCAGGAAACATATAATTCGGATAAATATGAAACACTGCATTTATCCGGACATAAACGAGTATTTCCATATCGAATCAATGCTCAGGAAAGAGCATTAATGGGTGGAATGAGAGGAGTTGCCTTTGCAGCCTTGTTAGGACTGGATGATTTCAGAAAAGATGCTTTTGCTACGGGAATCCATGCCTATCTGATACAAAAGAAATATCCTCATGCAGAAATTTCATTTTCTTGTCCAAGATTACGTCCTATTATTAATAATGATAAAATTAACCCCAAGGATGTCCATGAAAAGGAGTTGTTGCAAGTAATGTGTGCTTACCGTATCTTTATGCCTTTTGCAGGAATGACTATTTCCACTAGAGAGCGAGCAGGATTCCGTGATAATGTCATCGGACTGGCTGCTACAAAAATTTCAGCAGGAGTCAGTACTGGAATTGGTGGACATATGGAGGAAGGAGAACAGGGCGATGACCAGTTTGAGATTGCAGATAACAGAAATGTAGATGAAGTGGTGGCAGCAATCAAAGAAAAAGGATTACAGCCTGTTATGAATGATTATGTGTTTGTATAAAAAAGTGGCAGTGACAGCGGCAAAACTTTCAGAATATCCGTTAACAGAACAAATCAAGCGAATGGCAAAATATGATAAGCCGGATATTCTAATTTTAAGAGAAAAGGAACTAACCGGCACAGAGTATGAAAATCTGGCAAAGAAGGTGCTTTTGGTGTGTAAAGAAGAAGGAATTGAGTGTGTTCTTCATAGTTTTTTTGAAGTGGCGGAAAATTTGCAGGTAAAGAAAATCCATTTGCCATTACAGGCATTAAAACAAAATTTTCAATCTTTGGACTGGTATGATACCATAGGTGCATCCATTCACAGCATAGAGGAAGCAATTGAGGCTTATCGTCTGGGAGCCACTTATGTAACTGCCGGACATATTTTTGAAACTGATTGTAAACGGGGACTGCCGGGCAGGGGACTGGAGTTTTTAAAAGAAGTTTGTGAAAGTGTACCAATTCCCGTTTATGGAATTGGAGGAATCACAGAGGAAAATACCCATATGGTAAGAAGTGCAGGGGCAGCAGGAGAATGCCGGATGTCTTATTACATGAAATTGTAAAAAAGAATCTCTGGTGTGCAGGAACACCTGATTATACTCATTTATTATAGAAAGGAAGCATGACATGATTACAAAAACAAAGTTAACTGTAAGATACGCAGAAACAGACCAGATGGCCATTGTCCATCACTCGAATTACCCTATCTGGTATGAAGCAGGTAGAACAGATTTTATTAAATCAATGGGAATGACCTATACAGAAATAGAAGAACAGGGAGTGATGTTTCCATTATTAGAGCTTCAGTGTAAATATATCAAGGCAGCAAGGTACGAAGATGTTGTAATTATAGAAACAACACTGACAAAATTAACCATGGTAAAAGCAGAATTTTCCTATAAAGTATACCGGGAAAGTGACGGAGTTCTTTTAAATACAGGAAGTACTGTTCATGGAATGGTTTCAAAAGAGTTGCGTCCTATGAATATGAAGAAAGAAAAACCGGAAATTTATCAGATGATGGAAAAGGCATTATATAAAGAAGACTAGTATTGCATTTTGATGAGAAATTAATTGTGTGATGTACTAGGACATAAAAAAGAAACGTATATTTTATGTAAAATTTACATATAATAGGAAGAAATGTAAAAACAGTAAACAGTTTCTAAAAAATATATAAAATCACAAATAAACGCAAAACATGAGAAAAAGAGAGAAAAAAAGAGCTAAATATGAATAAATGAATATAAATGCGAATAAATTCGAATAAATAGCGTTGCAGAATGACCTCAAAGTGATAATATATGACTATCGGTTAGCACTCGAGGTTAATGAGTGCTAATAAAATGATTTAGATAATAAAGGAAAGATATAAAGGAGGATACAAAAATGAAATTAGTACCATTAGGTGACAAAGTAGTTTTAAAACAGTTAGAAGCAGAGGAAACAACAAAATCCGGTATCGTATTACCAGGACAGACAAAAGAAAAGCCACAGCAGGCAGAAGTAATTGCAGTAGGTCCAGGTGGTGTAGTTGATGGAAAAGATGTTACAATGCAAGTAAAAGTTGGAGATAAAGTTATCTACTCTAAATATGCAGGAACAGAAGTAAAACTTGGCGAAGATGAATATATTGTGGTAAGACAAAACGATATTGTAGCAATCGTTGAAGATTAATTAGATTAGAAGATTTATCATAAATAATAGTTAGAAATTATAGTAAAGAGAAATAAAAGCAGGAGGAATTAGAAATGGCAAAGGAAATTAAATATGGGGCAGAAGCCAGAGCAGCATTAGAAGCAGGTGTAAATAAATTAGCAAACACAGTAAGAGTAACTATCGGACCAAAAGGAAGAAACGTAGTATTGGATCGTTCTTTCGGTGCGCCAATGATTACAAACGACGGTGTAACAATTGCAAAAGAAGTAGAATTAGAAGATGCATTTGAAAACATGGGTGCACAGCTTGTAAAAGAAGTTGCAACAAAAACAAATGATGTTGCAGGTGATGGTACAACAACAGCTACTGTTCTTGCACAGGCAATGGTAAACGAAGGAATGAAGAACTTAGCAGCAGGTGCAAATCCAATTATCTTAAGAAAAGGTATGAAGAAAGCTACTACAGCAGCGGTAGAAGCAATCCAGAATATGGCTGCACCGGTACAGGGTAAAAACCACATTGCAAAAGTAGCAGCAATTTCTGCAGCAGACGAAGAAGTAGGTAACATGGTTGCAGATGCTATGGAAAAGGTATCTAAAGATGGTGTTATTACAATTGAAGAATCCAAAACAATGCAGACAGAACTTGATTTAGTAGAAGGTATGCAGTTTGATAGAGGATATATCTCCGCTTATATGGCAACTGATATGGAAAAAATGGAAGCTGTATTAGAAAATCCATATATCTTAATTACAGATAAGAAGATTTCTAACATTCAGGAAATCCTTCCATTATTAGAACAGATTGTACAGTCTGGTGCAAAACTTCTTATCATTGCAGAAGATGTGGAAGGAGAAGCATTAACTACATTAATCGTAAACAAATTAAGAGGAACATTCAATGTAGTAGCTGTTAAGGCTCCAGGATATGGTGATAGAAGAAAAGAAATGTTAAAAGACATTGCAATTCTTACAGGTGGTCAGGTAATTTCAGATGAACTTGGTATGGACTTGAAAGAAACTACAATGGATATGTTAGGACGTGCAAAATCTGTAAAAGTTCAGAAAGAAACAACTGTAATCGTGGATGGTGAAGGTTCTAAAGAAGAAATCGCCGGACGTGTAGGACAGATTAAAGCTCAGTTAGAAGAAACAACATCTGATTTCGATAGAGAAAAATTACAGGAAAGACTTGCAAAAATGGCAGGTGGAGTTGCTGTTATCCGCGTAGGTGCTGCAACAGAAACAGAAATGAAAGAAGCAAAACTTCGTATGGAAGATGCTTTGGCAGCTACAAAAGCAGCAGTAGAAGAAGGTATTATCGCAGGTGGTGGTTCTGCTTACATTCATGCTTCCAAAGAAGTAGAAAAATTAGTAGAAACATTAGATGGAGATGAAAAGACAGGTGCAAAACTTATCTTAAAAGCATTAGAAGCTCCATTATATCACATTGCAGCAAATGCAGGTTTAGAAGGTTCTGTAATCATCAGCAAAGTAAAAGAATTAGAACCAGGAATGGGATTTGATGCATTACATGAAGAATATGTAAACATGGTAGAAGCCGGAATTCTTGACCCTGCTAAGGTTACAAGAAGTGCATTACAGAATGCTACCAGCGTTGCATCTACATTACTTACAACAGAATCTGTTGTAGCAAACATCAAAGAAGATGCTCCTGCAATGCCAGCCGGTGCACCAGGAATGGGTATGATGTAATTAAAAGAGAAAATTCACATAAATAAACAAGCCACTGGCGGTAAGAAGTGAAACCGTCAGTGGCTTGTTGTTTGTGCGTCCAGCGGCGCACGTGGCTATACTGTAAAAGGAAGTTTACTCTCCGTACAAAAACTCTATAAATTCCATTACTTTATCTAACCGGGTGGTATTATAAGGAAGTGTAAGGAGTACCTGGTCATCTTCATAAAGTTTTCGTTCCTCCTGCATTTTTATAAGAATAGGCGCATCGCTGATATCCATACCAGCAATGTAAGTATTGGTAACATTCCCATTTTCGTCATAAATATCTGTTGTTATTAACTTATCCTGGAACTTATTTAAAAATTCTTCCGGCATATTTTGGCTTAAATCAAGAAAAGTTTCTTTTTCTCCAAAGTATTCAAACATTTCCTGGTTGCAGAAGAAGAAATCAATTTCCTTCATATCTAAATCAGTCATAACTTTGGTATAAGCCACAGTGCTCATCTGGTCCTTAATATCGGTATCAATAAAAACAGAACTATTAAAATAAGCATTTCCCTGGTCTAGATCGTAGCCTTTGGCATCTGCAAAATCTTTTAAAAGTTCTGCGGCCAAATCATCTCCCCAGTTGGTATTTAAAAGATAACCATTTAAAATGTCTGGCTTGGAATTTTCCTGCCAGATAAGGATGCCTCCAATAAGAAGAATTAGAACTAACAGTGAACCAAAAAAATGAAATTTATAATAATCCCATAAATATTCCAGTTTTCTTTCAAAAGAAAGTTCCTTGAAACATATTTTTGAAAAAACAGTATCTTTATCCTTCATATCAAACCTCCATATATGTAAAAAATAGATTTCGAATGATACCAAGGCAAAGTATCTTTTGACCCCAACATCATTTGAATTTTAGTATAACATATATGAAAGCGGAAAAAATAAAAAAATTATGAAAAGTGATAAACAAAAGAAAAAACACTTTAAATATTTTTCTGGTTTGGTATAATCATAGTTATGTGTTAGTTTTTCGCTTGAAACTAATACGGATTTTATATTAGGAGGAAGAAAAATGAGCGAAGCGTATACGGAACTATTGATAAAAAGAAGACCATCTTTTGGAATGGTATTGGCAAAGTCATTATTGATTGGTTTAACAGGAGCATGTCTCGTGCTCACATTATTGGGAAATCCATTTACTATACTGGGAATGGTGGTTTTTGGAGCTATCTTTTTTGTAGTAAGAGGAAAGACAGACTTAGAATATGAATATTTATATGTAGGCGGTGAATTAAGTGTAGATAAAATTATTGGAAAACAAAAAAGAAAGCCTGTGATTAATATGGCAATGGAAAAAATTGATTTGGTAGCCCCTACTAATTCAGAACATTTAAATGAATATAAAAACAAATCCTTGAAAAAAATTGATCTTACAAGTAATACAGGAAAACCAAGTTATACGGTAATTTATCATGGAAAAGAAATACAGTACAGGGTGTTAATGGAATTAAACCAGGAAATCGTAGATGCAATGTATAATATTGCTCCAAGAAAAGTGTTTGTTACTGTTCAAAGTAAACTGTAAACAGTAACGAATTTCAGCCCATTTAAAATGAATCTTCGATACATGGGGCTGAAATCTTGCCAACGTCACTTCTTGGCATATGCTTGACAGCAAGTGACAAGCATATGAGTGAACAGTAACAAGTGTTTTAACTTAAGAAATGTACAAAATAGGCAACTTGAAAAATATGTCAAAATATGCTAAAATCTTAGTTGACATGTAGAAAAAAGTCTGATAAACTTAGTCAATATCAGAAATATATTTGAAAAGCGAATAAGGTTATAAACAACAGTGTTTCATCTAGTATAGAAAGCGGATAGGATTATCCGCTTTCTATTGACATTTATATAAGGTACATAAGAAAAATGATATGGTAATTAGCAGTGGATTCTTAGATTGAATTTAAGGAGGACTGCAAAAAATAAATGTATTAAGGAAAGAGAGGACATTATAATGGGTAAAATTATCGGTGAAGGCATTACATTTGATGACGTACTTTTAGTACCAGGCTATTCAGAAGTTATCCCAAATCAGGTAGACTTATCTACCCAGCTCACAAAGAAGATTAAACTTAATATCCCTATGATGAGCGCAGGCATGGACACAGTAACAGAATACAGAATGGCAATTGCTATGGCCAGACAGGGTGGAATTGGTATTATTCATAAGAATATGTCAATTGAAGAACAAGCAGAAGAAGTTGACAAAGTAAAACGTTCAGAAAATGGTGTTATTACAGACCCATTTTACTTATCTCCGGAACACACATTAGAAGATGCAAATAACTTAATGGCGAAGTTTAGAATTTCAGGTGTTCCTATTACTGAAGGAAAGAAATTAGTAGGTATTATTACAAATCGTGACTTGAAGTTTGAAACAGATTTTAGCAAAAAAATCAAAGAATCCATGACTTCCGAAGGTCTGGTTACTGCTCAAGAAGGAATTACCTTAGAAGAAGCAAAGAAAATTCTTGCAGCTTCCAGAAAAGAAAAACTTCCAATTGTTGACAAAGATTTTAACTTAAAAGGTTTAATTACAATTAAAGATATTGAAAAACAGATAAAATATCCATTAGCAGCAAAAGATGCACAGGGAAGACTTCTTTGTGGAGCAGGAGTTGGAATTACTGCAAATGTTTTAGAAAGAGTAGCAGCATTAGTAGAAGCCAGAGTAGATGTTATTGTATTAGACTCTGCTCATGGACATTCCATGAATGTAATTAACTGTGTGAAAATGATCAAAGAAAAATATCCTGATTTACAGGTAATTGCCGGTAATGTGGCAACCGGAGAAGCTACAAAAGCTTTAATTGAAGCTGGAGTAGACGCTGTAAAAGTTGGTATTGGACCAGGTTCTATCTGTACTACTCGTGTGGTTGCAGGTATTGGTGTACCTCAGGTAACTGCTGTTATGGATTGTTATGCAGTGGCAAAAGAATATGGAATTCCAGTAATTGCAGATGGTGGTATCAAGTATTCAGGTGATATGACAAAAGCAATTGCAGCAGGTGCAAATGCATGTATGATGGGAAGTATTTTTGCAGGATGCGACGAAGCTCCTGGTACTTTCGAGTTATATCAGGGAAGAAAATATAAAGTATATCGTGGTATGGGAAGTATTGCAGCCATGGAAAACGGAAGTAAGGATCGTTACTTCCAGTCAGATGCCAAAAAACTTGTTCCAGAAGGTGTAGAAGGACGAGTTGCTTATAAGGGTACAGTAGAAGATACAGTATTTCAGTTAATGGGTGGACTTCGAGCAGGTATGGGTTACTGTGGAACTTCTTCTATTGAAGCATTGAAGGAAAATGGCAGATTTGTTAAAATTTCAGCTGCTTCCTTAAAAGAAAGTCATCCACATGACATTCATATTACAAAAGAAGCACCAAACTATAGTGTAGAAAATTAATTAATACATTTATAAAATTTAGAAAGAAAATGTCTTAACGTGCATTTAAGATGCAGTTAGGGCATTTTTTTTAGAATTTTAAATTATTAATGAAAAATTTAAAGTTTTTTAAGGACTTTAGGAAGAAAGTGTGATACACTAGTATCTGCAAAAAATACAAAATTCGACTTTAAATAGTACTGGTATAGCATTTACGAATGCTAAGCCAGAAAATAGAGTGGGGAGAAAAATGCGAGAAGAAAACAAGGATTATACAGCGTATCGTGAGTCAGAAGAATATCAAAGATTAAAATACATAAGAAGACAGAAAAGAAGAAAGCAGGTTATGATAGCCAGAATTTGTGTGTTTGGCGGTGGTGCTCTTTTTCTGTTGGCAATTATATTACTTATATATAATTTTGTGATTGCACCTAATAAAGAAAGTAAGCCGGTTTCTGGAGACGAAAGTAATATATTAAAAGAAGAGGAAGTAAAATATTTTGTAATTCAAGAAAGACCAGTGATAGATGTGCAGTTGCTTACTCCGAATGAATATTCCAGACCGGGAATTGCCACAGAAACCATTGAAAATATTGTAGTTCATTATACAGCAAATCCAGGAACTACAGCCCAGCAGAACAGAGATTTTTTTGAAGGCCTGAAAGACAGCCATGAAACCAGTGTCAGCAGCCATTTTGTCATAGGATTGGAAGGGGAAATTATCCAGTGTATTCCAACAATAGAAAGAGCTTATGCTTCAAATCAAAGAAATTATAATACGGTATCTATTGAATGTTGTCATATGGATGAAACCGGAAAGTTTAATGATGGTACTTATGATTCTCTAGTAGAATTGTGTGCATGGCTATGTTGTAAATTCAACCTTCAGGCAGAAGATGTTATTAGACATTATGATGTAACAGGAAAAGCTTGCCCTAAGTATTTTGTGGATAATCAGGATGAATGGGAGAATTTTATTTATGCCATTGACCAGTACATGGACAAAAATTCGGTGGAAGTTACAAAAGAAGAATGGGAAGGGGTATATGGAGAAGGTGAAACTGTGGTGACACCTACAGAAGAAGCTAGTATAGAGTTTTCGGAATAACCCATCACAATAACTTGTTTTTAGAATCGAAATGAATGTGAAGAAGCAGCCGTTTAATAGGCTGCTTCTTCCATAAATAATCCTTGTGGCTTTGCTGGTGCAGAAGCGGGAGTAGTTCCTGCAAGGATTTTTTCTATATCAGAGATAGGACGGTTAGAAAGTCCAATATCCAATAAAGTTCCTACCATCATTCTTGCCATATTATGTAAAAAAGAGTTGGCAGTAATGGTAATCTGAATTTCATTTTCATCTCCATAAATATCAATAGATTTAATATCTTTTTCGGTAGATTTTGCTTTTTTTACTGTAGAGAAATTCTTGAAATCATGTTTCCCTAACAGAGCTTTGGAAGCAACTACCATTTTATCTACATCTGGTTTCTTAAAGCAGTAGTACATATATTTTCGCTCAAATACACTTGGTACATCTCCCACAGAAATGCGGTATAAATAAGTGACAGATTTTGCATTTAAAGAAGCATGAAATCTTTCCGGCATTTCTTCAATATGGATTACAGCAATGTCCATAGGGAGATATCGGTTGAAATAATTTTTAATTTCGTACAATTTCATAGGTGAGGTGGTTTTGAAATTTACCACTTGACCGTGGGCATGTACACCAGTTTCTGTGCGGGCTGCACAATTTAATTCAACTTCTTCGCCAGACATTTTTTTGATTACTTCTAAAAGTTTTGTTTCGATAGTGCCGGAATTGTCATCTTTTCCAAGACGTTGCCAGCCATTGTAACGGCTTCCGTCGTACTCTAATGTAAGTTTTATATTTCTCATGAAATCCTCCTGGTATTTTAACTATCCTAATTGATATTAAAATGATATCACAAATATATCGTAGAAATGTAAATGCGTCAAGAAGTAAAATAAGTGTGTGTCCGCAAAAGAAAATAGCTTGTACGTATGTGGCATACAAAATAAGGAAAAATATATTTTTTTGTCGACAGAGGCTTTACAATGTAAAAAACATTCGATAGAATAAATATGTTTGAGTTAATTTTATGTTAAAAAACAGGAGGACAAAATATGTCGATGACAGATGTGGAAATGCTATTTAAGTTCATTGGTGGACTTGGTATGTTTCTGTACGGAATGCATGTAATGGCAGAAGGTCTGCAAAAAACTGCCGGCGGCAAAATGAAAAAATTGTTAGGTGTGTTAACAAACAACCGATTACTGGCAGTTTTAGTAGGTGCAGGGGTAACTGCAATTATTCAAAGTAGTTCTGCAACTACAGTTATGGTAGTTGGATTTGTAAATGCAGGATTATTAAACCTGACCCAGGCAGTAGGCGTTATTATGGGTGCTAATATTGGTACTACCGTTACCGGATGGCTGGTATCCATGAGTGAGTGGGGAGCATTTTTAAAACCTGAATTCTTAGCTCCCTTGGTCATTGGGATAGGTGCCTTTGGAATCTTATTTTCAAAAGATGAAAAGAAAAATGAAATCAGTCAGATTGCAGTAGGATTTGGTGTGCTTTTCATTGGACTTAGTTTTATGTCCGGTGCTATTACACCATATAAGGATGCTCCGATTTTTGCCACTGCTTTTAGAGTAGTAGGACAAAATCCTTTCCTTGGGATTTTAGTTGGAGCAGTAGTAACAGCAGTGATTCAAAGTTCCTCCGCTTCTGTAGGTATTTTACAGACACTTGCCATGAATGGAATGGTAAATTGGAATTCCGCTGTTTTTATTACACTGGGACAGAATATTGGTACCTGTGTAACAGCCTTAATTTCCAGTGCAGGTGCACAGAAAAATGCTAAGAGAGCAGCAGTAATTCATTTGTTGTTTAACGTGGTAGGTTCTGTTTTGTTTGGAGTTATTATGTTTGTATTCTTTATGTTGAATAAAGAAATGGCAAATTCAACAATCTCCAGTGTGGAAATTTCTATTTTCCATACAATATTTAATGTTACTAATACAATTGTTTTGTTCCCATTTGCTAACCTGCTGGTAAAAACATCTGAAGCAATCCTTCGTGGGGAAGAAAAACAGTCAGAAGACAATTTTGAAGTTATTATCAGACATTTAGATGATAGAATTTTAGAAACCCCTTCATTTGCACTTGAAAATACATTGCTTGAAATTGGACATATGGGTGAATTAGCAGTGAAACATATTACAACAGTAAAAGAAGCAGTATTGGAAGGCAGCAATAAGAAGATAAAGAAAGCATATAAAATAGAAGAAAGTATGGATCAGTATGCAGAATTGATTTCTAACTATTTGTTGAAAATTAATAAATTACCTTTAACAGAACAGCAGAATCTGGTTGTAAGTGATCTTTTTTATACAGTAAGTGATTTAGAACGTATTGGAGATCATTGTGATAATATTACAGAACTGGCTGAAAACCTTATGAAGTCAGAACTTAGATTTTCTGAGAAGGCAATTAAAGGTATCACCAGAGTATTCGAAAAAACAGAAGAAGCAGTAATAAAAGCGGTAGAGGCCCGTTCTACAGAAGATGCAAAAGCAATTGATATTGTAGAAAGAGATGAAGCTTTTATTGATGATATGGAAGAAGAATTACGTAAGCAGCATATGAAGAGACTTGCAAAACAGCAATGTAATTCGAATGCAGGTATTATCTTTTTGGATATGCTTACTAACCTGGAAAGAATTTCTGATCATTGTCTGAATATTGTTAGTTATGTAAAAGATGAACAAAATTAATTAACAAAACTAAAAATTTACAGGAAAATAAATGTTAAATCCTTGTAAAGCCCTTGAAATATAGGACTTTGCAAGGATTTTTTTGTTTTTTGGACTTTACAAAGACTTAACATAAGCATTATTTGAAATTAATTAAAGGTTGATAAGATGATTATGTTGCAAATCTATTTGAAATGTTTGAAAACAATGACCGAAACAAAATTGGAGGAAAAGTAAATGAAAATGAAAAAAATGGCAGCAACATTATTAGCAGGAATTATGGTTCTTTCTTTAACAGCATGTGGTTCATCTGATACGGATACCACTACAAATGAAGGAACTGAAACTACAACAGAAGTAACAGAAGCAGCTGGGAAAGAAATAGAATCAGCGGAAGAAACAGCAGAGGTAACTGAAGAAGCAGAAGAAACAACAGGTGGAGATGTAAGCGGTACTATTGTAATTACAGGTTCTACATCGGTAGAAAAAATCTTAATAGAAATGAAAGATGAATTTTGTGCAATGTATCCAAATGTAACCATTGAATATACAGGAAGCGGATCCTCTGCAGGTATCAAAGATACAAAAGCAGGAACAAACAATATTGGAGCTTCTTCTAGAGAGTTAAAAGAAGATGAAGTAGAAGATACTTTAAAGACAGAAGTATTTGCATATGATGGAATTGCAGTCATTGTAAACCCTGCAAACGAAGCAGTAAGTGATATTACTGTAGAACAGCTGGCAGATATTTATTCTGGAAAAATTACTAATTGGTCAGAAGTTGGTGGAGCAGATGCGGATATTTTTGTAGTATCTAGAGAAGAAAGTTCAGGAACAAGAAGTGCTTTTGAAGAATTAATTGCATTAGAAGATGCAGGTGGACTTGCAAGTTCAGCAGCAGTTTCAGAAGGTAATGGACCAGTACAGGCAGCCGTAGCTGAAAACGAAAACGCAATCGGTTATGTATCTTTCTCATTTATTGATGACAGTGTAAAACCACTTACTGTTGGCGGTGTAGAAGCAACAGCAGAATTAGCAAAATCAGGCGAATACCAATTATCCCGTCCATTTTTATTCTGCTACTATGATGACAAAGTAACAGAGGCGGGAAAAGCATTTTTAGAATTTGCATTATCAGAAGACGGACAGATTTGTGTAGAAGATAACCAGGGAATCAGAGTTGATTAGATAAAATAGAATTTAATTTGGAGGAAGACCTTGTATGAATAGCGAAGCTATGGCGATGAAAAGAGAAATGGAAATGGTGCAAAATACGGAAAAGAAAAAAGTAATGAAACGTAATTATAAGCGTGAACTGTTTGAAAAGGTGGTAGAAACCCTATTTCTTCTATGCGCTTTTGTAAGTGTGGTTTCAGTAATAGCCATTATTGGGTTTGTGTTCTATAAAGGTCTTCGTCCATTTGTAGGCGAAGATGCATATAGCTTCACGAAATTCATTACAGGAACCAGATGGGCACCTTCGGAGAATGTATACGGAATCTTCTATATGATAGTAGCTTCTGTATTGGCAACAGCAGGAGCAGTATTAGTAGGAGTTCCAATTGGAGTGCTAACAGCAGTGTTTATTGCAGAAATTGCACCGGACTGGGCAGTGAAAATATTAAAACCGGCCGTTGAACTTTTGGCAGGCATCCCATCTGTTCTTTATGGAGCCTTTGGTCTTGGAGTAATCGTTCCTATAATGAAAGCAATTTCGCCAAAAGTACATGGACAGTCATTATTTGCAGTGATTATTGTTTTAACTATTATGATACTTCCAACCATTGTATCTTTATCAGAAAGTGCAATCAAGGCAGTACCTCGTTCTTATACAGAGGCATCATTAGGATTAGGGGCTTCTAAAATACAGACAATATTTAAAGCAGTACTTCCGGCAGCAAAATCAGGTATTTTATCAGCAGCAGTACTTGGGGTTGGACGTGCAATTGGAGAAACTATGGCAGTTATGATGATAGCAGGAAACCCCACAGCAGGACTTCCAGATAGTATCTGGTCAATGGTAAGACCTTTAACTACTAATATTGCTATGGAAATGAGTTATGCATCAGGAAGACAGGCAGAAATGCTTTTTGCAACAGGCGTTGTATTATTTGTATTTATTATGTGTGTTAACCTGGCGATGACATTTATAACAAAAAAATCGGAGGAAGCAAAATGATAAGCAGACAGATAAAAGATAATATGATAAAGGGTTTGATTTATGTATCCTCTGCATTTAGTGTTGTGATACTTATGGTGATTATTGGATTTATTTTAATCAAAGGAATTCCAAGTATCAATAAGGATTTTCTTACCAATGATTATGAAGATAAAACAACTTATGTTACAGTGACACAGGCTGGTACAGGAAACACATACATAGAAGGAAATCAATGTATTAGTGAAAATTATGGGATTACATTAAGTGTATCTGAAGAAGGATTATCAGTAGACAGTATAGAAAAAGATTCTGTGTTGAAATTGGGCAAAGATGGTACAAATGCTGTTTATCCGGTAAAAAAAACAGATGTTATTACAAAAATTGGAAGTTTTAATGCAGAAAGAGAATTAAAAAATGGAGCATCAGCAGAAGAAATTCTGCAAAGCACAAAAGAAGCTCTGGAAATATCAGATGCTTCTATGAAAGTAAAGGTGGTGAGAAAGGGAGGTGGAATACTTCCTATGGTAGTTACCACACTTTATATGATAGGGTTATCTCTTCTGATTGCGGCACCAATTGGAATTTTGGCAGCGGTATATTTGAATGAATATGCAGAAAAGGGAAAATTAATGACGATAATTCATTTTGCTATTGAAAATCTGGCAGGAATTCCGTCGATTATTTATGGTTTGTTTGGCTCCCTGGTATTTGTACAGACCATAAAGTTACAGTATTCTATACTGGCAGGAGCACTGACAGTAAGTATTATCTTACTTCCTACCATTATTACTACAACAGAAGAAACATTAAAAACCATTCCAAAAACATATAGGGAATCTTCCTTAGGTTTGGGAGCTACAAAACTTCAGACTATTACAAAAGTAGTACTTCCAAATGCTATTTCAGGAATTCTGGTAGCGATTTTACTTAGTATTGGACGAATTGTAGGCGAATCTGCAGCATTGTTATTAACAGCAGGTACAGTAGCTCAGATACCAGAACGACTGTATGGTAATTCTGCCAGCGGAGCAACTTTGACAATTAAGGCGTACATGCTTATGAAAGAAGAAAATGATTTATCAACAGCATGTGCAATTGGAGTGATACTTTTAGCGATTGTAATTGTAATCAATATGTCCTCTAAACTGGTTACAAAATATTTCTTAAATAAAGGAGAAAAGGCATGATAAAGAAGGGTAACAGTAAGGAAAAAATAAAGTTTAATGTAAAAGATTTAAATCTTTATTATGGCGATTTTCATGCATTAAAAAATATTAATATGGATATTCCATCCAATAAAATTACAGCTTTTATTGGACCTTCAGGTTGTGGAAAATCTACTTTTTTGAAAACCATTAACCGAATGAATGATTTGGTAGAGAATGTGAGAATTGAAGGGAACATTTTTTTGGATGGAGTAGATATCTACAGTGATATAGATGTAATTAAGTTAAGACAAAGAGTGGGAATGGTATTCCAGCAGCCAAATCCATTTCCAATGAGTATTTATGATAATGTGGCTTATGGTCCAAGAATTCATGGTATTAAAAAGAAAAGTGAACTGGATGAAATTGTAGAAAGAAGTTTAAGACAAGCAGCAATCTGGGATGAAGTAAAAGACAGATTAAAAAAGAATGCCTTGGGATTATCTGGTGGACAGCAGCAGCGTATTTGTATAGCCAGAGCTTTGGCAGTAGAACCAGAAGTTATCTTAATGGATGAACCCACTTCCGCCTTAGATCCTATTTCTACATTGAAAATTGAAGATCTGGCAGTGGAATTAAAAGAAAATTATACCATTGTCATTGTAACTCATAACATGCAACAGGCAAGCCGTATTTCTGATAAAACAGCTTTTTTCTTAACTGGTGATGTGGTAGAATATGGAAATACTGATGATATCTTTAATAATCCAAGGGATAAGAGAACGGAAGATTATATTACAGGAAGATTTGGTTAGGAGGGGATAGAATGCCAACAAGACAAAGATATATGGCAGAATTAGAAACTATGAACAGAGATGTAATTCAAATGAGCACACTAATCGAAGAATCAATTGGGAAAGTAATGGGTGCTTTAAAAACAGTAGATGCTGATATTGCTCATAAGATCATAGAAGATGATGATGTAATTGATGAATTAGAACGTAAGATTGAAGCAGAGTGTATTTCTATTATTGCAAAGGAACAGCCGGTAGCAAAGGATCTCAGAAGAGTAACCTCCATTATGCGAATGATATCTGATATTGAGCGAATTGCAGATCATTGTTCTGACATTTCAGAATACATTATTTTACTTTCCAAGGAAGAGCATATAGTAATGCCGGATTATGTAGAAGAAATGTTGTTGAAAATGAAAGAAATGGTAGTAAAAACCATAGACAGCTTTGTGAATGAAGACATTGAAAAAGCAGCATATGTAAAAACATCTGATGATGTGGTGGATGATTATTTTGAAAAAATCATGAAGGAACTTTGCATTGCCATGAAACATAATCCGGAAGCAATTAAACAATATGCCTACTATCTTATGATTATTAAGTATATTGAAAGAATGGCAGATCATGCAACTAATATGGCAGAGTGGAATATGTTTATTATTACAGGGGATTTAGAACGATGAAAAAGAAACTTTTTATGACCTATTTTCTGATTGCTATAGCAACTATGATTGCCATGGGTGTTACATTTATAGGAAAAAGTTATCATTCCTTTATAAAACAAAGTGAAGAAGGATATATGACACAGGCAGAATTGCTAGGTGCCATTTTGGAAAATAAGCTTCATGAAGAAGAAAGCAGCCTGGAAGTGTTTGCAAAAACATATGCTAATGACTATAATGTTCGTATTACCATAGTGTCAAAAGATGGAGAGGTAGTGGCTGAAACTAATGCAGACTATGATGATATGGATAATCATTCCAATCGTATTGAGATCAGAAAGGCGTTAGCAGGAGAAAAATATAGTGTAAAAAGATTTTCTAAAACCTTAAATGTGGAATGTATGTATTGTGCTGTGCCGGTAGAAACAGAGAGTTTTCAGGGAGTTCTTAGAATTTCAGTTCCTTTAGAGGAGTTAAAAGGGTTGGAATTTGGTTTTGTAAAATCTGCATTAATGACTATACTTGTAATTACCATTATTATTATATTGATGGCAATATACTTTAGTAATTATATTACAAATCCACTAGATGAAGTAACCAATGCGGCGAGAAAAATAGCCAATGGAGATTTAAGGGTAAAAATATACACCAGACAAAATGACCAAATTGGAATGCTGGCAGATGCCTTCAATACAATGGCGGAAAAATTAAAAGAAAATATGGCAGCTTTATACTCCAGAAATAATGAACTAGAAGCAATCCTTTACAGTATGGATAATGGTGTGGTTGCGGTAGATGATGAAAATAAGATTATCTTCTGTAATCAGGAGTTTAAGGCACTAGTTTCTAGAGAGGATGATGATATTTCGGGACTTCCAATTTATCATGTATTAAGAAATCAAATGCTTTATGATGTGGTGGATAAAGTAAAAGAAACAGAAGATTCCATATCAAAAGAAGGGCACATTTACAATGAAGAAGAATGTATTATGCGAATCAATGGAACACCGCTATATGAAGAAAAAGAAGACAGGACAGTAGGAGTTTTACTAATCTTTGAAGATGTAACCCAGATAAGAAAATTAGAGCATATGAGAAGCGATTTTGTATCAAATGTATCCCATGAATTTAAAACACCACTTACTTCCATCAGGGGATTTGTAGATACCCTGAAAAATGGTGCTATTCATGATGAAAAATTTGCAATGAAGTTTTTAGATATCATTGATATAGAAACAGAGCGGCTTTACAATCTGATTCAGGATATTCTTCTGTTGTCAGAAATTGAAAATAATAATGATTACAATGTAAAAGAAAATGATGTGAAACAAATTGTAGGAGATGTAATCACTTTGCTGAATCCAAAGGCGAAAAAGGATGTGGCATTAAAATATGAAGCAGATGCATATATTCGTCCTTATTCCTGTAATGCCGACAGAATTAAGCAGTTGATGATTAATCTGGTAGATAATGCCATTAAATATACAGAAAATGGGACCATTATCGTAAAATGTTTCAGTGATGGAAATTTCCTTTGCTTAAGTGTGGAAGATACCGGTAAGGGGATTGAAAAAGAATCCCTAGACAGAATCTTTGAAAGATTTTACCGGGTAGACAAGAGCCGATCTAGCAAAACTGGAGGAACCGGACTAGGACTTTCTATTGTAAAACACATTGTAGAAATGTATAATGGTGATATTCGGGTGGAAAGTGAAGTACTGGTAGGTACAAAATTTATAGTGAAGCTGCCGTATACTACGGTGCAGTAAGGAGACTTGTAGATGGGAAAAGTAATTCTTGCAATCGATGATGAAGAACATATTTTAGAATTGTTAGCGTACAATCTGGAAAACAATGGATTTAAAGTATTAACTGCCAGTAGTGGAGAAGATGGATTAGAAATTATAAAAAAAGAAAACATAGATTTGATTCTGCTGGATATTATGTTACCGGGAATTGATGGAATGGAAATGTTGAAACGTCTAAGAAAAAATCCGGACACAGCAGACCTTCCAGTAATTATGCTTACTGCAAAAAGCGAAGAGATCAATAAAGTTCTAGGGCTGGAAGTAGGAGCAGATGATTATATCAGTAAGCCCTTTGGGATCTATGAGCTGGTGGCAAGAGTCAAAGCGGTACTGCGAAGAAGCGAAAGAAATATAGGTTCTGCAGCAGCAAAAGAAGAAAGTTATGATGTAATTGCTGTTGATAAAATTGTAATTAACAATACTACTCATGAAGTCATTGTAGATGGTAAAGTAGTAGAACTTGCACTGAAAGAATTTGAATTATTATATACCCTTGCAAAAAACCGCACCAGAGTATTCTCCAGAGAAACATTGTTAGATAAAATCTGGGGTTATGAATATGCTGGGGAAACCAGAACAGTGGATGTACATATTCGAAATTTGAGGAAGAAGATTGAGGAGGACGATAATAAACCTAAATATATAAAAACAGTAAGAGGAGTTGGGTATAAGTTCTCTTAAGGGGACTTGGTGGGGCCTACGGACGCCGGGAACCGGTGCCAATGCTTCCTAAGAAGACAGAGACAACGCTGCAGTGAACTAACTATCAACTACGACTAAGACTCGAGGTCACATTCGAGAGTCTTAGTCGTAGTTAACAGTTAGTTCATCGCAACGTTGTCTCAGCCTGCTTTCCCCACCTTCTTCCCTCTCCCGGGTGTCCCCCCCTTTGACATTCCAACAAAACCATATGTGCCAACGAAAAACTTAGTTGCAATCATGTCTCTTTTCATGTAGAATAAATAATAGCATTGTCGAAGAAATTACAGGGTAGGTGTAATAATGGGTGGAAATTTAAAGGTTCAAAAATATTCCTCCTTTATACAAGAGGAAGAATTGCAGTATATACAGGACAGCTATGCACATGTGGCACAGCTTTTTGTGGTATGTTGCGATGCAGAGGGGAAACGTATTACAGAATATTCCGGAATGGAAGAAGAATTAGAATTTATTTTAGAAAATGTAAAAGAACGTTATTTTGAATTACTGATAGAGCAGCTAAGAAATAATCCATATGAAGAACAGATTGTAGTAGATACAGATTATCCATGGGTGAAACTTATTGGTACCGCAATTGCAGTGGAGAATAAACCTGTTATTTTGTGGTGTAGTTATGCGGTGCTAAATGATGTGGAAATACCAGAGCAAGACGTTGAAAACTGGGGAAAAATAAAAACTACTGTTACAAGAGAAGAAATGAGTAGCAGAATGGAACTGTCCAGAGTTTTGGTGAGAAAATTACTGGCAGAAGCTTTTTTGGTTATGAATGCCAAAGAAGAAGCTAAAAAGAGCAAAGTTGCGGAAACCAAAATGAAGGAAGAACTTCGCAAAAACCAGATAATGACAGAAATTGTGAAGAATTTAGAGTCTGCAGATGAATTTGAACTGGTAGCAGAAAGAATTATAGAACTTGCAGCGGATTATCTGAAGGTAAATATGGGAAATCTTTTTAAGCTGAATAAAGAAGAAGAAGCCTTTCAGGTTGTTTGTCATTGGGCAGAAAAAGAGGAAGAAAACAAATTTCAGGATGGAATGAAAATTTCATATGCAGAATGGGCATTAAATAATGAAAGACCAGTATTTATTTCTTCTGGTATGCAACTGCCATTGTTTAGCCGGCAGAAATTTAATGAATATGGGATTTTAGCTATTGCAGCATTGCCTGTATATGTAAATGAAGAAATTGTTATGTATGTAAATTTTATGGAAACATCCAAAGAACGGGTGTGGGAGCTGGCGGATATTCAGTTTTTAGGGGATGTTGCTAAAATTATACAGAGTATTCAGGCTAAAAGATCTGCAAAAAATTCTCTGGCAAGTTCTTATAGAGCATTGGCAAGAATTATGGATAATGTGGGAAGTGGCATTCTGGTAACAGATAAAGCTACAGATGAAGTACTCTTTGCTAATAAAATGGTTAGCAAACATTTTTCAGAAGAGTTAAAAAAGGGTACTCTAAGCCAGAACTTAAGAAAAGGAAAAAAGAGTAAGTATCATTCAGGTGGGCTGGAATTTTATGCTGAAAATATAAAAAGGTGGTTTGATTTACATTACACAGAGTTGAGCTGGGTAGATGGAAGAGAAGCAGTATTGTGCTCTATTTATGATGTTACCGATAAAAGAAAATATCAAAAGAAAATAGAACAGCAGGCAAATAATGACTTTCTTACAGGTTTGTATAATCGTATGCGGTGTGAGAAAGATTTGAAAAAACATTTGCTTAAGGTGAAAGAGAAGGGCACAAAAGGTTCTTTGTTCTTTATGGATTTGGATAACTTTAAGAATATTAATGATGGATTGGGACATCAGTATGGAGATATTCTCCTGCGAGAGGTTTCAAACCATTTAAGAAGTATACCGGAAATATCCAGTACCTGTTATCGCATGGGTGGTGATGAATTTATTATCATCTTGCCGGAAGAAAATTATCATAAAAAAGAAGATGTGCTGAAAGCACTTATGGAAGTATTCAGCAAGCCATGGTACTTAAATGGTGCAGATTATTATTGTACCATGAGCCTTGGTGTAGTAGATTTCCCAATGGATGGGCAAGAGGCAAATGATTTAATTAAGAAAGCGGATATCGCCATGTATGAGGCAAAAAAAGACGGGAAAAACAGAATTCATTATTATACAGAAGAATCTGGCAGTTCCTCTCTAAAGCTTTTTGACATGGAAAAGAATATGCGTAATTCCGGAAATGAGGGATATCGTGATTTCATTGTTTATTATCAGCCAATTATTCATATCAAAGAGGATGGAACTACTGAGTGTACCGGCGCAGAGGCACTGGTAAGATGGAATCACGCCACTATGGGTTTTGTTTCACCAGGAGAGTTTATTCCATTAGCAGAATATCTGGGACTGATTAATCCTATTGGTACCTATGTGCTAAAGGAAGCATGCAAGGCATGCAGAAACTGGAATGAACTGGGACATCCGGATTACAAAGTAAATGTGAATCTATCTGTAGTGCAGCTTTTGCAGAATGATATTGTAGATATTATTAAAAAAACAGTAGTTGAAACAGGTATAAATCCGAAAAATCTTACTTTGGAAGTGACAGAAAGTCTGGCAATTAATGATATGATTCGTATGAAACAGGTGCTCTCAGAAATTAGAAAATTAGGAATACGAATTGCTTTGGATGATTTTGGAACAGGATATTCGGCTTTAAATCATATCAAAGAAATTCCTTTGGATGTAATAAAAATAGACCAGACATTTGTAACGGATGTAGAACATGATGATTACGCAAAAGCATTTATTAAAATGATTAATGAACTGGCCGCTACTTTGGATCTGAATGTATGTGTGGAAGGAATTGAACGAAAAGAACAGCTTGTAGTTCTTAAAAAAATGGATGTAAAGCTGATGCAGGGATTTTATTTTGATAAAGCTATTCCTTTGAGGGATTTTGAACAAAAATACATATTTAATGCCGGGGGAATAAAATAAAAGGCTGTCTGCAGTGCAGACAGTCTTAAGTTCGTATGATGAGGGAGTGATAGTAGTGTACATATCTTTGGAGAAATATATAAATGGGCAATTTGAATATGAACTGCCGGAAATTACGCTATCTACGTCAAGAGTAGAGTGCAGTATGTATCAGGGAGAAAATTTCAAAGGAACCTTCGAAATTAATGGGACAAAAGAAATACTGGGGTATATTACAGTATCTTCACCTAGGATGCGTTGCTGTATCAATTCCTTTAAAGGTACCAGAAATGTAATAGAATTTGAATTTGACAGCAGAGGAATGCAGGAAGGGGAAGTGATAAAAGGGAAATTTGATATTATTTCTAATGGAGGAGAGTATAGTCTTCCTTTTGTGGCAAATATTGAAAAATGTCATATAGAATCTTCTATGGGAAATGTAAAAAATTTATTTCATTTTGCAAATCTTGCACAAAATTCCTGGAATGAAGCTTTAAAGATTTTTGTAAGTCCTGATTTCACAAAGATTTTTGTGAACCATGACAGACAGTACCTGCCTCTTTATGAAGGACTTTTGGAAAATACAGATAAGAACTATGCCATGGAAGAGTTTTTAATTGCTATCCGTAAGAAATCACCGGTGCTGATTGATGTGGAAAAAAAGAAGGAAATATATTTGGAAATTGATGAGAATACAAGAGAAAGTATTCCATTAACAAAGAAAAATTGGGGTTATTTCGAAATTCTAGTAGAATCTGACAGTGATTTTTTAGTTCCTTATAAAAAATATCTTCATGAAGATGATTTTGTGGGAAGTTTATGCCCTTTTCAGTATTATATCAAGCGGGAGCGGATGCACTGGGGAAAGAATATGGGAAAAATCACCTTTTCCACTGCAAGACAAAAAGTAGAAGTGCGGATTCAGGCAGTAAAAGGAAAGCACAAAGCAACAGAGCCCCCTTCATGGAAAAACGCTGTGGCTGCATTAACCAAAGTGTATATAGAATTTCGGACAAGGAAAATAAACAGTTCTTCTTGGAGCAAAAAATCACTAGAAATTTTGGAACAGGAATTTAACAATGCTGAAACAGACTCTTTTTTTAAACTATATAAGGTACAGCTTCTGCTGGCAGAAAAAAGAACAGAAGATGCATGGCACTTACTGAGAACTGTCATTGATGGAAGAAAATTAAGAAGGCAGGAACCAGAAAACTATTGTTATTATTTGTACCTTCTTGCATTAGCAGATCAGAGAGAAAGCACAAGAGATAAGGCATTAGAAGCTGCTTCTGAATATTATGAGGAAAACAAAAAAAGCTGGAAAGCTTTATGGTTAAAATTGTATTTACAGGAAGAATATGAACTTAACAAGCTGAAAAAATACGAAGAGATTAAAGGATTTTCCAAGGGAACCTGTCAGAATCCTGTTATTTTTATGGAAGCAATTAATATTTTAAAGAAAGATATCAATATTCTTACAAAACTAGACAGATTTGAGCTTAGTATTTTAAACTGGGCACTAAAAAATAATCAGTTTACGGAAGAAATGGCAGCAAGAATGGTTTACCTGGCTTTGAAAAGCACAGAGTTTCATCCGGTATTGTATAAGCTTCTCACAGAATCTTATAAGCAATATCCTACGGTAGAAACGATTCAGGCGATTTGCAGCATTCTTATAAAAAATGACAAACGGGAAAATAAGTTCTTTTTCTGGTACCAGTTGGGAATTAAAAATGATTTAAAAATCACAAGACTTTATGAATATTATCTGATTTCCATGAATACCAGAAATTATCAGCTCCTGCCAAGGAATGTGCTGATGTACTTTTTGTATCAATGTGATTTGGATTACAAAAAGAAGGCATACGTATATGCAAATCTTATGAAAAATAAAGAAATTTACAGTGAATTATATGAAAAATATGAAAAGCAGATCTATCAATTTGCACTAGATGAAATTATGGCACGTCATATCAATGAGGATCTTGCTTATATTTATCATGAAGTAATTAAAAAAGAACATATTGGTGAAAAAATGGCAGAAGCAATGGCGTCCATTATGTTTGCTCATAGAATTACCATGGAGAATACTAATTTGCAGCGGATTGTAGTAAGACATAGTGCGTTGTATTATGAAGAAAGCTTTGGTTGTAATGGCGGAGAAGCTTATGTAAATATATATAACCAATCTTATGTATTGTTTGGAGAAGATGAATATGGAAGAAGATTTCCAATTCAGTCTATAACAGAGCCTGAAAGACTTTATAGCAATGCAGAAATTGAGGCATGGTGTTTTAAGCTTACAAAGCAGGAAATTGGTATTTATATTCATAAGTTGATTGACAGAGGTTCTTACCTGAAAGTAGATGAGTGGAATGTAAGGCAGTTAAGAAGTATTTCCCAAAGCCTGATTGTGAAACCGGAAGAAAAGCTTGAATTTTTTGGTAAGATTGCAGATTTTTATTATGAAACCGGTGAAATGGAGGAATTGGATAATTACTTGTTGGAAGTAGAAGTGGAAGAATTGCCGGCAAAAGACCGTATCCGTATGGTAGAATACATGATTATAAGGAAAATGTATGAGAAATCTTATCAATATGTGAAAGACTATGGAGCAGAAGGAATTAACACCAGATTTCTCTTAAGAATCTGTAGCCTTTTTTTAAGAGAGTATCCGGAGGAATATACAGAGGCTGAAAGTTTTTGCAGATTATGTCATTATTTGTATGACAAAGGAAAGTATGATATAGAATTACTTTCTTATTTAATCAAGTATTATCAGGGGAATTTACACCAGATGAGAGACATCTGGAAATCTTCTAAAGAACTGGAATTAGACAATTATGAATTGACAGAAAGACTTTTAGTTCAGTCTTTATTTGCCCATTCTTATGTAGAAGAACTGCCGGATATCTTTGAGGATTATATTAAGAAGGGTGCAAGACCAAGTATTGAAAAGGCATTTATAGCAAAACAGTCTTATGAATATTTTGTAAAAGAAAACATTACAGATGAGCGTATATTGAAACGTTTGTATCAGATGTTTGCAGAAGGTGAAGAATTACCAGATATTTGTAAACTGGCACTATTAAATGGATGTGCTGAAAAAGGAGAAGAGATATCAGAAAAACGGTCAGTATTGCAGCCTGTACTTATGGAACTTTTGCAAAAGGGAATTTATTTTGAATTTATGAAAAAGTATCATTATGGAACACCAGAAGAAATGTTCCTTTATGATAAGACCATATTGGAATACAGACAAAATCCGGTAAAAAGTACGGAAATTCATTACACCAATGAAACCTTGGAAGAAGGGGAATATCAGGTGAAAAAATTAAATAAGGTGTATCCGGGAGTAGAAACAACAGATTTTATTTTGTTTTTTGGAGAAGCACTCCAGTATTACATTACAGAAAAAGGAAAAGATGGAGAAAAAGTTGTGGAAAGTGGCAGGTTAATTCGTTCTGAAGAAATAGTGGAACCCATAGAAAACAGGTATGAGTTGTTGAACGATATGATGATTAGTAAAACCATGAAGGATGAAACTACTCTCCATACCTTATTAGACAAGTATTTAAAAGAAGATTATATAACAGAACAGGCTTTTCATGTGAAGTAGGTGGTGACATTGTGGAAAAAAAGAAAATTTCAAAGGTATACATAGGGTACGATTTAGGCAGGGAAGATTGTCAGATTAGTCTATATTCTAAAGAAACAGGGTCGGAGCCGATTTCCATTGCCACATGCCTTGGAGGAGACAGGATAAGAATTCCTCTGACACTGGCTAAAAGGACAGGAATAGAGCAGTGGTATTATGGGGAAGAAGCCATACGAAAAGCAGAACAGGAAGAAGCAGTTCTTGTAGAAAATATTTATGAAAAAGCCCTGCAAAAAGAAACGATTATATTGGATGAGAAAGAATACCAAGGAGAATTGCTGTTTCAAATGTATATAAAAAAGACTTTAGGATTACTTCTTTCATATATTCCGTTGGAGAAAATTGACAGTTGTACTTTCTGTGTGGAAAAGATGGAAAAAGAGACTGTAGAGATGTGGAAAAATCTTATGGAAACATTACCTATAAAAAAGGAAGCCTTATATGCTATTTCTTATTCAGAAGCATTTGCCTATTACATGGCTTATCAGGATCAAAGTCTTTGGGAAAGAGGGGTACTTTTGCTGGAATATGATAAAAATCTGTTAAAAGGCCGGATTCTTACTACGGATAAAAATACGTTGCCTCATCTTATGAAGGTAGAAGAAGTAGAAACAGTGGAAATGGAGCCAGATGACCAGTTGTTTATGAATTATGTAAAACAAATTGTTTCTGGACATTTAGTTTCTTCTGTTTATTTGGTGGGAGATGGTTTCAAAGAACAATGGTATCAGGAAACTTTGAAATTGTTATGTCAGGGAAGACGGGCTTTTCGGGGACAAAACTTATATGGTCTGGGAGCCTTGAATTATTCTGGAATAAAACTGGGAGTGAAGGAACAGAATTGTTTATATCTGGGACCGGATCAGATAAAAGTAAACTTTTTACTAAAAGCAGTATATCAGGGAGAAGAAGCAGATTACGAAATTTTATCAGCGGATTTGCATTGGTATGAGGCAGAAACAGAAATCGAGTTCATTCTGGATGGTAAAAATGAAGTGGCAGTTTATATCCGAAGTCTGGATGGAAAATGCGAAGAAATTATCCGGACTATATTGAAGGATTTTCCGGTAAGAGAAGAAAAGGCATCAAGACTGAAAATGAATATTTATTTTCAAGATAAAGGTACTGGAATAATTCAAATTACAGATATGGGTTTTGGTGAGGTTTATGAAAGTTCGGGAAGAGTTTGGAAAGAAGAATTTGGTTTACAGATACTGGAAGAAAAACTGAATGGAAATCTGAAAAAGATATAGGAGAGGCAAATGGGAAGAATGATAATTTGTCATAAGAAAAAAGCAGAAATTCCTCTTTATATTAAGGAGTTTGAATTACATATTTATACTATTGAAGAACTATGCTTTTGTTTAAAGAAAAATCTCCATATGCTGGATGATAACATTATGAAAGAAAATCTTTGTATTTTTCTGGAAAAAGAACTGGAATTAAAAGAACTGGCAGAGTATTTAAGAAAGATTATAGAAAAGCAGGAAGGTCTTGCAGTCTTTGTTGGTGCTATTATGAAATATACCGGATACCTCCGGAAGGAAGAAATAATATTTCTAGAAGCAGAGTTAAAAGAGGTAGAAGGAAAAAGTAGTGTAGTAAGAAGAAAGGCAAAGGCAGATTTTCTTCTAGAACATAAAAAATATGCAAAAGCAGTAAGAGAGTACAATGCTATTTTAACAGAGGAAGAAATAGAAGAAGAGAAAATTAGGGGAAATATTTATCATAATTTAGGAACGATATATGCAAGATTGTTCTTTTTTAAGGAGGCAGCAGAGTTTTATCAGAAAGCATATGAAAATAATCGGGATAAAGAAAGCTATGAATGTTATCTGATGGCACTTCATATGTATCTTCCAAAAGAAGAATATGTAAAAAGAGTGGCAGAGGAACTGGTAACAGAGGAAGATGCTCTTTTCATAGAAAAAAAGTTAGAACAAATGGTGCTGGAGGAGAAAGAATCTCCTAAGAGGGAGGAAATAAAAGAGATTTTAAAATATAAGGAATTAGGATATGTGCAGGAATACTATCACGGTTTGGATAAAATCTTTTCGGGATATCAGCAGGACTACAAAGTAAGCATGACAGAAGGGTAAGTGAAATGAAGTTAATAGAATGGTTTAGAAAAAAAGTTGGAAAACAGAAAAAAACAGAAGAATTGTTAATGGAAGAAGAAGCAAAGGAAAATTCTGTTTTAGAAGAAGCAAAGATAGAAGAAGCTTCTCCGGTTTTCCAAAAAGAAAAGGTGAAAATTGAGAATAAAGAGGAACGGGAAAGATATGTAAGAAACTGTTGTGAGCAGATGTTAGAAGCTTCCGATGAAACAGAAAATGCCAAATTAGAATACAGTCTGGTAACTGCATATTTAAAGGATATGCAGATGATAGAAGAAATGCCTGACGATAGAAAAACCGTGATAAATACTACAGTGCGAAAGATACTTAATTTAAATGAAGAAAGAAAAAATCTCCAAAAAACAGTAAGTAAAATTACAGATATGCAGTACTGGTTTGCGGAAAATCATGAAAATGAAATTCCAGATATATTAAAGAGAATGACAGAAAATGAAAAATACCGAGAAGTGTTAAAATCTGATATGAGACACTTAGAAAATGAGAAAGCAGCACAAAATATCAGAAAAAGAGATATTCTTCAGGAACAGCAAAACCTAAAAGGTATGTCAGTGATTGCATTTGCTACATTAATCGCAGCAATTATTCTAATTATAGCTTTTCAGATGCTTTTTGACGCAGAAGTGAAGTTGGCATATATGGTATCTATGTTTGCAGCCGTTTTAGTAACTACAGGACTGTATTTGAAACTGAAAAATGCAGATTATGAGTTAAAGTATACAGAACTTTGTATTAATAAGGCAATCGGACTGTTAAACAAAACAAAAATAAAATATGTAAATATTGTAAATGCTTTAGATTACACTTATGAAAAATACAATGTAAAAAGTGCATATGAGTTAAATTATATCTGGGAAAATTATATGAAAGAACGAGAGGAACGTTACCGTTACCAGAGAGCCAGTGATGATTTAGAGTTTTATAATGAACAACTAGTGAAGCAGCTAAGGGAATTTGGAATTCAGGATGCCAGTGTATGGCCATCCCAGGTAAATGCGATAGTAGACAGCAAAGAAATGGTAGAAATCAGACACCGTTTAATCAGAAGAAGACAAAAAATCAGGAAACAGTTAGATTATAATCAAAAAATTATGGAAGATGCAAAATCAGAAATTTCAAATCTTATAAATACCCATAAAGAATACGCAAAAGAAATTTTGGAAATTGTGAACTCTGTGGAAGGAAACTAGGAATCTTGACAAAATATTGTGAAAAATGCTAAAATATTTATGGCATTTTATACATCTATATTTTTTTGGGGTATAGGGAAAATGCATAATTACTAGATGCTAGCAAATAAAAATATAGTTATTTTTTATAAAGGCAAAGGGGGAAAAGAAATGAAGTTTAAAGCACTTTTAACAGGTGAGAATAAATCAGCTATTGATGACTTCTTTATGCAGATGCAGGATGATTTTGAAGTTCTTACAACATCTAATCGTAATGATGATGTTGTGAAACATTTGGAAATTTTTCAACCAGATGTATTTGTGTATTGTGTTAATGCAGAGTCTGTGAAAGATTTTAATAAAGTGTATGTACTTAAAGATAAATTACAGAAAGAAAAAATCCCGTTGGTGGTTATTGGTCCGGAAGAAGAATGTAAGATATTTGAACGAGTTGCAATTAATGCAGCAGATATTATGTTAGTAAAACCACTGATGGCAAGCGTGATAGCAGAAAAAATAATTAAGTTTCTAGAACAAAAGAAAGCGGAAGAAGAAAAAGAACGGCAACAGCAGGAAGAACTTAAAAAGCAGGAAGAAGAACGACGACAAGAAGAACTTAGAAAACAACAGGAAGAAGAAGAGGCCAATAGAAGAAAACATATTTTAGTTGTTGATGATGATCCAAGAATGCTTAGGCTGGTGAATGAGCAGCTGAATGAAAACTATGATGTGGCTACAGCTATTTCAGGTAAACTGGCTATGAAGTTTTTAGAACGAAAACACACAGATTTGATTTTGTTAGACTATGAAATGCCAGTGGATAATGGACCAGCTGTTCTGAAAAAACTTCGTGAAAATCCGGATACCAAAGATATTCCAGTTGTATTTCTGACAGGTATTACAGAAAAAAGCAAAATACAGGAAGTTTTGGTTATGAAACCACAAGGTTATCTGTTGAAACCTATTGATAGAGAAAAACTATTTAAAGTTATTGCTGATGTTTTAGCCGGATAGTTAGCAAGAGGACAGGGGAGGGAAAACTATGGAGGAAAAAAGTAATGATTGGGGAAAAGATAAACTTCAATTAACAGAACTGGTAGATGTTGAAGTATTACAAAGAATACAGGATGCTTTTGCTGACATGACAGGAATAGCAGCGGTGACTGCAGATATCGATGGTGTTCCTATTACGCAAGGTTCAAATTTTTCTGAATTTTGTGAAAAATATAACAGAAGTACGGAATTGGGATACTCACGATGTAAACAATGTGATAAAAATGGTGCAGAGGAGGCGTTACGCAATGGGAAACCATCAGTATATATATGTCATGCCGGATTGGCAGATTTTGCTGCACCTATTATAGCCAATGGTGAGTTTGTGGGGTGTTTTGTTGGTGGACAAGTAAGGATAAAAGAAACAAACAAAGAGGAACTCTATCATGTGGCAGAAGAACTGGGGGTAGATCCGGAAGCATATTACGAGGCGGCAAAGAAGGTAAAGGTTTTGCCTAAGGAAACAGTTGACAAGGCGGCAAAATTTCTTTATTCCATAGCTAATATTTTATCTAATATGGCATATAGCAAATACCTTGCTCATAAAGCAAAAGAAGAAATTCAACAAACCGCAAATATGAAATCAGATTTTCTTGCAAACATGAGTCATGAAATCAGAACTCCTATGAATGCAGTGATTGGTATGGCAGAAATGGCATTGCGGGAGGAATTGACTCCTGCTGCGAGAGATTATATTCAGCAAATTAAAGCATCAGGACAAACATTGCTGACCATCATTAATGATGTTTTAGATTTTTCTAAAATTGAATCTGGAAAAATGGATATTATTACAGACGAATATGAAACCATGTCAGTAATACATGATGTTACCAGTATTATTATGACTCGTTTAAAAGATAAAAATGTGGAACTTATTGTAGATGTGGTTCCGGATATTCCTGAGAAGCTATATGGTGATGTGGCAAGAAATAAACAAATACTTATCAATTTGGCAAACAATGCAGCAAAATTTACCCATCAAGGTTATGTTGCATTACATATAGGTTACGAAAAGCTGGGGAATGATACAATAGAGGTACAGGTATCTGTAGAAGATACCGGTATTGGAATCAGAGAGTCGGAATTAAAGAAGCTGTTTCAATCTTTTCAACAGCTTGACAGCAAACGGAACCGGAATATAGAAGGAACAGGATTAGGACTTGCCATAACAAAACGATTGTTAGATATGATGAATGGTAGTATTCGGGTAGAAAGTACTTACAATAAGGGAAGTACCTTTTCTTTTTCACTACCACAGAAAGTTGCTGTAGCTCAATCGGGAATTTGTATAGACGACGCGGAAAAATTCCATATTATAGGAGTTGGGAATGAAACGATAGTACAACAGCAAATTGCAGTAGATGCAAAACGTTTGGGAATTTCCTATGAGATGGTACCAGCAATTGATGATGTGGAACTAAGTAATACAAATGAAGATGAAAATGTATTTTTGTTTATAGAGCATTCCTTTTTTTCGCCTTATGTGGAAAATTTTGTTCGCATTCATCCAAAACTCACCGTGGTACTGATTGTTGACTTCTTTGCAAATGTAGAGTACGACATTCCTAATCTTCGTATTATGAAAAAACCAATTTATGCATTAAACCTGTCACTTTTGCTAAAAAATAAGGAACTGGTGGATGAATGTTCTGATGCTGAAGTGAATACCTTTGATTTTATTGCACCATCAGCAGAAATATTAATTGTTGATGATAACCCGGTGAATCTGACTGTTGCAGAGGGACTTTTGGAACCGCTGCAAATGAAGATAGAAACTGCTAGTGGAGGATTAGAAGCAGTGGATAAGATATCTGCTCACCGTTATGACCTTGTTTTAATGGATCATATGATGCCGGAATTAGATGGTGTAGAAACCACGCATATTATCAGACGGTTTCATAAGGAATACGACGATGTTCCGATTATTATGCTGACAGCCAATGCTGTGGATGGAACAAAACAGATGTTTTTGAAAGAAGGAATGAATGATTTCGTTGCAAAACCAATAGAAGTGCAGGTTCTTGCAGCAGCCATAAAGCGCTGGCTTCCAATTGATAAAATCCAAAAAGTACGTAAGGTGCAAACCATGCCAGAGGTGAAAGCAGAAAAAACGGTTGTTGTTGCAGATTTGGATACAAAGACAGCAATTAAAAGATTGGGAAGTGAGAAACTGTTTTGGACTGTCTTACGTGATTATTACAAGGCTATCCAAAAAAAGGCACAAGTGATTGAAACGGCAGTAGAACAGTGTGACTGGCCACAATATACTACAGAAGTTCATGCTCTGAAAAGTACTTCAAAACAAATTGGTGCGGATCAGTTGTCAGAATTGGCTGCTAAACTGGAACGTGCAGGGAATGCACGGGATATTGATATTATAAAAGAAGAAACAGGGGAACTTTTGGAACAGTACTTAAAATATGATTCAATTTTAAAATCATATTTTATAGACGAAGTAAAAACAGACAAAAAGAAAGAAAAGATTAGTAAGGAATTTCTTGAAAAATGCATGGATGAAATGAGTCAGGCAATCGAGAACCTGGATATGTTCCAAATGGAGAATATTCTATCTAAGATAGAAGAATTTCAATTAGAGGAAGAACAAGAGGTTTATTACAAGCAATTGGCTGTAGCAATCGAAGATTATGATGCTTTTGCATGCGAGAATATTTTGAATGAATGGAAAAAACAATAATGGTGTTGATTTTCTAAATTTTATGGTATATAATTTGTGCTGTGAGTTTGCGTACAAACTCACAGTGTGTCACATTGGGATATACTAGGGGTGTCAAAACACGCCAGTGCTTTTCGACATTCTGTGCCTACAGACAAACAGTAGCCAGGCTTAATTGTGCACTGATTGTCTGTAGGCACAGAATGTTGGAAAGGGTGTGCAGTAACTTTGGCATTCCGGATGTATTTTATAATTTAGAATAAAAAGAAAAGGACAGGTGGAAAACAATGGAAAAGAAAGAACTCATGTATGAAGGAAAAGCAAAAAAGGTTTACACAACAGAAGACCCTAATGTTGTTATTGTTGATTACAAAGATGATGCAACTGCTTTTAATGGTGAAAAAAAGGGTACTATTGTTGGTAAAGGTGCCATTAACAACCGTATGACAAACCATGTATTCAAGCTTTTAGAAAAGGCAGGAGTTCCAACCCATCTGGTAGAAGAAATAAGTGATAGAGAAACTGTTGTAAAGAAGGTTGAAATTGTACCTTTAGAAGTAATTGTAAGAAACGTAGCAGCAGGAAGCTTTTCTAAAAAGCTTGGAATTGAAGAAGGCAGAGAATTGTTATGTCCAACTTTAGAATTCAGCTACAAAAATGATGACCTTGGTGATCCGTTTATCAATGGATACTATGCACTTGCATTAGGTCTTGCAACACAGGAAGAAATTGACAAAATTGCAGAATATACATTCAAAGTAAATGAAGTATTAAAAGAATATTTCTTAAATGCAGGAATTAAATTAATTGACTTTAAGATTGAATTTGGTAGAGATAAAGATGGAAACATCATTCTTGCAGACGAAATTTCACCAGATACTTGTAGATTGTGGGATGTTGAAACAAATGAAAAATTAGACAAAGACCGTTTTAGACGTGATATGGGTAATGTAGAAGAAGCATACAACGAAGTATTTAAACGTTTAGGATTATAGGAGTAAAGAATGAACAATCATAAGATTCAGCAAGATAGAGAACTCCATGAAGAATGTGGAGTATTTGGAATATATGATTTTGATGGCAATGATGTGGCATCCTCTATTTATTATGGGTTGTTTGCATTGCAGCACAGAGGACAGGAAAGTTGTGGTATTGCTGTAAGTGATACCAATGGTCCAAAAGGAAAAGTAAATTCTTATAAAGGCATGGGTCTGGTAAATGAAGTGTTTAGTCCAGAACATTTAGAAGGATTAAAAGGTGACATCGGAGTAGGACATGTAAGATATTCTACCGCTGGTGAAAGTACTAGAGAAAATGCCCAGCCTTTAGTATTAAATTATGTAAAAGGTACTTTAGGATTGGCACATAATGGGAATCTGATTAATGCACCGGAGCTGAGAAGAGAATTAGAGTACACGGGAGCTATTTTCCAGACAACCATCGATTCTGAAGTTATTGCATATCACATTGCAAGAGAGCGTTTAAACTGCGGTACAGTAGAGGACGCAGTGAAACGTGCAATGAAGAAAATTAAGGGAGCTTATTCTTTAGTTGTAATGAGCCCAAGAAAATTAATTGGAGCAAGAGATCCTCAAGGATTTAAGCCTCTTTGTATTGGAAAAAGAGATAATGCATATATTTTAGCATCTGAAACCTGTGCTTTAGATACTATTGGTGCAGAGTTTGTAAGGGATGTATTACCGGGAGAAATTGTAACTATTACTCCACAGAATGGTATTGAATCAGATACTAGTCTGTGCCCAAAAGAATCTGAAGAAGCAAGATGTATTTTCGAATACATTTATTTTGCGCGTCCGGACAGTGTGATTGATGGTGTAAGCGTATATAATTCCCGTATTAAAGCGGGTCGCTTTTTAGCGATGGATTCGCCAGTAGAAGCAGATATTGTAGTAGGTGTGCCGGAATCTGGAAATGCAGCAGCATTAGGATATTCTTTAGAATCTGGTATTCCTTATGGAACTGCTTTTGTAAAGAATGGTTATGTGGGAAGGACCTTCATTAAGCCAAAGCAAAGCAGCAGGGAATCTAGTGTTCGTGTAAAATTAAATGTATTAAAAGATGTAGTAAAAGGCAAAAGAGTTATTATGATTGATGATTCTATTGTGCGTGGAACTACCAGTGACAGAATTGTAGGTATGTTAAAAGAAGCAGGGGCAAAGGAAGTCCATGTTCGTATTAGTTCCCCTCCATTTTTATGGCCATGCTATTTTGGAACAGACGTACCGGCAAGAGAGCAGCTGATTGCTTATAATCGTTCCATTGAAGAAATCAGAGATATTATTGGTGCTGATAGTTTAGGATACTTAGAAATTGGCAGATTAGAAGAATTATCAGAAGGAAAGTCAATTTGTAAGGGATGCTTTAATGGAAACTATCCAATGGAGCCACCAAAAGAGGATATTCGTGGAGAATATCAGAAGTAGGAGGAAAAAGAATGACAGATAGATACCAAAGTCCATTATCAGAACGTTATGCAAGCAAAGAAATGCAGTACATATTTTCACCAGATATGAAATTCCGTACATGGAGAAGGTTATGGATTGCTCTTGCAGAAACAGAAAAAGAATTAGGACTTGATATTACAGAGGAACAGATTGAAGAATTAAAAGCTCATCAGGATGATATTAATTATGATGTGGCAAAAGAAAGAGAAAAACAGGTTCGTCATGATGTTATGTCACATGTATACGCTTATGGAGTACAGTGTCCAAAGGCAAAAGGAATTATCCATTTAGGAGCAACTTCTTGTTACGTTGGTGATAATACAGATATTATTGTAATGACAGAAGCTTTAAAATTAGTAAAGAAAAAGTTAATTAATGTAATTGATGAATTAGCAAAATTTGCAGAGGAATATAAAGCACTTCCAACTTTGGCATTTACTCATTTTCAGCCAGCACAGCCAACTACTGTTGGTAAAAGAGCAACTTTGTGGATTCAGGAATTCTTATTGGATTTAGAAGACCTTGACCATGTACTTGCAAATATGAAATTACTTGGTTCCAAAGGAACTACAGGAACACAGGCAAGTTTCCTTGAATTATTTGATGGAGAACATGAAACCATTGATAAAATCGATCCAATGATTGCAAAGAAAATGGGATTTGAAAGTTGCTATCCGGTATCTGGACAGACTTATTCACGTAAGGTAGATACAAGAGTGACAAATGTACTTGCAGGAATTGCAGCCAGTGCACATAAATTCTCAAACGATATTCGTTTGTTACAGCATTTAAAAGAAATCGAAGAACCATTTGAAAAATCACAGATTGGTTCTTCAGCTATGGCATATAAGAGAAACCCAATGAGAAGTGAAAGAATTGCGTCCTTATCAAGATTTGTAATGGCAGATGTTATGAATCCAATGATTACTTCAGCAACACAGTGGTTTGAACGTACTTTGGATGACTCTGCAAATAAACGTTTAAGTATTCCGGAAGGATTCCTTGCTATCGATGGAATTCTTGATTTATGCTTAAATGTTGTGGATGGATTAGTGGTGTATCCAAAGGTAATTGAAAAACGTCTTCGTTCCGAGCTTCCATTTATGGCAACAGAAAATATCATGATGGATGCAGTAAAGGCTGGTGGAGACAGACAGGAACTTCACGAAAAAATCCGTACTCTTTCTATGGAAGCAGGAAAGAACGTGAAAGAAAAAGGGTTAGATAATAACTTATTAGAATTAATTGCAGCAGATCCTGAATTTAATATGACATTGGAAGATTTGCAGAAAACAATGGATCCTGCAAAATATACAGGACGTGCAAAAGAACAGGTAGACGCATTCTTAAAGAATGTGGTTAAACCGATTTTAGAAGAAAATAAAGAAATTCTTGGTATGAAAGCAGAAATTAATGTATAATTTTTCCAGGAGTATGGAAATTAAATTTGTAACAGGTAAAAATAACAAAACTTAGGAGGAACAAACATGGTAAAAGCAGTCGTAGGAGCGAACTGGGGAGATGAAGGTAAAGGTAAGATTACCGATATGTTAGCTAAGGAAGCTGATATTATCGTAAGATTCCAGGGTGGTGCTAATGCAGGACACACAATTGTAAATAATTATGGTAAATTTGCATTGCATACACTTCCTTCAGGTGTATTTTATGACCATACTACAAGTATTATTGGTAATGGAGTTGCTTTAAATATACCGCTTTTATTTAAGGAAGTTCAGGAAATAGTAAGCAAAGGCGTACCAGAACCTAAAATTTTAGTTTCTGACAGAGCTCAGATTGTTATGCCTTACCATATTTTATTTGACCAGTATGAAGAAGAAAGACTGGGCAAAAACTCCTTTGGTTCTACAAAATCCGGTATTGCACCTTTTTATTCAGATAAATATGCAAAAATCGGATTCCAGGTTAGTGAATTATTTGATGAAGAATTATTACAGGAAAAAGTAAAGCGCGTCTGTGAAACAAAAAATGTTATATTAGAACATTTATACCACAAACCAGCTATTAATCCGGATGAATTATTAGAAACTCTTCATGAATACAGAGATATGGTAAAACCTTTTGTATGCGATGTGTCATTGTATTTACATAATGCATTAAAAGAAGGAAAAGAAATTCTCTTAGAAGGACAGCTTGGTACTTTAAAGGATCCGGATCATGGAATTTATCCAATGGTAACATCTTCTTCTACTTTAGCAGCTTATGGTGCAATTGGAGCAGGTGTTCCACCGTATGAAATCAAGCAGGTAATCACAGTATGTAAGGCATACTCTTCTGCAGTAGGAGCAGGTGCTTTTGTAAGTGAAATCTTCGGAGAAGAAGCAGACGAATTAAGACGTCGCGGTGGTGACGGTGGAGAATTTGGGGCAACAACAGGACGCCCAAGACGTATGGGATGGTTTGACTGTGTGGCTTCTAAATATGGATGCCGTTTACAGGGAACTACCGATGTAGCATTTACTGTACTTGATGTACTTGGATATTTAGATGAAATTCCAGTATGTACTGCATACAAAGTAAATGGCGAAATCACAACAGAATTTCCAACTACAGCACTGTTAGAAAAAGCAGAACCTGTTATTGAAAAATTACCAGGATGGAAATGTGATATTCGTGGAATCAAGAATTACGAAGATTTACCTGAAAATTGTAGAAAGTATATTGAATTTGTAGAAGAAAAAATAGGATATCCAATCACTATGGTTTCTAACGGACCGGGTAGAGATGATATCATCTACAGAAATAAATAAGAAATGTATGAGAGCTGCCTTGTTTGAGGGTGGCTCTTTTACGTGAGAGTGAATGGGAGGAAAAAATGATAAATACGATTATATTTGATATTGGTAAAGTACTGGTGGATTGGAATTGGAAGGATTATTTGGAAAGTTTTGGCTATAGTAAGAAAAAAAATGAGAAGCTTGCAAATGCCATATTTTTAAGTGAATACTGGAAGGAAACGGACCGTGGCGTCTGGAGTGATGAGGAAATTTTGCAGAGCTTTATAAAAAAAGCACCAGAATATGAAAATGAGATTAGAACATTATGGAATGGTATGGGAAGATGTATTACCAGATATGAATATACGGATAAATGGATTGCACAATTAAAAGAACAAGGATATAAAGTATATTATTTATCCAATTATGGTAAAACATTAAGAGAAAAGACAGCGGAAGCATTAGGCTTTGTGGAACAATGTGATGGCGGAATTTTTTCCTATGAGATAAAGAAAATAAAGCCGGATATTGAAATTTATAAAGCTTTATTGGAGAAATATCAGCTAGTACCAGAGAAGTGTCTGTTCTTTGATGATGTGAAAGAAAATATAGAAGGGGCCAAAAAATTAGGAATTCATGGAATTTTGTTTGAAGGGCATGAAAAAGCAAGAGAAGAAATTTTAAATTGGAAAGAAACATAGAAAAATAGTGGGAATTTGTTAAATAACTTAAGGAAAATGCCGATAACATAAATACGGTTTATTGTGAACAGATAAAAACTAATATAAATAAGACAGAAGACGGGTGGTATTATGGTGAGAGAAAAATTGGGGAAATTAAAAACAGTAACAGCTGCCGTTTTAGCAGGGGTGATATGTGCAACAACAGTAGCACCTGCTGCATTAAACGCACAGGCAGCAAGCAGAGGGACAGCAAAATTTAATAATGGCATTTCAATTGGGATTTCCTTACCAACAGATGGTGAGCTCAGTTCCGATGGAGAATCAGAAGGAACAGAAAAGGATAATACATACAGCACTATTAGTGCAGTGGCGGCCTATGTTTCAAAACAAATGGCAAGTAGGGAGAGTCATTTTAGTGTCATTTATTCTGGAAGCAATTATGATACTTATGGAGATAGAGGGAAGATTAAAAATGACCTGCTTCCAAAAGTATTTTCCATTGATTCTGCCAGTACAGATGATGCAGATTACTTATTGAATATTTATAAGTCAGTAGATGTAGATTATGTGGTAAATTCTACCAATAAATATATTCGATTTGTTTTTAATGTCACCTATTGGGAAAGTAAAGAAGAAACAGAGTATGTAGATGATAATTTATCTACCATTATATCAGACTTAGGATTGCCGGAAGATGCTACAGATTATGAAAAGGTGAAAGCAGTTCATGACTGGATTTGTGGTAATGTAAGCAAAGGTTCTTCTGTTATCTCAGAGGTAGATGGAGAAACAGAGATTGCTACTCTTACACCATATACAGCTTTTAAATATGGACAGGCATCCAGTGCCGGTTATGCGGGACTTGCTTATAAGCTTCTTCATAAAATGGGTATTCAGTGTGCGATTATTAGAGGAACTGACCAGGGAAAAAATACAAAGGTATTCAATTTGGTCAAATTAGATGGTATGTGGTATCACATGAGCATTTATGATGATGACAAGGATTCTTCCAATGATGGTTTGGAAAATGCTACTTACGATTATACCTACTTCCTTTTAGGAACTAATAACCAAAGGAAAAAACTTCCGGTAGGAAGTATGTATTCAGGCTATACAGCTTATTACGAAGTATCAGAAGAAGATTATTTTGCAGATGATGACCCAATTTTTACAGAAGATGGGAAAAAATCTTTGTATGGTATTACTGCACAGTTTGTAGGTCAGGAACAGGAAGTGGGAAGCTTCATTTCCAAAGGACAGATTCTGGTATATGCATATTATTCCAAAGAAGATTATGATAAAAAACAGAATAGCGCTTCGGTAAGAGTATTTGATATTGACCCTGTTAGAGTAGAAAAAGAAGGGGACAATACCGTTACTGTTACTTATATGGGAAAAACCTGTAAAATTAATATAGTAGGTTCTAACACACCTGCTACTGATGGAAAATTAAAAATAAACTTTGTGACAAATGGTGGAGAAGTTGTAGAAAGTATTACAGACATTTCAAGAAATCAGACCATTAATCTGGCTTCTGTCCGTCCTTTAAAAGAAGGATATTTGTTTGGGGGCTGGTATTTAGATAGTACACTTCAGACAAAGTGTCCAACGAAGTTTACTATTACACAGAGTATTACATTGTATGCGAAATGGGAAAAAATCGGAGTATCTGCTTTACGGGTGGAATATACAGGAAAACCATTAAAGGTATCGGCAATTTATGAAACCAATTCCAAGGGAGAGCCTATTCTTGATGCAGATGGAAATCCAAGCATTTTATATTGGGAAGCAGCTTTGGATTCTAATAATTTAGAAGTTTTGGCATTTAACAGTGACGGAACAGAAGATGTTATTACAGATTACAATATAGGTCTAAAAGAAGGAAAAAATAATTTTGACTGTTATTATGAAGCCTCAAAACTTAAGTTTAATAAATTGGGTACTACATTTCCATATTACGGAGAAAGTATAGTAATGGAAGTGGAAAAGGACGGAAAGACAGATACCTTTGAAGTGTATTTAGCAGATTATTGGGGCGAAGATGAAACAGTAGCCAGTGGAATGGTAAAACTAGAAGTATATCAGGATGTTTCAGAAGACGGAGTACCAGGGGAACCGTTAGTAGTGGAAGTACCAAAGTATTCCAGATTTTCAGAGGCAGGAATTGAAGAACCGGATAGAGCTACAGAAACTTTTGGCGGTTGGTATACAGAAACCGATTATATTAATAGAGTAACCGATTATACCAGAATTGCAGAGGATACGAAAATATATGCCAAATGGACAAAGAAAACACTAAAATCATTGACAGTAGAGTATACTGGAACAGATATGCCTATTTGGAGCAATATTGATTTAGATAAGGTATTGGTAAAAGCTTTTTATGATGATTATTCTGTAAAAACTATTTTAGATTCTTTTGAAATTTCATCTACATTGATTGAAAATGAAGGAACGAATCTGTTTACAGTAAAATATCAGGAAACCAATCCTTACGATGCAGATGAAATCATTTCCTTTACTAAAACTTTTACAGTAGAAGGATATATTCCAGAAGGAGAAACCTATCGTGTCAGCTTCGACAGTATGGGAGGTTCCATTGTAGAAAGTATTACAGGGGTGGCAAAAGGAGAAACGATTACATTGCCAAATCCACCAACCAAAGAAGGTTTTGTGTTTAATGGCTGGTATAGAGATACTTCCTGTAGAGTGGAATTTACCGAAAATTCTAAAGTGACAAAGGATATGACCTTATATGCAAAATGGGATGAATTTCAGCTAATACCATATTCTTTGGAAGCTTCTTATATCGGAGAGGCATTAAAATTAAATGATACGATTCCAAAAGATACCATCAGGGTCATTGCCATGTATAATGATAATGTGGCAAGACTGGTAGAAGACTTTACTTATACTCCTGAGACTATACTGCAGGAAGGAGTCAATGTAATTACTGTAAGCTTTGAAGATTTAAATGCCTCTGTTGTTATTGAAACCGGTGTGGCAGGAAGAAAGTATACCATTACATTTGACAGCTGTGGTGGAAATGCAGTAGCGGATATTAAGAATATTACCTGGGGTGACAGTGTTACATTACCGGTTCCGGTAAAAAAAGGAGCAGAATTTAAAGGCTGGTATACCTCTAAAGATTATACTACCCAGTTTACAGAAAAAGATTTGGTAACCAACGATATTACATTATATGCTAAGTGGGATGGGGATGGAGATACTGATACTACCATAACACCAACAAGTAAAGTAACAGCAACACCTTCTGTAACGCCAACACTCACACCAAGTATTACACCGACAAATACTGTGACACCAACTAGCGGAGCTCAAGTGACACCAACCGATGGAGCCCAAGTGACACCAACCAGTGGAGCCCAAGTGACACCAACTAGTGGAGCCGGAGTGACACCAACTGGTGGAGCTGAGGATTCTCAGAAGAAAACAGTAGAATCCATTTCAGCAGAATATCTTGGAAATGATGTGCCGGTGGGAGCAACTATTTCCAAAGATAATATTATGGTAACTGCCACTTATTCTGATGGAAGTAAGGAAACGGTAACTGAATTTACAATAGCACCGGAAACCATTAACTCAACCGGAAAAAATGTTGTAGTAGTAAAATATAAGAAGAAATCCGCAACCATAACAATCAACGGAGTGGAAGTGACACCGGTACCAACAGGAAGCAGTTCCACAGTAAATGCAACTACAGCACCAACTAGTGGAGCAAAGGATACAACTTCACAAAATTCCACAACAGGACAGAGTACAAACACCTCAAGTACATCAAAGATAACATCAGTGGAAGCGAAACCACAAAAAGTTCAGGAAACCATAAATGATATCTTTAATAAGATACAAAATGGAAATAGTGATGCCAGCAAGGAGGAACTTGCAGCAGTAATCAGTGCACTTAATAAGATGACACCAAAAGAACTTCGGGAGTTAGATGAAGAAACATTACGTAATTTGGATAATATGATTTTGAATTTAAGTAATGTAGAAATTGTAATTGAAAACCATATACCAGATTATCAGATTAGTGAAGATCAAGTATGGGGATTGGGATTGATACTTAGTTCCAGTGAAATTTTAAGTGGAAATAAGGTAGAAGTAATTTTAGATGTATCCAATGCTTCTATGACTTCCAGTATTAAAAGTTTATTAGAACAATATGCTATTATACAGGACAAGACCATATTTAAAGCTTTGGATTTAAGAATTTATAAGTATATGGAACTAAAAAATACTACCAGGGATGATGATAAACGGCAGGTTAATGAAACCCTTCTTCCGGTACACTTTACTTTAAATATACCATTAGAAAATCAGGGAGAACCATATTATTGTGTTATCAGAGAGCATGAGGAACAAGTGGTGGCAATTCCGGATTCTGACAGTTTAGAAGATACATTAAGCTTTGAAACAAATTATTTCTCCATTTACGCTATGGGATATGGAAATACTCAGGCAGAAGAAGTGCCGATAGAGGAAGGTGAAACTGTAACAGCAGATACACCAGAATATACATCTGATGCTGGAGATAGCACAAGTGTTGAAACAAAGACAAAGACAATTTCTACATTGCCATTTATCTTGGCTGCTATTGCAGTAATTGCATTAGCAATTATGGTAATTACCATAGTAATTGTAAAAGAATTAAATTCTAAGGATGAAGAAGAAATTTCAGAAAATAAAAAGAACAAATAAAATGTAAGAAAAACCGGACACAGCCTTAAGTGTCCGGTTTTAGTCTTTATGTAGAAGTTTGTATATTAAGGTATAAATATAAATAAGAATAGGAATAATTACAGTTGCATAAAGGGATACCTGTAATAATTTAAAACTTAATTCACTGTCAATAAGAGCGAATATTAAAGAGGAAACATATAATCCTGCCAGAAAAATTATGCCTATAATGGCAAGCACTTTTTTTGCTTTTTTCAAAATAAAACCTCCTGTTTAAATGATACAAAAAGTATACCATAAAAAACAGAGGCGGGAAAGGATTATTTGTTGTTGGTCACGACAAACGCATGAATGTTTATCCAGCCTCATTCTTGTAAATTCTATTTTTTAAAGAGATAGTATTTTTTTCAAATATTTAACTGGATTCATGCTTATGTTAAATCGTTTCCGAGGCATAGACATTTTCTTCCCATTA
>JAFQCM010000072.1 GCA_017399445.1 Lachnospiraceae bacterium | reverse complement strand
CTTCCTTGTGGCATTTGCGCTCCACCCAGTGAATTATCTAATGATGCATTTTTTTCTTCACCATTCTGATTTTCATCAATGGAACTTTCAGTCTCTTTTCCACTATTTTTAGAATCCCCATTATTTTCTCCCATTTCACCTGCTCTTCTAGAAGATAAATCCATTTCTTCCGCTTCTGCAAATGTAATCTCATTTCCGTTAATAGTATAAATCCGGGCGACTATTAAGGATTGGTTTTCTTTTACTGCAATTTCTTCTTCTGTCGCACTTTGTTTTTGCCGCATCCATATAATAAAACCACCTATACCAATTCCACAAATAAGCAGGAAAAGTATAATAGTAAAAACAACTTTTTTCTTTTTCATCCAATCCTGCCTCCTATCCGTCTTCGTCTGATCATATCCTTGCTCCTACAATTCCTATTCTTCACTTAATGCTTCAACTGGTACTAATCGAGATGCTTTCCATGCCGGGTAAAATCCGAATACAGTACCTGTTATTACCGCAAACATGACTGCAAGTACCATTCCTGTAGCACTTAGCACAACCGGTATTTGCATTATTTTTACAATTGGTGTAATTGCGAAACTTAACACAATTCCTAATATTCCACCTAAAACACTAATAAAACAGGCTTCTAATAAAAACTCCATCAATATATCTTTTCTAGAACATCCAATTGCCTTCAAAATACCAATTTCTTTTGTTCTCTCTTTTACTGACACGAACAAAACATTCATAATTCCAATTCCACCTACAAGAAATACAATAAACGCCATCGCAAATAGTAACGTAGTTAAGGTTTCATTTGATTTAGAAGCCGCTTCCATTTTACTTCCTGCATCATCTATTGTAAACTCTGCATTTGGATATGACTCTGCTAATACTGTTTCAATATTCGTTATTGTTTCATCAATATTTTCTAAATCTTCTGCTATAACAGTAATTGTTGGACTAACAGTATTTCCAGTTATGTACTTCATTCCTGTACTATATGGCATAAAAATTGCCTCATCCGGACTAATTCCAGAGGACACGGCTCCTACCGCTTCTAAAACACCATTCACTATATAAGGTCTACCATCAATATAAATTGTACTATCATATGCTTCTGTTGCATTTTCAAATATTTCTTTTGCCACCGCAGAACCAAGAACACATACTTTTTCTTTCTGCTCTTCTTCTTCCTCCGTAACAAATTCTCCTACCTGCATAGAAAGATTACTAATATTAGCATAAATACTTTTTACACCGGCTATGGTATAAGAAGTTTCTTCCTCTAACTCTCCACCATCTACAGTTGATTTTGTAGTATATGAAATGGACACAGAAGAAATATTTGGTACAAATACTTCTAAATCTTCTACATCCGTTTCTGACAAGGTGATTTTTTCCTGATTCATACGATCAGACATATCTTTTGAATTACCTCCACCCATCATAAAACCACCACCTGGAAAGTCTCCAGAGCTATTATCTCCACTTCTCCCTGATTTTCCACTTCCACTAGAACTGCTCCCCCCCGGCATTGCCATAGGTCCGCCTCCGCTACCTCCTGAAAAACCTCCGGAGCCGCCTCCTTGCATACTACCTCCTCTTTCAGAATTCCCTCCGGAATTAGCAAGTTCATAAGAAATATCGATTGCACCAGCATTTAAGTTTTTAAACTGTTGTGCCACCTCTTCCTGACCACCCTGTCCGATTGCAATTACCATTACAATTGTAGCCGCGCCAATAATGATACCAACTGAGGTTAAAACAACTTTAAATTTGTTCTGGAGCATATTCATCCATACCGGTCTCAATAATTCTTTTCTTTTCATCAATTGCTCACCTGGCTTTCTATCAAGACTGTGTCGCCCTTTTCCAATCCTTTTATAATTTCTACAGAAGAACCAGTAGAGAAACCAGTAGTAACCTCTACT
>JAFQCM010000071.1 GCA_017399445.1 Lachnospiraceae bacterium | reverse complement strand
GAGAGTGATTCTCATTACTTGACTTGCCATAAAAAAAGTCGCCTCCTTTTCGCACTTATAATTTCAGTACGACAAGCGGTGACTGTACACTTCCCCGTGTGTATCACAATCGTTTTCTTTATCTCAACGCATCTTTACACACTTTGTTTCAACCTAATATTTTTTAAGGTATCTGTTAACTTGTATACAGTGACTTGTCGTCAGTTTCCTAACTTGACATTCGCTCCACGGAAAACCTGCCTTCCCTTTCGTTTGGCAGCAACCTCACGCTTCATAGCTATCATGCCACAGCAATAACAAGTATACACGAAGGATTGGCATAGCGCAAGTATATTTTGAATTTTTCTTTGTATTTTTTTTAGTACAATTTTCGCCAATATTGTTCCAATATCATATCTCGTTCTCTGATTTCCCCTTGCACTTGAAAACCCAGCTTTTCAAGAAGTTTTTTAGAAGCCTTATTATCCTTATGGGTATATCCATGAATTTCTTCTATATATAATATGTTTTTTGCATACTCCAAAATCCCCTGACAAATTTCAAAACCGATCCCGTTTCTTCTATATAAATAGTGCAGCATATATCCAAGTTCTGTAGTATCCTCTTCATCAATAGTCCGTTCCTCTATTCCAGCACGACCTATCACTTTTCCTGTTTCCTTATCTACCACTGTCCACATTCCATATCCGTAGAAAGGGTATCTGTTTTCAATATATGTACTAAGTTTTTCCTTTTCGGTTCCATAATCTGCCAGTGGCTCTATAAACTCCATTTTCGGGCTATTGTATAATTCATAAAATTGGTCCAAATCCTCTATTACACTTTCCCGGATAATGCAATGCTTCGTTTCTGCTATCCTTCACGGAATAGAATGAGCTCTCTGGTATACCTTTTCTACAAAATCAAAATCAATTTCTTCAAAACCTTCCACTACCATAGATGCTGGCGATAAATCCTGGTTGCCAGAATCCGGATTATAGAAACCAATTGCCGGAATGCCTGCTGCCTTTGCTGCTTTTACACCATTTCCTGAATCTTCTATTATAATACATTCATCCTGGGATAATTCCAATTCTCTCATAGCTTTCAAAAAAACATCTGGTGCAGGTTTTGGATGCTCCACAGTTTCTCCACTAACCAGCTTTGTAAAATAAAGCGCAATTCCAAGAGTTTCTACCACTTTTTGTATTTCTTTTTCTGGAGAAGAAGAAGCAATAGCAAGTTTCATTCCATTTTGATGTAGGTCTTTAATTAATTCTTTGATACCAGCTATCTCTTCATAACCTTTTGTTTCTATTAAATATTCTCTATATTCCCTTAACTTTTCCTGCATCTTGTCTTCTGTAACAGGGATTTGAAAATGTTCTTTCATATATTGGCAGACTTTGGCATGTGTACTTCCAATAAATCCCTTATATTCATCATAAGGAAATTCCACACCATAATCTTTACAAAACATTACATACGCCTCATAATGCTGAGGCTCACTATTTATTATTACACCGTCCATATCAAAAATGACACCTTTTAGCATATTGTTACCTGCCTTTCTGTTTCATACTGTCAATATTTGCTACATTAGCCTCAGTATATATGATTCCCTATGCAAAATCAAGCACCTCCGCGAAAACCCCCTTTACTCTTCCCCCTTTTTCCGTTATAATATCCTACAGATTGTCGTATTTCAGACAAAGCAATTTAAAAAGAAAGGATGAATTTTGAAATGGCTCAAAATCCAATTGTTACTATCGAAATGGAAAACGGAGATATGATCAAGGCTGAATTATACCCTGAAATTGCTCCAAACACAGTAAATAACTTTATTAGCTTAATTAACAAAAAATACTACGATGGAATCGTCTTTCATCGAGTAATCAAAGGTTTTATGATTCAGGGAGGATGTCCTGACGGAACAGGTATGGGCGGTCCTGGCTATTCTATTGCCGGAGAATTCAACATGAATGGCTTCACTAATAACTTCAAACACACACCTGGAGTTTTGTCCATGGCAAGAACTATGGATCCTAACTCTGCAGGTTCCCAGTTCTTTATTATGCACAAAACTTCTCCACACTTAGATGGACAGTATGCTGCTTTTGGTAAAGTAACAGAAGGTATGGAAGTGGTGAATGAGATTGCAGAAACTCAGACAGATTATGCAGATAAACCATTAAAACCACAGCGTATCAAAACTATGACTGTAGATACTTTTGGAGAAACTTACCCAGAACCTGAAAAATACTAAAGAAACTATAATACATTTGTTTTACCGAAGAAAGGGATTTATAATCAAAATGTTTAAAAAAATAGCTGCTCCTCTTTTATCTGTTGCTCTTTGCACAACATTACTTAATGGCTGTTCACCAGCAGTAAAAGCTGACATAACTGTAAACAATACTACATTTGCTCTTAATGATACTGTACAAACTTTATTAGACGGAGGATTATTTTTATGCGAAATAGGAGGTTCTGAAATCGATGCCACAAGCAATTCTTTACCTTCCATGACTTACGATTATGATAGCAAGCGTATTGGATACACCAACGCGGATGGAGAAAATGTGTCAACCGGACTTGTTGTTTATTTATACAATCCTACTTCAAAAGAAGCTTCTTATAGCGAATGCGAAATTGCTAGCATTACCTATTTTTATGACACCGAAGCTATCATAACAGGAGATGAACCAGAAAATGAATCCCTTATAATTAATGGTCACGATTTTAGCTCTATGACTCCTGAAGAAGCTGCTGCTGCTTTTGAAGAAATTGGAGTTTCCATTGATGCAGAAGATAAAGATGAATTTATAAATTCTCCTGATGGTTATGGTCACATTTACGAAAGTTCAGGTTCTTATAACTATGAATTAGACGCAACAACTATCACTCCTAATTCCGGCGGGGAAACCTATGCCTTAGAAACTTTATCCATTAGTCAGGATTTAAATATTTCATTTGAATAATTTTTATGAAATGAAAATGGAGGAACGTATTCACATTTTGTTCATTTTTCATTTAAAAAAGTTTCATTCAGTAATCATTATTTCTTCATTAATGTGGCTTATACTATTAACTAAGTTAGGAATTAACTTATTAGAAATGCTATTTTAGAACTTTTTCATAATACTTGCCAGACAAATAAGAGGTCTGGCTCCTCCCTCTCAAAAAACTCTATGGAAACATAGAGTTTTTTTAATGCCCTTTTAAGTACCAAAAAACCTCACCTGCCAAAGGCAAGTGAGGTTTTTCCTGTTTCGTTTCGTATCAGCTTGTCTGATTCTTAAGCTTTTCCTACAGATCCGAATAATTCCATTTTTTCTTTTACAGTTGCTTTGATAGCTTCTGCACCTGGAGCAAGTAACTTACGAGGATCAAATCCTTTTCCTTCTAAGTCTTTTCCTGCTTCTACATACTTACGTGTAGCGTCTGCAAATGCTAACTGACATTCTGTGTTAACGTTGATTTTAGCAACTCCTAAAGAGATAGCTTTCTTAATCATATCTTCAGGAATACCTGTACCACCATGAAGTACTAATGGCATTTCTCCTGTTAACTGCTGGATTGCATCTAATGTTTCGAAGCTTAATCCTTCCCAGTTTTCTGGATATTTTCCATGGATATTACCGATACCTGCTGCTAACATAGTTACTCCTAAGTCAGCGATAGCTTTACATTCCTGAGGATCAGCACATTCACCTTTTCCAACAACGCCATCTTCTTCTCCACCAATAGAACCAACTTCTGCTTCTAAAGACATTCCTTTTTCAGATGTAATCTTAATTAATTCTGTTGTCTTTGCAACATTTTCTTCGATTGGATAGTGAGAACCATCGAACATAACTGAAGAAAATCCTGCTTCGATACATTTCATACATCCTTCGTAGCTACCATGGTCAAGGTGTAATGCTACTGGAACTGTGATGTTTAATTCTTCTAACATTCCATTTACCATACCTACAACAGTTTTGTAACCTGCCATGTACTTACCAGCACCTTCGGATACACCTAAGATAACTGGGGAATTCAATTCCTGAGCTGTCTGTAAAATAGCCTTTGTCCATTCAAGGTTGTTAATATTGAACTGACCTACTGCATAATGTCCTGCTTTTGCTTTCTGAAGCATTTCTTTTGCTGAAACTAACATTCTAAATAACCTCCATTTGTAATTTTCATAACATCAGTCTACCATATCTTTGTCTAAAAGTGAATAGTTTTGTTGCATTTTTTCTTGTTCCATCAGTTTCATTACGTTTTTCGTATTTACTTTTATGGAAATTGCCTGTTTATGATTTATTATTTTTGTGACCTTTCTTTTACCTCCAAATTCACCATCTAAAGTCCATGGAATTTCCTCTTCCGATTCAAAAATAATTTCTCCAGCTTTAAAAACATACATATATTTACTGTCAAATTCCTCAATCAGAAGAGACGCAATAATGGTCTGCAGCTCAATGGCATTTTTCGGTTTTCTAATCAAAGTAACCTCAAACAAGCCATCATCCAGCAATACATTTTTATTGGTATTGTTCTTGAATCCTGCTATGGATATAGAATTAGTGACCATACCATAAATAAAATCATCTTCTATGGTTTCTCCATTTGCTGAAACCTTCATTCGACATGACCGTATGGTATGAAGTGTTTTCATACCCTCCAAAATATAGGCGGCATGACCAAGAAGGTTTTTTGTTTCCTGCGGTGTGGCATAGGACACTTCCGTAAATGCACCAAAGGCAGCTACATATACAAAAACTGACTCATCTATCTGACCTACATCGCATTTACAAATTTCTTTTCCTACTGCAATTTTGGCAGCTTGCTTCATCCCCTTTGGCAATCCCAGACTATTGGCATAATCATTGGTAGATCCTGCCGGAATATAACCAACGGGAACATCTTGTCCAGATTTTATAATTCCGTTTACCACTTCATCCAAAGTACCATCACCACCACTGCATACCACCATCTCAAAATCTTCACACCTTTTTCTGGCTGTTTCTTCTGCATCTCCACGTTTTAAGGTTGGCACCACTGTTACATCATAATTTTTTCTGGCAAAAATTTCGATAATATCCACCAGTTGATTTCTAATTTTCCCTTTTCCTGCACATGCATTGTAGATAAATAAAAGCTTTTTTTTCACAAGATTCCTCCGCTAATGCTTATTATTGTTTATTATGCTTTATTTTACTATCCTGTAAAAATACATGCAAGGGGTTTAGAAATTCTTAATATTTCTTATGCTTCTTTCCATTTCCCCATGGTCTTTTGTTTTTCCACTAATAACGCAATTGAGAAAAATGCAATTGCAAATCCCACTTCAATAGCCAGGCACTTAAAGTATCCACCCATCAATGTCAGTCGGAACTCACTTAATTCATATAAATTTTCTGTTGCTTTAGAATACCAGTAAGCAGGGGTAAAACTTCCAACCGTTTTTGCTGTGGAGCTCATATATTCCAAAGGTACAAAACAACCTCCCAGAAAACACAGACAAATAGAAATGGTATTAGAAACCGCTGCAATGGCAGAACTATTAGAAACAAACTGGGACATCAATGTTGCAATTCCCATGGCACACAATTCAAATGCAAAAAGATTCAGCAATTGGTAGAGCCCTTTTACAGAGAATACTGTTTTCCCTAAAAGTACGGTACCCAAAAGCACCAATATTCCAAAAACTACCAGTCCAAATACGCCGTGTCCCATCCACACTTTTTTGTTTATCTTCATATAACTAACCGGACTGCAAAGGGTACGTCTTTTCACATCTATTTGTTTGAAGCTTTTAATCACTGTAGTGATCCCCATAGTAATTACTCCAAGAACTGCATAAGCTGCACAACTAAAGAACGTAACCATCCATCCATTCATCTCATTGGTTTCATTTCCCTTTCCTATACTTACATTACACTCTGTTTCCATATCCCTTTTAGTATTTTCTATGATGGTTTCTGGTGCTGCATCTGGAAAAGAGAGCGCATAATTCTTAAATGTACTTAAATAATTATTAATTAAATTTTCCACACAATAAGCACTATAAGAATTTTCCACATAATAGCTTTCTAATTTTGGTTTTTTCCCCAGAAGAAAGTCTTTATAAAATCCTTTCGGAATAATCACCACATATTCCACTTGACGGAAAAAAAGTGCATCTTCTATATTTGTTACTTCATTTTCCCGTAATAATTCCGTATGTTCATTCATATACGCTTTCAAACCATCACTTAACACCGTATCCTCATCCTGATTTATAACACAGACTGCTATCTTTTCTTCCTGAAATTCTGTAATTTGGCTTATATCACTGCTTTTTACACTAATTACAGCCATTGCTACAAATATAATCATAGCAAGAGAAATAGACCCTTTATGCTTATTTAAGATTCTCAAATAAGTACTAAATACTTTCATACTGCTGCCTCCTTAACGCAAATATTCCAATTCCACAAAAAAGAAGGGAAAAACCACACATAATAGCAAGATTTGTCATAGTTCTTTCCATATCCGGATAATAATAAAGGCTGTAATAAGCATCTGTCAGCAGGTTGGAAGGATTGATGTAAGCTAAAAACGGAGCATTTTCTTGAACTTTATATTTCATGGAAGAATCCATCATTCCCGCCAGATAACATCCCAACATTGTAATTCCCATAACAATCCATTGCTTCACATTTTCTTTAGAATGACTTATGGCTCCTACCAAAACTCCAAGAGAAAGTCCCATAAAAACTCCTACACCATTAACTAGAAATACCATTGCCATATGAGTTCCAAATTCTACCTTAAGCATATACTTCATATACAATACCAAAATTCCAATCAGCCCATACTGTACCGCAAAATTTGCAACAACAGAAGACAAAAAGAGCTTATATCTTGGCATAGGGGAAAGACTATTTCTTACTGCAACATCAGACTGGTTGCCCTGGATATTTTTTACAAGGCGTACTCCGTTTAATCCACTATACAGACATCCCATGGCAATTATTGTGAAAAAGTAGTTTAATACCAGGTCTGGTTCTGCATGATTGCTTTCTACTTTTGTAAAATAGTTTTCTTCCTCCATTAATCTTACAACTTCTTCCTGGGTCAAAGGTCGCTGTAACTGCTCCATCATATGTTCATAAGTTGCCTGCTTTTGTGCATAATTGTCAAAAACAGATTTTAGAAAAGTAGTAGCATATCCACTTTCCTGTACTGTTATCTTAAGTTCTTCCCCATATTCCATGTAAGCTGCTACATTTTTCTCAGCTAAAAGCTTTTTCGCTTCCCCTTCTTCTGTTACCTTAGTTACTTTGATATAACCCTCTTGTTCTAAAGCATTTATCACCTCTCTAAATATTTCATTTTCCTGATTCTCTTCTTCTATCAATGCCATAGAAACCGGTTCCATTTTTTCATAATCCAACATGTTTCCGAAAGCAAGGGCAAACATCGTACTTAAAAGTATGGTAAAAATTCCATTCCAGAACAGAATTTCTTTTTCTCTTATCACCAGTTTTAGGTTATAGTAAATCTGTTTAACCATTATCCCTAAGCTCCTTTCCTGTCATTTCCAGGAATACATCATTTAAAGTAGGCATTTCGGTATATACCTTTCCAAATACTACATTCCCTTCCTCCATATAATGAAGAATAGGGCTTAAATTATTTCTTCCTTTTTCAGATTTAATGGTCAAAATATTACCATCATAACTTGCCATTTTCACTCCCGGGAGTTTTTTGAGTTCCTCTAATTTTTCCCGTTCCAGTTGGTATACCTCCATAGTAATTTTTTCCCCCAGACCGATCATTGCTTTTAGTTCTTCTTTCGTACCTTTTGCAATGATTCTTCCTCTATCCATAATGGCAATTCTGGTACAAATTTGTTCGATTTCCTCCATATAATGTGAAGTGTAAAGAATTGTAGTTCCTTCTTTATTTAGTTTTTTAATTCCTTCTAAAATATTATTTCGGCTTTGAGGGTCTACTGCAACCGTAGGCTCATCCATAATTACCAACTTTGGTTTATGAACAATTCCACAGGCAATATTTAATCTTCTTAAAAGACCTCCACTTAATTTTGCCGGATAAAATTTCACAAAAGAATTTAAGGCACAAAAATCTATGGCGGATTCCACCAGTTCTTTTCGTCTCTCCTTATCTTTTACATAAAGCGAACAGAAATAATCTATATTTTCATATACAGTAAGTTCTTCAAATACAGCTACGTTTTGCATTACAATTCCAATATCTTTTTTTATATCATAAGATTTTGGAGTCATTTTTTTATCAAAAAGCATCACCTCACCCTTATCATAGGTTAGCAATGAAAGCATGCAATGAATTGATGTACTTTTTCCCGAACCATTTGGACCTAATAATCCAAAAATTTCTCCTTCTCCAACTTCTAAATTAAAATGGTCTAATACCACCAGTTCTCCATATCTTTTTACAAGATTTTCCACTTTGATAACCATAGGTTCCTCCCTTGAACTTCTTTTTTACAAATAACATCATAGTTTTTCTTTTTCCTTTTTCCTAGTGAATATCTTCACTTTCTTTTATGACAAATGTCACTTTCCATTCTTGCTTCTTGTACTTTTCTTTTTCATAAGATATACTAAAATAAATTACATTTTAAAGGAGCAAACATGAATTTAATTTATAACAAATTAATCATATTTTTGTGCTGTTTAGGATTTTGTGCCACTGCTTTGGACTCGAATGTATTAATTCCGCCTACCATAATTTGTATTATTTGCACCTGCCTAATCAGCTATTTTAATAAACCGGTATTTTCTGTAATAATCAGCGGAGTTTTCATACTTATTAGTTGTATTTTTCCTACCTTTATTTTTTTCCTTCCGGTAATTGCTTATGATTTTTATTTAACTAAAGAACAATATATCATAGGTGCCATGGCAGTTCCACTTTTACTTCATTATTTTACTATTACAGGAACCCAACTGCTTATGTTACTAATTCTTTTTGCTGCTTCCTTTTTGTTAAAAAAACACACGACGGATTTGGAAAATCTTACAAAAACTTACACCACCATGCGAGATGAAACTGTTGAATTTTCTAAAAAGCTGGAAATCCGCAACAAAGAACTTATGGAGAAGCAGGATTATGAAGTAAATCTTGCAACTTTAAACGAACGAAATCGTATTGCCAGGGAAATCCATGATAATATTGGCCATATTCTTTCTCGTTCTATTTTACAGGTTGGTGCTTTAATTGCCATTACCTCTGACAATATGCTAAAGGAACAGCTGACCCAGTTAAAGGACTCTCTTACTGATGGAATGAATAGCATTCGTAATAGCATCCACAATATTCACGAAGAATCCGTTGACCTGTACGCAAAGCTGGAAGGGCTGTTACAGGATTTTACTTTTTGCGATACTTACCTGGATTATAATATTACTACTGCACCTAATGCAAAAGCTACTTACTCTATTATTTATATCGTAAAAGAAGCCTTATCTAATATTATAAAACATTCCAATGCAACTCATGTGACTATTTCGCTGATTGAACAGCCTGCTATTTATCAGATTATTATTAAAGATAATGGAACTTATACAGAAGCAAAGGAACCTGTTTATGGTATGGGATTGCAAAGTATGCAGGAACGAGTAAATACCTTAGGTGGTATTTTAAATATTAATACAGAAGATGGATATAAGATTTTTATTTCTATACCAATACATAACAAAGGGGATAACCATGATTAAATTAATAATTATAGATGATGATTCTTTAGTATGCCAGGCATTAAAAACCATTTTAGAAGCCTCTCAAAAAGTAGAGGTAGCAGCTATTGGACATGACGGCAGCGAAGCATTAGCGCTTTTTGAGACTCATAAACCTGATATTCTTCTGATGGATATTCGAATGGCAAATGTAACTGGTATTCAGGCAGGCCGCATCCTTTTAGAAAAGTATCCAGATGCAAAACTTTTGTATCTTACCACTTTTGCTGATAACGAATATATTGTGGATGCTTTAAAAATCGGAGCCAAAGGATATCTTTTAAAACAGGATTTTGAAAGTATTCTTCCTGCTATTGAGGCAGTTTCCATTGGACAACGTGTGTTTGGAGATGAGATTATTTCCAAATTACCGGATATGATGACCCCTACTTCTAAACCTGATTTTTCTTCTTTTGGATTAACTGAAAAGGAAATTGAAATTTTAATCAAAGTTGCCGATGGACTTAGCAATAAGGAAATTGCTTCGGAAACTTTTTTAGGCGAGGGGACAATTCGAAATTATATCAGTATTATTTTGGAAAAACTCCACCTACGTGACCGAACACAGCTTGCAATTTTTTATTACAAGCATCTTTAGAGATTAATTGGAGAGATTTTTGTTTTATCGGAGAAAGTTTCCCTTTTACATAATATGGAATCAGCGTATAATATATTCTGCCCTTTACGCCTGTGTTTAACGCTCCCACATTTTCCACCCTGCATGCTCCACTGCCGCCATGAATAATGTTATCTCCTACTTTAAACATCTAAAACGCTCCTTTTCTTTTTACAGATACTTGTCAGGTTCTCTTCTTAATTTTAGCACTTTTAAAAAGTTTTCGTAAGTAAAATTTTTTCTTGGTGGGTGTGGTTTGTTAAAGGGTATTGGCGATACGGACGCGGAGAAGGGGGAGTGGGGAGGGAGACAGAGACAACGCTCCGATGAACTAACGTTTTTTTGTAAACAACCATTTGTCAGCGTTTACTAATACCCAGACCAGGGCAGGGGCAGAAGCTTTCTAAGCAGGCATTCAAGAGATGGTTTTAGTTCACCGGAACGTTATCTCAGCCTGCTTAGAAAGCTTCTGTCCCTGCCCTGGTCGTCCGTATGTCGCTCAAATCCCCCCATACAAAAACCGACAGTCCCCCAAAAAGAACTGCCGGTCCCAAATTTTTTATGCTTTTGTTAAATATTCTTCAATTCCCACAAGTGCCTCATCTTCATCAGGTCCATCTGTAGTTACTGTAACTTCTTCTCCTGATTTTAAAACTAATGACATCATACCCATGATACTCTTTGCATTTACTCTCTTGCCGTTTGATTCCACAAAAATCTGGCTTTCGTACTGACTTGCAACCTGTACTAATACTGCTACTGGTCTGGAGTCCACTCCATCGGTTATCTGAATTTTAATTGTTTTCTTTGTCATAATTTCTCCTCCTTATTACCTCTAAGTTCCTCCGCTATCTCGCTGAGCTTTCTAAGTCTGTGATTTACGCCGGATTTTCCAACCGGATTTTGCAAGTGGATTCCCAGTTCCTTTAAGGGTGCTTCGGGATTTTCCAGTCTGACCTGTGCTATTTCAGCTAAATTTTCCGGCAAACTATCAAGACCTATGGTATCACTGATATATTTGATGTCTTCAATTTGTTTTACTGCTGCTGATACCGTTTTATTAATATTGGCAGTTTCACAATTCACCTGTCTGTTTACTGAATTTCTCATTTCTTTCAGTATACGTACATTTTCCAGCTCCATCAATGCTTTTGGAGCCTCCATTACGTTTAATATATCAACAATCTGAGAGCCTTCTTTTATGTACACTACAAAATATTTTTTTCGGTTCACAATTTTTGCATCAATATCAAAACTGCGAATTATCTGCTTTATTTGTTCTGCTTTTTCTTCACTAGAACATACAATTTCATAATGATAAAACTTTTCAGGAGCACTAATGGAACCGGCTGCCAAAAAAGCACCACGGATAAAGGCCCTTTTACAGCAGGAATTGGCAATAATAATATTACTTATCATTGCATTATTTCCTGGTAATGTTCCGGACTCATCCATTAATTTCACTGCTTTTAGTACATTTACCACGTCTTTTTCATTTTGAATTGTAATCACATAAGTACGACCCTTTTTCAGATATGCATTACGTCGAATTGCGACATCAGTATCTATATTAAATGTTTTTTTCAATAATGTAAAGTACTTTCTTGCCACAGAAACATTTTCTGTATGGATTTTCAAAGAAATTCCTGTTTCTTTTTCATATTTTAATCTGCCACACATACTGATAATTGCCGCAATTTCTGCTATTTGGCAATGTCTTGCCATACTAACCTGTCTGGAAAGCTCGTCTTTTACCTGGCTTGAAAAAGACATATCTTCACCTCATTTTATTTATTTCTAAGCGCATCTTTTTGGATATCACGGTGTTCTACTTTTACACCATACTCTTCATGGACATTTAGCTGCTCATACAATTTATTGGCAAGAGTAACAGAACGGTGTTTCCCTCCAGTACAGCCAATTGCAATTACAAGCTGATTTTTCCCCTCAATAATATAATTTGGTATCAAAAAACTTATCATATCTGTCAGCTTTTTCAAAAATTCATGAGCAATTTCAAACCCCATTACATAGTCCTGAATTTCTTTATCATTACCTGTTTTGGGTTTCAATTCTTCTATATAATATGGGTTTGGAAGAAAACGTACATCAAACACAAGATCTGCATCGGTTGGTATTCCATACTTAAATCCAAAGGATAATATAGTGATAAACAAATTTTTATATGACTGATCGTTTACAAAAATTTTCTCCAATTCAGCTTTCAACTCTCTGGTAAGCAGTGTACTAGTATCGATAATATAATCTGCCTGTTCTTTCAGAAAAGCAGTCATTCCTCTTTCTTTCTCAATACCTCTGTCTACTCTGCCTGCCCCTGACAGTGGATGACTTCTTCTGGTTTCTTTGTATCTTTTCACCAAAACATCATTATTAGCATCCAAATAAAGAATTTCATACTTGCAATTCTTTATCAGCATTTCTTCTAAAACTGTTTCCAGTTCCTTTAAACTTTCACCACTTCGAATATCTACCCCCAGAGCAAATCTTTGTATTTCACTTCCCGGTTTCGTGGCAAGTTCTGCAAATTTTCCAATTAACTCAATTGGCAGATTATCTACACAAAAATATCCTGCATCCTCCAGCATTTTTAGAGCTGTACTTTTTCCCGCCCCTGACATTCCCGTTACAATTACAAAACGCATTGCCACCACTCCTTCTTCTTCCTACTAAAATCCAAGCATTTTTACTTCTGTTTCTAACATTACATGATGCTCTTCCATCACTTTATTTTGTACATATCGGATTAAATCCAGTACGTCTTTTGCTGTTGCATTTCCTTTATTAATAATAAAACCACAATGCTTTTCAGACACCTGGGCACCCCCAATAGCATATCCTCTTAATCCTGCATCCATAATAAGTTTTCCTGCAAAATAGCCTTCTGGTCTTTTAAAAGTACTTCCCGCACTTGGAAATTCCAAAGGCTGCTTTTCAATTCTTGCTTTAGAGTTTTTCTCACATAAAGCTTTGATTTCTTCCAAATTTCCCTGCTGCAGTTCAAACTCTGCTTCCAAAACAATATAATCTTTCTGTGTAATAATACTGGTTCTATAACCAAGTTTTAGTTCTTCTTTACTTAATGTAAGAATCTGACCTTCTTTATTTAACACAGTTGCTTTGGTAATTACATCTTTAATTTCGCCACCATAGGCTCCTGCATTCATTGCCACAGCGCCACCAATGGTTCCAGGAATTCCAATAGCAAATTCCATTCCTGTATAACCCGCTTCTGAAATCATTTTTGCCACTTTAGTCAGCATCATGCCTGCTTGAACTATTATTTTTCCATTTTGTATTTCATATTGATTTAAGTTATGAAAAATTTGAATAATTACTCCCCGAAATCCTTCATCACTTACGAGCAGATTACTACCATTTCCACAAATATAATATGGAATATTATGTTTTTTACACACTTCTATTGTGCCCTTTATTCCTTCTGCATTATTTGGTGTAATAAAATAATCGGCATTTCCCCCTACCCTGAAGGTAGTATGCTGACACATAGGTTCACTCTGTTTTACACAGTCCTTCCCTGCCACTTCACAAAATTTACTATACAATATATTTTCCACTTAGTTACCTCTATTTATCAAAATTTAACTATATTTTTACAACAAACTGAATTTTCCCATTTATATAATAAAATGATACAATATGTGGATTTATCAGTCAAGCCAAAACGAAACCCCTCTAAAGCTTATGCCTTAAAGGGGAGTTTTATTCTTAAAACGAATTAGTCTGCATATCCATTTGGATTGTTTGACTGCCATCTCCAGGAATCTTCACACATTTCTTTAATTCCTCTTTCCGCTACCCATCCTAATTCCTCTTTTGCTTTTGCAGCATCTGCATAACAGGTGGCAATATCACCAGCACGTCTTTCCTTAATGCTATATGGAATTTTTACACCGGTAGCTTCTTCAAAGTTCTTTACAATATCCAGTACACTATATCCTACTCCGGTACCTAAATTGTAAACACAAAGTCCTGCATTTTCCTGAATTTTCTTTAACGCTTTTACATGTCCAATTGCCAGGTCTACTACATGGATATAATCTCTTACTCCAGTACCATCTGGAGTGTCATAATCGTTTCCAAATACTCCCAGTTCTTTTAATTTTCCAACTGCCACCTGAGTAATATATGGCATTAAGTTATTTGGAATTCCATTTGGATTTTCTCCCATTAAGCCGCTTTCGTGGGCTCCAATTGGATTAAAGTATCTAAGTAAAATTACATTCCATTCTTTATCTGCAAACTGAATGTCTGTTAAAATCTGCTCTAACATAGACTTCGTCCAGCCATATGGATTGGTACATACACCCTTTGGACATTCTTCTGTAATCGGAATAAATTCCGGATTTCCATATACAGTAGCAGATGATGAAAAAATAATATTTTTCACTCCATGCTCTCTCATAACTTCTGTGAGAATCAAAGTACCTGTGATATTATTCTGATAATATTCCATAGGTTTCTGCACGGATTCTCCTACCGCTTTTAATCCTGCAAAGTGAATTACTGCATCTACTTTTTCTGCATCGAAAATCTGGTTTAATACCTCTTTGTCTAAAATATCTGCTTTATAGAATTTTACTTTTTTACCAGTAATCTGTTCTACACGTTCTAAAGATTTTTCACTTGAATTAGATAGATTATCAAGTACTACTACGTCATATCCTGAATTTAACAATTCCACACATGTATGACTTCCTATAAATCCTGCTCCACCTGTAACTAAAATTTTCATTAGGCTCCTCCTTCTATTTCCTTCTATATTTTACATTTTAATTCTTTCTTTAATATCACTTTCATCTTCTATCAACTCAAAAGATGGTTTTGCAAGATAAAAGCCTTGGATAAAGTCTGCACCACATTTCTGCATAAATCTCAATTCTGCCTCTGTTTCTACTCCTTCTGCAATAATCATGATATCTTGTTTCTTTAAGTGAGTTATCATGTTAATTACAAGTTCCTGTTTCTTTTTATCCTTATCCACACCAGTAATGAATTCTCTGTCAATTTTTACAAATTCCGGTGATATATGTAATAATTTTGCTTCTGAATTATAACCAGAACCGTAATCATCTACTGCAATTAATGATTTTGTTAAAGCAGCACATTCTTTTTTCCTATCAATACATTCGTCAATAGATTTATCCGTTTCTATAATTTCAATAACAATTCTTGCATATTCCTCCGCTTCGTACTGTTCATAATCTCCAATATCCTTTTCGCCCAATGCCACATTTGGAAATGAATTAATGAAAACATGCTGATTTTTCTTTGGCTGTTTATTTCGGAAGAAATCTTTCAAAGTTTCTTCCCATAGTATTTTTTCCAATTCTAACAATTTGGCTTGGGAACGGGCAATTTTAATTACATCATTTGGTGAATGTAATGTATCTGTTTGCGGACGCATTAAAGCTTCATATCCATAGATATCCCCAGTAAGTGCATCTACAATAGGCTGATATGCAATCTTTAACAGACGTTTTTCCAAAAAATCATTCAATTCTTCTTTTCCACTTAAAAGTACTTCATCCTGCTCATAAATACCTTTATCAAACTCTCTGATACTTCCTTTTACAGAGCGTTTTACATCATACATAGTAAAGTCTGCTTTTCTAATTAAATCATCATATTCACTACCATCCTGAGGATACCATACAATACCGGCAGATGCCCGTATTTTCATTTTTTTATCTCCTGGAAGATTAATTACCACTTCACCCAGCATTCGGTGAATTCTATGAATAACTTCTCTTAGTTCTTCCTCTGCGTCTCCTGATACATAAGCAAAGAACTCATCTCCAGATCTTCTTGCCACCAGTCCATTATGTTGTTCTAAGTTAGCAAATATCTTTGCGGATTCTCTAATGTAAATATCTCCATATTCGTGACCATAGGTATCATTTATATATTTAAGATTATCCAAATCCCACATAATCATTGCCGCAACCGGATGACGTTCTGTTTCCAATCTTCTTTTCGCTTCTCTGGCAAAAGCCTGCTTATTCAAAAGTCTTGAAAGTTCATCAAAATCTCTTTCGTATTCTAGTTTTAATTTTTCTCTTGTTTTATCTGTAACATCAGTGACTACTACGATTAATCTTCCATTAATTTCCCTTGTCTGTAAAGAAATCCATTCTGCCTCTGTCCTACCGGAATATACCTTGTAAGTATTATTATCATAGAAAATCATTTCCTGGTTTTCTTCTCCTTCTTCGAAAACCACAGTTCCTCTTCGGAATTTTTCTACCATTTTTTGAAATTCTGGGACAGAAATTACTTTATATCCTTCTTCTGGCCCTGTTTCTCCCAGTAACTGGAATATTTTAGCTGTACAATAGACTTCTTTTGTAATCTCATCTATTTCTGCTACTCCTACGGGAATTCCTGCAATTCTTAAAATATCTGCTACCCTCAAAGCAGAAGTTTCTACTTCCTTACTTGCCCTTTCTATGGCAGCAGAAAGTCTGTCTACTTCATAAATATTTACTTTTGGAAGCTGCACGCTCTTTCTTGGATTAATCCCATTTAAACTGTCAATCAACACAGAGATGGGTTTTGTCAAAGTCCTACTCAACCAATACAAAGCTATAATCCCCACTATACTGGCACACAATGCTGCAACGATAACTGCCTGGCGCATTTTATTTGCCGATGCTGTAAACTCGCTTTCGTCCACAATAGCACATAATACCCAGGATTCATTGGCAAAAGCTGAATTCTCTTGATAAAACTTTATATCTTCGCTAATAGCATTTGGTACTTTTCTCTCGCCTTCATTTCCTACTTCATAAATACCATCTTTATTATCAATCAGCCATATTCCATTTTCCTTTTTAATAATATCCTGATACATATCTCCATAAAAAACGATATTTTCTATAAAGCCCTTTTCAGAATCCTTCACTCCCAACATATAAGTTCCATTAAGATCACGATTAGATATCAAACCTTTTAGAACAGATGGGGCAATTTCAACACCTACAATTCCATATATATTTTCACTGGCATCTAATAGTGGGATGCTAAAAGTACAGACCTGTTCTTTATTACCTATCACATAATTGGCATCAAAATAGGCATAATTCATCTCTGAAAGCCCTGGTGTTTCCTCTTTGGCTTCAACTATTTTCTGATATCCAGGACAAAGTGTCATATTCCCACCTGTACCACTGTGCCAGGTGGAAGACTTCTGAATCCCTTTTTCACTTAAAATAGATGCTTCACCAAATTCTCCACGCTTTTCTCCATTTTCATTTTTTCTCACATAATAACCAGAGCCATTATTAAAAAACACATAAGCACCTGCGATATTGGAATTGTCAATTATTCGTTCCACCTCTCCTGCCATCTTGGAGTTTACTGCAAGAGTTGCCTGGCTTCCACTATCTACATTATTTTTTTCATTCTTGCACAATCGCAACAAATCCTGATAAGTTTCTTTGCTTTTCCAATATAAATTCACTTTTTCCTGAATAGTTGTGGATTGCTGTAATAGTGACTGATGCACCCGCTCCACTTCACCATCTTTTAACTGCCCAAAGACACCCTGTCCCCATATGGCACCAAGAAACACCAGGGCATATGCACATACCAAAAAAACCATAGGCAGAAAAAGCTTGTTTGCCATAGTATTTTTTTTCGTCTTTGCAATTCTTTGTCTCATCGGCTGTCCCCCTACCTTTGTTGTATCTGTTTTGTTCGTTTTTTTACTTAGTTTGTATACAATTTTAACACAGAAAGGCGAAAATCACAATTGATTTTCGCCTAGATATATAAATGTTTTATATTAGTCAACAATAGCTGCTTTTAAGAGGTTTGTCTTTCCTGCTACTCCAGGCTGTCCTGCTGTCATAACAACAGTCTCTCCTTTTTCTACAAGTCCTGTATACTTAGCAGCATCTACAGCTGATTCAAACAAATCATCTAAGCTGTTCTGTTCTGAAATACAGATTGGTGTAACACCCCAGCAAAGATTTAATTGTCTGCAAACTTTTTCGTTTGGTGAACATCCAACGATTAAGCTGTCTGGATGATATTTAGAAATCATTTTAGCTGTATCTCCTGATTTTGTTACAGTAACGATTGCTTTTGCATTTAAGTCTGCTGCTGTTGTACATGTAGCATGTGAAATAGCATTTGCAATATCAAGATCATCAGATTTGCTTGATTTTAACTGTGCAACATAATCAATATCATTTTCTGTTCTTTCTGCAATCTTAACCATAGTTCTAACTGCTTCTGGACCATACTTTCCGTTTGCTGTCTCACCTGAAAGCATGATTGCACTTGTTCCCTGGTAAATAGCATTTGCAACGTCAGTTACTTCAGCTCTTGTAGGACGTGGATTCTTAATCATAGAATCTAACATCTGAGTAGCTGTGATAACTGGTTTACCAATCTTGTTTGCTTTATCAATAATCATTTTCTGGATTACAGGTACTTCTTCTAATGGAATTTCAACACCCATATCTCCACGGGCAACCATAACACCATCAGCAGCCTTTAAGATTTCATCGATGTTATCTACACCTTCCTGATTTTCGATCTTAGCAATAATCTGTACATGTTCTTTCTTCTGATCTGCAATAATTTTTCTAATCTGAAGAATATCGTCTGCTGTTCTTGTGAAAGAAGCTGCAATAAAGTCAAATCCATTTTCTACAGCAAATACAATATCGGAATAATCTTTTTCGCTTACGAATGGCATGTTAACATGAAGATTAGGAACATTTACACTCTTCTTACCTGAGATTTCACCTGCATTTAATACTCTACATTCCATAGCAAGTCCATCAATGTTAACTACTTCAAGTTCTACTAAACCATCATCGATAAGAATTCTTCCACCGATTTTGATGTCGTGTGCAAGTTCTTTGTATGAAATACTAACGATTTCTTCTGTTCCTTCTACTTCTTCACCTGTAATTGTGAATTTCTGTCCTTCTTTTAAAGAAACTTTGATGTCATCTTTGAATGTACGAAGTCTGATTTCAGGACCCTTAGTATCTAAAAGTGCTGCAATCGGAAGTGCCAATTCTTTTCTAACTTTTTTCAATCTTGCTAATCTTGCACCATGTTCATCATAATCAGCATGTGAAAAGTTAAGTCTGGCTACGTTCATACCTTCCTGTGCTAATCTTTTAATTACCTCTTCTGAGTCTGCTGCTGGACCAAGTGTACATACAATTTTTGTTCTTCTCATTCTGATATTTCTCCTCTCCTGACTGGATTTTTTAATATTTGTACCATTGCAAATGACATTATTGAACACAAATAAATTATTACTGCACTGGTAGATGTTAAGGCTTCTCTTACCATCCTATTATCTGGAATATTAACAAATAAAAATACGTGCAATATGAGTATACACATTACGCCCGCACTATTCAAGTACTTATTATCAAATAATTTTTTCGTAAACAGCGTTGTATACTCTGATTTTGAGCTAAAAACATGTAAAATAAAAGCAGTAGAAATTGTGACAAAAGCCGCCAAGGACGCCACTTCTGAGTCATTTCCCATGTTCCCTCCATAGCTGATAAGGGTACTTATACCTATTATAAAGGCGTTCTTAAAAATTTCCATAATGTACAATTTTTTCTCAAAATTCGGACTTTTTTTGTGACTTTTTTTCTGCCCAAAATCACCATTTTTTTCTGACAAAACAAGTATCCCGCCTAAAATTGTTAACACAAAAAACATGAAAACAAGTTCTAACGGAAAATATAGCCACTTCTTCTGAGATACACCTACACACGCCATAGTAAACACTATGGTCAGAATTCCAGTAATAACATAGCTGAGTGCACCATTTATTTTAACATATGTATCATACCCTTTTGCAAGCATTTTTACTAATTTTTTTAAATCTTTTTCATCTTTTTTTACATCACTGACTAAAAGTTCACTTCCATTACCTAAAGAAAGCACACTACGTCCTGACTCTTTTAAAATTTTTACAATTTCTACCCGCTGGGACTGGGAAATTCTGGAGTAAATCACTGCTCCCTGCACTGCCTTTTTTCGTTCCTGTTTCTCCATTTCATTCAACGTTTTTCCATCCAGCATACTCTTTTTTCCTTTTAAAATTTCTAACTTTTCTGCTATGGCAAGAGTAGCCGTTTTACTTTCTTCTGTCACAATTACAGGTCTCATTCCCATTTCCCGGCATTTTATCAGCAATTCAATACTTTCCTCTTTCATAGTATCGCGAAAGGCTGCAAGTCCAACAAAAACCAGGTTTTCTTCCTCTTTTTCTGTAATGATTTCCTGGGAATTCTTCAGCTGTTTTTTTGCAAGTACCACTACTCGTAAACCTTTTTCACCAAACTTAATTGCCGCTTTTTTTATATTCTTTATCTGACTGGAATTTGCTTTTTTCGCTCCTTCTTCAGTGAGTATATATCCAATTTTAGGAAGAAGCTCTTTTCCTGTTCCCAAGGTATACATCATATGCTGTTTATCTTCCAATGCCATTACAGATACAATTCTTCTCTGGTCTCCTTCATCTAAAACATCCTCTATTCTTGCTTTTCGGAAAATTTTTTCTATCTCAATTTTCTCTGCTCTGGCAGCATTTATGAAAGCATTATGTACCTGTTCATTAATAAATCCCGGCGTTTCAGCTCTTTGCCTTTTTTCAAATTCTCTGCGGGTTTTCTTTCGTTCTTCATATCCTGCACCTAGCAATCCACACTTGAAGTACTCTTCTTTTAATTCCTGACATACTTTAAACATTTCCATCCGGTAAGTTTTTTCATTCATATAAACCTTTGCAAGATACATATTTTCTTTTGTGATCACACCTTCATAATCAAAAAAAATAGTGTCAATTTTACTTAATTTCTCAGCTTTCCTATACTCAGCTAATATATGCATAAACTTTTTCCTCTTCTAAATAATTTATTACAATCTGGCAAATGTTTACTTGCTTTTTTCTTTAGTGAGTATTTCCAATACTTTTTTTAAATCCATTTCTTCTAATATATAAGTACTCTTTATCTGACGAAAATCTTTCACTTCCGGTGAAATATTAGAATGAATGTAAAAAGTGTCAAGCCCTGCTGCTTTGGCACCTTCAATATCACAACGATTGTCATTTCCAATCATAATAGTTTTTCTTCTCTCTAGCCTAAGTTCATCTAGCAAAGCGTTATAAAACTTAATATCCGGCTTCTTGCAATGATAATCCGAAGAAATATAAACATCATCAAACATGTCATAAATCCCCAAAGAACGCATTTCATACTCTGTAAATATTCTCTGAGCATTTGACAGCAGACATACCCTTTTTTCCTTTTTCTTTAATTCCTGCAGCAATTCCACTGCTCCGTCATACAACTTCACATAATCGGTAGAAAGTACTCGAAAAAACTGACCTGCATGAATTGCTAGAGTCTTATCTGCCTGCACACCTTTTCTGATAAAAAGTTCTTGAAAGACATCTTCTATCTGCAGTTCCGGAAACATTTCATGGGCATCTCCCCGCATAACACCTTCATTTTTTTGAATAATTTCATTATAACTTATTCGTAATTCCTCCGGGGTATAACCTGCGCCATAATATCCATAAAAATAACTTAATCGTTTCCAGACTTCCTCTAAAGTTTCATCTGTATGAATGTCCACTAAAGTACCATATAAATCAAACAAATAATTTTCGTACTGCATTCTATTCCTCTTTCTCTTTATTCCTCTTCACTAATATGTTCCATTCCCTGGTTCAATATATTTTCAATATGACTATCAGATAAAGAATAAAAAATTGTTTTTCCTTCTCGTCGGAATTTCACTAACTGCATTTGTTTCAGCACCCTTAACTGATGGGATATGGCTGATTGTGTCATGCCAAGAAGCATAGCAATATCATATACACACATTTCAGACTGCAATAAAACATATAATATTTTTATTCTGGTAGAGTCACCGAATACTCTGAAAAAATCTGCCAAATCATATAAGTTTTCATCATCTGGCAGCTTTCCTTTTACCTGTTTTACTACTTCTTCATGAACATGAATATAATCTGTTTTTTCTTCTTTTTTCTCCTCCACGTGCTTCACCCTCCTTATACTTGATATCCTACACTATTTTTTTTCAGATGGCAAATATGTTTTTATACGAAAAAAGAGTACCTCCCTCAAGGTACTCCTATCACGTCTATTCTTAAATACTCCCCAGCACTTAAGATCTTTATTAATTATTTATTACAAGCATACTTTATCATTTTGTAATATTTTTTTCAACCTTTTGGCATTAAAGGCATTTTTTTGGCACCAAAGGGCATTTCGGGGACACCAAAGGACATTTTTTCTTGAAATCTCTGTACTGATAATAAAAAATATGTTACAATAGTACCATAAACAACTAATCATCCAGCTTGAATAGGAGAATACAAATGAATATCGCAATCATCGATGATACTGCCACAGACAGGTTTTTACTTTCCAAATTTTTGAAGCGCTATTTCGAAGAAAGTAATTCCGTTTTCGATTTTCATATCTTCGAATTTGAATCGGGAGAATCTTTCTTTGATGCCTACTCTCATACTACCTTCGATTTATTATTTATTGATTACTTTATGTTCGGCATGAGTGGTATGGATGTAGCCAAAAAGGTACGTAATACAGACAGCAATTGTGCTATCTTTTTTACTACCTCATCGCCAGATTATGCAATAGAAAGTTTTTTGGTGAAAGCTTCCGGATATCTCTTGAAACCCTACAAATATGAGGAATTTTCTCAATTAGTAGACCTGTGTGATATAATGAAACAGTATGTCACAAATCCATTTGTAGATTACATGGACGGAAAGAATGTTTCCAGGATTTTTGTTTCGGATATCATTGCTTGTTCTGCCGATGGTCATTATGTGAATGTATCATCCAAACAAAGAGGTATTTTGAAAATTCGCTCTTCATTTGATGCCTTCTCTTCTCCGCTTTTGTCCTTTCCGCAGTTTCTTGTAACTAGCAGAGGTTATCTGGTGAATATGGATTATGTGAAAGAAATTGAGGATTGTGATTTTGTGTTAGAAAATGGTGACCATATTCCTATCACTAAGAAGTCAAAGACAGAAATTAAAGGTATTTATGAAAAATATCTCTTCTCAAAAGGGGCATTAGGTTAAACCTAATGCCTCTTTGGGCTGTTAATTTTGTATAATTAAAGCCTGCAAATTTTGCATGTGGTTATGCATTTAACCTTTGAAATAAACCCAATTTAGAGATAAAATAAAAAGGAAAAGCACACTTAAATAATCTTAACAGAAAATAATTTACCCCCAAAAGGAGAATAATCTATGGAAAGAAAAATTATAATAAAACAAGACATACTTGATGCACTAGCAGAAACAGGTGTAAGGCAAAACCAAACAATTATGGTTCATACTTCACTAAGCAAACTGGGATTTGTGTGTGGAGGTGCCCAAACTATAATTGAAGCGTTGTTAGAAAGTGTTGGAGCTGAGGGGACCATTATGATGCCAACCCAGTCATGGAAAAATCTTGATCCTACCACCGGTGTTCATTGGGAAGAACCAGAAGAATGGTGGCAAATCATCCGTGACAACTGGCCTGCATATAATAAGGATATTACTCCCACCAATACCATGGGTGCCGTTGCAGAAATGTTTCGCAAATGGCCCGGCACACTTCGAAGTGACCATCCAGCCCGTTCTGTAGCAGCATATGGGAAATACGCAGATTATCTCACCAAAGATCATAATCTCTCTAATATTTTCGGAGAAGATTCGCCAATTGGAAAATTATATGAACTGGATGGATATGTACTTTTAATTGGCGTCGGTTATGATAAAAATACATCCATTCACCTTGCAGATGTAAGAGCTGAATATCCTGGAAAGCATAATTGTACAGAACACAGTGCGGTACTAGAAAATGGAAAACGGGTATGGAAAGCTTATGATACCTTATTTGTAGATGGTGAAGATTTTGAACAGATAGGGGAATCTTTTGAAAAAGAATGTGTAGTGCATAAGGTATCTCTTGGAAATGGAATTTTAACTTTTATGAAACAACGAGATATTGTAGACTTTGCAGTAGACTGGATTGAAAAGAATCGAACAGATAGACCTTAACAGTATTAAAATAACAGCCTGTGGAACTCATGTTTTTATGTATGAATTCTGCAAGCTGTTTACTACTATTATATATTTTGCCAAGGAAATACTGGGACAACAGCGGTATCCTTATCATAAACAGGTTGAATTGGATGTTGTATCATAATTTCTTCCCCAAACTTCTTATCATCATCAAACATGATGAAATCTGAAACAAAATCATAGTCAGACTCCTGTACTACACTTCAAAAGGATTTTCCTCATTCTTAGCAAACCTCACATAACTTTCAACCGAATTCACCACCATGTCATGTATGGCTTCTTCTGTATAAAACGCCATATGTGGTGTCACCACAACATTTGGAAAAGACTTCAAAATCGCCAGTTCTCTATTATCCAGCACCTCTGAACGCAAATCATTATAATAAAGTCCTAACTCTTTTTCCACTACATCCAATGCCGCACCACCAACTTTTCCACATTCAATCTCCTCAATTAAATCATTGGAGTTAATCAAAGCTCCTCTGGCAGTGTTTATAATTAATACCCCTTTTTTCATCTTTTCAATAGCATTTTTATCAATCATATGATAATTACTTTCATTTGCAGGCATGTGGAGAGTGATAATATCGGACTCCTGCAACAGTTTGTCCAAATCTGTGTAAGCTGCATACTTTTTTACACTTTCCTTCTCATACAAATCATAAGCAAGTATTTTACATCCAAATCCACTCAAATCTCTGATTACCGTTTCACCAATTCTTCCGGTTCCAATGACGCCAACCACTGATTTATTAATTTCACTTCCAATTATTCCTTTCAACGTATAGTCCTGAATTACCGCCCGCTCCATAATACGTTTCATTTTTCGCTTCGCCATAAGCATCATCATGACAGTGTATTCTGCTACCGTATCTGGTGAATAGGCAATATTACTTACTCGGATTCCAAGTTCTTTTGCAGCTTTTACATCAATATGGTCATATCCTATGGTTCTGGTGGTAACATATTTTACCCCATATTCTTTTAATTTTTCTAACACAGGTCTGTCTATTTTTGTGGTAATTACATTGATACATTCATATCCCTTTGCCAAGAATGCAGTATCTGCTGTTGGTGTCTGAGTAGTATACTCTGCCTCAATTCCATAACTTTTTGTAATATCATAAAAATACTTTCCTTCATCAAATTCCCTAAAATTATAAACTAACATTTTCATATGCTTTACCACTTTCTAAATTCATTTACATCATTTATGATTTCTTTGATACACCGGATTATGTTGTCAAATACTCCTAATTTATACAAATTAATCATAATCATTCCTAATGGGATTGCAATAATCATACCCAAAACACCCATGAACTTGTAGCCAATATACATGAAAACAAGTGTTGTTAATGGATCTAAACCTATAGTATCTCCTACAATTTTGGGCTGTATTACCTGACGTACCAGCTGACTTACTCCGTAAATAATCACTAATCCAATTGCCATTTTATAGTCACCGGATAACAACTTAAATATTGCCCATGGAAACAATGCGGTTCCTGTTCCAAAGAAAGGCAACATATCTAAAAAAGAAATTAAAATAGCAAGAAGTACTGCATAATTAATTCCTAAAATCAAAAATCCAATCAATAGTATCACCATAACTATCAGCATGATTTTCAATTGTGCCATAAAATATCCACCCACAATATGCTTCAAATCATCTGTTGCCAGTTTTACATATTGTTTCACACTTTTTGGCGTACGGTTTTGTATAAATGCTAAAATCCGTTCTCTATCTGCAATAAAGAAATATGCAGATATAATTGTCATAATAATAGAAATTAATGCAGATGGTATATTTTTCGCAAAATTTCCTGCTGCTGTTACAGTAGGGGCTCCTAGCTCACTTACGGTACTACTTAATGAGGAAACTACTTCATCATAGGTTTCATTTAGGCTTTCTCGCATATCCATGGGTAGGCGATTATATACTACAGACAAATTGTTCTGAATATCATTCCAATCTTCTTTAAAACCTTCTGTGATTTCAGGTAAATCTCCTACAATATCCACTGCCTGTCTTACAATTTGTGCACCTGCCAGATATACCAATGTAATAACTAATGCCAATGCGGCAATAATAATCAGCATCGAGCCATGCTTTCGCACAATTTTTAAGCGTTTTTCCATAACTTTTACCAAAGGATTTGCTATCATAGCAATAATCCAGCCAATTACAAATGGAAGAAAAAATCTGAATATCTTTGGTACTACGAAAATAAGAATTACAATTGTCAAAGCGAAAATTACTATATTTGTAAATATCTTTAAATATTTTTCCGTTGTTTTCATAAACTCACCGTTACCTTTCCCCCTACCACACCTTTCTGGTTTGGCACTTCGTATAGTATATCATATCACGCTTTTATTTTCCGCAATTTACCAGGAATAAATTCTTAAGAAAAACGAAAGTTTGTATCTATCCCTTTTATTACTTATAATGTTCCTGTACTTTCCTAGTATCTATATCAGAAATATATTTCCGATAGTGTAAATATATATTGTCTCTCTATAGAAATATATTTATATATTTTACAAGAAGAAACACAGCGTTTTAATATTCTTGAAGTTATGATTATATATAGTCTTTTTTTAATAAACATGAAGATATTATATTTTTGTGAATTTTCAACAACTATCATGTCGAAAAACGCGAAAAAAAATATTTTTTTTGGTTGATTTTACCAAAGAGTTGTGTTACACTTCTAAACTGTAAGTACTTACAGATGACTAGGAATTAATAATTATAATAAGGAGCAAAAAATGAAATTAGGAAAAACTATGAAAAAATTATCTGCCATGATTATGGCATTTGCTATGATTTTTAGCTTAGTAGGCTTTAGTGGAAATACTGTTACAGCTGAAGCAGCAAGCAACCCAGTAAAATTACACAGTACTGTAATCAATTTTGTAAAATATGGTATGACAAATTACTATGTATATATTGCAGTTGATACTAATAGTGCTTCTAACAAGAAAGTTTATGTACATCACAGCACATATAATCAGGGTTGGGTTGATACTGCAGCTTCTTTCTACAAAAAAGCAGATGCTAATACAGAAATCTGGAGAGCATATGTTAGCGGTAATGAAGCAACAGATTTTGTAATTAAATATGTTGGTGATGGAGTAACATATTGGGATAACAACAACTATAAGAATTATGATGCAGAAAGAGACACATTAGGATCATCTGTAAATGTTAGAGCTTTACCTCTTCGCTCTGCATATTCTAACTACTATTGTGTTCAGGCAACTGTAAATAATCTTGCATACAATAAAAATGTTAAAGTTGTATATACAAACAATAACTGGGCAACATCTAAAACAGCAAACTTAAGCTATTATTTCTCTGAATCAGGAACTAATGCGGAACGTTGGAAAGTAGATATCCCTGTAACTAACAAAGACAAATTCCAGTACTACATTACATATACAGTAAATGGAAAAACTTATGTTGATAATAACTGGGGAGCAAATTATGATATCTCTTATTATCGTGCATACTAAGATTTGATTTAGAAATATTTGTAAGTGGCAAGCCTTTGGGCTTTGCCACTTACTTTTTCTTTACCTCTAAACCTAAAATTTTCTCATAACCTTAATTGAAAATGGTTTTGGACATACATTTTGACCAAAACCACTTTTTTACACACTATTCTTTTGTTTCCTGCAAATACTCTTCTTCTGCCACAATCCCATTAATATAATCCCAAATTTCTTCCCGACCATCTTTTGTCACAGCAGAGAACGGAATTACAATGCCTTCCTTAGGCATCCCAAGACCTTCCTTAATCATCTTAATATGTTTCGCCCGCTGGCTTCTCTTAATCTTATCCAGCTTGGTAGCAATAATTACCGGCTCATAGCCCTGATATTTAATCCACTCATACATATTCTTATCATTGGCAGAAGGGTCATGGCGGATATCAATCAGCAAAAATACCGTTCTAAGCTGCTTGGAAGTGTGAAGGTAATTTTCAATCATTTTCCCCCATTTTTCCTTAATACTTTCCGATACCTTTGCATAACCATATCCCGGCAAATCTACAAAATAGAGATTTTCATTAATATTATAGAAATTAATGGTCTGGGTTTTCCCCGGCTGTGAGGAAGTTCTGGCAAGGGATTTACGATTCATAAGACCATTAATTAAAGAGGACTTTCCTACATTTGATTTTCCTGCAAACGCAATTTCAGGAAACAGATTTTCCGGAAGCTTACTGGTAATTCCACATACCGTTTCTAAATTAACACTTTTAATTATCATAAATTTTCACCTTTCTTGTCACTTCCTGCACTGCCGTTTTTCCATCATCACAGTACATTCTCCATACTATACTAATGCATGTTTCAGCACTTCTTCCATGGTTTCCACCAGTACAATCTCAATTCCTTTTTTAATCTCTACAGAGATTTCTTCAATATCTTTCTCATTCTTCTTAGGTACTAATACTTTCTTAATACCTGCGTTCTTGGCTGCTAAAAGCTTTTCTTTTAAGCCACCAATTGGCAGCACTCTTCCACGAAGGGTAATTTCTCCTGTCATTGCCACATCTGCTCTTACTTTTCTTCCGGTAATAGCAGAAATCATAGCAGTTGCCATAGTAATTCCGGCAGACGGTCCATCTTTTGGAACTGCTCCCTCCGGAATGTGAATGTGAATATCATTTTCTTTGAAAAAATCCGGTTTTATTTTATAATTTTCTGCTACAGAACGAATATAACTAATTCCGGCTGCTGCAGATTCTTTCATTACATCTCCCAGCTGTCCAGTAAGTTTAAACTCACCTTTTCCCGGCATAGTGTTTACTTCAATCTGTAACGTATCACCGCCTACGCTGGTCCATGCAAGACCTCTGACAATTCCGATTTCATCTTTTTCGTTTGCCATATTATAATGATATCTTGCCTGACCTAAATATTTCTCTAAGTTGCTGGCAGTTACCTTAATTACTTTTTTCTCTTTTTCTATATATTCTCTGGCTGCTTTTCTGCATACCTCGCCTAACTTTCGTTCTAAGTTACGAACTCCGGCTTCTTTGGTATAGCCACGAATGATTTCTTCTAATGCTTTATCACTAACAGAAATTTTGTTTTTACTTAACCCATTTTTGCTAATCTGCTTTGGAAGTAAATGTTCTTTTGCAATATGCAGTTTTTCATTTTCTGTATAACTGCTTACTTCAATTAATTCCATTCGATCTAACAACGGTCTTGGAATGGTCTGTACAGAGTTTGCTGTAGCAATAAACAATACTTCTGATAAATCCAGTGGAATTTCCACATAATGATCTCTGAATTTTACATTCTGCTCTGCATCTAATACTTCCAATAAAGCAGCAGAAGTATCACCTTTGTAATCACTACTTACTTTATCAATTTCATCTAGCAGCATCAAAGGATTTTTCACTCCGGCAGAACGCAATCCATTGGCAATTCGTCCCGGCATGGCACCTACATAAGTACGTCTGTGTCCTCTGATTTCTGCCTCATCTCTTACACCACCTAAAGAAATCCGTACATATTCTTTATTTAATGCCTTGGCCACGGAACGGGCAATGGAAGTTTTTCCTGTTCCCGGAGGACCAACTAAACAGATAATCGGACTTTCTCCCTTTTGTGTCAATGTTCGTACTGCAAGAAATTCTAAAATTCTTTCTTTTACCTTTTCCAAGCCATAATGTTCTTCATCCAAAATCTTTTCAGCACGTTTAATATCCTTACTATCTTTGGATGCTTTATTCCATGGCAGTTCTAAAAGGGTTTCAATATAGCCTCGTACTACTGCACTTTCTGAAGAATTGACTCCTGCATTTTTAAACCGCTCAATTTCTTTTAATATCTTCTCTTTTACAGATTTATCAGCCTTCAATTTGGATACTGCTTCTTCAAAATGAGCGGCTTCACTTTGAGAATCTTCTCCCAATTCTTCTCTGATTACCTTTAACTGCTCTCTTAAAAGATAGTCTTTCTGGTTTTTATCTACCTTTTCCTTTATTTTTTCCTGTAGTTCCTGTCTGATTTTAAAAATTTCAATTTCATTTAAAATCAGTTCGCAAAGAATCTGATATCTGTCTTCAAATTCTACAGCTTCTAAAAGACGCTGTTTTTCATTGTAGTATACAGGCATATTAATTACAATCTGGTCAGTAAGCTTTTGAATATCCTGTGTATCTGTCAGCCTTGCCACCAAATCTTTATTAATTTTCGGATGGGCTTTTCCATAAGTTGCAAATAAATCTTTCAGGTTTCGAAGCATTGCTTCTTCTTCCTGAGCTTCATAATGTGTTTTTTGTGACTCCAGCTCCATTACAGATGCCATAAGACATCCTTCTACTGTCTGGATACTTAACAGGTTTGCTCTTTTTAATCCTTCCACCATAATTCTTACGGTTTTACTTGGAAGCTTTATCACCTGTTTAATGTTGGCTGTGACACCAACTTTATATAAATCTTCAATATCCGGCTCATCTACTTCACTGTCTAACTGGGCCACCAGGAATACTTTTTGGTCTTCCTGCATGGCCTTTTCAATTGCCTGAATTGATTTTTCCCTTGTTACATCAAAATGTACAATCATATCCGGCAAAACAGTGATACCTCTTAAGGCAACTGCCGGCAGAATAATTGCTTCATTTTCCATTTGTTTCACCCCTACGCGGTTGCATCAGTCTTCTTTCTGAATTTTTGAGAAAATTTAGACCTTGTTTCCGCTGCTTCTTCTTTTTCTTGTCTTACAACCATAGGCGCTGCTTTTCCTTCGGCTGCTTCCTTAGTAATAACACAACTCTTAATGGTTTCATCAGATGGGATTGTGTACATTAAATCCATCATAATACCTTCCATAATGGAACGAAGTCCTCTGGCACCGGTTTTACGTTCTAATGCTTTTTCTGCAATTACTTTTAATGCTTCCGGATCAATAGACATTTGAACCCCATCTAATTCAAACATTTTCACATACTGTTTTACTAGCGCATTTTTTGGTTCTGTAAGAATTTTCATCATAGCTTCTTCATCCAGTTTATCTAAAGAAACTACTACTGGAAGACGTCCTACAAATTCTGGTATCAAACCATATTTATTTAAGTCCTGAGGAAGTACATTTCTAAATAATACTCCCGGATCTTCTTCTTTTTTATCTGCAATTTCTGCCATAAAACCAATAGATTTTCTATCCATTCTGGTTTCAATAATCTTATCCAGACCCTCAAAAGCCCCACCACAAATAAACAAAATATTGGTTGTATTAATCTGAATCAATTCCTGGTGAGGATGCTTTCTTCCACCTTGTGGTGGTACAGAAGCTGTGGTCCCTTCCAGTATTTTTAACAGTGCCTGCTGTACCCCTTCACCAGATACATCTCTTGTAATAGACACATTTTCAGATTTTCTTGTAATTTTATCAATTTCATCAATATATATAATACCTTTTTCCGCTCTGGCAATATCATAATCTGCTGCCTGAATCAGCTTCAAAAGAATGTTTTCAACGTCTTCACCTACATACCCTGCTTCTGTTAATGCAGTTGCATCTGCAATGGCAAATGGCACATTTAAAATTCTTGCTAAAGTTTGTGCCAAAAAGGTTTTACCGGATCCGGTTGGTCCCAGCATCAAAATATTACTTTTCTGTAATTCTACATCTAAATCTTTCTGAGCTAAAATACGTTTATAATGGTTATACACTGCAACCGAAAGTACTTTCTTTGCTTCTTCCTGTCCAATTACATAATCATCTAATAACTCTTTGATTTCAACAGGTTTTAATAAATTTATTTCTTCCTCTTCGTCATACTCTGCTTCGTATTCTTCTTCAATAATTTCAGAACATACCTCTACACATTCATCACAAATATAAACCCCATTTGGTCCTGATATCATTTTTTGTACTTGCTCCTGTGGTTTTCCACAAAAAGAACATCTGATACGTTCCTCCATATTTTTCCCTGCCATTTTATACCTCCTTTATAACAAATTTACATATTTTTCTTACTATCTTATAAAACTGACATAAGGCTGCCTCATAATAAGGCAGCCTTTCCATTAACGGTGTGTTACAATCGTATCAATCAAACCGTATTCCAATGCTTCTTGTGCTGTTTTCCAATTATCTCTTTCAGTGTCTGCCGCAATTACGTCATATGGCTGTCCAGTGTTCTCTGCCAGCATTCTGTTTAATTTCTCCTTAGTATGGAGAATATGTTTTGCAGCAATTTCGATTTCTGTTGCCTGTCCCTGGGCTCCGCCAAGTGGCTGGTGAATCATAATCTCCGCATTTGGAAGGGCCATACGTTTTCCCTTTGCGCCTCCTGCAAGAAGAAATGCTCCCATACTTGCTGCCATACCAATACACATAGTGGAAACGTCACACTTAATATACTGCATGGTATCATAAATTGCCATACCTGCTGTAACAGATCCACCAGGACTGTTAATATACATATTAATATCCTTATTTGGATCTTCTGATTCAAGGAACAACAACTGTGCTACTACAAGGCTTGCTGTTGTTTCGTTTACTTCTTCACCCAGAAAAATAATTCTGTCTTTTAAAAGTCTTGAATAGATATCGTAGGATCTTTCTCCCCTGCTAGTCTGTTCAATGACGTAAGGTACTAAACTCATTTGCATTTCCTCCTACCTTCTGACATTTTATTATACTATTATTCCTGACTTATTTTTCAACTGCAGCTTCTACAACAAATTTAGCAGCTTTGTTTACTGCAATATCAGTCATGATATTTTTCTTTTCATAATCGCCAATGTTTTCGATTAATTTATCAACTTCCATCTGGTACATAGAAGCCATTTTTTCCATTTCTTCTTTGAATTCATCTTCTGTAGCTTCGATGTTTTCTGCAACTACTACTGCTTCTAATACAAGACGGCTTTCGATTCTGCTCTGAGCCTGTGGCTTCATCTGATCTAATAACTGTTCTACTGTAGTACCTGTGAACTGCATATACTGTTCAAAGGATAATCCCTGCATCTGTAATCTCTGTGCAAAATCCTGAACCATCTGTCTTGTCTGTGTATCGATCATAGCATCTGGAATTTCCATTGTTGCATTTTCAACGATTTTAGCAATAACAGCATCTTCTTTTTCGTTTTCAGCATCTTTTTTCTTCTTTTCTTCTAATTTTGCCTTAACGTCTGCTTTGTATTCATCCATTGTATCGAATTCCGATACATCCTGTGCAAAATCATCATCTAATTCTGGTAATTCTTTTGCCTGGATAGAATTAATTGTTACTTTGAATAATGCTGGCTTTCCTGCTAAATCAGGTGCATGATATTCTTCTGGGAAAGTAACGTTAACATCTACGCTGTCTCCAATGTTCTTTCCGATTAACTGGTCTTCAAATGTATCAATGAAAGAATGAGAACCAATTGTTAAATCGTATCCTTCTCCTTTTCCACCTTCAAATGCTTCTCCATCAACAAATCCTTCGAAATCAATGTTTGCAACATCTCCATCAGCAACAGGTCTGTCTTCAATAGTAATTGTTCTTGCATTGCTTTCTCTTTCTTTGTTGATTTCTGCATCTACTTCTTCGTCAGATACAGTTACATCCGTCTTTTCTACTTCAATTCCTTTATAATCTCCTAAAGTTACTTCTGGTTTTAAAGCAACTTCTGCTGTGAAAATAAATGGTTTACCAGCCTCAAGCTGAACTACATCGATACTTGGCTGTGAAACGATATCTAAATCTTCGTTTTCTTTTAAAGCATCTTCATAAGCTGTCGGAATCAAATCGTTTGCAGCATCTTCGTAGAAAACACCTGCTCCATACATTTTTTCTACCATCTTACGTGGCACTTTTCCTTTACGGAATCCTGGAACACTTAATTTGCTTTTATTTTTCTGATATGCTTTCTCAATTGCTTTTTCCAGCTCTTCTGCTGAAACTTCAATTGTTAATTTTGCCATGTTCTTTTCAAGCTTTTCTACCTGTAAACTCATTTTTTAATTTCCTCCTTAAATCTATATATCTCTGTATGTTAGTATACATTTTTCCACTTTTACAGTCATTTCATTAGTATAGCACAGGGGGCGTGAAATTACCAGCATTTTTTCAAAAAATTTATATTCAAAAAATTTATATTTGTAAGTAACAGTTCAGCCATGATATGTGATACAAGTGCATTATGCTCGCATAAAATGCGCTTGTATCACATATCATGGCTGAACTATTATATTTGCACATTTAAAAGGGATAACCCACCCCTTTCGGTTTAGGTTATCCCTCTTTTCAGTCACCTATGAAATTATGACTGTTTTCCCATCATCTGTTCTTCCTGAGCTCTGATCATTTTCTTAACCATTTCGCCACCGATAGAACCTGCCTGAGCTGATGTTAAATCACCGTTGTAACCTTCTTTTAAAGGTACTCCAAGTTCAGAAGCAACTTCTGTTTTGAATCTGTCCATAGCTGCCTTAGCTTCTGGTACTTCCATTCTGTTTGAACCTGTACTGTTATTCATTTTTCTACCTCCGTAATACGTTTCTTCTATATTATATAGTTTCTTAGATAAGGTGGTCAGTTCACCTTATCTAGAAGTCTAGCTAAGGTTTTCTTTTCCATCACTTATCATATGAATAGTATTAGCAGAGATAAAATTAATATTCTGGTAAATTTTTCAATTAAAACTTTTGTTATTTATGAAGCCGCAAATACAACATCTTTACCTTACTATATACAACGTTTCACTAAATCATCCCATCTTCTGTCTACTTCTTTCTGGTACACTTCAATAAGATGTTCGTTTTCTTTCTTAAATAAATGTTTAAATCTTCCCTGTTTTCTTAAGAAATCCTCAATTGGAAGTTTCTTCTTTGGCTCATAATTTAAAATCCATTCACCTTCTACCACTTCAAATAATGGCCAATAGTTTGTTTCTACTGCCAATTTACAAATTTCCATAATGTCTTCTGTTGGATATCTCCATCCTCTTGGACATGGTGACATCACATTTAAGAAAGCTGCTCCTTTTGTATAAATAGCTTTTTCTGCCTTAATATGCAAATCTTTGAAATTCTGCACAAATGTAGTCTGAGCAGCATATGGCACATAATGTTCTGCAATAATGGCAGTTAAATCCTTACGGTTCTGCTGTTTTCCCACAGAGACATTTCCTACGGGTGTAGTTGTAGTATCTGCATACATTGGTGTAGCAGAAGAACGCTGAATCCCTGTATTCATGTAAGCACCATTATCATAGCAGACATAGACTAAATCATGGTTACGTTCCATAGCACCGGATAAGGACTGGAATCCAATATCATAAGTACCACCATCACCACCAAAGGCAATGAATTTGTACGTGTCATCAATTTTTCCTTTTTTCTTTAATACATTGTAAGCAGCTTCTACACCACTTAAAGTTGCTCCTGCATTTTCAAAAGCATTGTGAATATAGCTGTCTTCCCATGCGGTATATGGATACATAAAAGTAGATACTTCCAGACATCCGGTAGCATTTCCAATGACCGCTCTGTCTCCTTCATGAAGTCCACGAAGTACATTACGAACTGCAATGGTACCGCCACAGCCTGCGCACATACGATGTCCCGGAGCTAAACGTTCTGGTTTATTCATGGTTTCTTTAAAATTGTAACTCATTTGTCTGCCTCCTATTCTCGTAATCCTATGTAGCGATAACCACTTGGGTTGTTACCTGTTTCTGTTGCTTCTTCCAGTTCATCAAACACTTTCCAGAAGTCTTCTACTTTGATATCACGGCCACCTAAACCATACATATATTCTATGGTTTTTGCTGTGTTTCCTGCTCTATGTAATGCTGCTAAAGTTTCTGAACCAACAGGTCCACCCTGCGTACTAAAGCTTTCTGCTCTATCCATTAAACCAATTGCTTTTACTTTAGATAATGCTTTTGCAATTTCTTCTCCTGGGAAAGGACGGAAAAATCTGATTTTTAACAATCCAACTTTCTTTCCTTCTTCTCTGAAACGGTCAATGGCATCCTTTGCTGTTCCTGCTGCGGAACCAATGAGAACAATAGCATATTCTGCATCTTCTAAACGGTATTCTTCAAACAAGCCATACTGTCTGCCTGACATTTTTGAAAATTCATTCATTACATCTACTGCTACTTTTTTAGCATTTTCCATTGCCACTACCTGAGCATACTTAGATTCCATATAGTAGTTAGATACCCCATAAGGTCCCACTGCCATGGATTCTTTGGAATTTAACAGATAATGTTCCGGTTCGTATTCTCCTACGAAGTTCTTTACTTCTTCATCTTCTAATAATTCCATATTCTGAACAGCATGGCTAGTAATAAATCCATCCTGGCATACCATAATTGGAAGTCTTACATCTTTGTGTTCTGCAATTCGGTATGCCATAACAAAGTTATCATACACTTCCTGATTGCTTTCTGCATAAAGCTGAATCCATCCTGCATCTCTGGCCCCCATACTGTCAGAGTGGTCACAGTTAATATTAATTGGTCCTGACAAAGCACGATTTACCAACGCAAGCATTAATGGTAATCTATCAGAAGCTGCCACATACAATTCTTCCCACATCAATGCCATACCACAAGAAGATGTGGCAGTTAAAGAACGAGCCCCTGCCGCCTCTGCTCCAAGTGCTGCACTCATGGAACTATGTTCACTTTCTACCGGAATAAATTCTGTATCCACAAGTCCATCTGCTACAAATTTAGAAAAATATTCTGGAATTTCAGTAGATGGTGTAATTGGGAATGCTGGGAATACATCCGGATTAATCTGTCTTAAGGCAATTGCTGCCGCTTCGTTTCCTGACAATCTTTCTCTTTTTGCCATCTTACTTCACCCCTTCCATTGTAATTGCAGAAAATGGACATGCTTTTACACAAATTCCACATCCTTTGCAGTGGTCATAGTCAAAATCTAAACGTTTCATGTCTTTTACCGGAATTGCACTGTCTGGGCATACCGGCGTACAAAGAAGACACTGGGTACATTTTTCTTCGATAAATACCGGCTGGTCTTTTGCCCATTCTCCTGTATTAAAGTGTTTGGAGGTTGCAGGTTCCCAAATTTGGTTTCCTTCTGTAATTTCATGCCATTTGCTTTTTTCTGTGATATTCTTTGCTTCTAATGCCATATTACTGTACCTCCTTTAATGCCATACGGAGTGCTGCAAGATTTCCTTCAATTACTTCCGGTTTTGTGGCAAATTTCTTCTTAAAAGAAACTTCCATTTCTTTTAAGAAAGTTTCTTCGTCTACTGCTTTGGTTACTTTTACAACCGCTGCAAGCATTGGTGTATTCGGGAAATATTTTCCTAATGTTTCCATAGAAACTTTTCTTGCATCAATAGTATATAATTCCCCTTCATATCCATGAAGATGTGGAATAATTTCTTCTTTTGACTTGCTTGTATTTACAATCACAGCACCAGACTGTTTTAATCCTGCTGTTACATCTACTACTTCTAATAAACTTTCATCTACTACAATAGAGTAATCCGGTTGATAAATATTAGAGTGTACTCTGATATTTTTGTCATCAATTCTGTTATAAACAGTTACCGGTGCTCCCATTCGTTCAGGACCGTATTCTGGAAAAGCCTGAACGTATTTTCCTGTGAAAAAGGCAACGTCTGCCAAAAGCATTGCTGCTGTCTTGGCACCTTGTCCCCCTCGGCCATGCCATCTGATTTCTATCATTTCTTCTACCTCTCTATGTATGTGTGAATATATTAATATAGGTTGTGAGTATTTGAATATCAGGAGTTTCAATAAACTATTTATTGTTTCCGAATTCAATATTCACAACCTATTTATTATACCAAGATTTTTATGTGAGTGCAATTGGTTTGGGAACATCTTCTAACTCTTCTAACATATCTGTCGATATATCTATCTTTGATATTACATATATAATGCAGCTATCCAATTAATACTTTTTTCCCTTCAAAGGCAAACCCATATTTTCTTATCCGCTCTTTTGGAATCCCTTTTGCCGCCAGTACTGCTTCGTACTGTTTTTCTTCAATCTGTTTTAAAGCTACTGCTACTGTTTCTTCCAAATTTTTCTCTTTATTGGAATTGTATACTTTAAATTCCAAAATAATGGCATCTTTGTCAGCTTCCCTTGGTTCCAACATAACATCATATCTTCCAAAGCCACTTTCACGATTAGAGGTTATCATGTATTTTTCACGAAGTTCTACAATCATTCCCAAAACGAAACCATGATAGAACTGCTCAGCCGGATTACGAGATGGTTTTCTTTCTGTGTCAAAGTAACTGAAAATTTCCATGGTAATCTCATTCATATATACATTCATTGTTTCCACATCTCCACAAAGCAAAGCACTTACAAAATCACTGTAATTGCTCTTCGCGGGACGGAACCAGCCACGAACCATACTATAAAACATATCCACCACTTCACCATTGGTAAGACATAAATCATACATTCTTTCTCTTCCGAAGCCAGTAGCAGTCTGTTTTTCATAAGTTAATACCTTTAAATATCCACTGGCAATCAAAAGACTCCAGATGGCTGTATCATCATCATCCAACTGGTCATATACAATCTGTTCATCAATAGGACAACGAATGATTTCACCCCTAAGTAATGCTTCAAACGTACTTTTGATATCTTTATTTCCTTCCCGGATCAATTTCCCCACTAGACTATTGTTGCTGGTATTCGCCCAATAAGTGGCATAATTTCTTTTATCTAAAAAATTAAGTATAGACCATGGATTGTAAATATCTTTATGATTTCCAAATACAAAGCCGTCATACCATGCCTTTACCCCTTCTCTTTCCTGCCCCAAATCATATTCATCTAATGCTGTAAATACTTCTTCTTCTGTGAAACCAAAAGATGTGGCATATTTCTCCGAAGTTGTGGTGACCACTTCTAAATTATTCAAATCAGGAAAGATAGATTCTTTGCTGACTCTTGTAATTCCTGTCATGATTCCTCTGTCCATATAGGGATTGGTTTTAAAGGCGGAGTTAAACAGACTTCTGGTAAAAGAAACCAGTTCCTCCCAAAATCCACGCACATACGCTTCCTGCATTGGAGTATCATATTCATCTAACAAAATAATAACTTTCTTACCATAGTACCGATATAAATAATTGGATAACTGATATAAGGCGGAAGTGGCATCATTTTCACGTATATCTGTGACTAACATCCGCTCAAAAAACATTCGATCGGCATCAGTCAATACGTCACTTTCTTTCAGAAAAGAGTATTTTATATACAGATTTCTTAGTATCTCGCAGATTTTTTCTTTGGTTGCGGCATAAGTTGTTTCTTTTACTCTGGCAAAAGACAAACTGATGACTGGATAGGTTCCCTGAAGATTATGGTATTTCTCTTCTTCCCATATGGAAAGACCTTCAAACAACTCTGCTCTTTCTGCATAATCTATGGAAAAAAACTGTTCTACCATACTCATATTTAATGTCTTTCCAAAACGGCGTGGGCGGGTAATCAAAGTTACATCATCTCCGCTTTCCCACCATTCCTTTATAAAAAAGGTTTTATCAATATAAAAATAATTTTCCTCTACTATCTTATCAAAGCTTTGTATTCCCACTCCGATGGTTCTTGCCATGCCTTGTTCCACTTCCATTCACCATATGCAAAATCCGCTATACAAAATATATAGTATTAGTATAGCGGATCTTTTTTAAAATTACAATTTTTCAATTAACCAAAATATAAATCTTGAAATTTGCAGTTTCCATTTTTCTTCCTTATTTGCACTTCTTATAATCTGCAGAAGAAAGTGAAATTTTCTTCACCTTACTATATTTTCCATAAATTCGCTCTCCAAAAGGTGTGGTAACATAACCGCGCATCTTCATATAGTAGTTCTTGTATACTGAGAAATGGTCATCTAATGTAAGTGAAGTCTTCTTTGACACATCTATGTCCCTTGACAATAAACTCCCTTTCATATTTGATTTTTTAGCAACTTTCACCGTATATCCCTGACAATCACTTTTCATTTTAACTTTTATCTTATTTAAAAGTACATAATTATCATATGTTCCCTTACTGCTCCACCAGGAAAATACTTTTACATGCTTTCCTTTTGCTTTGGCAGAACTGATAGTTGGGGTACTTATGGTAAGGTTATTATTTTTATAGGAAAGAACATAATTAACTCCAGATGCACTATATGAGCCTGAAACTTTAATATAATATGTTCCTTTCTTCAAATAATTTTTATATGTCTGCGTAGCACTGTCATAATATATCCGAACACTTTTTCCCTTACTATTTATCAAATCAAGCTGCCATGGATGAGTATTTCCATCCACAGCTTCCGGTCCAAAGGTAAAACTTACTTTTGCATTAGAATTTAATTTAACTTTGTAATAATCTACATCACTATCATTTGTTAAATTTCCTGTGTATTTCTTTGATGGAGAAATATTGGTTGAACTTGCAGAACTATTATTATTTTCCTTTTCCCAATAGGCAGTAGGTGTAAAATTCACAATATATTTCCCTGTACTGTCCAAGTTCACCCAACTTTCCACTTTCAGATAATACTTACTTCCTTTTCGTACCCCATATGGAATTAAATACAATCTTTCACTTCCAGTTTCGTGACTAGATTCAATTGTATTATTATCTGCATCAATTAACGAAAGTTCAATTCCCTCACTACTGGTACTATATCCTGAAATATTCAGCACACCATCTGCTGGTGCTACAATTTCCAACATTACATATTGATTTTCAGGTAAATTATATGTTTGTTCCACATTTAATGGAACAACTGACTCTGCCCTGGCTTCCTTTCCTAATCCCAAAAACACAGCCATAGCAATTGCCATACTTAATAAGCCAATTTTTACGCTATACATACTGTTGCTAAAAACTTTTTTCCAATTCACATTTTCTGATTTCATTTAAACTCTCCCTTCAGGTGTTAAACTTTTGTTGTTTCCTATGCCTTACCTTTCCCTATTTCATATCTTTTCTCATTTTTACAATTAAAAATCTTTTCTTTCAAGCATATTTTCCGCTCAATTATAACTCAATAAGGACATATTGTCAAAAATACTATAATATCATCAAAAGCGGTTTCGCCACATACGAAACCGCTCTCTTCTAAGCAATATATCCTCTTCTCTTTTTATAATTTCCTTCCCACTTCATATTCTATATATCACAATTATTCACAGTTCGAGGAAATGGTATCACATCTCTGATATTTCCCATTCCAGTCAGATACATTACCATTCGTTCAAATCCCAAACCAAATCCTGCATGTCTCACACTTCCATACCGTCTTAAATCCAAATAAAATCCATAATCTTCCTTCTTTAATCCTGCTTCTTCCATTCGTGCTACCAGCTTTTCGTAGTCATCCTCTCTCTGGCTTCCCCCAATAATTTCACCAATTCCCGGAACCAGACAATCCACTGCTGCCACTGTTTTTCCATCTTCATTTAACTTCATATAAAAAGCTTTTATTTCCTTCGGATAATCTGTCACAAACACTGGAGATTTGAAGATTTCCTCTGTTAAATATCTCTCATGTTCGGTTTGTAAGTCACAGCCCCAGCTTACCTTATATTCAAATTTCTCATTATGTTTTTCCAATAATTCTACAGCTTCTGTATAAGTAATTCTTGCAAACTGAGAATCTACCACACTATGAAGCCGGTCTAACAATCCGTTATCCACATATTTCTGGAAAAATTCCATTTCCAATGGAGCTTGTTCCAATACATAAGAAATTACATACTTCATCATACTTTCTGCCAGTTCCATATCATCCTGCAAATCTGCAAAAGCAATTTCTGGTTCAATCATCCAGAATTCTGCTGCATGACGTGTAGTATTGGAATTTTCCGCACGGAATGTTGGTCCAAAGGTATAAATATTTCGGAAAGCGCAGGCAAAAGTTTCACCATTTAACTGACCACTTACCGTAAGATTTGTTTCCTTTCCAAAAAAGTCTTTGGAATAGTCTACCTTTCCTTCCCTATTTAAAGGAACCTCTTCCGGATTTAATGTAGTAACCCGAAACATTTCTCCTGCCCCTTCACAGTCACTTCCTGTAATAATAGGAGTATGCACATAAACAAAATCTCTTTCTTGAAAAAACTTATGAATGGCATAAGCACACAAGGAACGCACTCGAAATACTGCCTGAAAAGTGTTGGTTCTTGGTCTTAAATGAGAAATGGTTCTTAAATATTCAAAAGAATGTTTTTTCTTCTGCAATGGATAGTCTGGTGTAGACTCTCCCTCTATCTGGATTTCCACTGCCTGAATTTCAAAAGGCTGCTTTGCCTGTGGTGTTTCTACCAATGTTCCTGTTACAATCAAGGCTGCCCCTACATTCAATTTACTGATTTTATCAAAATTATTCAGCTTTTCATCATAAACAATTTGCAATGGTTCAAAATAAGTTCCATCACTTATCATAATAAATCCAAAATTCTTGGAGGATCGAATACTTTTCACCCATCCACAAAGGGTAACTTTCTGGTCAATATAATTATTTTTCTCTTTAAAAAGTTCTCGAATGCTTAACATCTTGATTGCCTGTCCTTTCTAATTCCCTCTAAATTTCTTTTTAATTCTATTTTAATCGCTTCAACTCTTCTGGCTGTAATTCTCTATACTCGCCTGGCTGCAAAGATTCGTCCAACATTAGTTTTCCAATGCTGACTCGCTTTAAGTACACCACATAACAGCCCACTGCCTTTAACATTCGTTTTACCTGGTGCTTTTTTCCTTCTTTAATCGTAAGATATCCTGACATTACCACATGATTTCTTGGATTTTTCACCACATTACTGCACTTTTTTCCGCAAAACAAATGCTCAATTTCCTGCAACTCTGCTTTTTCTCCAATTTTTAATTGAGCTGGCATGGTCTTTTCCTTTGCTCCAACTAAAAATACTCCCTGTTCTAACTGTTTCCTTTTTTCTTCATTTAATTCACCTAACACCCAGAAAAAATATCTTTTTTCCACATGATTTTCCGGATGCATCAAATCCTGATTCCATTTCCCATCATTGGTAAACAGCAATAATCCTTCTGTATCTTTGTCCAATCTGCCTACTGGATGAAGTTCTTCCTGCAATTCTTTTGAAAAGTACTCCATGACTGTTTTATGGGTTTCATCACTTTTTGCGGTAATACAGCCGGAGGGTTTATGAAACATGATATACTTCTTTTCTATTCTCAACACCACTTTCATTTTTACTTATATTGCTGAAATTATAATTATGTTTATGGTAGCATAATTGCTGGATTTTCACAAGAGGGGCGTTCAGTTAGAAATAAAACTTGTCTTTTTTATAATTTCCGTTATAATGTTTTGAGAATATATCATACTTTACTTTTGAAAGGGTGCTGATTGTGAAAAAACTGAAACAACAACAAATGTCTGACACGCTTTTCGTTGGGGCACTTTTATCCTGTGCCGGAGGCTTTTTAGATGCTTACACTTATCTGTTGCGCGGGAAAGTGTTTGCTAATGCCCAAACTGGAAATATGGTGTTATTTGGAATTAATCTTTTAGAAAAAAACGTAACAGGTATGTTTTGCTATCTACTGCCTATCTTTTTTTTCTTTCTTGGAGTATTAATTGCAGAGATTATCAAAGACCGTTTCAAAGAAAAAGAAAACATTCACTGGCGTCAGGTGATTCTTTTGATAGAATGTATTATGCTGACTGTCACCGCATTCATGCCTTCTTCTTGGGATTTGATTGTCAATTCTATCATTTCCTTTGTTTGTTCTCTTCAGGTAGAAGCTTTCCGGAAACTTCATGGTAGTCCTTATGCTACCACTATGTGCACTGGGAATTTAAGAAGTGCTACCTGGCATTTCTATGCCTATACCAAAAATAAAGAAAAAATTTCACTTGTTAACAGCCTTCGCTATTTCACTATTATAGGATTTTTTATTTTAGGAGCAGTAGCAGGTGCTTTTCTTTGTGAAGCTTTTTCTCTTTCTTCTATTTTCTTTGCAGTTTTATTATTGATTTTTACTGCTATATTGATGTGGTAAGTTCTGATTTCCTCTCCACCAAATACTTACGATTGTAAGTTCAATTAATTGTAATTTCTTCCATTCTGTATTATAATATAATTGAAGTAACAATCGGTTTTAAATTAAGTTTATTAATGGGGATTGGAGAACAGAAAGGAGTGAGCGTTATGAAATACCTCAGACATTCTCTCGAAGTGGAGGCAGTACAGTACGAATTGGGGAAAGGATTAGAAGATGGATTTCAGCTTTACACCAAAGTATTAACAAATGGCTATATTGCAACAGATGGTTTAATTCAGGTGAAACGTGAAGATGGCACCATTGTATGTCCTTTTATTAGTAACCGTAGGGGAATGGTTTTTCTTCGGGATGGGGATTACATTATTACCGAAGGGGATGGACAGCGCCATGTATGTGGTGCAGATAAATTCCATAAAAGATTTATTCCTTTAGATTAGTGCCATGCGCGGCACACATGGAAAGTGGCCAGATATCCTCACCGATATCTGACCACTTTTTATTATAATTTCTATTTTTCTACTACAGTCTTTTCTACAAATTCCATTACTTTTTCTGCTCTTATAGCATCTTTCATGGACTCAATGATGTCTTCTTTCTTAGATCCCTGTTCTTCAAACTTGCTCCACAGTTCATCTTCTGAAGTAACACCAACACCTGCTATATACTCTTTTAAATATTCCTGATAGTCTTCCTCTGTAACTTCAAGACCCTCTTCTGTAGCAATGGCATCTATGACCATCTGTTCCTTTGCAGCTGCTACTGCATTTGTTACTGCAGTTTCTTTAAAATCAGCCGGTTCCATACCACTAGTACTCAAATATGCATCAAATGTCATGTTATAACTGGAATAAATCATATTTTCCATATATTTCTTATAATCTAAAATATATTTCTTTACTTCTTCTTCATCATACTTCTTTACTGCTGCTTTAGAAATAATTTCTGTCCAGATATTTGTTCTTCTGGTATTCTTTGCTGTACTTTCATTAGATTCTTCCATAGAACTTCTTATATCATCCTTATAAGCCTGAATACTGTCAAAATCTGTCTTTTCTGCTACAAATTCATCGGTAACTTCCGGTTCTACTGTCTGATAAATTCCATTTACAGTTACTTCAAATACAACAGCTTTTCCTGCATATTCTGTATTGTAGTAGTCAGCCGGGAATGTAAGATTTAAATCTTTCTTTTCTCCCTTTTTCACACCTACTAAACCTTCTTCAAAACCTTCAATAAAGCTTCCGGAACCAAGTTCTAATCTATAACCTTCGCTACTTCCGCCTTCAAATGCTTCTCCATCAATCTTTCCAACAAAATCAATGTCTGCAATATCTCCCTCTTGTAAAGCATCTCTGTCAGTTACTTCTACTTCTTCATTATATACAGCCATATAAGAATCAAATTCTGACTGAACATCTTCATCTGTTACTTCTGTTACTTCTACTTTATCAATCACTATATTTTTATAATCACCAACAGCAACACCATCTGTTTCAATTAATGGATTTTCAATGGTAGGTTCTCCGTCTACTGATAAATCAAGATCAGATGTATAGAAAGAATCATCTACACTAGAGCTGTCTGGCGTTTCCGCTGTTGTAGTGCTTTCTTCTGTTGTTGTAGTTTCTTCTGTTTCTGCTTTATCGCTGTTACATGCTGTTAATGAAATCATGGCACATGCAAGTAAAGCCACAACGATTTTCTTCTTCATTTTACTAATTTCCTCTCTATTTCTCTGTTAAATTTCACACGACATGTCCTAGTATAGCATACTGCCTTTAAAAAGAAAAGTACTATTTCTTTCCTATAATATTGGTGACAACAATCTGGAAAACTGTTCTTTCACTCTGATTACAAGAGAGCGGTTTGCATATTTATGAGATGCTATTTTTGTGGATTTTTCAATATCTTTTAAGAAAATTTTCTCAAATTGTCTGGTAACTCTTTCGTTATAAATTACTGCATTGACTTCAAAGTTTAATTTAAAACTTCGAATATCGAAATTAGCCGTTCCATAACTACATACTTTGCCATCCACACACATACCTTTTGTATGCAAAAATCCATTATCATAAGTATAGCAAGTGGCTCCCGCCTTAAGCATCTCACCTATATAAGAATACGTAGCCCAATATACAAATGGATGATCCGGTTTACATGGTATCATAATTCTTACATCCACCCCTGAGGAAGCTGCCATCTTTAATGTATTTAACATGGTTTCATCCGGAATAAAATATGGTGTCTGAATATAAATATGGTCTGTTGCATGGCTGATAAGATATACATAATTATCTCGTGTACTTTGCCATTTCGAATCTGGTCCACTGGATATAATCTGGATTCCAGTATCTCCAGTCTTTTGCTGTTGCTGTTGAAAATACCTTTCTTCCAAAAACAGATTTTTTCCAGCTGCAAAATTCCAGTCCAGTAAAAATCTTATTTGCAATCCCATAACTGCGCTCCCGGTAATTTTCATATGAGTGTCACGCCAATATCCAAATTTTTTATCCAGTCCCAAATATTCCCTTCCTACATTAAATCCTCCTACAAATCCCACTTCTCCATCAATTACCACAATTTTTCTATGGTTACGGTAATTAATACGCAAATGAGCTTTTTTTAATGTTGCCGGAAAAAATTCTGCGGTTTCAATTTCATTAGAACGAAGCATTTTCCACTGTTTTTTTCCTATTTCAAGACATCCCATACCATCATAAAGGATTCTTACTTCCACGCCCTGGGCGGCTTTTCGAATCAGTACTTCTTTTATACGATCAAATAATTCATCATCTCGTATAATGTAGTACTGCATATGAATGTATTTCTTTGCATTTTCCATTTCCTGGATTAATGCATCAAATTTTTCATGGCCATCTGTGTAAATGGTTACATCATTATCTTCAGTGTATACTACTCCGGAAGTTTCCAAATTATAATATATTAACTCTTTATAACTTTTGTCTGCCTCATTTTCCGACATTTCTATATCATATCTTAATTCGGCAGTCTGATTTTTTATTTGGGAATTCAACTCATCTTCTATTTCTTTTATCCGAAACATTCGGTTCTTATGCATATTCTGACCTAATACAAGATAAATAATAAATCCTAGTACCGGAACAAAATAAAGAACCAGAAGCCATGCCCATACGGTACTTGGCTCTCTTCTTTCAAAAAAGATAATCACAATTGCCAATAGCATATTAATGTATACAATATTGTCGGAGATCCAACCTAATGCCATACCTATATAGTCAATTAAAACATCCAAGCCTCTTTTCCTCCTTCTTGTTTTCATCTACTTATTTTCACACGTATAATCCAAATTATACGTTTCCTTCCAACTCTTGTCAAATTAAGTAATTCTAAAATATAATCCATATTGTAACAGTTCAGCCCACGCCATTGGCAAAGTCGGTTACTGTTCACAGTAAACTGTAAACAGTAACGAATTTCAGCCCATTTAAAATGCATCTGCGATGCATGGGGCTGAAATTTTGCCAACACCACTTCTTGGCGCATAGCTTGACAGCAAGTGTCAAGCTTGCGAGTGAACAG